>JAIXWI010000019.1 GCA_027491355.1 Bacteroidota bacterium
CCCACAACAAGTACTGGTGATTTTGTGCGCCGATTGACAATGGTCGGAACATCCGAACGAGATTGGTTTAGGGATGAGATTTTGAATAGTCTTGCATGAATGGTCGTTCGATACTTTTGAATTTGATTCTCCCTTTTTTCTTGATAAAAACTTAAAAAAAGTTCGCTGCTTTTGAACGGGAATTGGTTAAAAGTCATGTTTCCGTACCTTTTTTCTTGATAAAAAAGGTACCCCAAAAATCAAGACCTCCGCCAATCGGCTTAAAATCTATCTGCGTCCTTGTTCTTCGCGCGTCTGACGCAGCAATCCATATTGCTTTGAATAAGTATCTCTGTTACTTGCTTTGGCATTCGCTTGCTGCAGGCCTTCCCACAACAAGCACTTGTGATTTTGTGCGCCGATTGACAATGGTCGGAACATCCGATTGATATCTTCTTTTGGATGAGATTTTGAATAGTCTTGCGTGAATGGTCAACAGATATTATTGACACTTCATTAGCTATGTAGAAGCTGCACATTCCTTAAAGAAAATGTACTCACTGAAACAAGAACCCCAGAGGTTTCAATATTATATTTTTAGAGGAGAATGAGAAGTCCAATAAATGCAACTAAAACAATCCTTTTAAGCGTTTCAACCCTTCTTCTTCAGCTTTCTTTTTTAGTTTATCGGCTTCAGCTTTTGCTTTGGCTTCAGCTTCGGCTTTCAAACGTGCTGCTTCAGATTTGACTTTGTTAGCTGCTTCATTTTTCAATTGATCAGCTTTTGCTTGGGCGGCATTGAGTTGCTTTTCCAATTCAGCTTTTGCTTGGGCTTCAAGGGCTGCTTTTTTCTTTTCCAATTCAGCTTTTGCCTGGTCTTTTAAACCAGCAGTTTGGTTTGCCAATACCTCTTTGATATTGGTTGTAACAGTTGGCGATTTAAAGGTACCATCAATATTTACAGCAACAGGAATGAGCTCACTCATTTTAATTTGAGTTCCCAATTGTTTGTTCAAAGCATCCAATGAACCCTCAATACCCGAAGCGAACATGCCCAATTCTGATTTTGAAAGTGACAAAGTTCCTGTGTAATCAATTTGCTGATCTAGGCTTGTTGAGCCACTTACTTTCATGACTTTATTGGCAAATTTTAACTCGAAGGGCTTGGTAAAAACTTTACCATCTTTTACCTCAAATGCAATGCCTACTTGTTGGATGCCAATATTATTCAAGGCAGGATTCTTAAACTGCTCGGCCAATTTATTAAGCACCTGGACATTGCTAATTTGAGCCGACTGAACAAACAAATTACCTGTTGCATTGACTTTGCCCATGACAGGCTGTAAATGTGAGGTAAGGGGTGTATTCATTTTGAACGAAGCATCACAAACACCTTCCATATGTTCAGCAATTGGAGCCAATTGTTTAACAGTATTGAAATGTTCGAATGCTGATTTAAAATTCAAATTATGGATAGTGAAATCCATGTCCATCAATGGTGCTTTCAAATTGGTTCCATCATATGTTCCTGTTAAGTTCATACTTGATCCCAAAGTTTTCAATGCAATTTTACGAAGAGCAACTTTACCATTTGACAGGATCAATTGGCCATTAAAATTTTTAATGTTGAGGTTGGTATAATCGAGTTGTTGGATGCTGGCAATAAAATCAATGTTTACATCCGTTGGAATGGATGGTGCATTTAACTGAGTAGTATCTGTTGCAGAATTGGCATTACTTTGGTTGGCACTTACCCCCATGAGTTGGTTTGCATTGATGTATTGGCTCATTAAATTCAATTTTGCCACCAAGGTTCCCTTTTTAAAATAATACAGAATTGGGTTTTCTATGCTGCCATTTAACTGAAAGTCTGAAGCCCCCATTTTGGCATCGAAAAATGGCATCTGAACAAATTGTGGGGTGAACGATAAACTCGCATTTTTCAATTCAAATGCGGCAGGTAAATCAGCAGTTTTCACATACACATTTTGGGCTGTCAAATTTCCTGATGCCTTGAATTGATCAAATTGCTTATTTTCAATATCATTGACATGACCTTTAACATCTAAATCAGCAGTCAAATTACCTTTCAAATCCATTCCAGGCATAGGCATAATTTCTAATACATTGGCAAAATTCAGCTTGGCATGTACAGACATATCTATGAACGGATTGCTGATGGGTTCCGTAACAATCAAATGTATGTCAACTGGTTCATTTTTAATTTCAAAATGCAGCTTGTTCAATGCTACTTTAGTATGGTCAAGTTCTCCGTCAGGATTAGACAGCTTCAATGCCATTTCAAATTTTTCTACTGGGGCTGGCAGACTAGGGTACTTGAACCAGCCTTGGCTCACCCCTAAATTGAATTCAAATGAAGGTAAGGTTTTGTCTGTATAAGATCCTTTCGCAAAGCCATTGAATTGAAGGGTTCCTTTTGATTCCAAGTCCTTGAACGAACCGGCGTACAAAGATGGTATAAGTGAAAGAAAATTTTTGAAAGTATTTTCTTTTGCAGCATATGTAATATCCATGTTGACAGCATCGTCCTTCATTTGTACTTTACCATTCATTTGAAAAGCCAATTCATTCAATGAAAAATGGTTATCTTTGAACACAAAACTAAAATCATTCATGTTGGCATCCATTTTTACATCAGCTACTGCATGAACTTGATTCAGGTACTTTACACCTCCCATCAATGCCGTCAATTTACCAATATCAATTTGTTGGTTCAATTCAAACAAGCTTTCAGTAAAATCTCCACTCAGGTTATAATGGGCGTTTTGTAATTCAGCATAAATGCCGCCCTCTCTGTCTTCGTATCTAATAAAACCATTGCTCACTTGAAATGATTTCAACTGAATGGCATATGGACTAGGGGCTGCTGTATCAACCGTTTGAGCTGTTGTATCAGTTTTAGCAATGTCCCAATTGGCTTGACCACCTTTTAAAACAATGGCATGTATGATGGGCGACTCCAGTTGTATTTTTCGGATTTGAATACTTTGTCCCTTAATGACACTCATGACATCTAAACTTAAATTTAAGTCTTTGACATAGCAAAGGGTATCTCCTTCAAATTCATTGATACCAGTGATGCATAGCTGATGCATCCCCAAATTAAAATAAGGAAATCCACTCAATAGGCTCAATGAAATGTCTTCGTCAAAAGATAAATGCGCATTGATTTGTTCATTGGCTTTTTCTTTAACCAAAGCAATAATTTTACTTTTAAAAACAAATGGCAATACTGCCAATGAAAGCAGTATAAAAACCAATACAATTGCTATTATTTTAACTGATTTTTTCATGGGTATCTAAGTAAACGTTCAAAATGAGAATGTATTATTTTTTAAAAAAAATTTCTGTTGCTCCAGCACCAAATTGAATGGGGTCAGCCAACTGATAGTTACTTACCATTTCTTTGTGCTTGCTGAGCCATGTATGCATTTTATTTTTCAAGTACAAATTGCCCACTCCATGTATGCATACCAATTTATTCATTTTATGAACATAAGCAGCTTCAACACTCCCAATAAATACTTCCATTTGCAATCCAACAATGTCATTGCTGGGTTGAAATCCTTTTTTGAGTAATTCATCGTAGTGCAAATCGATCAATTCGGCGGGTCTATTTTTGAGGTTAGGAATGGAAGTAGCTTGTTTGGCACCAAAATCATGTTCCTTCAATGCTTTTAAATCTAATGTCATTTCTTTTTCATCGATGCGCCATTGATAGGCTTGTTTTTGCAAAAAGAAACTGAATTTTAATGTTTGATGAAAAGTTTTGGCGTGGAATTTTATTTCTTTAACAATGGGAGCAATGGGCTTGATGGTATGGTATTCTATAGGCATGATGGCTATTGACAATTCTGGCCAATTTGAAAAAGCTTCCATGTCTAGCTTTTTAAAAGAATGCGTTGCTTCTCTTTCAATATTGAGGAGTTGCACAAAATGATAAACACCTTCCACTTTCTCATGAACAACCAAAATAACTTTCTCGGTAAAATTATTATGAAAACTCACTTGAACAAATTGTTCGTTGATACGGTCAAAAGCAATAAATACACCAATAGGATTGGTATTAACAGGTCTGGGCTTTTGTGTAGTTGCAGTATTTTCGTTGTTTCCAGCTTTGTCTAAGAAATCAATTTTTACAACTTGTGAGGCCAATACTGGAATCTCAAAATCACTGTCTACTGTAACACCCAACATGCCTTTGGCTTGCACACTGGTTACAAATCCTTCCATATTTTCGTTTAAAAAACGAACTTTATCTCCAAGTTTAATCATTGTTACCAATTTAAATAAAAAAAGCGGGATACCCGCTTGTTAAACATTGAATTTGAAATGCATCACATCTCCATCCCATACAATGTATTCCTTGCCTTCCATGCTCAATTTTCCTGCGTCTCTACAGGCAGCTTCAGAACCATATTTTAAGTAATCATCATAATGAATTACCTCTGCTTTAATGAAACCTCTTTCAAAATCTGAGTGAATAACACCAGCTGCTTGCGGTGCTTTGAAACCTTTTTCTATAGTCCAAGCCCTCACCTCTTGCACCCCTGCAGTAAAATATGTTATCAAGTTTAACATTTTATATGCCGATTTAATCAGCTTAGCTACACCAGATTCAGACAATCCCAAATCTTGTAAGAATGCTTGACGGTCTTCGTAGCTTTCTAACTGGGCTATATCAGCTTCAATAGCCGCACTGATGACAATGACTTCAGCATTTTCTATCTTCACTGCCTCTTTCACTTGTTCCACATATTTGTTTCCTGTATTCACACTGGCTTCATCCACATTACACACATACATGACAGGCTTCAATGTCAAAAGAAATATATCTTCTACGTGTTTCAAATCTTCTTCAGTAGCATCTAATGTTCTTGCATTGTTGCCATCTTCTAAGTGTGCTTTGAATTTGTTCAAAGACTGTTCTGCTTTAACTGCATCTTTGTCACCGGTTTTTGCAGCACGGGCTATTCGCAATAATTTTTTCTCAACCGATTCAATGTCTTTCAATTGTAATTCAGTATCAATGACATCTTTGTCACGAATGGGATTGACAGAGCCATCCACATGGATGATGTTTTCATTTTCAAAACAACGCAAAACGTGAATGATGGCATTGGTTTCTCTGATATTACCTAGAAATTGGTTTCCCAATCCTTCTCCTTTACTGGCACCTTTTACCAAACCGGCAATGTCTACAATTTCTATGGTTGTTGGAACAATTCTATTCGGCTTTACAAACTCAGCCAATTTATTGATACGCTCATCTGGAACAGTGATGACGCCAACATTTGGATCAATCGTGCAAAAAGGGAAGTTGGCTGCCTGAGCTTTTGCATTGCTCAAACAGTTAAAAAGGGTTGACTTACCTACATTCGGCAAACCGACAATTCCACATTGTAAAGCCATAGTATGAGTTTGTAATGATTGTTTATTAATTTTTAATGAACTGTTTCATATCTGAAATCAGTTTTTCAGCCAAATTATTCGCTGTTGTTTCACTCCTGCTTTCAGCATAAATTCTGATGATTGGCTCAGTGTTTGATTTGCGCAAATGCACCCATTCTTTATCGAATTCAATTTTAAGACCATCAATGGTATTGACTGGTTGTTTGTCGTATTTGGATTTTACTTTTTCTAACAAACTATCTATATTGATTTCAGGAGTCAATTCTATTTTCTTTTTGGCAATAAAATAATCGGGATACGACTCCCTTAACATTGAGCATATTTTATTGGTTTTAGCTAAATGAGATAAGAATAAAGCAATACCAACCATGGCATCTCTTCCATAATGCAATTCAGGATAAATGATACCACCATTGCCTTCTCCACCAATTACAGCATTGGTGTCTTTCATCATTTTTACAACATTCACCTCTCCTACAGCACTTGCGTTGTAAGAACCATTGTGTTTTTCTGTGATGTCTCTGAGCGCTCTTGTAGAAGACAAATTAGAAACTGTATTTTTTTGGAAACCCAAATGAGTCAATCGCTCGTCACTAATATTAGTCAATACATAATCAGCAACAGCAACTAATGTGTATTCTTCACCAAACATACTTCCGTCTTCACATACCAAAGCCAATCTGTCTACATCAGGATCTACGACAATTCCCAAATGAGCTTTATTTCTTTTTACTTCACCTGATATGGCTGTTAAATTCTCTGGCAAGGGTTCTGGATTGTGTGGGAATTTTCCGTCTGGTTCACAAAACATAGGTATAATTTCGTTTACACCCAATGCCTTTAGCAACATTGGTACAGCAATACCACCAGTTGAGTTAACTGCATCAACCACTACTTTGAATGATGCTGCTTTTATGGCTTCCACATCAACCAAATCTAATTTTAAAATGGCATCAATGTGTTTTTGAATGTAAGTATCGTCTTTTAACACGCAGCCCAATTTATCAACATCAGCAAACTCAATACTTTGAGAATCGGCAATTTGTAATACTTCTTTACCTAATTCCTCTGATATAAATTCGCCTTTGGCATTGAGCAATTTCAATGCATTCCATTGTTTTGGATTGTGCGATGCCGTTAAAATGATACCTCCTTGAGCATTCTCCATTACAACTGCCATTTCCACTGTTGGCGTTGTACTCAAACCCAAATCAAGTACATCAATACCAATGCCCATAAGCGTACCTACAACCAAATGATTGACCATTTCACCGCTCATTCTGGCATCCCTTCCTATAACCATTTTACAATTTGGTCCTGATTGTCTTTTTACCAAATGACCAAATGCAGCAGCATATTTAACAATGTCAAATGGGCTTAATGTATCTCCGGGTTTACCGCCAATAGTTCCTCTGATTCCTGAAATTGATTTGATAAGTGTCAAGTGTAAGTATTTTTTAAGGTTGCAAATTTAATTCGCCAAGCTTACATTGACTAAATAGATGTAAAAATGAAATACAACTATTTGGCTATCAATAGAATCAAATACTAAAAATTGAGCCAAATGATTAAAAAACATAACGTGCTTCCATTTTACCAATATGTACAACCGGTAAAATACCCGTTAATCGTCCGTCATAAACCAAGTTAATTTGAATATTACCGCCCAATCTGTGTTGCCATTGTATGGTCCACAATTGGTTTTTTCCGTTTGCTAAACCCTGTAAAATTTCGTAAGCCAAAACACTGCTTACATTGCCGTTGTATAAGACATCTACGTAACTATATTTTGCAAAAAAAGTTCCTGATTTAGGCAGTGCAATACGAGCCTCACCTGAAAACTCATGCAAATTGGCTGCATCATTGTTACCCTCAAAATTGTTTGTTGCGGATGTAAAAGTATAGGCAGTTGTTAAACGAACGTATTGTTTGTATTGGTAGTTTAATTTGGGCTTTAAATCAAAATAAGAATAGGCATAATTTCCTGCATTGAGCCAATTTGATAGCAATTGTTTTTCGCCTCTACTAGTGGAGGCATTGATAGTCCATGTTTCATTGAGATTGTATCTAAAATTGACTACATGTTCTTTTTTGGAGCGGAAATCAGAACCATTGGTTTGTAAGAATTTGCTCTGGGTTTGCAAGTAAGTGTAATCTAAACCAAAATCACCGGATGTTTTGTTATAAAAAATGGTATTTCTGAACAAGGTATTCATGCTCATCAACTGGCTATCTTGAGCAGAAACTGGCAAGAACCTTTCAATAGAAAAGTTTGCTGTTTGCTGTTTTTTTTGCTCAAAACGGTAAGCTGTTTGGTTACTAAATTTATAAAACCAACTGTTTTTAGCAGGTGAAAAATGTTGTAGGTTGATTGTTTGATTGAACATGTTACTTTGCACTGGCAGCAAAGAACTGCTAGGTAAAAAAATTTTGATATAATTGGCAGTATTCTTTTCGGTAATGCCCGCTAATAAAAATTCATTCAATTCAGCATTGCCATTTTGATTGAAATCTTTCCAAACATAAATTCCTTGACCTAAAGGAACTTCTACAAATTGATAGTCGCGAGCGAGTTCATTGGCTCCTGCTGTCTGAAGATAGGTATTGGCAATGACATTTCGTTGCCAAAATCCATAATCGTATTCTAATCTGGCCAACATGGTTTGAGCCCTCCTATTCAAATTGAATTGCATAAACTCTCTGAATGCAATGTCTAACCTAAACTGATTTAAATTTGATTGCAGGTATGCAATTGAACCTTTTAAATCAAGGGCTTTTGTATTGTATGCCATTCGATTGGCTATAGGTACATTGTCTGTTCGGTATATAGCCTCAAACATCGTTTTCAAATTCAGTGTATCTTTGTTTTGAACAAAAAAACGGTGCTGTTGATAGGCAAAACTATTGGCTGTCAAAGAATCGTTTTTCCATTTAAACAAACTGCTTTCTTGAGTCAATTGGTAACCTGTAACCAGGTGATAGAATTGCTTATTCAATGTAGCATCTAATTTATACGACTGATTTTTCAAATCATTGTTTTGAGATGAACCAAGCCATTCTCCAATACCTTTCAACAACCATGTTTTGTGTTTAAATTGTGATTGGATTATTTGTTGAACTCCATTAAACTGAGTACTCGTTTTCAAATAGCTAGCAATTTGATAGTTCAATTGAAAAAACTGAGAACTATTGATTCCAACTTGGTAAGCATACAATTGGTCTCCATAACTTTGAGCAGCTGCACTGTTGTTTATTTGTCTTTGCCAATTTCTGGCAAATTCTACAGACCTAAATCTTTCAATGGCGTTGAACTGATTGCTGGTATACTCTGCATTGATTTGCTGATCAATTTGTAAGTTTTTAGATAGCTTGATTTTTTGTGGGGTGCCCATCAACCTAAATGCGTAGCCATGATTTGATACATTGTCTATGTCTGAAAAAGTATTTTTATCATCATTGCTTCCAGCCATTTCAACACTCAAAGCATTTCCTCTTGCATCTGTATAGGTGTATCCTACAGTCAGCATTTGCCTTTGATTGGGTGCTACCAATAATTTAACAGGAGCAAAATCACCTTGCGGAATTCCATTCAAAGGAGCAACCCATTGAAAAACCCTTCCATTTGCCAGTGTTCTACCTTGAATATAATTGCCCTTATTGGCTCCTACAAAACTAAATTTAATTTCATAAAACACTGTATCTGAAGACGCGGAAGTGTTGTTTATGTATACGTCTTTATAACCCAAAGTATCAACAACACGGTATTGAATTTTAGCAGCATTGTATGCATACGGACCAGTAACAGCTGACACTTGAGCTTGATCTATTTGATTGCCTACACTTTTTAAAACAGCAATGTCATTTTCTGATAAAGCTTGTTGAAAGGGTTGATTTTTATTGTCTTGTTCTGTGTAAAAATTAACCTGAAAACTTGAATTACCTTTTTGAATTTGAATGTGTTGATTGTATAAGGTTCTGGCATAATTCCTATCAGAATATTGAAACTCAACCACAATGCGAGCATAGGTTTGAATAAGCCGCTTGGGCATAAATGTAATTTCACCTGAATTGTAATCAATGGTATAATCGTTTTGTTCACCACGAGTTAAGCGTTCACCATTGTAATAAACAACTTCAGTACCAGAAATCACTACAATAAACAATTCGCCATTAGGACCTGTAAGTCTATATGGACCTTGGTTTCCTTCTGTTCCATTAAAAGCATTCCTTACAAAACGTCCTCTTGAAATTGCCAAATCAGCCTGTGTTTGAAATTGCAACTTTTTAGACAATTGAAAAGCCGTACTTACATGTAATCCTCTCGACTTTTTATAGTAGTTTAAAAAATAAGCCGTACCTGGACTCGCCATTAAGAAATCACCCAATAATACTTGGTGCTTGTCTTTTGAAAACTGAACAAAAACCTGGTCAAAATCTTGAATATCCCTTGTATTTCCTTCAGGTTGAATTGGGTTGTTATCATCACTGATGGCTGCCAATAAATTGATATCATTCTGAAGCTTACCACTCAATTGTAAATTCAAATTAGAATTGACATTGGCATTCATAGCATTCCCAAAAACAAATCCTCGCATTAAACTACCAGTGGTTTGAATACCTTCAGATTGCGCGTTGAACTGGTAATTACTTATTGGCTCCTCCAAGGCAAAAGGATTCTTTAAAAATTTAATTTCTGGATGAATTAAGCTGGTATTTCTTAATGCTAACTTCTCTTGAATAGGATATGAACTGTATTTGTAACTTAGGTATAAAATTTGTGTGGAGGGAATCTTATAATTAACCAACTGATTGCTGAGAGGTAGATAAGCATAATCGATATTTTTTTGATAGCGTGTATTTGAAGATTTCAACTCAATACTGGTTGCATCTATCAATACTTGATTCAGTTGAATGGTATCTTTTTCAAACGTAACCAATTGGCGCATTTGTTGTGACCAAACCTGATTGGAAAAACTTAATAATACTAAAATTAAAAAAATACTAATTCTCATGCACTTTTATTCAAAGGCAATTCAATGGTAAATATTGTACCTAAAGCTTCTTCCGATTTAAAATAAATACTACCACCTCCACTTTCAATCATACTTTTAACTATTGGTAAGCCCAAGCCCATACCAACAGTTTTGGTACTGAAATAAGGTGTAAATATTTTCTCTTGTTGTGTGAATGAAATACCTGAACCATTGTCTTGAACTGTAATGACAATGGTTGATTCAATAGTAGTAGCAGCAATTTTTATTTGCCCTACACGGTCTTCTGGTATGGCTTGCATGGCATTTTTGATAAGATTTACTAAAATCCTATTCAAATAACCTTTGTCAAATTCTAAAATAGTATTTTCTGGTATAGCTGTTTGAATGGTTCCTTCAAATTGATAGGTATGCAATTCCACAATTTGTGACACCAATTCATGTAAATTTACAAACTCATAATTGGGCATAGGCATTTTTGCGAAACTACTAAAACCAGTTGCCAATTCGCTCAATGAATCTATTTGAGTAATGAGGGTTTGTGTTACTCTCTTAAAAGTTTCTGGTAATTTAGGACTTTGGTCATTCCATGCACGTTCCAAGTGTTGAATACTCAATTTCATTGGTGTCAATGGGTTTTTAATTTCGTGTGCTATTTGTTTTGCTATGTCTCTCCATGCCCCCTCTCTTTCACTCACTGCTAATTTTTGTACACTTTCTTCCAACTTGTCAATCATGTTGTTGTATTGAACAACCAATGCACCAATTTCATCTTTTCTAAACCAATTGATGGTATCATTCTTCTTACCAATAGCTATTGCAGCCATTTGTTTTTGAATCATCAACAATGGCAATGTTATATTTCTAGAATATATCCAAGCAATTACCCCAATAACAATAAACAATAACGCATACAAATTAATAGACCCTACAACAATTGAGGATATTTCAGAATACATATCTGCATACTTATTGAAATATGGCAACTGAATGAATCCTATGGGCTTTCTGTCCTTTCCATGAATAGGAACATAAGCTGCCAAATAAGGAAAGCTGGCAATCTTTTCTTTTTGAATATACTGTGATGACTTGAGTAAATTCAATTGGTAATAGGCTTCAGAATGAATGTATGGCGCCAATACTTGTTCATCAAACAATTTGGCATAAGTTGAACTAAGTAAAGCTCCAGAAGGCTCAAATAAACATATTTCTGTTTCATAGAAATCTGAAATCTGATTTAAAAAAGATTTAATTTCATTGGGATTTTTTGAAGTCAAAGATTCATAAGAGGCTTCAGTTTCTATGGCAGCTGCAACGCTCCTGATTTTCTTAAGTAATTTTTCAGTCTGTTGTAAATCGTTTTGACTTTTAATTAAATCTATTGTAAAGTAAGCTGTTGAAGCCAATGTGACAAACACAATGATGATGATTCCTAATTGAATTCTAGACCTAAGTAAACTCAAATCTGCTTTTTCAAAAAACAACAAACGATTGAGTAATGGTCTTACCTTATCTGTAAACAAACCATTAAAAAAGGTTAATCTATCTATCCAAGGATTATTGATAAGAATAAACAAAAAAATGGCAGCTATGAGTAGAATAGTAAAAAAGGTAAATGACAATGAAAACAAACCAAAAGGTTCATACCATGTAGAAGCTATTTTACTGATCACTACACATACTTGATCGCTTTCTTTTAACACCAAATGATCGTAGCCATTTTCAGTTACAAACTGATAGGAGGCTATAGATAAATCAGGAAAAGTGAAAGCAGTCCTGTAAGCATATCTTCCAGATTGGCTAACCAATTGTCGGTCGCGGTAGATTGCGAATGAATACTCGCTTCTTTTTTTAATGCCTTTACTTTGATAACCTTCAACTAATAACTCTTCAAATCTATTTTCATCTTGAATGAATTTAGGCTCTAGGTGAATAAAAAGCACCCCAATGTATCGTCCATTGTTGTATATAGGAAATTTACCCAAATAACCTTTAATAGCAGCATTGGCGCTTAAAAACTTGAATTTTGATTGTGTACTTGTACCTGACTCTGCATCCCATACATAATTCAATTGCCTTAGCGAAAAAGCACTTCTTGTACTGTAATAATTACCTGTTGAATCAAAATCATAAACTGTAATGTCATACTTACTCAAATAAGCGTTAAAATACAAGGGTCTGATGTATTTAATCAGTTGAGATTTCAAAGCTGATTTGCTTTCTAAATAATTTTTTAGACTTGGATCTTTAACAATTTTCTTTTCAACAGCAGATAAAAAATAAAGTGTATTGATATCTTGTTGAGCTGTTAATTTACCAGCATAAAGTACCCTATTGGATTGCTCTTCTTTGTAACTCCAATAGTACACAAAACATGAGGTAAAAGCGGACAATACAAACACCAATACCATGTATATTTTGAGCTTATTGATGCGTGGAAATAAAAAATATTTGAGGCCAAAAAAAGCGCCAATTAAAACCAAACTTCCAAGTGGAAAATAGGCTTGTCTTTCGTAAAGGTATATGACAAAGTAGGGATGTACAAAAAAGAAAACAAAACCAAGTACAAGCCATTTCATTTTGCTATTGAGCGAAGAAAAAACCAAATACTTGTATAACAATTTACTAATTTGATAGGTGAGTATGAGAATTAAAAAAGCTAAAAACAAGCCTATAAATGTGAAACCATTAAGGCCAAAAATATTATTGATATCAAAAGAAATTTGTGAATCAAACACCAAACTTTTCATGGCATCTACTGATGCGTCTGCAACTGTTATGCAGAGCAACGAGAAGAAAAATAAATATACGATTTTTAATTTATGGTATTGAATGCGTTTGAATGGAACATCTCTGATTAACCAAAAGTACCATATCAAAATAAAAACGATGACAATGAAATCACCCAAAGAAGGGATGAGTTTGGATGAGGCATAAACCTCAGGATTGAATAATGGAAGATTGTAAACAAAAACAGGAATTCTCAATTCCATGAAAATCATTCTAGCAGTAATGGTTAAGCAGAAAAAAAGTAAACTCGATAACAACAAGTTAGTTTGAATACCAATTCTTAAAATTTGATGGAAACATACCACACAAAATCCAATTAAAAGTACAAACAAAATTTTAACCCAAGTAGCAGTTGCATTTTCAGCCCCAAAAATTTGGATGGAAAACAAATAATTGCCTTTTACATCTTGAATATCTTTAAAATCTTGAAGTTTAGAAGGGCTCAAAAGTGCATTGCCAATGAAACTAAGTTCTTCATTGAAATGATTTTGTATGTATTGGTTTTGGTATTTGTAGTTGTATTTTATGGGGTATAACAACACCAATTGATGCTGTCCTGACTGTTCAAAATGAACCAAAAAAGAACCAGATTTTGTATTCAAAAAATGGTCGCCGGGTTCTAATACCCTCATCAAACGACTGACCTCTGTTTGGTTGCTATTCCAAAAAATCATGGTGTCGTTTTTAAACAAATACAAAGAAGCACCTTCTTGACTTGCTATTTCATCCAATGCATTCCATTGTTTTCTCAGATTAGCTGTATCAGCAAAGGCTAATTTAGCAATTTGATTGAATTTGTATTCTTTGTAATGTACCAATGAAGCTGTTTTGGCATAGGCTTCATTTATTTGATTTGAAGTATCCTGAATGAGTTTGATTTCCAATAAAAAAATGAAGGGCAAAATCAATAATCCTGCCCCCAAACCAATCAGGTATTTTTTAATGGGTGTCAATCTTATTCAAACGTATTTGGAACTAAATAATTGCGAACATAATCGCGCACACCTTCTTCAACTGAAGTAAACGCTTTGTTATAACCAATTTGTTTGAGTTTGTCCATATTGGCCTCAGTAAAATACTGGTACTTTTCACGGATGTCTGAAGGAATGTCTACGTAATTGATTTGAGAAGATTTGTTGAGGGCTGCAAAAATAGCTTGCACCAAGTCGTTCCATGTTCTAGCAGTTCCAGAGCCTAAATTGTAAATACCAGAATTTTTTCTGTGGTGCATTAAAAAAACACAAACATCACACAGGTCTTTTACATAAATAAAATCGCGTTTTTGCTCTCCGTCTTTGTAATCTGGACGGTGAGATTTAAACAATTGCACCTGTCCTTTCTCTAATATTTGATGATATGCATGAAATACCACGCTTGCCATTCTGCCCTTGTGGTATTCATTGGGACCATAAACATTAAAGAATTTCAAGCCCGCCCAAAAATAGGGTTGTTTTTCTTGAGCAAGCGCCCATTTATCGAAATCGTTTTTAGAGCGGCCATAAGGGTTCAAAGGTTTTAAATGTTTGAGCGTTTGCGTATCATCATTGTATCCAAACTCACCTTCTCCGTATGTTGCAGCACTAGAAGCATAGACTAGCGGAATGCCCTCATTGGAACAAATTTGAAACAATTGCTGACTAAAATCAATGTTTAAAACTTTAAAAATATGTTCGTCGGTTTCTGTAGTATCGGTTCGGGCGCCAATGTGAAATACAAATTCTACTTCATTGCTATGCTCTTGGAACCAGTTAAAAAAATCAGATCTATTAACCTTCGCTGTATAGTTTTTACCAATCAAATTCTTTTCACGACCTGTTACAGTATTGAAGTCGTCAACCAAAACAAGGTCATTGTAGCCATCCTTGTTCAGCCTTGAAACTAAACAACTTCCAATAAATCCTTCGGCGCCTGTTATAACTATCATATTGCAACGAAATTAATAAAAAGCAGGCTATTTGTGAAACATTCAAACAGGCTACAAGTCTAAATTAAAGGTTTTGTTTGTTTGATGCCATTAATTTGACTTATATTTGAGCTTTGTTTTGCAGTAAAACATGGCAAATAGAGCAAAAACAGTATATATAACCAGAAGGGAACGCTTCAATGCGGCCCATAAATTGTTCAACCCCAATTGGACTGAGGCGGAGAATGAGGCATTTTTTGGAAAGTGCTCTAATAAATATTACCATGGTCACAATTTTGAATTGTTTGTAACAATAAAAGGTACAACCAACCCTGAAACAGGCATGGTGATGGATTTGAAAAAACTCAAATCAATCATTAAAAACCACATCACTGAACCTTTAGACCACCGTAATTTAAACGAAGACATTCCATGGCTAAAAGGACAAATACCCTCAATTGAAAATATTGTTATTGCTATTTGGGACATCTTAACACCATTACTAGAAAACTCAACGCTGCACAGCATTAAGTTGATTGAAACTGAAAATAATTTTGTGGAATATTTTGGCGAATAAGCCAATTTTACATTTAAATATTAACTGAATTTTTATGACTAAAACTGCCTATTTATTTCCTGGTCAAGGTGCGCAATTTACCGGTATGGGTAAAGACCTTTATGATAACAATGAAACAGCCCGAACTTTGTTTCATGAAGCAAATACTATTTTGGGATTTGATATTACAAAAATCATGTTTGAGGGTTCTGAGGAAGAACTGAAACAAACAAGAGTAACACAACCTGCAATTTTTTTACATTCAGTTATCAAAGCAATTTGTGCTGGTGATAGTTTCAAACCAGATATGGTTGCAGGGCATAGCTTGGGCGAATTCTCGGCTTTGGTTGCAAATAAAACATTGAGCTTTCAAGATGGGCTCAAATTGGTTTACGCTAGGGCATTGGCCATGCAAGCTGCTTGTGAGGCCAAACCTTCTACCATGGCTGCAGTTTTAGGCCTTGCCGACAATCAAGTAGAAGCAATTTGTGCAAGCATTACAGAAGAAGTTGTAGTACCTGCAAATTACAATTGTCCTGGACAATTGGTCATTTCTGGAAGTATAGAAGGCGTAAATTTGGCCTGCGAAAAACTAAAAGCTGCTGGTGCTAAAAGAGCATTGGTTTTACCTGTTGGTGGAGCCTTTCATTCTCCCTTAATGCAACCTGCCAGTGAACAATTGGAAGCCGCCATTTTAAGTACTCCATTTCACACCCCAATTTGTCCAGTATATCAGAATGTAACCGCCACAGCCGTTACAAATACCGATCAAATCAAGCATAATTTGATTGCACAGTTAACCGGTTCGGTTAGATGGACACAAACTATTGAAAAAATGGTTGCAGATGGCGCAACCAATTTTATTGAATGTGGTCCTGGAAATGTATTACAAGGTTTGGTAAAAAAAATACACAAAGAAGCTGCGGCTCAATCATTGTAAAATAGAAAAGCTTGGCAATTGCCAAGCTTTTTTTATGCAATTAATTGTAAAACGAATACACTGCCCTGCTACCATTGGGAAACATCCCTTCAATTTGTATTTGCCCTCTGGCATTTTCTATATCTGAAATTAGCGGTTCAATTTTGTCGTACTCTTTTCTGTTAAATTTTAGGATGATAAAACCTTCTTGAATGCCCATCATGGCTATTTTACCATTCCTAATGTTTGAAATTTTCACCCCGCTCTGAATGCCTAGTTTGTCTTTTTCGGTCTTTGAAACCATTTGAAAATCTGCACCCAATGAATTTGAAGTAATGGTACCCTTTTTCATGATAGCAGTTGTGCCCTCTTCATTCAAAAGTGAAAGTTGGGTAATTCTTTCTTCTCCTTTTCTGAGGTATTTGACTGTTATTTTATCGCCGGGTCTTTTGTAAGCAATTTGTTCATCAAAATTAGCTTTGCTGTCAATGGTTTTATTGTTTACTTCAATTACGACATCACCTTTTTGAATACCAGATTTATCTGCAGGGCCATCAGCTAACACCTCATCCACAATAACACCATGGTTGTTTTTAATTGTTAATTTTTCAGCCATTGCTGCATCAATGTCTTTGATGTCCATTCCTGTAAAACCACGTTGAACTTCTTTGAATTCAATTAAATCTTTGATAATTTTAGCTACAATATTTACAGGAATTGCAAATCCATAACCGTTGTAAGAACCTGTGTTGGATGCAATAGCAGTATTAATACCTATGAGCTTCCCCTCCAAATCTACCAATGCTCCTCCACTGTTACCTGGATTAATAGCTGCATCTGTTTGAATGAATGATTCTATAGGAAATTGGTTATTTACAATATTGATATTTCTTCCTTTTGCGCTTACAATTCCTGCTGTAACGGTTGATGTTAAATTAAATGGATTACCTACCGCCAATACCCATTCACCAATATCAACTTGATCAGAATTACCCATGGTTAAATGTGGCAAGTTATTGGCTTGTATTTTAATCAGTGCTAAGTCTGTGGAAGGGTCTGTTCCAATAATTTTAGCCTGATAAGAACGTTTATTTTTGTTGGTAATGACCTCAATTTGATTGGCATCTTTTACCACATGTAAATTGGTAACTATGTACCCATCTGCTGTCAAAATTACACCTGACCCTGAACTGGTGACAGGACCTCTCTGACCAAAAAAATCAAAATTGTTCCAAAAATCAAAAAATGGATCGTTGTAGCCCCTTTGCTGATTGCTCAATGTTTTGATGAATACAACACTTGGAGTTGCAATTTGAGATGCCGTAACAAAATTGTTTTGGGCAATGGCTTGACCTTGGTATTTAATGGATGCAGCCGCTGACTCATATTGAGTTGAAGCTATCTGAGTTAAAACTACAGGAGCATAGAACTTACCGTACAAGAATGCCCCAATAATGCCCCCGGTAAAACCGAGTAAAATTGTCAGTCCTTTTTTCATGTTGTTATGCTTTTAAAACTAAATTTAAACTACCAAAAATAATGCCTATTTTATGGTGTCACATTGATTTTTAATTGCACATCTGTTTCTGGTTGTTTTGGGTCATTGGTGATAATTTTGAATGATTTTTCATCAACACCCACAATGTTTTTGAGATCCCACTTAACTTTTAAATTGGCTTTCTCTCCTTTTTTTAGCACCATTTTATCTATGGTTGGGTAAATACAATTGCATGAGCGTACCAAACGCTTAATAACTAAATCTCTTTTTCCTTTGTTGACCACTTGAAAAGTTCTCTCTGGGTATTCATAATAATGAACATCTCCAAAATCAATGGCATTCTTCTCTAATTGGATTACAGGCGCCTTTTTAAAATCTGACTTGCTCAGTTTACTGAAATCTTGAAAAACGTCTGCATTCACATAAAACTTTTTAACAGGCAAGGTATCATCATTCGTATAAACCAAAATTTCTTGTTTGATTTGACCATAATCAGCAGGCTTAACAGGGTAAAAATTCACATATAAAGTTAAATCTGTGTAGGGCACCAACCTACTTGCATTCTTAGTGATGACAATATTTGCAGGGGCTTCAATTTTAGTAATTTCAAGTGTTTTTACCCCAATATTAAAGATACCAATATAAGAGGAATCATATCCAGAATCTGGTATTCTGCCAAAATTGAGCACATTGGTGTTGACTGCTATATTGCCATATTGGTATTTGTACATCTCACCAACATCATTGCTATTGGGAATGACATAACCTGTAATTTTAAGCACACGTCCAGCAGGTGCTGTATTGGTAACCAATGTGATTTCTTTTGTAAATGAACCTTGCCTACCAAGCGGCTGAAAAACAGCTTTAATGACTCCTTTTGCACCAGGTGCAATGGGCTCACGTGGCCATTGGGTAGAGGTACAACCACAACTTGTTTTAACATCTTCAATAACAAGTGGAATGGTACCTGTATTGGTAAATTCAAAATCATGACTTACATATCCACCTCTTTCATTAATGTTCCCAAAATCCCATACCATTGAAGGGAAGACAACTTGTGCAACTTTAGGCTTTGTTTCCTGCACCTTAGCTTTTTTATTTTGTGCATTCAACACCAAACTAAGACAGGTAAAAACAATCAATAAATAACTTTTTTTCATTGTAAATGATTTTATAAAAAACAACTTTTAAAGCAAAATTGTTTGGCAAAAATAAGCGCTATAGCTATATAATCACTATTTCTTCCATTCAAATTCATCTGCATCCAATGCAACGGGAAAGCGTGCTCTGTATGTTTGCATTTCTTTAGAAGAAAGCTTAGCAAAGAATAAACCACCTTGGGTACCAGCATCAAGTAAATAGTTGCCATTGGGTTCTATTACGGCTGAATTACCTGAATGTTCTATTAAGTTTTCATCTGTACCAATTCTGTTCACACTTACAACATACGATTGGTTTTCTATAGCTCTGGCTCTTGTAAGCGTTTGCCAATGCTGATTTCTAATGGCTGGCCAATTGGCTACTACAATCATTGCATCGTAATCAAATGTTGGCGTTCTTCTCATCCAAACTGGAAAACGTAAATCATAACAAACAAAACAAGCCAACTTCCATCCTTTTAATGAAACAATTAATTGCTTGCTCCCTCTTTGGTAATGTTTGTTTTCTTCACCCATTCTAAACAAATGTGCCTTGTCGTAAAATTGAACTTCACCAGCTGGTGTAACCCATAAAAAACGATTAAAATACTGCTGATCAACAACATACATGATACTTCCACAAATGACCGCTTGGTATTTTTGAGCCCATTTTTTCATTTGTAGCAAACAGGTTTCATTGCTTAATTCAGAGGCCAACAATTCTGGATGCATAGAAAAACCAGTGCTGAACATTTCTGGTAAAACAATTAAATCAACTTGATGTTGGATGGATTGTAATTGGCCATCGAAATGATTCAAATTGGCGGCAATGTCTTCCCAATATAAACTCGTTTGTACCAAACAGATTGATAAATCTGGCTGCATCATTTATAGTTTCATTAATTTTTCTGCTGCTTTTTCAAGTGTTTCATTGCTTTTGGCAAAACAGAACCTCAATACATTGTTATCAGTTTTCATTTTATAAAAAACAGATGTTGGAATAGACGCTATTTTATAATCTTTGGTAAGTCTGACTGCAAAATCAACATCTCTTTCTAAAGTAATTTTTGCATAGTTCAACAACTGAAAATAGGATCCTTTACAAGGTAAAACTTTAAAGTTTGAACTTTTTACCAATTTCTGAAAATAATCGCGTTTTTCTTGGTAAAAAGCACTTAACTCTAAGTAATGTGAAGCATCGTCTAAAAATGCAGCCATTGCATGTTGCATAGGAGTATTGGCACTGAATGCCATAAATTGATGTACTTTTCTGAATTCTTTTGTAAGTGCTTCAGGTCCTAAAACATAACCAAGCTTCCAGCCTGTAGTATGATATGTTTTACCAAATGAAGACACAATCAAACTGCGCTCAGCTAATTTGGGAAAACGAGCCACACTTTGGTGTTGGTAGCCATCAAATAAAATGTGTTCATATACTTCGTCGCTGAGAACAACCACATCTGTGTTGTCTAAAATTTTCTGCAATTGGAGCATATCCTCAGCTTCTAAAATACTACCTGTAGGATTGTGTGGGGTATTGATGACAATCATTCGGGTTCTGAAATTGATTAATTTTTTTACCTCATTCCAATCAACTTTATAATCGGGGTATTTCATTTCATAAAATACAGGTCTACCACCGTTCAATTCAATAGCTGGCACATAACTATCATAACAAGGCTCTAGCACAACAACCTCATCACCTTCTGACACTATTGCACTGATTGCAGCATACAAAGCATGTGTTCCTCCTGGAACTACGGTAATTTCTTTTTCCGGATGGTAAACAGCTCCGTACAAGCTTTCAGTTTTGGCAGCAATTTTCTCTCTCAAACTCATTACTCCGGGCATTGGAGCATACTGGTTAAATCCTGCTTTCATGGCATTGGTAACCAAATCTACAAGAGAGGGATGACAGTTAAAATCTGGGAATCCTTGCGCAAGATTGATGGCTTGTTGTTCATTTGCCAAAGCACTCATTACCGAGAAAATGGTGGTACCAATTCCTGGAAGTTTACTTTTTATAGATCCTGAAAATTGCATAGTTTATTCTGAAAGTATCCCAACATTAATAAATGCCTATCAATAGTTGTAAACACTTTATTAAACTTACTGGTTATTTGGGTTTTAATTTTAAAAAATAACTTATAAATGAAAGTCAAAGTACTAAATTAAGGGGCCTGTAGTTTGAATTGTGCTACGTTTTGAGTAAAATCGAATCAAAAACAGCACAACATGTACCTAATTGCAGATAGCGGATCAACCAAAACAGATTGGTGTTTAACAGATACCAATGGAACTCAAAACCATATATACCATACCATAGGCTACAATCCTTACTTTATAGACACTGAGGCCATTTATTATTCTTTGTCAGAAAATTTATTGAAAAACCTAGACGCTTCATTGGTTACTAAAGTATATTTTTACGGTGCAGGATGTAGCACTCCTGAAAAAAAGGATATTGTCAGAAAAGCTTTGTCAAGGTGCTTTCCAAGTGCAAATGAAATTTTTGTAGGTCATGATTTATTAGCAACAGCAAGAGCCTTATTAGGAAAAAACGAAGGTTTTGCTGCTATTTTAGGAACTGGATGCAACACCTGTATTTATGATGGCGATGATGTTTCTTTGAACATAGATTCTTTAGGCTATTTGCTCGGAGATGAAGGCAGTGGAAGCTACATTGGAAAAAAAATTGTACGCGATTTTATGAGAGGTCGTTTGGAACCAGAATTACAAGCACGGTTCAAAGAGCGCTTCCAAATTACTGACAACGAGCAAATTTTTCATACACTCTATACCACTCAATTTCCGAACAGATACTTGGCCAGCTTCTGCAAATTTGCTGATGAATATGTTACACACCCATACATCAAAAATAAAGTAAGAGACGGCTTCAGAGATTTCTTTAAGAATTTGGTAAGTAAATATCCAAACTACAAAGCTTATGAATTCAATTGTGTAGGATCTGTTGGATTTGTATTCAAAGAGATTTTAGAAGAAGTAGCCATTAGTTTTGACATGAAAATAGGACGTGTCATTAAATCTCCATTAGAAGACTTGGTTAAATTCCATTTAGAAAAAGCTTAGTTTTTAATTGTTTGCTTTTTGAACAAAGTGAAAGTTTCATTGGTCGAAATTATTTCGTAGCCAAGAGAATCTTTACTTTTAAAATTGAACAAATGCCTCAAATAAGTTTCAGTGGCAATTGGATAGGTATCTTGAGTTTCATTTTGAAGTAAAAGATAATTTGCTTGCATACAATTGGGAAACAAATAAATTTCGGCCCTGTCACAAAAATGTGGCACTAAGCTAGAATTAGTACTCAAAGAAACATTGGCTGGAATTTGTTTTTTAATGGCTTCAACATCTGCAATGGGTAACAATGATTTGTAGTGTACAGGCAGCAAATAGTTTTCCTTAACCTGATCATACCAAATGCTTTTTCTATCAAACAAAACAATGGCACTTACAATAAATGTAGAAACAAACAATACCAAAGCAATCATTTGCCTTGTTTGTATTGTTTTAAACTTGCATACAAACAATATGGCCAACAAAGATAGCAAAGGAGCAAACTCTACATTGTAATGGTAATTTATTCCCCAAAACACAACCTCTTTGTTCCATAACTTTTGAGCCAATAATGGCAAGAATGCTACTATAAAAACTGGATTTGCGTAGGTGGTCCAAAATCCAGATAACAACAGTACAATCCATAATTCCCACTTTATGTTTTCTAAATCATCCGGTTGCACATGACTTTTAAAAAACAATTCAATCATTTGTAATGGATGAGTAATGACATGCTTAACAATTGTGGTTAAATCATTCCCTAAATGGCTGTACCTGTTTAATTGCTGAAAGCGATGAGTAGGATCCAATTCAGGCATGATGATTGCCGTTGCCAAGTAAAAATAACTTATAGAAATAAGCATCAACATCAGTGTAAGCCAAGACATTTTTTTAACTTGATGAGCGGCTATTGTCAAAACAGGCAATAAAAAAAACAACCATATTGCCATGTTTTCTTTGCATATCAAAATTCCTAGTGAACCTAAAACAATTCCAGTTCTATTGGCTTTTAAATATGACCAATATAAAAAAGGCACCCAGCAAGCTGCTATTGTGTTTTCATGGTAACCATCTGCAATTGCTCCTATCCAAGCCCAACACATGTAAAACTGTAATACAATTAAAATTGCACTGGTGTTAGATAACTGATAATGCTTTGCAATTAATTGTAAACAGTAACCTGCAAAAACTATAAAAAGAGACTGAAAAATAAACAAGGTATAAAAACCAAACAGGTAATAAAAAGGCGATAGCAAAGGCACCCACAAACTCAAATGTAAAGATAAATAGGGAGCATTCGGCTGACCTATCAGCAACGTACATTCCGCATTGTTTAAATGAGCATATCCGTACAATGCCTGATTGGCAATACCTTGATCTAAGGCAGGCAGTCTGAAATTTGAATAATTGATTGCGGATAAACTCAAAAAAAAAGCAAAGAACAAGCCATGTACAATCCATGATTTGTGCTTTGCATTGATGAATTCTAGAACCATGAAATTTATTTCAGTCCAATCTCCCTCAATCGTTCTTCGAGATAAGCGCCTGCGGTAATAGGTTGGTATTGGAGTGGATTTTTGTCAGTTACACAATTGTCCAAACAATCTAAACGCATTTCACTTCTTGGATGTAAAAAGAATGGGATTGAAAAACGTGAGGTATGCCATTTTTCTCTAGGAGGATTGATAACCCGATGCGTTGTACTCTTCAACACATTGTTTGTTAGGCGTTGCAACATGTCTCCAACATTGACTACCAGTTGCTCTGGCAACGCTGTAATGTTAACCCATTCCCCTTGTTTGTTTAAAACTTGTAAACCTTCTGCACTAGCTCCCATTAGCAGGGTAATTAAGTTGATATCTTCATGCTCAGCAGCTCTGACAGCAGACTTTGGTTCACTGGTAATTGGTGGGTAATGTATGGGTCTTAAGATGCTGTTTCCATGAAAAATATTCTTATCAAAATAGTCTTCATCTAAATGTAAATACAAAGCAATAGCTCTGAGCATATACCTTCCTGTTTCTTCTAAATCTTTGTAGGCTTGCAAACCCAACTGACCAAACTGTGGCAATTCATTGACCATGATATTCTGAGGGTACTCGCTTTTAATTGGATCATCCCCTACTACTTCTTGACCAAAATGCCAAAATTCTTTCAAATCGCCTTCATTTCTGCCTTTTGCATGTTCTTTACCAAAACTGGTATACCCTCTTTGACCTGCTAAACCTGGAATTTCGTATTTACGTTTTGTAGCATCATCCAAAGAAAAAAATGCTTGACATGCTGCATACAAGTCATTGCTTGTTTGTTCTGCTAAAAAATGACCTTTAACGGCAACAAATCCAATGTCTTCATAAGCGCTACCCAAAGCTTCAACGAAGGCGCTTTTTTTGGCAGGGTCGTTGCTTAAAAAATCTGTTAAATCTACTGAAGGAATCATATTTTTTGTGAATATAATATAAAGTTGAAATCAAAAAAATCGATTTCTATTGAAATTTAAAGGTATTCGATTTTTTAAATAAATCTATCAAATGATCAAATTCTTTTCTGTAAAACAACCCTACACCTGAAGTAGTAATGTTGCGACTGTATATTAAATCAAAACCCATTTTATTAAACACCTTTGCCTTGAGGTTTCCATTCTTTTTAAAATTATAAGTTGCTGCAAAATTGTTTTGAGAGTTATCTGTAGCAAATGAACCTTGAAGTTCAAGTCGGTTATCTAAAAATCGTCTTGAAGCTGAAAGTAAAGCAGCCCTGCCTCTTGTAGGATCTGTTGCATTGAGCATGTCTACAGTTAAGTCTATTTCTGGATCAAGCTTACTCAATAAACTTGCTGCCTGTTTAGAAAGCAAATCCGAAACTGTTTGTGAGCTCAAAGATCCAGCTAAATTATTGCTTGAGTTGTTAATAGGAATAAATTTTCCAGATATGAGTAAAAACACAATTTGCTGCGTCATCAATTCTGGTTCCTTTCTGAAATTACTCAAAACAGCATTCAGCTCAGAAGCTGATGAACCATTTAAATTGTTTTGCATATCAGGGAAATTCAAATCAAAACCAATATTTGGCTTATCAACCGTACCCTTTATTTGTATCAAACATTCTACTGGAACCCTTCCATTAGGATCCGCTGCGGCTGATGTATTTACCAACTCGCCAATTGTTGTTCTTAGTTTGTACACACCCAATATATCAAGTTTACCAGTCATTGGGTCTCCATCCCATTCAATGGTACTGCCTTGTTTTAAATTGAACTTTTTAGCAACCACATTCATGGCACTTAAACGGTACTCGCCCTCCGTTAACTCATATTTACCATTTAAAAAGAAATTACCTTGTGGGGTATAATTCAACAATAAATTACCTCTACCTTTGGCCTTAATCACATCATCAGTTTGGTCGCCAAAAACCAATTGAGCCTCAGCATCTGGTGTTGCCTCAACGGCCAGCCTAATACCAAAACCGAATGGAATATGCTTTACTTGTACTTGATCTTCATACGTTGTATCTCTTGAAGTGAAATGCAAGAAATTTTCACCATTTTCTGATTCACCTCCAAACGGATTGATGACTAACTGTGAATTTTTATCAGTAACCGCTTTAACATCCATCATGACATTATTTGTATTCCCGGTTATGCTTGCATTTCCAGTTGCATAGACATTGCCATAAAACAAACTATTGTCATTTGCCGTTGTGCTTAAACATTGAAACTTTTCGAACTCATTGATTTGAATGTCATATTGCCATTGACTAAATCCATTAAATTTAACACCTCCGCTCACCAGTGCAAATTGTTTGTTTTTGTCTTGAATTTTAAATGGTTTGAATGAAATGGTTTGTTGATTGAAATTCAACAATGCTTTAGGAATTTGATAAGTGGTTTGTAAAAAATCAATTTTAAACTTAGCATCTGAAAGTTCGAGTTGCCCTGTTAATTTTGGCTTTTGAATTGTACCTGTTAATTGCGCATTTAAGTCTGCTGTTCCATCAAAAATGCTCACATATCCTTTCATAAAAGATTGAAACGGACGGATAGGCGAATTGCTAAAACTCATATTAAAATCAATGGCATCTGTTTGTAAATTTAATTTACCTATGGCTTTTAAATTTTTAAACTTACCAGACTTTGAAGCTAAACTCAATAACAACTCGTGTTCATTTTCGCCATATGCTGTATTGAGAAAAACATCTCCTATTGAATCTTTGTCAATTGTAAAAGATGTTAATTCTAAATCGCCCAAAAACAAATCATGGTTTTCTTGATGTTTGACAGACAGCAGGCCATTTATTAAACCTCCCATTTCTAAATTTAACCAAGGGATAAACGGTGTAATGCCATTTATTTTCACATCATTGAACTTAACTACAATGTTTTTTGCTGGTTGAGCAAATGCATAAAAACCGTCAATTGCAATCAATTGTGACTGATTATTAAAAATGAGCTGATTAAAAGTTACATTTTCATTACCAATAACAATGGATGCAAATTTATTGAGTTGCCATAATGCTGAACCTTTCCAAAATTTACCAGATTGGTTATGCAACTGAACGATTTGGTTTGGTTCGAAAACAATTTTTTGGTTGAAATCAAAACTTAATAATCCTGAAGAATCAGTTGCATTGAGATACAAATCCCCATTTTTTTGGTTGGCATTGAGTCCAAAATCCCCTTTGCCAATGAGCAAAGAATCTTTGTTGCCTATAAAATTAAAACCTCCCTCTAATTGAATACCTTTGGCAGGAGAGCTCATGATGTTTAAACTTGCCTTCTTAACAGTCAAATCGTTGTATACAAACTTCCCTACATTACCATTCAACTGTATTTTTTTATCAGACTCGTTTATAGAAGCATCTAACTTCAGCTGACTGACTTCAATAGCATCAGTAAAAAAAGGCAAAATATTATTCGCACTTTTAACTGATACCTGTAATTTGAACTGCTCTTTTACTTGAAGGCATTGTGGATATTGCTTAAAGTAATTGGGTACAATTTCTGACAATAAATTACTGATCTGTTTTTGTAAATAATCAAAATCAAATTGACCTTCAATTTTTGCATTTACATCGTCACTTTTAACAACAATTGATTTTTCAGCACCTTGCGTAGAGGTCAATTCAAAATGGTTCAACTGATACAATTTCTGTGCCCGCTCATAATGAATCTTTTTCAACTGAATGGTTCCATTGTTTTCATCTAAATCTTTGAAATGAAAATCTGCTTTTGCTTCAAAACCTAGGTGTTTAACTGATTGATACAAGTTTAAGCCATCCAAATTAACACTTTTAACATGTGCATTTAAGCCAAGATATTTGTAAGAACCCGTTAACTTTAATGAGGATTGTGCTGTAACATCTATACATGAATCTAAAACACGAATGTCTAAATCTAATTGATCTTTAAAAGATTTACCATTGAGTTCAATTAAAGCGTAAGTATAATTGTTAAAATACAAATCGGTAGCTTTGAGCTTGAACGTATTATCTAGGTTACTTAAGTCAAAACCTTTACCACTGATTTCTGCATTGAAATTGAGCTTTCCTATAACTTTCTTATTAAGCAGTTGTCCTAAATTGAACTGTTCCAATTGAAAATTTCCTTTGTAACTGCTTTGCATGAGGTTGTCATTCAATTTCATGTTCAAATCAGTATGAATTGCCCCACAATCAGTGGTTAAATTACCAAAACTCACAAAGTCTTTGTAGAAACCTGTAAATCGGCCTTGGTAATGCATTTTACCTAGATTAGCCAATATATTTGGCAAATCTACACCTGAAATTGTTTTTAAATCTTTTAAATCACTAGTAGCATTTGTAACATCAATGTCCATAAACATTTTGTCTACATCAGGCAAACCAATTAAATTGATATCTCCATCAAACGTAGTAGCATTGCCATGCGTTGCTTTTACTTTTTTGATGGTTAAGTTAGATAAGGGTCCTTTTGCATGGCCGCTTACAACGGCTTTGTAATCAAAATCTTTTAACAATGGCGCAAAATATACAATGTCTTTAAAGTCAACATCACTCTCTTTTAACCGGATGTCAAACTTTACTTTATTTACAAAATCCATGTAATCATCCCAACTAGAGCAGTCCATACTAAAATAGTTTTGGAACTGACTGTATTTGGTTTTCATATCCATTTTACTAAAACGAATAGTAGTTGGAGAGACTGTTGCAACAGACTCCATGCGTTTAATTTCAAAACCAGATTGTTCTTTTAAACTGAATTGATGCAAATCAAAATGCAAAGAATCATTGATAATCTGAAAACGTCTCGATCTAAAATTCACATCGCTGACATGCATGTTGAATGGATCAAAACCAGCAGTATAAAAAACCTCTGTAGAGTCTACTAAATCAAATCTTGAATTGGTACACTCTAAATCACGAAGCTCTAGCACAAATGGAATTGGACTTGGCGGAAGAGTTGTGTCGATTGCATTTAAAAAACCGTCCATGGCATCCACACCAAAATAGTTGTCTTTATAGGTATTAATTTTACAAATCCCTCGATCAACCAACACATGATTTAATATAAATTGAGTGCTGTCTAGCGTAATACCGGCCAAATTAAACTGAACCCTTCCCGCAAAGAACAAAGTGTCTTGTCTGTTGTCGCCATATAAGACATTGCGCAATGAAAAATAAGACCACCCATCGTAACTGATTTCACCAATAGAAATTTGGGTATTGAATTGATCATTGACATAAGCAGCTGCTTTTTTGGTCAAATAATTCTGAAAAAACATACTACTAAATAACAAATACAACAACATGCCAATTCCAAAAAGAATGGCCGAAATGGTGTATGTTATTTTTAGTGTTTTCTTTATCACTTTTTGTAGCTTTGTAGCTAGGTATGTCAAGCCAATTTACAAATCAAGTTCCTTTCAAAGATAGGATAATTCTTGCTATTGAATCATCTTGTGATGATACAGCAGCCGCAATCATAAAAAACGGCAAAGTCATTTGCAATATGGTGGCAAACCAAGCTATACATGAACAATATGGCGGCGTAGTTCCAGAATTGGCTGGAAGGGCTCATCAGCAGCACTTGATACCTTTAGTAACATCAGCATTAGAAACAAGTGGCATTTCTAAAAAAGACCTCAGTGCAGTAGCTTTTACCAAAGGGCCTGGATTAATTGGTTCATTGATGGTTGGTTGTTCTTTTGCAAAATCAATGGCACAAAGTTTAAACATACCCTTGATTGGTGTGAACCACATGCAAGCCCATGTACTGGCTCATTTTATAGACGAACCCACCCCTGCATTTCCGTTTTTATGTTTAACTGTGAGTGGCGGTCATACACAATTAACCTTGGTAAAAAACTATTTTGATTTTGAAACCATTGGCAAAACCATAGACGATGCTGCAGGGGAAGCATTTGACAAGTCTGCTAAATTATTAGGCCTACCCTATCCTGGAGGACCATTGATTGACAAACATGCAAAAATGGGCAACCCTTTGAGCTTTGAATTTCCAATTTCAGATTTACCTGAATTTGACTACAGCTTTAGTGGATTAAAAACAGCTATCCTTTATTTTCTAAGAAAGGAAATTGCCAATAATCCTCATTTTATATCAGAGAATTTGGCTGATTTGTGTGCATCTATTCAACACAGTATTGTTAAACAATTACTCAAGAAATTGAAAAAAGCAGCCATTCAATTCAACTGCAAAGAACTGGCTTTAGCAGGAGGTGTTTCTGCAAACAGTGCATTGAGAACTCAATTAACTGCTCTTTGCCAAGCAAATGAGTGGAAAGCATTTATTCCTGCATTTGAATATTGTACAGACAATGCTGGTATGGTAGCAAAAACAGCCGATATTCTATACCAAGAAGGCCTTTTCGAAACGCTGGAAACAACCCCATTTGCAAGGCTGTAAATTACTTTTTACGGTAAAATACAAAGCCCCCTTTTTGATACAAATTTGTAAAATTACTGTCAATTGCTTTTTCATTTCCTACTTTACAAACCAAATACAATGGTTTATCTAAAACCGAATTGTAATTAAACCCTTTTGCTGTAGTGACGGCATGGTAGGGTTTTACCTTTCCGTAGAAATAGTGAGCATAACTTTTAAAACCAACTGTTTCTATGTAGCAAGCTTCATTGGCTTTTTGCTCATAGAATTCTATAGCCGCACCTTGGGTGTATTGCTCAATTTTAGGTACAATTAACCTCAACACTACAGGAATAAAAAAAGACAGAAAAAACAACAATAAGAATGCTGCATTGAGTAATTCTTTTTTGAGTAGTTTAACAAAAAAAACTATTGTAATGCCAATAAAAAATAATCCAGGAAAAAATTCCATCCCATTCCAATTTCCTTTAATTGACAAATTTCCTTTTGCAAAATCATCTTCAATTAATGGAATAAATTTGTATTTGAAAGTATCTACAAAAGGTAAAACCACAAACAAAACAGCAATTACCAATGCCAATACAAATGCAATTAATTTTTGCCAAACAGGCATTGTCTCTTTTTGCTGCATGTATGCCAATAATTGCTGAGCAGCAAAAAAAGTGAGCGGTAAATAACACAAAGAACTGTAATGAACAATTTTTGTTTTAACTATACTGAATAAAATTAAAACAACCCAAAACTGAATGAGTACCAATAGTGTCCATGTATTAACTGTTAATACGTCATTGATAGGCTTTTTAAACAACTGTTTCATAGCAAAAATAGAAGCCGGAAAAGCACCAGCTAACAAAACCAAAGCATGGTAGTAAAAGGGCTGCCCGTGCCCAGCTACAGGATTCAAAAACAAGTCGGCTTGGTATTTAACAAATTCCAATAAAAATGTTGGACCATTTTGAATGGTTTCTACTCCAAACCATGAAGCAGATACAAGCAAAGCAAATCCTGCTGCTATAAAAAAATGTTGAAGACTTAAAACAGACTGAAACTTTTTCAATGCCCAATAAACCAGTATCGTCAAGCCAATAACTATCAATGCAACCGGCCCTTTTGTAATGATTGCCAAGCCAATAAAAACCCCTATGGAAATTGCATATTTGAGCTGTTTATTGTTGGTGATGTATAAATAAAAAAGATACAGTGTAACAAATACAAATAAATTGTACAAAGGGTCTATGATACCAGATTTAAAGTATAGATGTGGGGTAAAAGAACCTGTTACAAATAAAACCCATAGAAATCCAAAAGCTCTACCATGTAACTTTTTACCAATTGTAAACACCAAAATCAATGTGATGATTCCAACTATTGCATTGGGGAAACGTGCTGCAAATTCATTTATACCAAATAATTTCATAGACAATACCTGACACCAGAAAAACAAGGGTGGTTTCTCCATAAATGGCTGATAATTGATTTGAACAGTTTGGTAATTGCCAGTTACGAGCATTTCTCTGGCAGATTCGGCAAAATTAATTTCATCCCAATCAAACAAATGCACAGCATTTAAAAACGGAATGAACAAAATTGCCCCCCATAGTAACACGAACCAAGTATCAAATTTTTTAATTGTACGTAAAATCATTGTTGATTTTTAAATGTAAATAGTTCTTTGTCTTTTAACCAATAGTACAACAAGATTGAGCTCAAAACACCTATGAATGAGCCAGCAACTACGTCTATCAAATAATGTTGTAATAAATATACCCTTGTTAAACCGGTCAGCATTGCTATGAAAAAAAACACCAATTGATAACCAACTTTTGGGTAACAAAATGCCAACATGCTACACAATGCAAATACTGAAGTTGTATGCCCAGAAGGAAAACTATTGTGTGCATGAACAGTTACACCCTCTATAAAATGAACCAAATTAGTTTGCTGAAAAAATTGAATGGGCCTGCCTTCATCAGCAAAAATAGTATGCTTTAAGGTTTGGGTTAAGCCTGCACTGAATAAATAACTTAAACTAACCAGATTGCCAATTTTCCTATTGAAGAACAGGAACAAAATACTGATAAAAACAGCAAATAAACCATCCCCAACATGTGTTAAATATTTGGCCAAAAAATCTGAGCCACGAAACATAAATCCATTCACATACATGCTCAATGTTGCTTGAGAATAAAGCACAGAAAGTATGATTGAGATGATTAACCAACAGCTGTATGAAAGAAAAAAAAGGCGATTGGAAATCAAGATTTGTTTCATAAGAAAAGTAGAAATTGAAAACTAAACAATTCAGTCAAAACTACTTACAACCCATTTTAAATTTAGGTTGATCTGTGGTATTGTCAGCAACTGTTTTCCATACCTTTCTTCTCACTTTGCATTCAATTTCTTTGCCTCGCTCATTGGGTTTGAATCCAAAGAATGTTCTTGGCACAAAGGTTAGTGAAAACATATTGGTTAAAGGATCTTTGATCATTTCTAAATTGGGATTGTTCCCTACTTTTAAAAATACAGATGGTTGATAGGTTACTAAGTTACCTGTTAATGTGTCTACTGCAGTACATTTAATCCATAAGTAGGCATCTCCATCAGATAAATCTTGCATGGTTACAACTGTATCTGCTGGGTTATTGTATATTATAGTGGTTAGCTCATTGTCTAAAATAACTGAAGGAAACTGATAGGTTACGCCTCTGACCAATTTGGGTGGGCTAATGGTAATTGTTAAATCTTCTGTTTTCACATCAGGTGAGCCATATCCACCACCATCTTTTGGTTTAACCAAGAATGAAATACCTTTTGAATAAATTTCTGAGGCAGGTACACCATAAAATAAAGTTGGCGTCATTTCGTAATACCAAACAAACTCACCTTTTACAGAATCCCTTGTCATTTTTAGTAAATCGTTTGAATTTTTCCAAGGTTTGTCGCCAGTACCATTTACCAATGGATTGTCTGCACCTAATTCTACTGGTCTCCAAGTCCAAATATAAAATGGCCCTGGATTTTCCTTACAAGAGGTATTGGTTGTTTTACTCAAATCAACATATAACCTGACAGGCTTTGTCACATCTGGTTCTTCAGGGTCAACCCATGCAGCTTGAGCAAATATTGTATGAGCAGTGCATATAAAGCTCAAAAAGAAAGTAAATTTTATTAGGTTACGCATCATTATTTTCTATTAAAAGTTAACACAAAACTCATTACAGAACCAGGTCCATCGGTATCCCCTTTACATGGAGCTTGAACCAATTTAGAAATTTTTAAATTGTCACCCGGCCTGATTGGACCCCCTAAATTTAAAGTAAATGCTGGGGCATCATTAGGCACAAAATGAATGCTTGATGGAGCCGCCGCATTGTCAAAAGACCATGTACCTCTGGTACCACCAAAAAAGTTAATGCTCACCCCTGCTGTGTCTATAGAAAAAGAATCTGCAGTAAATGTAATATTTGGCTTTTTACCTTGTTTGATAAAAAACGGTGTTAGGTTAAACGATTCTCTTGTCAAAGATTTTTCATCTATTTGAATGGCCTGTATCATTTCCCATGAAGCTGAAATACCTTCAACTTTGTTTGCAGGTGAACCTATTTCCTTTAAGTCTTTCTTACAAGCACCCAATCCTAAAAGTGCAAGTAATGTAATTGTTATCCATTTATTCATGTGCTTCATTTTAATCGCAATTGCCCTCATCATTAAATACAAAAAAACTGGTTTTTTCAGTTGATGGAAATTGCAAAGCCAGACCCGGGCAATTCCATTTTGAGCCTCTTATTTTTACCAAACCAGAACCTGTTTGGTCTTCAAGTGCTCCAATTCTTTTTAAATCCTGAACACGTTCTCCCTCTAAAGGAAACTCCAAGCGCCTTTGTTTTCTTGCTTCAGCAATGATGATTTCTTTACCAGCAGAACTACTGATATTCATTGTATTGTTACCATATGCTCTGGTTAAAATATCATTCACGTCAGCAACAGCAACATCCATGTTCAAACCCAATTGTGCATTCGCCTCAGCTCTCATTAACTTCAATTGTGATAGGTACAAAAATGGCATACTCAAGAAATCAAAATTGAACTTTGTTATGCCATATGTTTCAGCCGATGTACCCGCATTGAAAACAGCATAAAACGATGTTCTTTTGTCATTTGCATCTGCTGTAGCAGCCAAGTATAGCTCTTTAGATAATCTATATACAGAAGGGCTTGAAGCGTTGGCAATTCTAAAATTACCAATAAATCCTGCAGCCCTATTGTCTTGAACGGACTTGCTAATAAAAGAAAATATTTTTTCTGGAGAAGTAGCAGCATTTTCAAACCTATTTAAGGTTGTATCCATTGTATATTGAGGGATCAACTCATCGCACAACTCTTTAGTTTTGGTAAAATTATTCATTTGAAAATACACCTTGGCCATTAAAGCTTTTGCTGCATTTTGAGAAGCGAAATCATTGTTACTAGCGGGAAGGTCAGCGGCTGCCGAACTTAAATCATTTAAAATAAATGCATACACTTGAGCTACTGTAGACCTAGGCATTGGCTCCGCAGCAGAACTTGTTCTGATTACAACACCTAAATGCGAATTGTCGGCGGTAAACCCAGCAGGTTGTGCCCATAATTTAACCAATTCAAAATGAGCCATTGCTCTTAAAAATTTGGCTTCAGCAATCATGCGCTTGGCTGCTGCTGCATCCACAGTAATGGTGTTTGAATTGATTTTTTCCATCAGATAATTGGTTCTAAAAGCAGCTCTGTACAACTCTGAATACAAACCGCCCACATCCGAATTGAAAAAATTAGTTGTTCTTAAATAAATAGGAACCGTAAAGCCTGCTTGTGGCTTTTCCATATTATCTCCAAGCAATTCATTGAACAACTGAACACGTCCATTGTATTGATTGGCTAAATTGTCATAAATTGAATTAAGAACTGCTTGTAAATCTGCTTGCGATTTAATGGCATCTTCTTCCAGTTGAACACCTTCTGGCTTTACATCTAACCATTTTCTACACGAAACTATGCTGAGAAATGCAAAGAAGATAAAAATATATTTGATTTGTTTGTTCATGTTTTGATTCAATTAAAATTCTAAATTAACTTGAAAGAGAAACGACTTTTCTTGAGGAGGTGTTAAATAGGTGATGTTCTGAGAACCCATATTTCTTGAAGTATTGTAACCACCTGCAGATCCACTTCCATCAGACTCAGCATCTCTACTCAATTCAGGATCTAAACCGTCGTAATTGGTTAGTGTAAATAAATTGGTTGCAATAAATGAAACCCTGCAACTACTTAAATGCAATCGCTCGCATTGAGCTTTTGGAATGCTATAGCCTACGGTTAAGTTTCTCAATCTGGCATAGCTACCATCTTTTAACCACAAAGTTGTATTACTCCACTCATCAGGCAAATTGTATGTTCTGTAATCTCTAGTTAAACGCGGAAACTTAGCTACATCTCCAGGCTGTCTCCATCTGTCAAAAACCCTTTCATCCATGTTCCAATTTGTAATTAAACTGGCTTGTCTTTTTTGTGAAGATTCATAAATCTGACTTCCAAGACTAAATACAACCAAAACACTCATGTCCCAATTTTTATATCGGAAAGTGTTAGTCAATCCACCAATTGCATCTGGCAAAATTTTACCTGCAGCAACCCTGTTTTTGTTGTTGTAAACAAAAGTTTCATTGCCATTGATATCTAAATACACTGGCTTACCAGTTGCAGGGTCAACATGCGACCATCTGATTAAATAGTTAGAACCAACAGGTTGGCCTACAATTACACGGGTATCATTTGTTCCGCCACTTACAGCATCTTCTGTATACACACCTATAGATGTAATTTCATTGTAGTTTCTGGCAACATTGAAATTGGTAGACCATTGAAAGTTTTTAGCTACAATGTTTTTTGATTTGAAACCGAATTCAATTCCTCTGTTTGAAATACCTCCAACGTTGGTCCATAAAGATGACATACCAATTGAAGGTGGCAATGCAATTTCCATTAATACATCTTTGGTTACTTTTTCATACAAATCCAATTCAAATGAAATCCTGTCTTTGAAGAAGCCCATTTCAAAACCAATGTCATAGTTGTTTGATGTTTCCCATCTTAAATCTTTGTTCGGCAATTTAATAGGGTATGTTGTAGGCTGACCATTGTATGCAATGTTGTTAGAACCGGGAGAAAAAGTCCCGAAACGAGCATCATCAGGAATAGCTGCATTGCCTGACATGCCCCATCCAGCTCTAATCTTCAAGAAGGAAATGGTTTGATTGTCTTTTAAGAAATCTTCTTCAGAAATAATCCATGCGCCTGATAAAGATGGGAAATTTGCCCATCTGTAATTCTCTCCAAACCTTGAAGATGCATCCATTCTGTATACCGCTTGAACATTGTATTTACCTTTGTAATCATAGTTAAATCGACCAAAGTAACTCAAGAAAGCCCAATTGGTTCCATTGTCAGAAAAAATAGGTGAAGAAACTAAATAACTGGGATTGCTACTATACAAGCCTGGTACATTTGAGGCAAATGTTCTTCTTCTGATGGTATTTGCCCTTTGAAATTCATTCCCAACCATCATTTGAAAATGATGGTTTTCTTTGAATGATTTCATATATGTTGCAGTTACATAATAGTTGAAGTTCTTTACAAATGACATGTTTCTGTTGGCATTACCAGCATCATTTTGGTTAGTAATTTCAGGTGAACTCCATTGGTCATCAACTAAATTCATATAGTCGTAACTAGCTTGTCCTCTTACAATTAAACCTTTAACAGGTGTAATGTCTAAACTAACTCCATTCAAAGCCCTTGTTTCTGCAGTTCTCCATTTCATGTTTTCCATGTCTCTAACTGGATTTTTGCCACCTCTGAACCAAGTACCATCTGCATTTTTAATTGGATATATTGGTAAAGCTTCAGACATAGCGAAACCAAGCCCCCCTGACCAAGCTGCGTTTACACGGTTGTTCACACCACTACTCAATGAGGTATTCACCCCTAATTTCAACCATTTGGTTAATTGGTAATCTGAGTTTACCCTTGCTGTAGTTCTGACAAAATTATTCCCTTTCAAATAAGATCCATTGTCATCATATGAAAAGTTCATTTGGGTATTGAATTTCTCTCCACCTTTAGCTGCAGTTAATGTGTAACCATGTTTCAATCCCGTTTGGATGGTTTGATCTACCCAATTGGTATTGGTGGCCAATGCTTGTTCATAAGTAATGCCACCAGGTAAAGGAGCTCTCCCAGCATTGCCATCGTTTTCCCATGCTTCTTGATTCAATTGCATCCACTGTTGGGCGTTGAGCATTTTAGGAATAGCAGTTGGATTTGACACCCCTACTTTTGCAGAGGCAGTGAACTTCCAACCTTTGGTTTGCGCTCGCTTGGTTGTAATCAAAATTACTCCGTTAGCTCCCCTCGATCCATAAATAGCATTCGCAGCAGCATCTTTCAAAACTTCTATACTTTCAATGTCATCCGGGTTGATAGAAGACAACGGATTGTTATTCATACCACCAGCATTGCCATTCATAAATAAATCTTGTGTAACAGGAATACCATCAATTACATACAAAGGGTCGCCGCTAGCACTGATAGAGGATATACCCCTTACTCTTACTACAGATGCAGAACCAGCCAAACCACTACCAACTGTTACTTGAACACCTGCGGCTTTTCCTTGCATGGCAGCTTCAAAACTTGGAACTGGTAAGTCATTGAGTTCTTTTCCCCCGATTTTAGAAACCGCACCTGTTAAATCTCTTTTTCTTTGAACACCATATCCAACAACTACTAATTCATCCATTTGTTTACGGTCTTCTTTTAAAACTACCTCTAAAACAATGTTGTCATTCCCTAGGGTTACTTCTTTTGACGAAGAAGTGAAACCAACAGAAGAAATGCGCAATTTGTAATAACCTGGCTGAAGGCCCTTAATTTCAAAAAAACCGAGGGCATCAGTTGCAGCGCCTTTGTTGCTTCCATCAATTTTAACGGTAGCTCCAATGACAGGCTCTTTTTTGCTATCTATAACCGTTCCTCTTATTGTTTGAGAAAAGGCAGATTGTAGGCCAAAAACCAATAGCAATAAAAACAGTAATTTTATTTTCATGTTCGCTTTTAAATTGTTGTTAAATGAATTGATTCAATGTTTATGTGAACTAAAGGTAGGTATCAGAAAACCTAACGGATTTTCAGTTCAATTAAACATTGAGCGTCCAAAATACCATATTGATACAAATTGTACAAATAGTACACCTAATTTTTGTGTACAATCAGATTTATTTCTTCAAAAACCTCAATACCGAAGAGCCATTCATTGAATTGTCAATTTTAATGAAGTATACACCTGTTGGTAATGATGCTGTATTGATTTCTAACAAATAAGTTGAGTTGGCTTGTTGAATTACCTCCACAGGTAATTGATACAATTTACCCGTTACATCATAAAAACTAAATTGAGGCTTGTGATTGAATTGATTCAATTCTAAATAAACTAGGTCACTGGTAGGATTTGGATAAAGAAATACCTCTTCTTTGAGGATACGGTTTGGTGTGACCCCAGTTGAAATGGCTTTTAAATTCAATGCCTTACTGGTGTATATTTTGAAGTTACCAGGTGCCAACACAATGGTATCAGTGGTCTTGTTGATAGATATAGAATCTGAACTAAAGGCGTCATACCAAGTTCCTGTTTGTTGAAACTGAGGCTGTATGTTTGCAGTTGTAATGTCTAGGTTTGCAATGATAACCGTATGAAAGCTGCTGTCTGAAATTTTTAGAATTTTACTACTACCAGAGGTATTGTAAACATATTGGTTAGAATTAAACGCATCAATGCTTTTAAGGTAACCTAACCTTTGAACTGTTTGGTATAATTTAAAACGATCGGGGTCATCTAAGTAATTCCATAAAATTGGTTTATTACCAGTTCTACCGTTTTGGTCTATACTGATATCGTAACCCATTTCGCCAAATTGCCAAATCATTTTAGGACCTCGAAGCGGTAACAACATAGCCATAGCAGCTGCTGTTCTATTTAAACCAACTTTTATTTCTCTGGCATTATAAGATGCTGTAATCCTTCCGTATGTTTTGTTCTTAAACATCAACCGTTCTTCATCATGACTTTCTGCATAAGTGACTAAATTGGGTGAATTCCAAGACCTCGTTTTATAGTTACCCCAACTTAAATCTTGTTTAGAACCCGTATAACCCATTGTTGCCTCATTGTAAGCATCTGTCATTTTTCCCCATAACATGAAACCATTGTTAGCTAAAACTGTCTCTTCTTGGTTGTCTCCTAAGTGTTCTAAAATCATGTAACAATCAGCACATGTTTTTCTGAATTCAAGGCGCATTCTGTTCAAAAGATTTACCCTACTTTGATCGTATGCGCTCCAAGCAGAAACATTTTCTCCTGTGTTCTTTTGCGTAAAGCCTTTTGACAAATCAAACCTATAACCATCTATGTGGTAATCATTTACCCAATAAGCCAAAACTCTGTCAATGAATTCTTGTGTAAACTGACTTTCATGGTTGTAATCATACCCTACGCTAAATGGGTGTGTTGCAGTTGGATTGAACCATACATTGTTCTCTGGTTTACCTGTTGTTTTATTAAAATACAATTTAACCTGAGGATTCAAACCCCATGAATGGTTAAGCACAATATCTAACACCACAGCAATGCCATTTTGGTGACAAACATCTACAAAGTGTTTGAAAGCATTCTTAGTACCATAATATTTGTCAACTGCAAAGAAAAAATTTGGATTGTAACCCCAACTCTCATTGCCATCAAATTCATTTATTGGCATCAATTCAATCACATTGACTCCCATATTTTTAAAATAAGCGATGGTATCGGTTAAGGTTTGGAAATCATGTTTGCCAATGAAATCTCTGAGCAACATTTCATAAATGAACAAGCGATCAGCTGGTGGTTTAACAAAAGCTGAATCATTCCAAGTATACGGAATTTGTGCCGTTTGAAAAACCGATACGGGATCAGTAGTTAAACCTGAGGGATAAGGAATTAAATCTGGATACGTTTCTTTTGGAATGTATGCATCGTTCCAAAAATCCAATTGTTTGTCTGCATATACATCTGCTATGGTTATTTTTTCTTCATCGACTACAAATTGATAACGGTATTCTTTTCCTGGCACTAAATTATTTAACCGAATCCAATACCTTGAGCCATCAGGCGTTTTGTTCATTCTATATGCAGGATCCAATTCCCAATTACTAAAATCACCTATTGCAAAGGCAAATTGTTTGTTTGGCGCCAAAAACCTCAACACCACTGTTTGGCTGTCAATGTAATTGATTCCATCAACTGTACCAGCAGGACTTTGCGCAACATTTAAATTCCCTTTTAAAATTACATAAGTAGTATCAAAACTGGTGCTAGTGCCATTGATTCCCTCCAAAATGATTTTGGCTTTTTGTGTATTCAATGTATCCATTAAAAAACTGTAATTTAATACTGAATCAGCTATTACATTTTTTACCAAAGTTCCATTGATGTACAAATTCAAAACGGCATTTGAAACTGCACTTCCCGCTACCCTTATAGTATCTGTTCTTGAAACAAAACTATGTTTGGTTGGTGTTTGTAATTTTACTTCAAAAGCTCCTGAAGACAACGGTATAAATAAATCCGCACCTCCCATATCAGCACCTTTTTTACTTGAATTGCCGTTGGCGTTATGAAAAACAACTGCAATTTTCTGAACAGTTTCAGTTATTGGTACCCCAAAAAAACTACGCACATGGAAACGAATGAACCATCTATTATTCCCCAAACCAGTCATTCTGGTTTTTGCAAAATCTTGTCCCCAAGCTCCTTGAACATATTTCCAATCAGAGCCATTCTTACTCAAATTGGTAATGAGCCCCAAATGGGCAATACACTTGTTTTCGCCCAACAAACCGGCATTTCCTTTGCTTGCATCAAAATACAAACTCACGGAATCATCTGCTGTTGCAAATGTAGGGGTGATGTATACAACCTGAGCTCGAATTGCTAAAACATTAAAAATCAAACAATAGCACAATAGCAAGATTCTTTTATTTGACTTTTTACTCAATAATAACTGGCTCAATACAGGTGAAGAATTTAACATTTTATTAATTTTACGGTGGGTTTCTTTTATGATTTTACAATTTTACATAAATTGCAACCACTTATTAAATACTTAATACAAATATGAAAAAACTTTTACTTTTAGCCGTTGCTGTTGCTTCACTTACCGGAGCATTTGCAAAAAAGGTAGTGTTCCGTGTGGACATGACCGGACAAACTATTAGCCCAAATGGCTTACATGTAGTTGGAAACTTCCAAAATACTGACTATGAAGGCGGAAACGACAACGACTCATTAAAAAACTGGGATCCATCTGTCTACCAGTTAACAAATGGTGGCTCTGGCGATATTTACTCAATCATGTTAGACATGAAAGGCGACATGGTTTATGAATTCAAATTTGTAAACGACAACAACTGGGGTCCGGGAGAAGAAAAAGTTCCTTCAGTATGCCAAGTAGGCGGAGGTAATGGAAATCGTTGGGTTTACATTCCTGAAGGCACAGATACCATTACATTGCCTGCAATTTTATTCAGTGGCAGTGCAGAAGCTGGAAAAGTAGCTATTCGCCTTGGTGTGGATATGTCTTTAACTAACAGTGTTGACGCCAATGGTGTGCATGTAGCAGGTGCTTTCCAAGGTTGGAACCCATCTGGAACTAAAATGGTAAACTATACCGGAAGCGGTAAATATGCTGGTGGTAAATACTTGGCATTGGTTTATGCTGATACCAATTCAGGTTTGGCAAAATTCAAGTTCATCAACGGAAATTCATGGGATAAATCAGAATCAGTTCCTAACGAATGTAAAGTTGACAACGATGGCAACAGAGGCCTTGAAGTAGGTACTGAAGCAATAACTTTTTCAGTTTGTTTCAGCAAATGCGGTGTTTGTGTAGTAGTACCTAAATACAATATCACTTTCAATGTAGACGTAGAAAGCATTTGTGGTGTTGATTCAGTTGACGTTGCTGGTGGCTTATTGGATGGTTCATGGGGAGATGGTAACAAAATGACTTTAGTAAGCAATAGCAAATACACAGGAACTCAATTGAGCATTGATTCAGGTTCAACCGTTGCTTACAAATACCGTTACTACAAAAATGGCATCAGAAACTGGGAGCAAATTGCTACTAGCTCTGGAAACCGTGAATTGGTTATCACCAGCGACACTGTTTTAGAAGCAAATTGCTTCAATACATTCACTGCTTGTAACCCACGTCCTGCCTCACAAACCATTACTTTCAAGGCTGATTTAAGCAATGAAATCCCTGGCGATTCAGTATACTTAGTATTGGATTACTTGGGTGGCTGGAAAAATGCAGTATTGATGAACTCAGATTCAACTGAACCGGGCATCTACTCTACTACCATTACAGATGTTTGTAACGGAACTGTATACTACTACTTCATCAATGGTAGCTTCACTGACGAAACCAGTGCTACCAAAAATCAAGAAAAATTCAATGATACTACTGACCGCGCTTGTACCAAACCAAATGGTGTAGGTGGTTTCCAACGCGAATTGGTTCGTACCACTGGAGACCCTCAAACTTTAGGTTTCATTTTCGGTTCATGCAAACCTATTGAAGCTACTTCAATCAGAGAAAATGCGAGCTTAAACAACAGCATGCGTATTTATCCTAACCCAACTAGCACATACACTGTAATTGAATTCAATGACAATGCTACCAAACACAATGTTACTATCTTAGACATTACAGGTAGAACTGTTAGAACATACAACAACTACGAGTTCAATGCCATCAGAATTGACAGAGAAAATTTAAATTCTGGTACCTATTTCATTCAAGTTGTAAACAACAACAATCAAACTGGTACAATCAAATTAATGATTGACTAATTTTATTGTTAGAAAGATTATTGGAAAGTCCGGGCAAGCTAGCTTGCCCGGACTTTCTTTTTTATTCGCGTCCAAGCTGATTTAAAAATCAGCTATTTTCAATATTATTGTTGCAAAAATCTATCACATGTTAAACCGTATTTCTTTATTTATTTTTGCGTTCACCCTACATTTGGGACTTCAGGCTCAAGTGCTTTTCAAAGGCTTAGGAAACCAATCCTCATTGACGCGTATTGACAATGGTATTGTCATCCAAACCAACAATGGTCAAGCAAGGGTATTGGTTTATGGGCCAAGTACCATCAGAATTAGTATTACTAAAAATCAACAATTTGACGATTTCAGTTATGCAGTAATTGCCAATCCAAAGGGCACAACTTTTAGCATCAACGAATTGCCAACTGCAACAGAAATTGTAACTGATTCTTGCAAATTAATCATCAGTAAAAACCCGGTAAGGTTTCAGTTACTTAACAATAAAAACGAAATCCTCAATGAAGATGAACCTGCATTTGGAACAGCTTGGATTGGTGAAGATGTGAGCACTTATAAAAAACTACAAGAAGGCGAGCGCTTTATTGGATTAGGCGAAAAAACAGGAAATTTAGACCGCCGTGGAGAAGGTTATACCAATTGGAACACAGATTATTTTGGTTATCCATCAAACGGTGACCCTTTGTATGCCACCATTCCATTTTACATTGGAATCCATCACCAAAGAACCTATGGTATTTTCATGGATAATTGTTCAAAATCTCATTTCAATTTTGGTGCCTCAAACGAGCGCTTCAGTTCATTTACTGCTGAAGAAGGCGACATGAACTATTACCTCATTGCCAATACTACAGTTGCTGGAATTATTGAGTCTTACACTGAATTAACTGGTAGAATTGAAATGCCAAGTTTATGGAGTATCGGTTTCCAACAATGTAGGTATAGCTATTACCCTGAATCGGAAGTGTTAACTTTAGCAAAAACATTCAGAGATAAAAAAATACCTGCTGATGTACTGTATTTTGACATCCATTACATGGACCAATACAAAATTTTTACTTGGAACAATGAAAGGTTCCCTGACCCTAAACGCATGTTGAACCAATTGGGTCAAATGGGTTTCAAAAATGTAGTGATTGTTGACCCAGGTATCAAAGTTGAAAAATCTTACAAAAGCTATGAAGAAGGTGTTCAACAAAATTTGTTCATGAAGTATCCTGATGGCACTGATTTTATTGCTTCTGTTTGGCCAGGTCGTTGCCATTTCCCTGATTTCACTAATGAAAAAACCAGACTTTGGTGGGGAAATTCATTCAAAGGTTACATAAATGATGGCATTGACGGATTTTGGAATGACATGAACGAGCCAGCTTCATGGGGACAAAAATATCCTGATTTGGTTGAAGCTTATTATGAAGGTCAAAAAGCCAATCATAGAAAATGGCACAACATTTATGGCATGCAAATGGCGCGTGCTACATACGAAGGCACTAAAAAACTATTGAACAACAAAAGACCTTTAATTTTAACCAGAGCTGCCTATGCAGGAACCCAACGTTACAGCGCCATTTGGACTGGAGATAACCAATCGAACGATGAAAGTATTTTAACTGGTGTAAGGTTGGTAAACAGTTTGGGTTTGAGTGGCATGGCCAATGCTGGTTATGATGTTGGTGGTTTTGCCGGCGAATGCAGTCCTGCAACTTTTGCTAGATGGATTTCAATTGGCGCATTTTGTCCATTTTACAGAAACCACAAAATGATTGATGCCAAAGACAGTGAACCATGGAGCTATGGTGAAAAAGTAGAGGAAATATCTAGAAACTACATCTCATTGCGATACAAACTCATGCCATATTTGTATGCTGCATTTTATGAGGCCAGTCAGACAGGTATGCCTGTTGCGCGCTCGCTGGCTATCAATTATACGCATGACCCATTGATTTACGATTGGAAATACCAAAACCAATACCTATTTGGAAATGGAATCATGGTGGCGCCAGTTGTTGGCAGCACTCAAATTACAAAGGTATACTTACCCAAAGGAAACGACTGGTATGATTTATACAACGAAGAAAAATTAGCTGGTGGCAATGAAATTTATGTTGAAACACCTTTAGAGAAATTGCCAACTTATGTTAAAGGAAGTAGCATCATTCCTATGCAGAGTTTGGTTCAAAATGCAGATGAAAAACCAGCAGATACGCTCTACTTGCATGTATACAAAGGAACAGAAAACAATCATTTTACTTATTATGAAGATGCTGGTGATGGTTATGACTACCAAAACGGAGCTTATTACCAAAGACAAATTCGTTACGCTCCTCAAACCAACGAGTTGATTTTTGAAAATGCAAAAGGTAATTTAAACAGCAAATTCAACCATATTAAAATTTATTTCCACGGTTTTGGCGATTTAAAACAAGTGAAAGCAAACAACACGTCAGTAAAGTGTGGCAAAGAAAAATTCAAACTCATGAATGACATTCCACAGTTCGACCCTATTGGAAAAGCTTTGAATGCCAATTTAAGCAACTTACCTACTATAACCATTGGTAATAACAAAGCCAATATTGTTATCAAATGGTAAATGAATCCGTTTTAATTTCTAATTCAAAGGAGTGTACTACTGTGCACTCCTTTTTTTGTAACTTTATTGCATGAAAAAAATAGTACTCCTATTTATTGGTTACATCTGTGCTATTGAGTTATTACAGGCACAAAACAACAAATGGTGGAATGAAACTGTTTTTTATGAAGTGTTTGTGAGGAGTTATTTTGACAGCAATAGTGATGGCATTGGCGATTTCAAAGGTCTGATGCAAAAGCTAGACTATTTAAATGATGGCGATGCCACTACAGATTCCGATTTAGGAATTAAAGCCTTGTGGTTGATGCCCATCATGCAATCGCCCAGTTACCACGGTTACGATGTTAGCAATTACAAGGCCGTTCAAAACCAATACGGCAGCTCAACTGATTTCAAAAATTTGGTTCAAGCAGCACACCAAAGAGGCATCAAAATAGTTATCGATTTTGTAATCAACCACAGTTCAGACCAACACCCGTGGTTTCAAAAATCTGCCAATAACGACCCATTTTATAAAAATTTTTACAGGTGGACCCCAAGTAAACCAAGCTATACAGGCCCTTGGGGACAAGAAGTATGGCATGCTAAAAACAGTGCTTTTTACTACGGATTATTTTGGAGTGGCATGCCAGATTTGAATTATCAATATGCGCCCTTGGTTGACAGTATCATGAGTGCAGCTGATTTTTGGCTCGACTCTATGAATGTGGATGGCTTTAGATTAGACGCGGCCATGTATCTGTATGAAGACGGTTCAAACCTTCAAAACCTGCCACAAACAATCTCTTTTTGGAAGAGTTTCAACGACCATTGCAAAACAAAACAACCCAATATGATGACCGTTGGAGAAGTTTGGTCAGATGGAAACACCATTAAATTGTACAACCAAAAACTCGATTACTGTTTTGAATTCAATATTGCCACGGCACTCATCAATGGCATCAATGCTGGGGACCCCACTCCTATCAAAACTGCTGTAAAATATGCTTATGAAAACTATCCTTTTCTTCAATATGGATTGTTTTTAACCAATCACGACCAAAACCGTGTCATTGAAAGTTTTGGGAATAACCAACTCAAAAACAAAGCTGCAGCAGCTTTGTACCTTAGTTTACCTGGCGTACCCTACCTGTATTATGGAGAAGAAATTGGCATGAGTGGCACAAAACCAGACGAAAGCATACGCAGACCCATGCAATGGACAGCAGGAACAAATGCCGGATTTAGCAATGCTACGCCTTGGTATGGTATCAATTCTAATTACAGAACAATGAATGTATTGGAACAGAAGAAAGACAGCAATTCTTTGTGGCACTTTTATAAAAATGCCATCCAAAACAGAAACAAAACCCAAGCATTGCAAACAGGAACTTATAAAAATTTAGCAAATAACAGAAATGGAGTATACAGTTTCCTTCGCCAAAAAGATGGTGAAAACATTGTTGTCATCTGCAATTTAAGTAACAATAGAACAGACAGCATACAGGTTTCATTGTTAGGAACAGGTATTCCATTTCAAACAACCCAAGGAGTTAATTTATTGGATGGAAAGCCGCAACAATATGTAGTGAACCAATCAGGAGTTGTTCAAATTGAACCCCTTGCTGCATACCAAATTAAATGGATTAAATTAACAAGCAGCACATCGTTACAAGAACCAATACTTCAGCACAATTTCCAGGTATTTCCAAATCCGAGTAGTGGGCTTGTTTCAATAGTTTCAGAGGCCATTACTGAACATTCGCAGATGAGCTTGTTTGATAGCAATGGTAAGAAAATCAGCACAGACTTTTATTCAGGCGAGGTACTTAACCAAAATATCCTTTTAAACATAGAAAAACTCTCAAGTGGTATTTACAATTTAACCATTGATAACCTGAAGTTTAAAAAATCAATTCGTTTGATAAAAGTTTCAGAATAAACCAATTTTTCTTTGTAAAAGCCGTTTAAAAGAGCCGTTCTGTAAATTTTCATAAAAAAATCGGCTAAAGAACTGAATTTCTTTGCATTTGTTTTGACAAAGCTGTAACATTGCGAGCTTTTTTAAGCGAAAGGAGATTAATTAAATTGACAGAAAACAAAAATCAAACAGCTAAAGCTCCCGAAATGGATTTCGATTGGAGTTTAGACAACGCCGGTTTCGGTGGGTACTCTAAAGACGAGTACGAAAAACTCAGCAGCCTCTATGAAAACACCTTGAACGCTTTCAACGAAAAAGAAATCGTTAAAGGTACAGTAGTTGGTTTTACTGAAAAAGAAGTGGTATTGAACATCGGATTCAAATCAGATGGTTTAATTGCACGCACAGAATTTCGTGACATGCCTGAATTAAAAGCAGGAGATGTTGTAGAAGTATTGTTAGAAACAAAAGAAGATCCAAACGGACAACTTATTTTGTCTCGCAAAAAAGCAGTTTCAGAACGCGCATGGGAAAACATTCTTGTTGCTCATGACAATGATGAAATTGTTCAGGGTTATGTTAAAACCCGCACAAAAGGTGGTTTAGTTGTAGATGTAATGGGTATTGACACCTTCTTACCTGGTTCACAAATTGACACCAAGCCTATTAAAGACTACGATGTTTATGTAGGTCAAACAATGCCATTTAAAGTGGTTAAGGTTAATCATTCATTCAAGAACGTTGTGATTTCACACAAAGTATTGATTGAAGAAGATATCGAAAAACAAAAATCTGATATCCTATCTAAATTAGAAAAAGGACAAGTATTAGAAGGAACTGTTAAAAACATGACTTCTTTTGGTGTCTTCATCGATTTAGGAGGTGTTGATGGTTTGTTACATATTACAGATATTTCATGGGGTCGTATCAACCACCCAGAGGAAGTATTGAAATTAGACGACAAAATCAACGTTGTTGTTCTTGATTTTGATGATGAGAAGAAACGCATTTCTTTAGGCTTGAAACAATTGGGTGCTCACCCATGGGATAGCTTATCAGAAGAATTACAAGTAAATGCTAAAGTAAAAGGTAAAATTGTAAACATTGCTGATTACGGCGCATTCTTAGAAATTGCTCCTGGTGTGGAAGGTTTGATTCACGTAAGTGAAATGAGCTGGAGTCAACATTTACGTAGCCCTCAAGATTTCTTGAAAATGGGTGACGAAATGGAAGCAATGATTTTAACCTTAGACAAAGACGAAAGAAAAATGTCTTTAGGTATCAAACAATTGAAACCAGATCCATGGGTTGCTATTCAAGACAGATATCCTGTAGGTTCACGCCACAAAGGTACAGTTCGCAACATGACCAATTACGGTTTATTTGTTGAATTGGAAGAAGGTGTTGACGGATTGGTACACGTTTCAGACTTGAGCTGGACCAAGAAAATCAAACATCCAAATGAATTTGTGAAAGTAGGTCAAGAATTAGAAGTATTGGTTTTAGAAGTAGATTTAGAAAACCGTCGCTTGAGCTTAGGTCACAAACAATTGGACGAGAATCCTTGGGAAGCATTTGATACCTTGTTTGCTGTTGGTTCAATACATGAAGGTACTATCCTTAAAATTGAAGACAAGAGTGCCATCATTGCACTTCCTTACGGAGTGGAAGGTTATGCACCATTGAAACAATTGCAAAAAGAAGACAAGAAAACGGCAAAAGAAGATGAAGTTATCCAAGTTAAAGTAACTGAGTTTAACAAAGAAAACCGTCGTATTGTTGTTTCACATACTGCTTTATGGAGAGAAGAAGAAGTTGAGAAGAAAGTAGTTGAAGAAAAACGCAAGGAAAACGAAAAAGAAAAAGCTTCAAAAGCTGCTAAGAAACTAAACGATAGCAATGAGAAATCAACATTTGCTGACGTAGATGGTCTGGCAGAGTTAAAAGCTAAATTAGAAGGAAAATAATTCTTGAAAAATCCCAACCTAGGTTGGGATTTTTTTTGCCTAAACAATAAATAGAAATGAATCACTGGCTAGTTAAATCCGAACCGTTTAAATACAGTTGGGAGCAGTTTCTAAAAGACAAAGAAACTTTTTGGGATGGTGTCCGAAACTACCAAGCCCGGAACAACTTAAGAGGCATGAAAAAAGGTGACCTCGTACTTTGGTACCACAGCAACGAAGGCAAAGAAATTGTGGGCATTGCTAAAGTTAGCAAAGAAGCATACCAAGACCCTACTACAGAAGATCCAAATTGGGTTGTTGTGAACTTAAAACCTTTTAAAAGCCTTAAGAAACCTGTTACATTAGAGCAAATCAAACAAACAGAAGCACTCCAACAAATTGGCTTGATCAAACAAGGTCGTTTGTCTGTCATGTCTTTAAGTTCGGCTGAATTTGATTGTATTTTAAAGCTTAGTGAAGAAAAATAACATTATTCTACTTAGAATTTTGGATATTTGAATGTCTAAACCACAGCCAACAGTTGCAATGAAAGAACGTATCCTACTGGAGAAAAAACAATTGCTGATAACCATTGATCGGCTCTGTCACCAGCTCATAGAAAAACATGGTAACTTCAAGCATGTTGCCATAGTGGGCATGCAACCCCGAGGTGTATTCTTCTCGAGAAGAATTTTAGCCAGACTGATTGAGTTAACTGGACTACAAACCATTCAATATGGCGAGCTTGACATCTCATTTTACAGAGACGATTATAGAAGAGGAAACGAACAAATTACACCTAGCGAACTCAAAATTAATTTCAGTACAAGTAACCAAACTGTTGTACTCATAGATGATGTGTTGTATACAGGAAGAACCATCAGAGCAGCATTAGATGCCATCACAGACTTTGGCCGTCCAAGCAAAGTTGAATTGATGGTACTGGTAGACCGTCAGCATAGTAGAGACTTACCTATACAAGCAGATTACACAGGAATTGTGGTAGATAGTCGTTCAAATGACAAAGTAAAAGTTGAATGGAAAGAATCGCACAAAAAAGACACTGTATATATATTACCAAACGATTGAAACTTTTAAATTAAGCATGAAGCAATTTTCGCAAAAGCATTTATTAGGCATCAAAGAAATCAGCACTGAAGACATTCAATTGGTATTTGAAACAGCTGATAATTTTAAATCAATCATCAACAGACCCATTAAAAAAGTTCCATCACTAAGAGATGTAACAGTTGCCAATGTGTTTTTTGAAAACTCAACACGAACCAGGATATCTTTTGAATTGGCCCAAAAAAGATTGAGCGCTGATATCATTAATTTTGCAGCATCTTCCTCATCTGTATCAAAAGGAGAAACTTTGATTGATACTGTTAAAAACATTCTAGCAATGAAGGTTGACATGGTTGTCATGCGCCATCCAGCTCCAGGAGCTTGTGTATTTTTATCCAAACACATAGATGCCAGTATCATCAATGCCGGAGATGGTACTCATGAACACCCCACCCAAGCATTGTTAGATGCTTTCTCAATCAGAGAAAAACTAGGCTCTGTCAAAGGAAAAAAAATTGTTATAGTGGGCGATATCGCTCATTCAAGGGTTGCACTCTCCAATATTTTGTGTCTAAAAAAACTGGGAGCTGAAGTAATGGTTTGCGGCCCCAATACACTGATTCCAAAATACATAGCATCATTGGGAGTAAAAGTTGAAACCGATTTGATGAAGGCTTTGAATTGGTGCGATGTTGCCAACATGCTCAGAATTCAATTAGAAAGACAAGAACAAAATAATTTTCCATCATTGCGTGAATACAGCATGATGTATGGCTTGAACGAAGAAAGATTGCATCAACTCAAAAAAGAAATAGTCATCATGCACCCTGGGCCCATCAACCGGGGAGTTGAAATAACAAGTGAAGTAGCCGATAGCAAACACAGTATCATTCTTGATCAGGTTGAAAATGGTGTTGCTGTTAGAATGGCTGTGATGTATTTGTTAGCAGGCAAGCAAGCCTAATTGAAATCATTTCTATTTGTTCGTTCATAGTTCAAAGAATTTTTATTAAAATTGAACCTACAAAAATGCAGGTATGAGTCAAGGAAAAATTGTTGTTAGTGGTATCAGACCAACCGGAAAATTACACTTAGGTAATTATTTAGGTGCTGTTCAGAATTTTATTCAAATGCAACATGCCCACAACTGTTATTTTTTTATAGCCGACTACCATTCATTAACAACCCACCCCAATCCTGCAGATTTACATCAAAGTGTTAAACAAGTTTTAGCTGAATACCTAGCTTGTGGTTTAGATCCAGAAAAATGTACCTTGTACATACAAAGTGATTTACCTCAAACAGCAGAACTTTATTTGCTACTGAACATGCATGCATACATGGGGGAACTGGAAAGGGTAAGTTCTTTCAAAGAAAAAGCAAGAACCCAACCCAATAACATCAATGCAGGCTTACTCACCTACCCTGTTTTAATGGCTGCTGATATCTTAATACATGCAGCTGATTTAGTTCCTGTAGGAAAAGACCAAGAACAACACCTCGAAATGGCCAGAACCTTTGGAAACAGGTTCAATAGAATGTATCAAACCCATTTATTTCCTGAGCCTCAAGCCTTCAATTATGGAAAAGAATTGATTAAAATTCCCGGCTTACAAGGTGGCGGTAAAATGAGCAAAAGTGATGGAGAAAACAATGTCATCAACCTCATTGATTCTCCTGAAGAAATTAGAAAAAAATTGGCAAGGGCTGTTACTGATTCCGGACCTCAAACTCCCAATAGTGAAGTGACAATAGGGGTTCAGAATTTATTTGATTTGATGTTATTGGTTTCTCAACCAGAAACCTTGAAGCATTTCCAAAATGCCTATGCAGATTGTAGCATCCGATACGGAGATCTGAAAAAACAATTGGCAGAAGATTTAATTGTTTACTTGGCTCCAATCAGAGAAAAAATAACCGATATTTTAAGTGACAATGCTTATTTGAGCAGGGTAGCTAAAATGGGCAAAGAAAAGGCTTCAGAAAGCGCTGACAAAACAGTGAACTCGGCTCGCAAAGCCATTGGCATTCAAAAATTCTATTAGCGGAACATTGGTATTTAACCTGGAAAAACTTGGTAAAAGAATTTCCAACATTTGTCGCACCTAAGTTTTCTTGAATTAAACATAAACAAGAGGTACTTGGCAACAATGCTTCTTGGCACACGCTTGACATTGATATTACTGCCACATTTGGGACAATTATTACTCAATCTCACATTGTTTTTTAACCAAACAAAGAAAATGAGTACCGTGGCAACAATTAACAATACGAGTAATTCGTTTTCCATATTTCAATTTATGGTAAAATTATATCAATCAGTTACAATTTTACTACAAAATATTTAATTTTTTAGTCATGTAGTTGATCGCCTCATCTAAACCACTGCTATCTGTTCCTCCTGCAGTTGCATAAAAATCTTGTCCACCGCCTCCACCTTTGATACACTTGGCAATTTCTTTGATTAAATTACCTGCATGTAGTTGTTCAGACTTTACAACATTTTCATCTATGATGATACTCAAAAATGGCTTCTCAGCAATGATTGAAGCCGCCATAAAAAATAAATTTGGCACTTCTGATTTGAGTTGAAAAGACAAATGCTTTAACTGCTCGGTTGAAGACAATTTGATTTTGCTTACCAAATAATTTTTACCATTGACTGAAACAATTTCTTTTTTAAGGGCTTCTTTTATTTGTAAAGTCTGTGCTTGTTCAAATTGTTCAATTTTCTTTTGCAATTCATTTTTTTCGGCAAGTAATTGTTCAATTGATTTTACCAAGTCTTTCCCTTTTAATACAGACTGAACAGCATTTAACTTTTGTTCTAAATCAACAACATATTGTTCAGCTGCAATAGCTGTTACGGCCTCAATCCTACGCACTCCGGCAGCTACTGCTGATTCTGAAATAATTTTGAACAGCCCTATTTGCCCAGTTTGTTTGACATGTGTACCTCCGCAAAGCTCCATTGAATAATGCGCATCAAATGTGATTACCCTTACTTGTTCTCCATATTTTTCACCAAACAGCATGGTTGCACCCATTTTTTCAGCAACTTCAATGGGCACATTTCTTTGTTCATTTAAAACAATGTTCTCTCTGATTTTTTGATTCACCAAATGTTCAACAGCGTTCAACTCATCAGCTGTCATGGCTGAAAAATGTGAAAAATCAAAACGCAAATAATCTGCATTCACCAATGAACCTTTTTGTGCAATGTGTTTTCCTAAAGTATTTTTCAAAGCTGCATGTAACAAATGTGTTGCAGAGTGGTTATTTTCAGATAAGGTTCTCAATTGGCTGTCTACACGTGCATGGAATGACAGATTTGGATTTTGAGGCAACTGATCTGTAAGGTGTATGATGAGGTTGTTTTCTTTTACTGTGTTTAAAATTTGAATGCTTTCAGTTTCATTGCTAATAACACCTTTGTCTCCCACTTGACCGCCACCTTCAGGATAAAAAGGTGTAACATTGAATACCAATTGCACCAAGTCTTTGCCTTTGGCTTTTACTTTTCTATACTTTAAAATTTGAATGTTGGTTTCTAAGGCATCATACCCAATAAACAAAGTACTTTCTTCAGGTGCAACAATTTGCCAATCATCTGTATTCAACTCTGTTGCTTTGCGCGACCTGTTTTTTTGCGCTTCTAATGCAGCTTTATAACCTGTTTCATCAATGCTGAATCCTTTTTCACGTGCAATCAAAGAAGTTAAGTCTACAGGAAAACCAAATGTATCATTCAATTCAAATACAATTTTGCCATCAATTGTTGCACCAGCATCCAAACCATTCATCAATTGATCTAATTTTTTTAAGCCATTTTCAAGGGTACGTAAAAAGCTTAACTCTTCTTCACGAATGACTTTACTTACAAACTGAACTTGTGATTGGAGCTCTGGAAACACGCTTTTAAAATTTTCAGCAATGAGCACACACAATTGTTCCATAAACGGTTCTTTGAAATTCAAGAATTGAAATCCATACCGCACTGCCCTTCTTAAAATTCGTCTAATGACATAACCTGCACCGTTGTTAGAGGGCAACTGTCCATCAGCTATACAAAATGCAATTGCCCTTATATGGTCAGCAATTACACGCATGGCAATGTCTGTTTGGGTTGATGAATAGGTATATGAGATGCCACTTTTTTGCTCAATGAATTGGATACTTGGAACAAAAACATCCGTATCGTAATTTGAGCTTTTACCTTCAATGGCTCTTACCAAACGCTCAAAGCCCATGCCTGTATCTACATGTTGAGCGGGTAATTTTTCAAGAGATCCATCAGCTTTTCTGTTGAATTCCATGAACACATTGTTCCAAATTTCAATGACTTGAGGATGGTCATTGTTTACTAAACTTGCGCCATTCAATGCCGCTCTCTCAGCATCTGGTCTCAAATCAATATGAATTTCTGAACAGGGTCCACAAGGGCCGGTATCGCCCATTTCCCAAAAATTATCTTTTTTGTTTCCTAAAAGAATGCGCGCTTCACTGATCCATTTCTTCCACTCATTGTAAGCGTCAGTATCTTTGGCTAAGCCTTCTTTGTCGTCACCTTCAAAAATGGTCACATATAACCTGTCTTTGTCTATTCCATATTCTTTGGTCAATAATTCCCATGCCCACTCAATGGCTTCTGCTTTGAAATAATCACCAAAACTCCAATTCCCTAGCATTTCAAACATGGTATGATGGTAAGTATCTACCCCAACCTCTTCCAAGTCGTTGTGTTTGCCACTTACACGCAAACATTTTTGTGTATCAGCTAGTCTTTTGTATTGAGGTACTTCATTGCCCAAAAACCAATCTTTAAACTGGTTCATCCCTGCATTTGTAAACATCAAGGTAGGGTCATTTTTTACAACAATTGGTGCTGATGGAACAATTTGGTGACCTTTGCTTTCAAAAAAATTGAGAAACTTTTGTCTTATTTCGCTGGCAGTCATTTATTTAGGAATTATACTTTCTATTTATTTCAGCTCATAATTTGCATAATTTTCTTTAATTTTGCCCTCATATATTTATTTTTTTGTAAACAGGTTATTGCATTGGCTAAAAGTAAGTATTCATACAACCCTCATAAACTTGATTTCGAAAAAGTCAAAACCAACCTCACAAGCGTAGTTTTACAAATTTTCGGCTTCTTGTCTGCATCTGTTGTTGCGGGTGCTGTGATGGTGATTGCCATGTATAGTTTTATAGATTCTCCAAAAGAAAGAAGCCTCAAACGAGAAAATGAGGTCTACAAATCAAATGTAAAAGAGCTCAACGACAAAGTAGAAGAACTCAATACCAAGTTAGCTGAACTACAAGACCGAGATGCAAATATTTACAGAGCTATTTTTGAGGCAGAACCCATTAATTACGCTGCAATCAAACCGAATAAAAAAAGTTTAGCGAGCTACGAACACTTACAAAACTTAAACAGTAGAGAAGAACTGGTTGGCTTACAAGAAAAAGTTGATTTGTTAACCAGATTGGTTCGTATTCAAACACTCTCTTTCAAAGAACTCAGCAGACTGGCTGCCAATAAAACTCAATTTTTAGCAAGCATTCCCGCCATTCAACCCGTTTCAAATAAAACTTTGAAGCGCATGGCTTCGGGTTTTGGCTATAGAATTCATCCTGTATTTAAAACACATAAATTTCATTCCGGCATTGATTTTACAGCACCTACAGGCACCCCTATTTATGCAACTGGCAATGGTAGGATTGAAACTGCTGAAAATGGAAATGGCTACGGTAACCATGTAGTGGTCAACCATGGATTTGGCTATCATTCTTTGTATGCCCACATGAGTAAAATAAAAGTACAAGTAGGGAAAAGAGTGAGAAGAGGAGAATTGATAGGTTTTGTAGGTAATACAGGCACTTCAACTGCGCCACACGTTCATTATGAGGTTATCAAAGGTAAAAATAAAGTCAACCCAATTAACTATTTCTTCAATGATCTAACCGAAGAAGAGTATCAAGCTATAAGAGCAATTGCCAATAGAGAAGGACAATCATTTGACTAATGCCAGTACCTAAATTACATTCAGATGCAATAGAAAAAAGCTATTTTAAAATTGGGGAAGTAGCTACATTCATGCAAGTGAATGTTTCTATGATTCGATTTTGGGAAAAAGAGTTTCCTCAAATTAAGCCAAGTAAAACAGCTAAAGGAGAACGAAGGTATACCAAAGCTGATATACAATTACTTCAACAAATTTATCATTTGGTAAAGGTAGAAGGTTATACCCTTCAGGGTGCCAAAGAAAAATTAAATTTAGAAATCAAAGACAAGCAACAAATCATTCAAAAACTTATTGACCTCAAAAAATATTTAACAGAATTAAAATCTACGCTATAAAAAATGGAAAACACAAATCAAACAAACACACCTGAAATTGTAAAAAAATCACAAATCAGAATTGATGTTCATATCAACAATGAAAACATGCCTTCTTTAATTGAATGGGATGCTGACGATGCAGATTTTGAAGGAAAAGAACCTGCAAAAGCTATGATTTTAAGCCTTTTCAATGGCATTGAACAAAATGCCATGCGCATCGATTTATGGACCAATGAAATGCGTGTAGATGAAATGAATTTATTTATGTTTCAAACTTTGGCCACATTGGCCGATACATTTGAAAGGGCAACAAACAACAAAGAATTGGCTGAAGAAATGAGAGATTTTGTGCACCATTTTGGTCACAGAGTTGAAGTATTTGGCGATGACCATGTGCATTAATTGTATCGAGATATAGGTCTATGTTGGTTTGTTGGGGTTGTTATGATAAAGTTTACAAATTGTTTATCAATTGAACATTAGGAACTCATTTTATTTCATTAAATTGTGGAAAGCACTGCTAACGTTTAATGATTGAAAGATGGCAAAAAGAATAGCTCTAAAAAATACTAAATCTGTTACTCCCAAAAACCCTAAAAAAATATTCGTATTAGACACATCGGTCATATTATTTGACCACAATGCGATTAAAAACTTTCAGGAGCATGATGTTGCTATTCCAATAACAGTTCTTGAGGAGTTAGATAATTTTAAAAAAGGGAATGATACCATCAATTTTGAGGCAAGAGAATTTATCAGGTATCTAGACCAGCTTTCAGGTGAATACACTATCAATGAATGGATTCCAATCAATGGTAAAGGCAGAGGTAAGTTTAAGGTCATCATGCATGAAAAAGCCAGTGTAGATGCACAAATAATTTTTGGAGAAAGAAAAGCTGACCACCGTATTTTAAATGCAGCCATGTCTATGCGGGATCAATTTCCTAACAGACCCGTCATATTGGTATCAAAAGATGTCAATTTAAGGTTAAAAAGTAAATCATTGAACATGCCTGCTGAAGATTACGAAACAGGCAAAATCAAAGACCTAGAGAACTTATACGCTGGTAACACTACCATTGAAAAAGTGAGAGCCAGTTTAATAGATGAGCTGTATGCAAAAGGCGCTGTACCTTACCAATTGTTATTCAAAATTAAACCTACTGCCAATCATTATTACATTCTAAAAAACGAGAAAAACACTGTTTTGTGTTGTTACAATGCAAACAATGAAATGCTCGAAAAAGTGAGTAAAATAAGTGCTCATGGCATCAAACCCAGAAATGCAGAACAAACTTTTGCTATGCATGCGGTTATGAATCCGGCTGTATCTTTGGTAACCATTCAAGGTGTTGCAGGAACTGGCAAAACACTTTTGGCTTTAGCTGCTGCATTGGAACAAAAAACCAATTACCGACAAATTTATTTGGCCAGACCTATTGTACCTCTTAATAACCGAGATATTGGTTTTTTACCTGGTGATATCAAGTCGAAAATCAATCCTTACATGGAGCCTTTATGGGATAATTTAAAATTGATACAAAACCAGTGGAAAGAAACTGATAAGGAGTTTCAAAAAATCAATGACATGGTACAACAAGAAAAATTATTGGTAACGCCTCTAGCCTATATCAGAGGAAGAAGCTTATCCAATATTATGTTTATCATTGATGAAGCGCAAAACTTAACGCCTCTTGAAGTAAAAACCATTATTACAAGGGCAGGTGAAGGTACAAAAATTGTTTTCACTGGAGATATCAATCAAATAGATACGCCATACTTAGATGCGCAATCCAATGGTTTATCATATTTAATAGACCGAATCAAAGACAATCCAATTCATGCACACATTACACTGAGTAAAGGAGAACGATCCGACTTAGCTAATTTAGCAAACACGCTTTTATAATGATGAAAACTGGAATTCAAATTTTAGCACTTTCCTTTGTTCTGTATTGTAGTTCAATTTTAATCAAACATCCATCACAAAAAATTGATGAGGTAAAATCTTTTGATTGGCTAGTTGGTAATTGGGTAGGTAATTATTCCGACAATCAGGTTAGAGAAAATTGGCAAGCTGTTGCTAAAATTTACACAGGTAAAGGAACAATTTATAACAAGGGTATCGAAACCTTCACTGAAGATTTGATACTGTATCAAGAAAACAACAATTGGTATTACTGTCCAATTATCAATGGCAAAAAAATTCCTTTTCAAATTACTGAACAAACTGAAAAAGGTTTTATTGCTATCAACCCTCAAAATGAATTCCCCCAAATCATTTCATATTCAATTGTTAAAGCTGATAGTTTAATTGCATTTATTGCAGGATTCAAAGACAATGTTTATGCTAAAGCCTATTTTAGTTACCAAAAATAAACCCACAGTTACACAAGATATTCATTGAAAAAATGAGGCTATGATAGCATAAGAAATGATTTAAAAATACTTGTGATGTATTCTGTAATCATTTCCATTAAAATCTGTGTAGTTAAATTCAACAGGCTTTGATGATGAATTCATGCCAAAAATGTGTTTTCATCAATGCTGAATGTGTATTTTTTGCTGTACCACACTACCACCTTTTTTTAACTTTACAATGTAAATTCCAGCATCTAAATCATTGGTTGTAAAAACATTTTTGTTTGAACTCAATGCAGCTACATCAAAAACTGTTTGCCCAAGCATGTTGATTAATGCTAATTGAGCCCCTTCAATTTGTTTCCCTTCAACCGTAAATGTTGCGGTTGCAGGATTTGGATACAAACTAAAAAATTGCGTGTACTGATTGTCTTCTACATTCAAAACCCAATCTGTAGTGAATGCCAATTCTATGCTGTTACCAAAATCTGATTGTAGTGTTCTGATAGCAGTTCCATTTGCATTTTTAATTTTAGCATAACCTGTTCCTTGAGCTGTATTTGCCCACCATGACAAACCATCACCACCCCTGTCTTCAATTAACAATTTGTAGCAACCTCCCAATTGGTAATCAAAATTAAACACTGTATTGGCTTTGTCTAAACTTCTTTCATCAATGACTTGTTCATTTTCGTCTATGATTTTAACCACATTGTCTGATGGAACATTGTTTGATCTGATTTCTAATGTAAACTTTCCTGGCAAAACTATTGGCGAATTGAAACTACTCATTGCATGGTTGTTAAATGCATATTGGTCAATTTGTTGGTTTACTTGTACAATTTGAGCATGGAAGAGATTCCCATTTTTTTGAACACCTTCTAACCACAAATTTGCAATGGGCAATTCAATTGTAACCATATCCATTGAAAGTAAACTTCCTGTCCAAGTGTACGATTGCTTGTTGCTTGACTGATTAACCCAATAGTCAATTTTTAATTGTTGAATGGTAGATGAACCCGTATTCTGAACAACAATTTTAGGCTTTGTGCAGGTTGGATTTTTTCTTGCATAAGCAATTTTAGTGCTTGGTTGTAATACATCATTGATACGGGCATCTGTCTGAAAATTGGGTACTCCATAACTCACCAATTGGTGAGCTACATGAAACCTGTAATCACCAGCAGCATTTTGTGGAGCAGAGGTATTGTAATCAATTGTTGTAGATTTTCCTGGAGTTAAGTAAGGAGTTAAATCTTGTTGCATGGTCAATGAGGCTTCCCCTGGGCACCATCCTTGTCGGTCGTATACCCATGTTCCACCCTGAGGAAATACTGGATTACTCCCACATTCTTGTACAACTTTCCAATAAAACTCACTTTCACCACCCTCAATATTGATCATGTGGTTGACGGTTCCACCATTGTTTTCAAATTCACCCTCTGTACCATGACCAGTAATGGTTGATCTCAATTTGAATTGACTTGCATCTTTATGTGGAGTTATGTTTAATGTGGTAAAGCGCGTATCATTATTGATACTTGCAATAGAGGCAGCACCTGCTCTGTTGGTGCCTTGCCATAGCTGATTGAACTCTAAAACAGGTCTTGGAGGAGTTCCAACAACAAATAAATATTCCATGTCTATTTGTTCTTGATTCTGCCCACCCAATGCCATTAAGAAACGCTTATTCCCTTTAAACAAAGGGGTAAAATCTGTCATGTCAAAATACCAAGTTTTACCTTCTACACCAAAGTCGACACCAATTCCATAAGGTGTTACAAATGAAAGCAATTCGTTGTAAAACGGGTAGCGTTTGTAATAGGTCATGTTTACTATTGTAAATTCGCCTTCAACAGCGTTGGCAATTGAATCAACTCTATTCCCTGAAGTTGCATCAAAAACCATAGATGGAGCAGCATTGGTGATGCCTACAATGGTTGTATCAAGCAATACGTCATCACTGGCAAGCGGCATCATCCCTTCTTTGCTGCGGATACTGTATTTGTATACCAATGAAGGTTTTCTTTGCAAAGAATCCAACACCTTTACAGTAACAACTGTTGTTTGAAATGTTCCCTGATGGAGCGTCAATGCAGGTTTGGTATAAGCTGCAACAAAGTTTCTGTTTAGAGATTCTCCTCTTTCAAAGCTCCACAATAAATGATCACCTATAACTGAATTTCCTGTTACTGAATTTAAAATTGCATTTGAACCAAAATCATTCATCTGATAATATGCAACTAAATTGGCATAATTTGGATGTGTTGCATCGATGGTTTTATTCATCCATCTTGAAATGGTGGTATCGGCTAGTTCTTTGCTATAGATAGCCAATTCAGTAATTTTACCTTTGTAATTATTGTTACCATTTTGGTCTTTACCCAATAAAATTTGAAGCAGTTTTATAGCCCTTGCCTTGGAATTACCAGCAGTCCATAAAGTACCATTTAAATAAATTTTCATGGAACCGTTTTTGACATTTTTGGTAAATGCCCAATGGTTCCAACGTCCAGCTTGTTCAGCTGGAACAGCTACTTTATTCACCCTGTCATAACCCCCACTAAAACCACAATCAAAGTATACATTTCCATTGCTATGAGGCAAATGAATGTTCAATTGCCTGTCGGCAGGATTATTGGCATATCCATACAATAAAGTAGTGGTAATAGGCATTGAAGCTGCATTGCCAAAAGCCCAAAAAGAAATACTCATTTCATTGCTAATAGTTCCCAATAAGGCTGTATCTAATTTTGCAAAGCCTTGGTTCATTAAATCGAGTGCGTAATTGTTATTGGCATGCATGCCAATTTGATTTTGTTGTAATTGAGCTGCTAGTTGAACCGTTGTTGTTGGTAAAGAATTGGTATAAGAAAATTCCAACAACAAATCTTTGCTGCCATCCCAAGTTAATGCTGTGTGAAATGGCAAGAAGTTTTCGCCATTTTTAAAAGTATAATTAGAAAAGTATACCTCGGTAAAACCACTCATTTCAGGTGCATTTAAATTCCATTTATAGGCTGAAACCCATTTTGCTTTTACTTTCAAGAATTGTATTTGTCCACCATTGTTTACCACATGCAAGGTCATGCCATTAATGCTTCCAGCTATCAATCCTGCGGTTTGCATTTCAGCAGCGGTATACAGTATTTGAGATTTCCCTGATTTTTGATTTCCATCCAATACAAAATCGGCAATCTGACTGCCCAATAAACCCATGCTTGCTTTGGTTTCGTTTTGAACCGAATTTACTTTAACTTCTTTTTGAGTAAAGACTTTATAATCGTAAACAGGTTTGCTGGTATACTTAAAATTACTTCCACTAAAATTAGAAACCATGTAATTCAAATTGGTGGCTGCTACTGCTTCTATTTTAGTTGAATCAACCAAATAGGTATTGCAGCTATAATCCCATTCGCCACAGCCTTGGTCACGGTTGGTTGAATTGGACACCAATGCATTTTTACAACGCATGGTGTACTTCAAAATAATTTTCTCAAAACTCAAATTTGAATCTGGCAATTGCACGGCAGTATCTCTTGTTGCTGATGCAAAATGGAATACTTTTACTTTGAGGGTATCACCAGTTTGTTGGGCGAAGGTATACAGTGAAAATAAACACAATAAAACTAGGCTAAAAAAGCTAACTATTCTTTTCATAAATCGCATTCAATGTCATCAAATATAACACAGAACTGAAAAAAAATACTGCCATTTTTGACAACTAACACAAAATCTAATAAACAGTTACGTGAAGTTAAAAAAACAAAAAACCTCGAATTTCTTCGAGGTTTTGTTTGTGGAGGCACATGGATTCGAACCAAGGACCCTCTGCTTGTAAGGCAGATGCTCTGAACCAGCTGAGCTATGCCTCCCTAAGGGGAGTGCAAATATAAAAAAGGAAATTGGATTACAAATACTTTTATAAAAATATTTTAAATAAAATTGAACCAACTCTCCTAAACAATACAAAGTCAACTACATAAAAAAGGGATGTCAATACTGACATCCCTTTTTTATAGTTTAAATGAGTTTAGTATTCCCACAAATCATGCTCCATCTCAAACAATTCATTCTTAATGCGCTCGCCTTCTAACAAAGCAGCAACTCCATTGTCTCTGAATTCTTCGTATTCTCTGATGTACATGTCGTGCTGGTTCGCTTCTTTGGTTACATAGCTCGAGAACATGCGTTGCTCAAACCAATCATCATAAGAAATACGTGCAGCATCGTTTTGTCTATTGAACAATTCGTAATTAACAGCTATATGTCTGAAATCTGTTTCAGGACTGCCATCTTTTGCATGGTATTTCAATACACATAAATCTTGTTCAGGCAAATCATTGCCCTTGATTTTTGGTGTGTAACGAGGCGCAATAGATATGATTCTAACAAACATTTGAGAATGCTTCTTGTCAAAAATCCAATCTTCTACAATTCTGAATTTTTGAATTCTCAATTCTGGTATCATTGGGTTTACAATGGTATCAGGTTTGGTCAAGGACGGATCATTCGGATCAATTGGGGTTTCGATGTAATCTGTATCAGTACCCAATGTCATGAAATACTCAATAGACATTTGTGAAGTCAATGAATCGTTTCTGTAAGGAATCAATTTACCTTCCTTCACTGCATTGTAAACAATGACACTCAAAGGATTTTTAGGCCAAGCCATAGGCTGGTTTTGCTTTTCTCTTACATCAATCACCCTCACAACACGTTTGGCAAACTTCACATCTGCCTCTCTTAAATAAGGCCAAGCAATGACTTTACGTTCTTGCACAGCTTGACGGTTGTAGATGAAATCATCGTACACTCCTTGCGCAAAGCTTCCAAAGCTCAAGAAACTGAATAGGAGGATGATTATTGACTTCTTCATAATGTTCTGTTTAATTGCTGTTATTGTCTAACTGTAACGGTTAAAGAAGCAGGCAAGTTTACGGCACCTGCAGGTCCTTGTGCACTGATAGCAGTTAAAGTATATGTATCTCCTGGTTTAGCCAATTGCAACAAAGCTTTAGGCTCACCTGTAATGCTTGGTCCACTACCTTGAGCAAATTTACCATCTCCTCTTTTAGGTTGGTAGATGATTGTCCATCTGATTGGAGTATAATTTACACCTTCAAATGCAAAATCTTTCAATGCTGTGAATACAAAACTTGCAGCCTTGATTTGTCCAACTGAGAACGAACCACTTTGGTCTATAGAACCTAACATAGGCATAGGCTTAGGGATTTGACGCACACGGTATTTTTGGAAGCCCATTGTTTTTCCTTTCACATTTGCAGTAATAGTTACCTCTCTTTGAGAACCATCAACTCTTAACAAATAGGTTCCATCTTGTTTGTCTCTGCTCAACTTACCTCCAGCAGAACAAGTAACATCTACTTCTCTTGCAGAAACACCAGGTACTGATATTGAAATTGGATTGTCTAAACCAATGTAAACAACATTCATTTTAGTTGCTGAAATAACAGCCAACGGTGCCAAAGCAAAATAAGAACCTTCAACTTCATCCCTTTTAGGTTTACCTTGAGCGTCTTGGGTTACAATCACTGCTTTGAATTTGTTTTCACCTTCTCTGGTTGCAGTTACTTCGTATTTACCAACTCCACCATCAACTTTAACAGCAGAACCGTTCACACTGATATCAGGATTGGTTCTTGAACTAGATGCTGCTAAAAAGATATCAGCAGAATACTTATTACCCAAAGTGATGTAAGTACCATTGTTAGGAATGATTTTAGCTTCCAATTTGTCAATGATCAAAACATCGTCCTTGATAGAACCTTTTAAGTAATCCAAAATTTGTGCTTCAGTATTTTTGATGTCATTTTGTGTTTTAGATAAAATGGCAACAACTGCAGCTAAAGGTGTATGTTCGAACATTTCAGACTCCCATGTTTTTGGAGCTTCAGGCTCTTCAATGATCAAATCTGATTTGATATCACCTTGTCTGTCTTTTGGCACAATGGCCATTAACTGATTTCTAATTTGGTTGATTTTTTCTTTGACTTCTTTGCCTCTGCCTTGGTTGATCATCAAATTTGCGTGCAATTCAATGTTACTTGGTTGCAACAACTCTTCATCTGATTTTCCGTCTTTACGACCACCTGCAAGGGCAATCAATTCTTCTTTTAAATCTGAGAAATATTTAACGCCATCATCTGCAATTCTTTTCACTTCGATCGATTTGTCGTAAGCTTCTTTTCCTTTTGCATCTGCAGGACTTATTTCTTCGTGGTATTTCTTAATTGCTTTTAAGGTGTTTTCATTTTTCTTTTCAATGTTTTCACCAGCACGGTCCATACTTACTTCTACCATATGGAAGGCTTTCAAGATTTCAGCTGATACGTTCAATGCTAACAATGCTGTTAACACCAAATACATCATGTTGATCATCTTCTGCCTTACGCTTACATTACCTCCAGCCATTGCTTCTTTCTTGAGTGTTTAATAAATGAAAAACAAATTAGTTACGAACGTTCATTGCAGCCAACATGTTTCCGTAAACACTGTTCAATGCAGACAAGTTTTTGTTCATTTTATCAAGTTGAGCAGCCATTTCTTTAGAGCCCTCAGCAGCAGTTGCTAAACTTTCCATCGCGTTGCTAGCTTTGGCGTAAGAACCGTTAATGGTGCTCAAAGAATCAGCAGCTTGTTTAACATTTTTGCTGTATGCATCAGTTGCAACTACTGCACCAGAGATGTCTTTTAAACCCGAAACATTGTCGTTCAAAGATTTGAAACCATTGCCTAAGCTAGAAATCAATTCAGGACCTATTTTAGCATCAGCCAACATTTTGTCTAATTGTTGTGTAACGCTTCCGTTATTACCTGAAGCCTTCTTTTCTTTAGGATCTAAACCAGCTAATTCAGGGTAAACTAAAGTCCAATCTGGCTCCTGGTGAGGAGGCTCAAATGCAGAAATCGCGAAAATTGCAGCTTCAGTTAACAAACCGACCATTAACATGAAGTCAGCTCCAGCTAAGTGAAGAATTTTGAACAAAGCACCAACGATAACTACAGAAGCACCAAGTCCATAAGCCTTGGCCATAATTGATTTAAAAAGTTTACTTTCTAAAAAGCTGTTTTTCATTTGAAATTATTTAAAATGGTTAATAAAATGTTTTTATAAGAAATTATTTCTTGTCTCTGTTTGAGCGACCTACGTAGCTCTGAACTGTTCTGAAACCAACGTATGAATTTGCTGAATCTTGGTATTCATATGTTCTTGTTCCGTTTTGAATATAGTAAGCAATGTCTTTCCAAGAACCGCCTTTGATGACTTTTCTTTTCAAGGTTTCAGGCTCATCGTCTTTTGCATCATATTGATAGTCCGAGTTCAAATCATGTGAAAACATGTGTGATGACTCGGCATAAGCTGAAATGGTCCATTCTGCAACATTACCACTCATGTCATACAATCCGTAATCATTCGGGAAGTATGAACCAACACGGATAGGGTACACACCGCCATCTGAACTGTAATCTCCTCTGCCTGGCTTGAAGTTTGCCAATGAACAACCTTTTGCATTTTTTACATATGCACTACCCCAAGGATACATTGTTTGGTCACGACCGCCTCTTGCTGCATACTCCCACTCATATTCTGTTGGAAGACGGAAAGCTGTTACGCCGTTTTCGTCATTTTCAGCATAGAAAGCATTCAATTTAAATGTTCTCCAATGTGCAAATGCGCGGGCTTGTTTCCAATTTACACCAACTACAGGATAATCGTCATATTTTGGATGCCAATAGTACATGGTTGAAATTGGCTCATTGTATGCATAGGTAAAATCTCTCATGAACACCAAAGTGTCAGGATAAATTTCAACCTCTTCAGTTTTTTTGAATTTCTCGCGAGAAACTTTGTAAGAATCTTGGCGTTTCAACTGAGCAGCTGCTCTTAAATCTATGTAATCGTAACGGTATTTGATTTTTCTTACATCAAATTGTTTGGTTCTGTAATAGATTTCACCACCTTGGTAATACAAATCTTGAACATCTCCGTTTTTGGCATCTTCTGCCTCAATTTTTTCGTTGTACTTAATGGCATGTTCACCAGTTTCATCACCAGAAATTGGGTCAACCAATGGGTATTGAAATTTTTCACCCAATTTTTCACGGTATATAGAATCCAATACACCATCTACAAACTGACGGTACTCGTTGTTTGTGATTTCAGTATCGTCCATGTAAAATGCCGTAATGGTGATTTGCTTGTTAGGCGAAATCATTGTGTTTGGGATATCCTGTTCGTTTGATCCCACGTGAATGGAACCTGAAGGAATATAAACCGTACCATATGGTTGAGGGTGGAACCAAGCCTTACGACCAGATACACCAGTTAGTTCTCCAGAATCTGAACTCAAGCCGCAACCAGCGATTGAGCTAAGAAATACGGAAAATACAAACCACCTTAATGTCTTCATTTTATTTCAGTTTATAATTAGTCTATTTGGGCAAATATATTAAATACATTGAAAAATCCAAGTTTTATGATTTTTTTATATAACGAATTCTTTACGATTTTATTACATGAACCTTGGAGTTAAAACCGGAACTGGGGGCCTTACCACAGGGGTGTATTTAATGCCAAAGCAATAACGAATCAAGAATTCATGTGAACCAGCACTGTAAGTCAAAATTCTGGATGTAGTTAAATCATACGAATAACCTACATATAAATTGTTACCAAGTTGATAGCCTGCCAAAACAGATACAGCATCCATTGGCCTCCATGTTAAACCACCTCTGATTTTTTGGTTCCAGATGGCATAACAGTTGAAATCAGTTTGAATTTTTGCTGGGTCTTTTTTAACTAAAATATTTGGCTGTAATGTAATGGTACTGCTTAAATTGTACTCTGCTCCTGCAACAAAATAGTAATGCATTACATTTTGAACTTGTCTGCTATTTCCATTCCATTCATAAGTTACTTTAGCTTGGTTCAAATGGGTTGCTGATAAACCTGCGTAGAAATTATCAAAAACTGACAATTGTGGTTTGGTGTAATACAATCCAAAACCATAATCCATGGCGTTACCTCTAACCATTGATGTAGGAATTTTAGGGTCACCTGGGTCAAGTGCTTTTAGTTTGTCACCATCCAAAGATTTCTGCATAAATCCGGCATTGAAACCAATGGCCAGTTGTGCATCGTTCTTCAAAGGTTGTTTGTATGCGATGGAAACAGATGGAACAATTGACAGTTCAAAACCCAGCTCATCTCTCAAAACATTCAATCCTAATCCGAATCTTTTACCAATTGGTGCACTAAAAGAACCTACTAAATTGGTTGGTGCCGTTCCTCTAGGTACTGGATTTGGTGTACCTGCCATTTCATTTCCACCACCAAAACCAACCCACTGGGTTCTTTGTAACAATGTTGCACAAAATTTATCGCCATTCCCTGCAAATGCTGGGTTGTATGTCAGTTTGTTGTGCATAAATTGACTGTACTGCGGGTCTTGTTGTGCAAATACAAACCGACTGCATGAAAAAGCAATCATTACAAATAAAATTCTTGTATAGCTGTTGTTCATTGGCATAGCCTAATTTTTCTAGAAAACAATTATACGAATAAATTCTTTTTAAAAAAGCAATCGAGAAGAATTTTTAATCCAAACTGTGCTTTGACAAATGTGGATAAGGCTAATGTTTAACCCTTATTGATGGCCTCTACAAATTTATCAATGGCCATCACCATTGACGGTGTTTGAGGGGTTGGGGCTTGAATATTGACATTCAAACCAGCTTCAACCATGGCTTTGATAGTTGTTGCACCAAAACCTGCTATACAAGTTTTCTTCTGTTTGAATTTTGGAAAATTTTCGAACAATGACCTGATGTCTGCAGGAGAAAAAAAAGCAATAATGTCGTAATTGACATTGGTTAAATCTGACAGATCAGCTGATTTAATTCTGTAGAAAAATGCTTCTTTAAAAGCAATTTTATTTTTCTTCATGAATTTCTCAATGTCTTGCTTGCGCCAATCTGAACAAGGGAAAAGGTATTTTTCAGTTGGATGTGCTTTGAACAATGGCTGGAGTTCTGATTCAGTGCCTTTACCAATGAAGATTTTTCGCTTTCTAACTTGAATGTATTTAGCTAAATAATTGGCAATGCTTTCATTCACGCAGAAGTATTTCATGTCTGCGGGAATTTCAATTTTAGACTCAGTACAGATTCTGAAGAAATTGTCTACTGAATTTCTTGAATTTAAAATGATGGCAGTATGGTCTAGGATGGTTACCTTCTGTTGGCGGAACTCTTTGAGTAAAATAGGTTCTACCTGAATAAATGGCCTGAAATCAATTTTCAACCCTTGCTTTTTAGCCAAATCAAACCAAGGCGACTTTTCGCTTTCTGGCTTGGGTTGAGACACAATAACACTCTTTATTTTTTCGTTTTTCAATTGAACCAGGTATTTAAATACAGTTTAAATACAATAAACCATGGAAATACTTCGAAGGCGCAAAGATAGGTAAAAAGATAAATTGTTGGATACTTCATTGCTTCAATTCCCAATAATAAATTTTTTAAGGTTCTGAAAATGAAACCTACTAAAATAACTATGATGGCCAAAGCAGCAATGATTCTGGATGTTTCATAACCCGGAACATAAATATACATGAGGTTAAATGCCAATAACAAAAGTCCAATTAAATTATTAATAGAAATAGCATTGAAAACAAACAAGGTTGCCAAATCAAGCATTTTAAAAAGCGCTCCTACAAAAAAATTCAATACAATCTTAGCCAGATACACCAATGTAACAAAGCCTGCAATTTTCCAAAATACTTCAAAATCTATACCTTTTTCAATTAAGCCCCTGCGCTCAGCGTAACTTACGGCAAAAAGCGACAAGGAAGCAACGAAACCCAAGAAAATAAGGAAAGATGTCAACAAATAATTTGGTCCTTTTTCTAGCCAAGATTTCACATTCAAACCCATATCTGTGGCCGCCAAAATGATGGCATCAAATCTTTTTATGTTGAACAAGCGAACAGCTGCCAAAAAAAAGATGATCAAACTCAAAGCCCAAAATTTCCAATTCCCCTGCCGAGCAGTTCTGTACTGTATTTGTTTAACACTTGGCAAATTGCGTTGTTTGACTTCTTCTTCAAAAATAACGCGGGTAATGGCTTCTGATGGATAAATTTCTTTTCGTATAGAAGTCGGATTCCTGATACTGTCCAACAATGAAAATTTGGAGTGGTTTGGCTTCAAAACAATGGTTTGAATAGAATCAGGAATTGAAAGTTGGTTTGCAATTGTATCCGCTTGAATGGGTGCTTGTGCTTTTAAAAAAGAACACATCATGCAAAATAGTAACAAATAAATATGGCGATTGATTTTACTCACTAGAACAGATGGTTGTAACCGAAATGAATTTTGGCAGCATTGAAGTTGAAATCTCCACTGTTTATTTTACCGACAGCATAATACATTGATAAGACCCCATTGCTAGTGTTAATTTGTATGCCTGCACCAAAACCTTTGGCATTGTTGTACTGATTGTTACTGAAAAGTTGATTGTTCATCCAAGCTTGATTGTAAAACAAAATAAATGAAGAATTTTGAGGAAGTAAATACCTCCATTCAATATTGCCCGAAATATATTGATTTGCAAACAAACTTTGTTCATCAAAGCCCTTTAAAGTTTTAAGCCCTCCTATTCTGAACTGTTCTTGTTGAAGGATGGAAGGACCATTGATGGATGCTGCACAAAACTGTCCCATCAAATTAAAACTTGGGCTAATGGGTATGTATGATTTCATTTCAGCAGCTAAATGCCATTGAATACTGGTTAAATCATGTTTGTCATAGACAGTATAAAATTGTTGGTTGTTATTCGTGAAAAGAACATTTTCAATCAACTCATTTTTAAGGAGTTTTCTTTCGGCAACACTGGCATTCAATTGCAAAATATAACCTTTGGTTGGGTATTGTTCATCGTTCAGCTTTTTGAAAGCAAATTGTAATCCCAATTGATTGCTGAGCGCATCATGAAGCTGAGGTATATTTTGGTATTGTCTAACCCATGACGTGTCTGTGTACAATAAATTGAAACGTTTATTTTTGTATACCATTCTTAATGACAAACCTTCACGCTCTATGATTTTGTATCCAAAATCTTGGTTCAATTCAAGGTACAAACTGTCAAATTTAAGCATCCGAAAAGCATAGGAGATGCCCAGTTTATATTTATTGACATACGGAATTTCAGCATTCAATTGCAGTTCTCTGGAACCTATCAAATAACTTCTGAAAGCCGTTTCTAACTGTAATCCTGTACCCCATAAATTACACAATTTTAACTTTATGTCTCCTGTTAAAACCAATAATTGGTTGAGACTACTTTTAGGAGCAAAACCTATGATACCATCGAATACATTTGATTTAACTTGACTGAGCGATAGATATGGCTTGGCGCTGTTTCCGTAAAAATAAATTGCAGTTGGACTACTCAGTCTTGCAAAAGGTAGTTCTCTGATTTTAGCATCAAAATTGGCGCGTAATTTTTCGTTATACAGCATTCCTGGTTGTATGCCACTCAGGTGTATCAGGTACTGTGCTTGCAAATGAACTGGCCCACCTAAAGAGATGCTATCAAAACGTATCAGTGGACCTTGATTGAAACTGATAACAGCATTTATGTGTTGGCTATCTAACCAAATAGAATCGAGAAATATTTGTGCGAATGGATAACCTTGTTCTTCTGCTTTATTCAATACTTTTATCAGTTGCTTTTGCCATTTATAAAACGGTATGAACACTTGCTTTTGACTGCGTTTTGGAAACAGATAGGTATGGTAGGCTTCTGGTAAATTACCAGCTGCAAGCATGACAGATTCGAAACATAACCCTAAATTCACTGTTGTAGCAAATTGAAAAGTATCCACTTTAATAATGCTGTCGTAACCAGCAAATAAATAACCCAAATTCTTACAAGAATCAATGTACTTGTTCAACCTTTCCTGTAATTGAGGAAAGGAATCTGCTGTGTAAGTGATGGCAGATTTTGTTGAAACTACTTGGCTCAATGCCATGCGCAATTGAACTTGTGCATACAAGGTTGTTTGTACCAGTAAGAAAATGGCAATTGTTCCTATTTTTTTAAGATGACTCACAATTTGTGCTTAGATTTGTCTGCAAGCAAGCATTCATTCATGTCAGGCCTATACATTCATATTCCATTCTGTAAACAAGCGTGCAATTACTGTAATTTTCACTTCAGCACAAGTTTACAACATGTTGATGCAATATTGGAAGCAATCTGTAAAGAATTACATCAGAAAGCTGCCCTTCTCAATAAACAGACCATTCATACCATTTATTTTGGAGGCGGGAGTCCTAGTATTTTAAACACCAATCAACTCAAAAAAATTGTGAGCTGTATTCAGAGTTTAACTGATACTAGCCAGGTTATTGAAATGACATTGGAGGCCAATCCTGATGACATGCATCCAGAAAAATTAAGTGATTGGTTGCAATTGGGATTCAACAGACTGAGTATAGGCATTCAAAGTTTCAGAGATACCGATTTACTGCTAATGAACCGAGCTCATAACCAAGAACAGGCTATAAAAGGCATTCAATTGGCTCAAGAAATTGGATTTAACAATATCAGTATAGACTTAATATATGGCATACCTGGGTTGAGTCATACAGAATGGCTTAACAATATAGCAATTGCAATTGCATTGAAGGTTCCTCATGTTTCAAGTTATTGTTTAACGGTAGAACCTAAAACAGTTTTGGCATATCAAATCAACAATAAATTATTACCTGAACTAGATGATGAGCAAGCCAATGAACAATTCATTTTATTGATAGATCAGTTAGCTGCAAATGGTATTGAACAATATGAAATTTCAAATTTTGCAAAAAAAGGATATGAATCTAAGCACAACAGTGCCTATTGGAGTGGGGTTCATTACATAGGCATAGGACCTGGAGCCCATAGTTACAATGGCACACATAGAACTTGGAACCTGAGCAACAATCAATTGTACAAACAAGCAATAGATAAACATTCCGTTTATGAAGAAACTGAGGAATTGAGCCCATTTGACAGGTACAACGAATACCTCATGACAGGCCTGAGAACCAGAGAAGGAATAGATAAACATAGACTCAGTAAATTAATTGCTGATTTGCCAATTCAAACTTACAAATCGGGCTTTAGCAAATGGATCAATGAAGGTAAAATCATTGAAACCAATACCCATTATTTTCTGAGTAAAGATGCTAGGTTTTTTGCTGATGGTATTGCTGCAGCTTTATTTGAAAAACCTAGTTCAATTTAATACAAACATTCTTTTGTTCTGTAAAGAATCTCAAAGCTTCCCATCCACCCTCTCTTCCTACTCCACTCTGTTTAACTCCACCAAATGGTGTTCTTAAATCACGCAACAACCAACAATTGATCCAAACAATTCCGGCTTGAATTTGAGCAGCTACACGGTGTGCTTTTGTTACGTTTTCTGTCCAAATTGTTGCAGCTAATCCATATTGAGTGGCATTTGCCATTTGTAAAACTTCCTCTTCAGAATCAAAAGGCATTATGGTAACCACAGGTCCAAAAATTTCTTCCAAATTGGTTCTACAATTATAAGCTAACCCTTCAATAACAGTTGGGGCTATGTAATAGCCTTCTGAGAGTTCACCTGGTAAGGTTACTGCGTGTCCACCTGCTATGATCTGTCCACCTTCTTCTTTAGCCAATGCAATGTATGACATCACTTTTTCGAAATGTATTTTAGATGCTATGGCTCCTACTTTGGTAGCGGCATGAAGAGGATCACCTACTATTAAATTGGCAACCTGCGCCAAGAATTCCGTCTTGAATTGATCGTAAATACTGCGTTCAACAAATATTCTTGAGCCGCATAAACAAATTTCTCCTTGGTTGGTAAAACTAGACCTTACACTCTCCGCAACCGCTTTTTTGAAATCACAATCAGCGAAGATGATATTGGGATTTTTACCTCCTAATTCCAAAGATAATTTCTTAAAAAGTGGTGCTGCAACCTTGGCAATTTGTTCGCCTGTTTTTGTGCCGCCGGTAAATGAAACAGCTTTTACATCGGGATGTGTAGTAAGAGCTGGCCCTACTTTGGTGCCCAAACCCTGCACAATGTTCAATACCCCAGGAGGCAAACCTGCTTCCATACAAATTTTAGCAAAAAGATAGGCTGTCATTGGCGTTATCTCGGAGGGTTTTGCCACCACACAATTACCCGCCGCCAATGCTGGGGCTATTTTCCATGTAAACAAATACAATGGTAAATTCCATGGACTGATACAGGTTACAACTCCAAGTGGCGTTTTGAGTGTGTAGTTGATGGCATGATCACCCATAGCATGAGATTCAGAGGCAAAATGTTCGATGGCTGTGGCAAAAAAATGCATGTTTGATTGTGCTCTGGGAATTTCACCTTTTTGAGCCAACCAAAATGGTTTACCTTGGTCTATGCTTTCTGCTTGAGCCAATGCATCGTTATTGAGATCTATGAGTGCTGCAATTTTCAATAAGATAGCGCTGCGTTGATTAGTGGTATATTGACTCCAAATAGGAAAGGCTGCTTTGGCTGCAGCAATAGCCAATATTGCATCTTGTTCATCACTATCCGGACATAAACTGTAAACTTTGCCTGTAGCAGGATTGTAATTGTCAATATAATTACCAGCAACAGGTTCAACCAACTGACCATTGATATAATTCAAAATTTTTTGCATACCCTCATTATTTAGCAGACAAAATTAGTCAATTTAATGCTAAATATTGGGCTTCATTAAATTCAATAGCTTCAATGCAATCCGATATTTATTTAATAAACTTGTGGTCAGTATTCCAAATGATTCCATTGAAAAAAACCAGTATCTGTCATTTTTCCTCCGTTCACAAAACCACTGATTCAAGGGTATTTGACAGAGAATGTTTGAGTCTTTCAAGGTATTTTGAGGTATATTTAATTGGAATTGGCGAACAAGAATTTCAGCATAACCAAATACAGGTTAAAGTCATTCAGCAATCCAAACACCCATTTTTGAGACTTTTAAAAACACGTTTTCAATGCTTTTACTATGCTTTGAAAACAGATGCATCCGTATACCATTTTCACGATGCAGAGCTGCTCTTGGTAGGTATATTACTTAGTGTATCAGGAAAACATGTTATATACGATATCCATGAAAATACTGCTTCAGATATTTATTATAGAAAATGGCTTCCCAAATGGCTGAAACCTGTTTTGGTATTTGTATATCAAATACTCATGAACATTGCTAAAAATTACATTCATTTTATACCAGTCATTGCTGATAAAAAAAATATCGAAAAACTGTTCATTGAAGCAGATGAAAATGTAACCATCGTTCAAAATTTTGCCGAACTGCAATTATTCAAACAATTCCGAACTCAAAACAGGTTCAAAAAAACCTCTCCTAGGTTATTGTATGTTGGTAGGTTAAGAGATTATTACTACAATATTGACCCTGTTTTGGAAGCCATTTATTTGCTTAAAAAAGCAGGCATTGAAGTTCAATTTGATTTAATTGGCTTGATTGAGCCACAGTTTCTTCAGGGGTTTGACCATTTGTTTTTTTGGCCTGAAATAAAAAATCAAGTTCATTTTTATGGAGAACTCCATCGAGAAAATTGGTTAGCAATATCTAAGCAATCGAACATAGGAATATGTATTAAAAATCAAGCAGATGGCGAGGTACTCTCTCATGAACGTAAACTTTTTGAATACATGGCATTGGGATTGCCTTCAATTTTTTGCAATAAGAAAATATATACTGACTTGAACACGCAACATGCCATTGGCATTGCTGTAAACATTACGGACCCAGTAGCTATTCAAAATGCAATACAAAAATTGGTTTCTAACCAAATATACTATGAACAATTGGCAGCCAATTGTATACAATTGAGTGATCATTCTTACAATTGGGAAATGGAATTTGAAAGATTGTTAAATTTGTACCATCTAATTCTAAATAAAGAATAATGGCAGCCCCAAAAAAATTGATTGTAATAGTCGGGCCTACAGCTTCAGGAAAAACTGCCCTTTCAATAGAAATAGCCAAGCTACTTCAAACAGAAATTATTTCTGCAGATGCCAGACAATTTTACCAATCAATGGATATTGGAACGGCTAAACCATCCATGGTTGAATTGGAGATGGTTCAACATCATTTCATCAATAACCTTGAACCTGCTGATTATTTTAGTGCTGGAGATTTCGAAAGAACAGCCTTAAAATTACTTGAAACACTGTTTCAAAAATACAACAATGTGGTTGTTTGTGGCGGATCTGGCTTGTATGTTCAGGCATTATGCCAGGGTATGAGCACCATGCCTGCAGCTGATTTAAACTTAAGGGCTGAATTAGAAAAAACATACCAAAACTCAGGTATAACAGCATTGCAACTACGTCTGCATGAATTAAATCCGGTTAAGCTTCAACAAATTGACACATCAAACCCCCAACGTTTAATGCGTGCAATTGAAATGGAAATCCAACAAGTAGAGTTGGTTCAACCCGCAATAAAACGTCCATTTGAAATTCATAAATTTGGCATTTTAACAGACCGAGAAGCATTGTACAATAGGATCAATGAAAGGGTAGATCATATGATGGCAGCAGGATTATTAGCTGAGGCCAAAAAACTTTATCCAATAAAAGCATTGAACGCACTGCAAACTGTAGGCTACAAAGAATTGTTTGAATACTTTGACAATACCTGCAGCTTAGCGTTTGCAATTGATAAAATCAAACAACATACCCGTAACTATGCCAAACGTCAAATGACTTGGTTCAAACGAGATACTGAAATAAATTGGATTCCTGCCACTGAAACCAAAACAATGGCATTGCAAATCATGAAACATTTAGAAAGCACCCCTCATTGATTTATTTTTACTATTTTTGCACTTGCTAAATAAGACCAATGTTAGAATTACTCTCACAACCTGCAGCTTGGATTTCTTTGATTACTTTGACGGTAATGGAAATTGTACTGGGCATTGACAATGTCATTTTCATTTCTTTGGTAACTGGAAAACTAGAACAATCTAAACAACTTGGAGCCAGAAGAATTGGATTGTTTTTGGCACTATTCATACGCATTGTACTATTGAGTTTTTTAGCAAATATTGTTCACAGCGAACCTGTAAGCATTTTTAACTTTGGAGACCATCCTATTACCATCAGAGACTTGGTTTTATTGTCTGGAGGATTGTTTTTACTTTATAAAAGCACTATAGAAATTTTTGAATTACTTGAGCATGATACCGAAGAAAAAAGCAAACAAGTAAAGGCCGTTTTTTGGAATGTAGTTTTACAAGTTATCTTGATTGATATTGTATTTTCATTTGACTCAATTATCACAGCTGTTGGTTTGGCTCAAGACTTACCCATTATGATATTAGCAGTTATCATCTCAATGATCATTATGCTTTTCTTCTCTGGCTTGATTTCTGATTTTATTAACCAACATCCAAGTGTAAAATTATTGGCTTTAGCCTTCTTACTGGTAATTGGTGTAATGTTAGTGATTGAAGGCTGGAACCATGAAATAGCTCAACAAATCAACTTAAAAGCATATGTTTATTTTGCCATGGCTTTCTCTATCTTGGTTGAATTATTGAACATGAAAATGCGTAAAAAAGGTAAAAATGACAAGCCTGTTGAGCTGAAAGATATTTACAAATAATTCATGCAAAAACCCGTTATATTCTCTGACTGGGGGCTTATTGAATACCAAAAAGCTTGGGACCAACAAGAAAACATTTTTAAGCAATCAGCCGATTTAAAATACCAAAGAAGGCTATCAGGTGAAATGGGGGCTGATCCAATTGAGAACCATCTCATATTCTGCGAACATCCACCTGTTTACACTTTGGGTAAAAGTGGTAAAATAGAAAACTTGTTGTTGAATGAAGCAGAGCTAAAAGCCATCAACGCTACTTTTTTTCCGATTAACAGAGGAGGTGATATCACTTTTCATGGTCCGGGCCAAATAGTTGGTTACCCTATTTTTGATTTGGAACAGTTTTACACTGATATTCATCTTTACCTGAGAAACCTTGAGGAGGCCATTATTTTAACCTTGGCACATTATGGCATTAAAGCTGGAAGGTACGAGGGTTATACTGGTGTTTGGTTAGATGCTGATTTACCCAATGCAAGAAAAATTTGTGCAATGGGTGTTAGGTGTAGCAGATGGATAACCATGCATGGCTTTGCATTCAATGTCAATACCGACTTGAATTACTTCAAACACATAGTTCCATGTGGCATAGACGACAAAGATGTTACATCTATGGAGAGAGAGCTTGGAAAAAAGCTTGAGATTGATACGGTTAAAAAAGTACTGAAAGAAAAGCTTTCTGAGGTTTTTGAAATCAATTTATTGCCTTAATTTACTTTAGAATACTTCTGGCAATAACCAATTTCTGTATTTCACTGGTTCCCTCTCCTATCGTACAAAGTTTAGAATCCCTGTAAAACTTTTCAACTGGAAAATCTTTGGTATAGCCATATCCCCCGAATATTTGAACTGCTTCTGTTGCAGCCCATACAGCTACCTCGCTGGCATAATATTTGGCAAATGCTCCTTCTTTGTTAACACTCAAACCTTTGTTTTTTCTGTCTGCTGCCTGAAGGGTTAACAATTCTGCAGCCTCTATTCTGGTAGCCATGTCTGCTAATTTGAAAGAAATGCCTTGAAAGTTACTAATTGGCTGTCCAAATTGGTGCCTTTCTTTGGCGTATTTTGTTGAGGCTTCATAAGCACCTTTTGCAATACCTAAAGACAATGACGCTATTGAAATACGACCACCTTCTAAGATTTTCATGGCTTGCTTGAACCCTTCACCTTCTTTACCTAAAAGATTTGCTGCAGGAATTCGACAATCTTCAAATATCAATTCAGCAGTTTCAGAAGCACGCATGCCCAATTTATTTTCTTTCTTTCCTCCTCTAAAGCCAGGAGTACCTCTCTCTACTACAAAAGCACTGATGCCATTAGAATCTAACAATTCTCCAGTTCTTGCTAAGACAACAGCTACTTCTCCTGAAATACCATGTGTGATCCAGTTTTTACTTCCATTCAATACCCACTCATCTCCGTCTCTTTTTGCAACACATTGCATGCGCATGGCATCGCTTCCAGTATTTGCTTCTGTTAAGCCCCATGCACCTATCCATTCTCCAGTTGCCAGTTTAGGCAACCATTTTTGTTTTTGTTCCTCGTTACCAAAATAAAGGATATGACCCGTACACAATGAATTGTGTGCAGCCATACTTAAACCAACTGAACCACATACTTTGGACATTTCAATGATAGCCGTCATGTATTCAAAATAGCCAAGGCCTGAACCTCCGTAATTTTCAGGCACCAAAATACCCATCAAACCCATTTGGCCCATTTGCTTGAACAATTCTCTTGGGAAAATCTGCGATTCGTCCCATTCCATCACATGGGGCCTAACATGTCTTTCTGCAAAATCTCTGACCATGTTTGCTATCATTTGCTGGCTTTCTGTTTGTTCAAAATTCATCATTTGAATTGGTTTTATTTATGGCTGCAATATCTTCAATTATGTTCAGAAATTGAAACCCTTTACATTTTTTTTACTTTGTAATTTCTATGTAGGGTAAAATTAAATTGTAAATAGAATCATTCATGGTTTTGAGTGCTTTGATATCTGTGAGTTGATTGAAAGCACCATGCTGTTCTCGGAAACGAATCAATTGTTTTGACAATGAATATTTGAAATAAGGATGCTGTTGCAACGAGGCCAGTTCACAGGTATTTAAATTGAATTTATGCACTTTACTCGGATTGACATAAATGACATCCTGCAAGTCGTATAAAAAATCTTCTTGAAAGCCATAAATTTCTGTCAATTGATAAACGGAATGGAACCCACCTAATTTTGTTCTGTAAGCAATAATTTTCCCCGCTAACTTAGGCCCAATTTTGTACAATTTTTCCAAAGCAACAGAATCGGTTGTATTGAGTTCAACCCTAGAAGGCTTTTGAACCTTGTCACTTGTAATCAAGTTGGATGCAATTTTAGTTTCAGGCATTGACGCGTCTGTTTGCGTAATCAATTGAACAGTAATTGGATCTTGATGAACCCACAATGGAATACAGGCGTTGGCAATTCCAATTACTCCTAATAAAAAGAGCAACAAGTATATGCCTTGCTGCTCTTTTTGTAGTGTATAAAAATACGATTGAAAAATGAATTTAAGGTTTGTCTTTTTCATGGTTTTCTGGGGCTTTGTTCAACTTTGGATTTTTTACGATGAAAAAATACAACAGCGCAAAAACAAAGGCACCAAAAAAGATTTCAGTTAAAAACCAAAACCAGAAACCTGCTGGTTCTACTTGGTCTGAGAGCAAAATAAATTTATGCATGGTGAAGAGATTTGAGTTGATTGTCTACAATTTGAAGGCCTTCCTTAAAAGTATGCGCTTGGTAATTCAGCAGAGTAATAGCTTTGTGAATTTGAAAGCCAGTAATAGGTGGTCGCTTGGCTGGTTGTTGAATGCCTTCACTGCTGGACATGCTGATCAATGATTTATCCAAGTTCCAAAAATCGGCAACCTGCACCACCAAATCATAAATACTCATAAAGTTTTGACCAGAAATATGAAAAATACCAGTTGCTTTTTGAGCAGCAACCAATGCACAAGCTTTTGCTAAATCTTCGGCCAATGTAGGGGTCCTGAACTGGTCTGCTACCACTTGAATGGACTTACCACTTTCTAAAGCATTTTTAGCCCACAATACAATATTGGAACGGCTCATGTCTTTGACAACACCATACACCAATACTGTGCGAAGAATTGCCCATGAATTTGAATGGGCTTGCACCAATTGTTCTGCCTTGAGTTTAGAGTGCCCATAATAGCTAAGCGGATTGGGCTTTTCGTTTTCATGCAAGGGACCATGTGTACCATCAAAGATGAAATCGGTTGACAAATGAATCAAATGAGCGTTAATTTGGTTACAAGCATTCACAATAAATTGAACCGCTTTAACATTGAGCAAATCACAGTTTACCTGATCTAATTCACAGGCATCTACATTGGTCATTGCTGCTGTATGTATAACGACATCGGGTTTTGTTTCATTGAATACTTGGTTCACTTCCGCTTCAATTGTAATGTCTAAAGCACAGTAAGTATAATTTCCCGGAAAGGGATACCTGTCAGCTCCTCTTGCTGTTGCAATCAGTTCAACTTCTGGAAATTGTTTGTAATGATCCAACAACTTTTGACCTAAAAGCCCATTACTGCCTGTTACCAATACTTTCATAAGAAATAATATAGGCCTGCAATATGCGGTAAATGAGCCTTTTTCACAAGTTTATGAAGCAGCATAAGTACATTTACCCAATTTAATTTTTACCTGATAAAGACTTAAAAAACTGCCAGACTGTCAGATATTCTATATATTTGCAGGTCGAATTTAAATACCCAATGAAAGGAATCACCGCAAATATTGAGCGTCCCAATGCCCAAAGAAAACTATACATTGAAACCTATGGCTGTGCTATGAACCTGGCTGACAGCGAAGTAGTAGCATCCATCTTATCAGACAAGGGGTTTCAAACCACCCACCAAATAGAACAAGCAGATGTAGTTTTTATCAATACTTGTTCAATCAGAGACAATGCAGAATCACATGTTTGGGGAAGATTGAAAGAATTCAAACCCCACAAACGGAAAAATCCAAAATTAATCATTGGGGTATTGGGTTGTATGGCAGAAAGACTAAAAAATGATTTACTTGAAAAAGAACAAATCATAGACATTGTTGTAGGCCCAGATGCATACAGAGACATTCCCAGACTCATTGAACAAGTTGATGAAGGAAGCAAAGCGGTCAATGTATTGTTGTCGAGAGAAGAAACTTATGCTGAAATTACTCCAGTACGTTTGAGTTCGAATGGAGTTACTGCATTTATTTCCATTATGAGGGGCTGTAACAACATGTGTTCTTTTTGCGTGGTACCTTTTACAAGAGGAAGAGAAAGGAGCAGACCTTCTGCGTCTATTGTAAAGGAAGCAACCGAGTTGTATCAAGCTGGCTACAAAGAAGTCACCTTGCTAGGACAAAATGTAGATTCATACAATGAACAAAATGATGCAGGCGAAAGTATTTGCAATTTTGCTGGTTTATTAAAAAAAGTGGCAGCTGTTGCGCCAAATTTGAGGGTTCGTTTTAGCAGTTCGCATCCTAAAGACATTACCGATGAGGTATTGTTTGCCATGCAAAGCCATCCCAATATTTGCAAGCATATTCATTTTCCAATTCAATCGGGCAATAGCCGAGTGTTGAATTTAATGAACCGCACCTACGACAGAGAATGGTTGATAAAACGTATTCAACGCATCCGAGAATTGATACCAAACTGTGGCATTTCCACTGATATCATTGCTGGCTTTTGCACAGAAACAGATGCTGAACACCAAGAAACTGTTAACATGATGCGTGACCTGCAGTTCAATTTTGCCTTTATGTATGCATACAGTGAAAGAGAAGGCACCTTGGCACAGAGAAGATATGCTGATGATGTACCAGCTGAAGTTAAAAGCAGTAGATTGGCTGAAATAATTGGTACACAACAAAAGAATTCTGTTTATTTAAACCAAAGAGAAATTGGTAAAATACATACGGTTTTAGCTGAAGGTTTTTCTAAACGTTCCGATCAAGATTTACGTGGCCGAAATGACCAAAACATCATTGTTATTTTCCCGAAAGAAAATTATGAAAAAGGTCAATACGTTAGGGTAAGGATTGAAAGTGCAACACAAACTACCTTGATAGGCAAAGCCATAGAACATATTCCTCAACCTTAATACTTAGGCACACTAATGAACATTCAAGATATCAAACAAAGATTTGAGATTATAGGAAATTCACCCTTGTTAAACATTGCATTGGAAACAGCTGTTAAAGTTGCTGCCACAGACATTACGGTATTAATCAATGGTGAAAGTGGAGTTGGGAAAGAAGCGTTTTCAAAAATCATTCACTCATTAAGTCATCGCAAACATGGGCCATTCATTGCAGTAAACTGTGGTGCAATTCCTGAAGGCACCATCGACTCAGAATTATTTGGCCATGAAAAAGGATCATTTACTGGTGCACACGAAACAAGAAAAGGCTATTTTGAAACAGTTAACGGAGGCACCATTTTTTTAGATGAAGTAGGAGAACTACCGCTTGAAACCCAAGCACGTTTATTACGGGTTTTAGAGAGTGGAGAATTCATTAAAGTAGGTTCTAGCAAAGCACAAAAAACAGATGTTAGGGTTGTAGCTGCAACCAACAAAGATTTGCTCGATTTATCCATGACTGGTAAATTTAGAGAAGATTTGTATTACCGACTTTCAACTGTTCCAATTAAGGTGCCACCATTGAGAGAACGTAAAGAAGACATCAACTTATTGTTTAGAAAATTCTCTGCAGACTTTGCAGAAAAGTACCATTCTAAACCTGTCATACTTGAACCAGATGCACTTCAACTATTGGTTAATTTTAGATGGCCAGGAAACATCCGACAATTGAAAAACATTGCTGAGCAGTTGTCTGTATTAGATGAAGATAAAATAGTCAATGGCGCCGAATTAAAAAGAGTACTTCCACCAGAGAAAACAGGTTTACCAATGGTTTTAGGCAATTTCAACAACGAAATGCAACTGAGTGAAAGAGACATCATGTACAAATTTCTACTCGATCTCCGAAAAGACCTTTCTGATTTAAAAGGGGTAGTTTATGACATGATGCAAAACAGAGAGCACTTTGGTAATGTTCCGGTTAATGCCAACCCTATTTTTAGTGCAAACGAACTCAATACTGTTCACCATACAACACCTGTTACACCTACCGTAGTACAAATCAATCCTGGAACTAACTTGGTAAAATCGGGTGATTACATCGATATCACAGAAGCCAATATGGAACCAGAATCATTGTCATTGGAGCAAAAAGAAATTGAATTGATAAAAAAATCACTGGATAAACACAATGGCAAACGCAAGAAAGCTGCACAAGAATTGGGTATTTCGGAGCGAACGCTATACCGAAAAATCAAACAATATGATTTGGAATAGGTAATTGGTTTGGAGAACTTATTTAGTTGTGTGTGAGTTATTGGTTTGATAGTTGTTGCTCAAGAATTGTCAATCGGTTGTTGTTTAATTGGAACATCCGATTGATATTGGTTTAGGGATGAGATTTTGAATAGTCTTGAGTGAATGGTCGTGTGAGAGTTTTGAATTTGATTCTCCCTTTTTTCGAAAAACTAAATTGCTGCTTTTGAACGGTAATTGGCTAAAAGTCATTTTCCGTACCTTTTTTCTTGATAAAAAAGGTACCCCAAAAATCAAGACCTCCGCCAATCGGCTTAAAATCTATCTGCGTCCTTGTTCTCCACGCGCATAACGCAGCAAGTCAATACTGTTTCTGCTTGTTGTTTTTTGTTAATTGCTGTCGGGATTCGCTTGCTGCAGGCTTACCCACAACAAGTACTGGTGATTTTGTGCGCCGATTGACAATGGTCGATTCATTCGAACGAGATTGGTTTTGGGATGAGATTTGAATAGTCTTGTGTGAATGGTCGAGCCATAGTTTTGAATTTGATTCTCCCTTTTTTCAAGTTGAAAAATTCAAAAAACTAGTTTGCAGCTTTTGATCGGTAATTGGTTAAAAGTCATGTTTCGTACCTTTTTTCTTGATAAAAAAGGTACCCCAAAAATCAAGACCTCCGCCAATCGGCTTAAAATCTATCTGCGTCCTTGTTCTCCACGCGCATAACGCAGCAAGTCAATATTGGTTTCTGCTTGTTGTTTTTAGTTAATTGCTGTCGGGATTCGCTTGCTGCAGGCCTTCCCACAACAAGCACTGGTGATTTTGTGCGCCGATTGACAATGGTCGGAAAATCCGATTGGTATTTTCTTTTGGATGAGATTTTTAGTGACTTCTTTAATTATAATTTGAATTTAAAAATCAAACATAAAATGACTCATTTATTTTGAAGATACTTTGAAAATAAAATCAAAAACTTCGAACAGCTCTAACTAAAAACCAACTAATATTGGGATTCTTTACATAATACCATGATACTTGACTACATACCGTTACTGCTATTGCTAATGTTTTATTATCTATATTACTCTCTGAGGAAGACCAATAAGGTTGACCATATCCACAAGAAAGATCTATATAACTTCGATTGAGTACTAACTTTTTCAATTCTTGTTCACTTGGTAAATACCAATCGTCAAAACCATTTACAACTAAATCATTACAAGCTTTTGCTGCTGAATATTGACTGCATCCACTTACTATTAATGCTGTATTTGCTGCTCCAGTACCAATTGCTGTTGCTGTTCCCATACTTGTGCCATCACAACCCCAGCTATATCCACAGCCCCAATACTGACAACCATTTGCATTTACATTACAGTCATTAGGAGCTGCAATAATTCCATGTATTTTATTTGCATCATATCCCAAATCACCTGGTTCTAAGATGTAGGCAACTTTACCACCACCAAATACAGAACCAACAGTTAAGTTCTTGACTACTCTTGTAAACACACAAGTTTTTCCTCCAATTGCAATACTAAAACTTGCGGTGCCTGTAGTATTGGGTGTGCCTGAAATAGTTAGAACCAATGTGCCATTACCATTGTTCAAAGTGCCCGCTACAAGTGTTGCTATTAAACCAGATACGCCTGTAGAACTAATGATTCTAGAATAGTATGAAGCTCCATTGGCTCCAGTATAATTTAGAGTTACAGTAACATTACTGGCTGCAATACCATTGTATAAATTCCCTCCATTCGCTGTTGTATCATGTTGCAGGCTTTGAATTGAGGGGGTAAGTGAAGTGCAAGGTACATATGATGACACCCCACCACACACATACTCTGCCCATTTGCAATTACACAATTGGTCTTTGCAGAAATATCTTTGAGCTTGATTGGTTGTTGTGTTGGTGGTATCATTTCCTCCAAACAAGAATACCATGTTATTAGCTGTTTTGGCTTCTATGTTAGTTCTGTTGGTGTTTTGGGTATTGCTTTGTTGGTACCATGCATTGCTTGTAAAGTCAAATACATATACCTTGTTTGAGTTGGTATTGTTTGCTTGTTTGCCGCCAAACACATACAATTTGTTGTCGTAATTGGTAGCACCCACTTGTGTCAATGCTACTGGCAAATCAGGCATGGCAGTCCAAGTATTGTTTGTTGGATTGTAAACCTCTACACTGCTTATAGGTTGGCTATTGTTATTTGTTCCGCCTATTTTGTATAGCTTGTTGTTATAAGCTACCAATCTGCTTTGAGTTGTATTTATAGTTGGATTGGCAAGTGCTGTATAGCTATTTGTTTGTGGGTTGTATTGAATGAAGGTATTTTGATTATTGTTGTAACCTAATACATAAATTTTGTTATTGATACTTGCTGTATACACACTGCTAGTTGAAGTACTTGTTTGGTTGGCTTTGTTCTGCCAAGTATTGCTAGCAATATCATAAGCTTCTGTTGTACCATTGGTATTGAAACAATACACTTTGCCATTGGCTTCGGCTAAGCCACATTCAATACAAGCTGTTGGTTTGTTTGCAATGGCCGTGTATTTTCTGTCATTTACATTGTACTTATGTGCATTGTTTGTATAGTTTTGGTTAAACAAATAAATATTAGAATAATAAGAAGTGGCCCTTACAAGGCTTTGTGCTGGTAAGTTTACGGTTGAAACAAGTGTGTCGTTTGCGCAGATATTGGCGGCGGCTAAAGCCGCCGCCAAACTCCTATACGTTACACGTATGCTTTGGTCACTCGTAACATTTTTAAAAGTATAAGAACTAGCAGTTGGTACTTGAACGCCGTTTACAATGACACTATCAATCCAATACCCTGAATTGGGTGTGAAAGTGTAGGTTTGGTTTGAACCTGGATTAACTGAAATGGTTCCTGAAGGGCTGATGCTGCCGTTTGAAGATGATACAGAAACAATTTGGTTTTTAACATATACTGTAACACTGTCTATACAACTGCTGATTCCATTACTAACAGTACAATAATAAGTGGTGGTAGTACTTGGATTAACAGAAATAGATTCAGTAGTATCACCAGTTGACCAAAAATAACTTACATTATCTTGTTTATATGAAGCTTCTACGTATAATCTTTTGAGAGTACCATAGCAGGGATCACCAAAAACAGAATTAGTTGCAGGTATAACTGCATTAGATTTTCCTATTAAATAATTTTCAACTACAGCTTTAGACAAACTATAATGACAACTTCCTGTTGAAAAGTTGCCACAACTGCCATTCGGTGTACCATAGCTTGCAAAATTGATTTTTGAAAACACGGCACCTTGTGGTAGACTAAATGAAATTTGATTTCCTTCTTGCGCTGTTCGGCAAATTATACTAGAATTTGAAACACTAAGATTTATAGTGTCTCCTTTAAATATCATTGTATCACTTATATCAATTTTAACATTTATAAGATTCACAAAAACACTGTCTATTCCAAAGCAAGAACCACTTGTAACTTTGCAACTAAACCAACCAGAATTATTTACATCGATATATGATTTATTTGAACCTGTACTCCATAAATAACTATCAAATGAATTATTTATAAATAACATTTGACTACCTCCACAAGCATTTATTGTATCTTGTAAAATAAAATTATTAGTAAAATTTATACATGGGTTAATTCCTGTATACATTGCTACGATTTCTGACGGTGTTATGACCCGATTATAGATTGCAATATCATCAAGAATCCCTTTGAAATACCTACTATCTCTGTTATAAGCACCAATTGATGAAAAAGTTGCAGAACCAGTAAAAAAACTAAAATTTGGAGTAAGACTTGATGAATCTACAAGATGAGAATTAATATAAATTTTCACCTTATTCCCTTGTGAATATGTAAGTACACAATGATACCAACTATTATTGTTTATATATGCTCCTGGATTTACATAATGTAATCCATCAGAAAGTTTAACCCCTCCACTCAAATATTTTAACCCATTGTTTAAATTAAAATTAGACAATTCCCATTCCCTGCTTCCTTGATAGTATATTAATTGCTGTCCAGCGCTTAAATCATTTGAATTCAACCAAATTGAAATTGAAAATGAATTACTCGAAACCACATTTGGGATATTTATGCAATCATTCCCATCAAAACTGAATGCTTTATTTTGATAGCCATTTTTATCTGCTGTCAGAGAAGCCCCGTTGACTGTTCCATGATTCCCATTTCCACTTTCATCATTGGCATTGCCATTAAAAGGCCACCATGCTAATAAACCATTGGTAGGAATATATGAAGGGATATTTTGACTGCGAGAAATTGAGCTAATGAATAGCAACATCAAAAGTAGGTAGTTTTTATATTTCATATTTAAAATTAACTATTATTTAAAATATATTAATTGACACGAATATAGTATTATTATTATTTTGTTATTTTATTGGGCAAATATGAACTGGTATTTTCTAATCAGTGTTAATCAGATTTATTCACTATAATATTTATAACAATTATTGAGAGTGTATTTATTGGTCCGTTTAAGTTTCAGTTAATAGTCTTTTGATTCTCCCTTTTTTCAAGTTGAAAAATTCAAAAAACTAGTTTGCTGCTTTTGAACGGTAATTGGTTAAAAGTCATTTTCCATACCTTTTTTCTTGATAAAAAAGGTACCCCAAAAATCAAGACCTCCGCCAATCGGCTTAAAATCTATCTGCGTCCTTGTTCTCCACGCGTCTGACGCAGCAATCTAAATTTCTGTTAATATTGAGCTATGGCTTGTTGCTTTGGCATTCGCTTGCTGCAGGCCTTCCCCACATCAAGTACTGGTGATTTTGTGCGCCGATTGACAATGGTCGGAACATCCGATTGATATCTTCTTTTGGATGAGATTTTAATTAGTCTTGCGTGAATGGTCGTTTGAGAGTTTTGAATTTGATTATCTCTTTTTTTGATAAAATTTTAAAAAAAGAGTTTGCTGCTTTTGAACGGGAATTGGTTAAAAGTCATGTTTTCGTACCTTTTTTCTTGATAAAAAAGGTACCCCAAAAATCAAGACCTCCGCCAATGGTCGGGGGCTTCCGAAAGATATTTTCTTTTGTGATGAGATTTTGAATAGTCTTGAGTGAATGGTCGTTTGAGATTTTTTGAATTTGATTATCCTTTTTTTTTGATAAAAAGGAAGCAAAAAATGATGCTTATTCTTTCGCGCCCAGATACGCTTGCGCAATTTCTTCTAATTCTTGATACCAGGCTTTGCCGTATTTGCGTTCGAGGGCTGTTTGTAAAAAACGGTAAACAGGAACACCTTCCTTCTTACCGAGTTCACAAGCATCTTTGCAAATGCTCCATTGGTGGTAATTGAGGCCCTCGAAATCGCCAATTTTAATGGCTCTGATAGGATACAAATGACAAGAAATTGGTTTTTGAAAATGGGTATCCCCTGCTTTCCATGCTTGTTCAATGCCACAGTGCAATTGACCATTGGCATCTCGGTTGACAAAATTGCATTCACCTGTTGGCAAACAAGTGGTCACCCATTCATCGTCTTCATCTTTTTCTACAAAACCTCTTTTTTGAATATCTGCAATAGACTCAGCAGTTAAAAAAGGTTTTATTTTAGGCCATTCTTGCTTTAAAATTTCAACTTCTTCTGCCAAAACTGGCGCACCCGCATCTCCTTCTACACAACAAGCTCCTTTACATTTATTGAGGTTACAGATGAATTGTTTTTCGAAAATATCTTCAGAAATGAGCTGTTCGCCTAGAATTATCATGATGCAATGTAAAACTTCATGAAGAAACCTACAAACAATCAGATTTGATTATCTTTGCATCAATGAATTTGCCATCAAAAACTGATATCCGCTCTTTAAGCAAAGAAGCCCTGAAAGAGGCCATGCTTGCTCAAGGAGAAAAAAGCTTCAGAGCCAACCAGGTATATGAGTGGCTTTGGAAAAAATCTGCATCTGATTTTGATGAAATGAGCAATCTTTCATTAGAGACCAGAGAATGGTTAAAATCAAATTATGTCATCAACCATGTAAAAGTAGTTGACAAACAAATCAGCAATGACAAAACCATCAAATCTGGATTCCAATTACACGATACACATATAGTTGAAGGAGTTTTAATTCCGGCAACAGACCGCATGACGGCTTGCGTTTCTTCACAAGTTGGTTGTAGTTTATCTTGTAAGTTTTGTGCAACTGGTAAACTGGATAGAATTCGAAATTTGAATCCAGATGAGATTTACGACCAAGTAGTACATATTAGAAATTGGGCAAATCAACATTACAATCAGCCACTGACAAATATTGTATTCATGGGAATGGGTGAACCTTTGCTCAATTACAAAAATGTATTGGCTGCCATTCAAAAAATAACTTCACCTGAAGGTTTGGGCATGAGCAATGAACGCATAACAGTTTCAACGGCTGGTATTGCCAAAATGATTGAAAAATTGGCCGACGACAAAGTTAAGTTTCGATTGGCTTTGTCTTTGCATGCAGCCAATGATGAAAAGCGAAACAGCATTATGCCTATCAATGAAAGCAATTCATTGAATGCCCTCATTGCAGCCTTACAGTATTTCCATCAAAATACCCGAAACCGCATCACCTTTGAGTACATTGCATTCAAAGATTTCAACGACTCAATTGCAGATGCTAAAGAATTACTTGCCATTTGTAAAAAAGTACCTGCCAAAGTAAACATCATTGAATACAACCCAACAGGAGATGGATTATTTGAAAAAGCAAGTGCCAATAAAATTGATGCTTTTGCACAATTTTTGCTGAAAAATGGGGTGCAAGCAACTGTTAGAAGAAGCCGGGGCAAAGACATTGATGCCGCCTGTGGACAGTTGGCAAACAAAAAACACGAAAACGCGTTAATCAATTAAACAGACAATATGGAACAAGCAACTTTTTTAGATGTATATGTAGAACAAACTCCAAATCCAGAAACGATGAAGTTTGTTTTTAACCGCATGATCCTTCCAAACAATGCTCTGGATTTTCCTAACAGAGACAAAACACATGGTTCGCCATTGGCTGCCAACTTGTTTGAATTCAGTTTTGTTCAAGGAGTTTTTATCATGAACAATTTTGTTTCAATCACCAAAACTCCCTATTCGCAATGGGAAGATGTTTCGCCAATTGTAAGAGAGTTTTTAAAATCTTATGTGGCTGCAGGTGAAAAAATCATTCACGATGCAGGCTTGAGTCAACAAATAGATTCTGACGACCCAATTGTTCAGAAAATCATTGAAATATTAGATACCTATATCAAACCTGCTGTTGAAATTGATGGTGGACTCATTTCTTTCAAATCATTTGATGAAGGAAAAGTGACTGTTGAATTGAAAGGTTCATGTAGTGGCTGCCCATCCTCTACCATTACCTTAAAAAGAGGCATTGAAGGCATGTTAACCAAAATGGTACCTGAGGTAAAAGAAGTGGTAGCAGAATCTGTTTAGTCTGTTTCTTGACTGCTTGATTTGATGGTGGACCAAACCAATTCTGGTTCAAACCCCCTTCCAATTAAGTAAACAGCAACTTTGTTGTTGCGCTCCCAATCAGTTTTTGCCTTTACCTCTCTTCTTTTTTTAATGACCAATGTTGCCAACACTAGTTGGTAGTCATCCGCATCTATTTCCTTCATTCCTAATTGAATGCAATAAGCAGAAATGTCTCTTTTTTTAAGTTCATTTTTAATTTTTAAGCGTCCCCATTGTTGGGTTCTGAATTTGCCTCCTACATAAGCTTTTGCAAAACGTTCTTCATTTAAAAAATTGTGTTCAATCAGGTGTAAAACAACTTCCGCAGCCCATTCGCCAAAAACCAGCCACTCTTTGAGTTTGGCCTCAACTTCTTGGTGGCAACGTTCTTGGTAAGCACAAAAATGTTCTGCCTTGAATTTGGCCTCTGCAAGTGTTAATTTTTTTTGTGTTCTTTCTGGCTTCATCTCCTATCTTTATCACAGCTAAATTAACCAAAACTCTTTGCCTCACAAATACGCACTTCCGCTCTTATACATTGCAAATGCCATTTCTGGATTTGCACAAGGTATCAGCATGATTGCTATTCCATGGTATTTTAGTGCGCATTCTCAAAGCACCTATTTCAATACAGCTTATGGAATTGCAACGCTTTTGGTTTTATTTTTTGGCTTGTATGCCGGCACTTTGGTAGATAGATATTCAAGAAAATTCATCTTCATTGCAGTCAATATCATTTGCTTTGGAATAATTGGCAGCATAGCCTTTTACGGCAGACTCAATGCACTTCCTAATGAATTAATTGTATTGGTATTTGTAATAACCATGCTCAATTACAACATACATTATCCTACTTTGTACGCATTTGGGCAGGAAATCAGCAGTCCAGAAAATTATGGGAAAATAAATGCACAAATTGAAGTGGTGGGTCAAAGTACCTCCATATTATCAGGAGCGTTTGCTGGTATTTTAATAGAAGGCATCAACCATGGACAACAAAAACTTTTTGGGTTTAATGTAAATACCTCCTTTGCAATTGAAAAATGGGAACTAACGAGTATATTCATGGCAGATGCTATCACTTATTTAATTGCCTGTTTTATTATTTTCTTAATACCTTATCAAAGAAAAATACCAGCTAAAAAAGCATCTCAAGATTCCATATGGGAACAACTAAAAGCAGGTTTTACCTATTTAAAACACCATCCTAAAGAACTAATTTTTGGCTTGTTTTCTTACAGTGTTTTTGCCGCTTTGATTGTAAGCATCCATGCACTATTACCAATTTATATCCATACTCGTTTGCATGAAGATGGAAGTGTATTTGCGGCATCAGAATTTTTATATGCCATAGGGGCACTTTTTGCTGGCTTAATGATAAGACTTTTATTTCCTGCTAAAAAGACCGCATTTGGGGTATTGTTCTTAACCAGTATTGCCGCTTTGCTTTATTTGAGTTTGTATTTCAATTTGAATGTGATCTGGTTCTATGTATTTAGTATGGTGATGGGTATTTGCAATGCAGGAACCCGAATTCTAAGATTGACCTATTTGTTCAACCATGTGCCCAATGAATACATGGGTAGGGTAAACAGTATTTTTAATATGGGCAATGTGCTTACCCGCTCTATTTTTATTTTCTGCTTTTCGTTGCCATTTTTTACATTTGACCAACATATTGTTTACGCATTTCTGAGCTTGGCTGTATTTTTGGGTATATCCGCTTTGATTTTGAGTCAGCATAAACAAACAAATTGATGTATGAATTACACGCTGAATGAAATTTATAAGATATGTGGAGGCAAGCTAGTGCATGCTGAGCATAGTCAACATAGCATACAACATTTGGTCATAGATACCCGTAAAATCATTACAGAACAATGGGCCCTATTCGTTGCGTTAAAAGGCAAAAGAAACAGTGGTATCCATGCCGTTCATGAAGCCTACCTAGCAGGTATAAGAAATTTTCTTATCAATGAAAGCGAAGCACCAATTATTGATTTTAGTTTGTTTCCCGAAGCAGGATTTTTATGTTGTTCGGATACGTTGCTTGCTTTGCAAAAATTAGCAGCACATCACCGTCAACAATTCAATTATCCGATTATTGGAATAACAGGAAGTAATGGCAAAACAATTGTCAAAGAATGGTTATTTCATTTGCTCCATCAACAGTTAAAAATTGTAAGAAGTCCTAAAAGTTTCAATTCGCAAATTGGGGTTCCTTTGTCAATATTGCTCATGCAGCAAACAGATCAATTGGGAATTTTTGAGGCAGGCATTTCAGAGAAAAATGAGATGCAACATTTGTCTTCAACCATAGCTCCAGAAATAGGTATATTTACATACATTGGAGCAGCACATCAAGCTGGATTTGAGAACAAGACAACTAAGATTGCTGAAAAATTTAAACTTTTTCAAAGCTGCAAACACCTGGTAATTGGTATTGATCAAGATGAGTTAGCAACTTCCATTACAAGTATAGGCTCAGCTTGTAAACTTATAACTTGGAGCAAGGAAAGTCAAGCTGCAAACTTTCAATTTGAAATTCATAAAAAGAAATTCAGCACACTCATTGCAGAAAAAAATGAACAAATCAATATCGAGATTCCTTTTACTGATGAAGCATCCATTTGGAATGCCTGTACCTGTTTGGCAAGTATTTTAGGATTGCACGCCATTTACAATTGGGACCTCAAACAAGCATTAAAAAAATTTGCTGACTTACCTGCTCTTGACATGAGGCTTCAACTCATTGAAGGTAGTGGACAGTGTATGCTCATCAATGACAGTTACAGTGCAGATATAGATTCACTTAAAATTGCATTGGATTTTTTAAGACAACATCAAGGAGCCATGCGCAGCATCTGTATTGTTTCTGATTTTGTTGATAGTGGAAAATCTGAAGAAAAATTAAATCAGGAAATTGCCGATTTGCTTGTTCAATCAAAGATTGATACCATTATTGGTGTTGGACCATCAATGACTAAATTCAAAAATTTGTATCCAAGTAACAGCTTGTTTTTTGAGCAGACAGATTTGTTAATGTCATTTTTAAAACACAAACATTATGCTAATTCTATTTTGTTAATCAAAGGTGCAAGAAGTTTTGAGTTTGAAAAAATAAGTAAGTTATTGGCAAAACAAGTGCATCAAACCACTTTCGAAATCAATTTGAATGCGCTGGTAAACAACTTAAATACCTATAGAAATTTACTAAAGTCCGGAGTAAAAACTATGGGCATGGTAAAAGCATTTAGCTATGGCACGGGAAGTGTTGAAATTGCAAGAACACTCGCACATCACCAAATAGATTATTTAACTGTTGCCTATGCAGATGAAGGTGTCATTCTAAGAAATGCTGGTATCAAGACACCCATCATGGTCATGAATGCTGAACCCTCTAGTTTTGAGACTATTTTTACGCATCACTTAGAACCTGAAATTTACCAATTTGAATTGTTGAAACACCTCATTCAACATGCAAATGGAGAGGCTTTTGGTATCCATATAGAATTGGATACTGGCATGAAAAGATTAGGATTTGATGCCACTCAAATTCCTGAACTGATTCAATTATTAACAAACAATGCCAATATTCGAGTTCAATCAGTTTTCACACATTTAGCAGCCAGCGACGAAAGCGAACACGATGCTTTTACCCGCAATCAAATTAATAAATTCGAAAACATATCAACTCAAATTTGCAAGGCTTTACCCTATCCAATTCTCAGGCATTGTGTAAATAGTAGTGGCATTACCAGATTCCCTGAAGCACATTTTGACATGGTGCGTTTAGGAATTGGATTGTATGGCATTGATCCCTCTGAAAAAGTACAACAACAATTGCAAGTGATTGGAAGCCTCAAAACAATCATCTCTCAAATTAGAACCCTTGAAGCTGGTGAAAGTGTGGGTTATGGCAGAATGGGCAAAGTAAACCAACAGACAAAAATTGCCATTGTTGCCATTGGTTATGCTGATGGCTTGAGCAGACTTTTAAGTAATGGCAATGGTGCCATGATGGTGAACGGTGAAAAAGCATCTATTATAGGCAATGTTTGTATGGACATGACCATGATAGACATTACAAACATTTCTTGTCAAGTTGGAGATGAGGTCATTGTGTTTGGTCAAAATCCAAGTATTCAAACCATAGCCAGTCAAACCCAAACCATTCCTTATGAAATTTTAACAGGCATTTCTCAGCGTGTTAAACGCGTTTACTTTTTTGAATAAACAAATCGAACCGGTAAGCTGCATAAGGTTGCCAAGCTTGTTGATCAATTGCCAAACCTTCTAAACCTGCTTTTTTACACAGGGTTAATAATTGTTTTTTATTCCAAAACCTACCCATGTCGTTTTTACCAATCAGCGTGTGGTATTTGCATTTCAAGTTTGCCCAAAAACCTTTGTAATAAATACTTTTTTTAGCACTATCAGGGATATCTCCAATTAAAATACGACCGTCTGGTTTGAGGTGTTCTGCCAAATTTTTGAGAACGGCCAAAGCTTGTTTGTTGCTTTCAAAATATTGAAAAGAAAAATACAATAAAATACAATCGAATTGTTGATGAAACTTAAATTTAGAAGCATCTGCACAATGCCAATCTATTTGATTGCCATACTTTTTTTGTGCTTGTTCAATGAGTAAAGGAGAAAAATCTACCGCACTAATTTGGTTGCCAAATTTCTTCAGAAGTATGGTCAATTCTCCATTCCCGCAACATACATCTAATAGGGTGTCATGAGCTTGTAAATGCAATTGTTCCGCTATTAATTCGGCAATTTTATGGAGACTTAGTTCAGACATTGTTTTGCCTTGCACAATGCGTCCAACACTGCTCAATGGATGTTCTTGCATTGCCCTATGATTCCAAAACTCTTGCCAGTTCATTATTCGTGGTGGTAAGGCTCTCCTTTGATAATGGTATAAGCCCTGTACAATTGCTCTGCAAAAACGAGTTTCACCAATTGGTGAGAAAAAGTAAAGGCTGAAATTGAAAGTTTTGCATTGGCTCTTTGATAAATGCGCTCATCAAAACCAAAGGCACCTCCAATCAAAAACACAATGGATGAAGTTTGCATACTTAATTTATCTAGGTATTGCGCAAACGAAACAGAGTTGTATGATTTACCGTTTTCATCTAATAAAATCAAAAAATCTGTTGGCTTGATGGCTTTTAATTGCAAAAGGGCTTCAGTTTTTTTGATAGCATCTGATTGGTGATGCTTGTCTTTATTGGGCACTTGTATTTCACCATAAGTAAAATGGATATAATGCCCAAGTTTTTTTTCATACAATTCAAATCCGTCTTTTACGAATGGGAAATGAGTTTTCCCTGTTTGTATCAAACGAATTTTCATCCAATTAAAAAGTATTAAAAATGCTATTCAGGTTTTTCGGTACCTGGATTCTCTTTCTTTTTACGGGTTGCCTTTTTAACCAATGGTGCTATTTTAAGTTCGTCTGGTTGTGAAGCCTTGTCATAATCTATTTCTAAAGTATCTCCTGCTACCAATTCCATTTTTAACAATTCTTCAGCCATTGGATCTTCTACAAATTTTTGAATGGTTCTGGCTAATGGTCTTGCGCCTAAATCTGGATCAAAGCCTTTGTCTGCAAGAAACGCTTTCGCAGCATCACTGATGACAACTTTGTAGCCCAACTCTTCTATTCTTGCATACAATTTGGTTAAGTTCAATTCTAAAATTTTAGCTATTGCTGGTTTATCCAATTGACTGAATACAATAACATCGTCTATTCTGTTAAGAAACTCTGGCGAGAAAAAGCGCTTGAGGGCATTTTCAACAACAATTTTAGAATTCTTCTCAGCATCTGCAGTTTTTCCGGGTGTAGAAAAACCAACACCAGCTCCAAAGTCTTTGAGTTGTCTAGAACCCAAATTAGAAGTCATGATGATGATGGTATTTCTGAAATCTACTTTTCTGCCTAAACTATCAGTTATAAATCCTTCGTCAAGTACTTGTAACAAGATATTGAAAACATCCGGATGTGCTTTTTCTATTTCATCTAAAAGTAAAACTGCGTATGGCTTGCGCCTTACTTTTTCAGTGAGCTGTCCGCCCTCTTCATAACCTACATATCCTGGAGGCGCTCCAACCAATCTGCTCACAGCAAATTTTTCCATGTACTCACTCATATCAATTCGAATCATGGCATCATCACTGTCAAAAAGATAGCGGGCAAGAACTTTTGCCATCTCCGTTTTTCCAACTCCTGTTGGACCTAAAAACACAAATGAGCCAATTGGTTTGTTTGGATTTTTTAACCCTGCCCTGGTTCTTTGAATGGCTTTGGTTAATTTTTTAATAGCTTCATCCTGACCAATGACTTTACCTTGCATTTCTGTTCCCATATTCAACAAACGTTGACCTTCTGATTGGGCTATGCGCTTAACAGGAATACCTGTCATCATGGCAACTACATCAGCAACATCATTTTCTGTAACTGCATAACGTTGCGATTTGGTTTCATCTTCCCATTTACTTTTTTCTGAGGCCAATTGTTCTAGTAAATGTTTTTCTTTGTCTCTGAGCTTAGCAGCCTCTTCATAATTTTGACTCTTGACAACGCGGTTTTTTTCAAGCTTGATGTCTTCTATCTGCTTTTCCAAGTCTAAAATATTGGTAGGCACATGAATGTTACTCAGGTGTACCCTAGCTCCAGCCTCGTCCATTACATCAATGGCTTTATCTGGCAAATGCCTGTCTGTTAAATAACGACTGCTCATTTTAACGCAAGCTTCTATGGCAGCTGCATCGTAAGTAACACTGTGGTGGCTTTCGTATTTATCTTTGATGTTGTTTAAGATTTCTATGCTTTCTGAAGCAGTAGCTGGTTCAACCATGACCATCTGAAAACGACGCTCCAATGCACCATCTTTTTCTATGTATTGTCTGTATTCGTTAAGAGTAGTAGCTCCGATACATTGTATTTCACCTCTTGCCAATGCCGGCTTAAACATGTTTGAAGCATCCAAAGAACCTGAAGCACCACCCGCTCCAACCAAGGTATGAATTTCATCGATGAATAAAATCACATCTGGTGATTTTTCCAATTCGTTCATCACAGCTTTCATGCGCTCTTCAAACTGTCCTCTGTATTTGGTACCAGCTACTAAACTGGCCAAGTCCAACATCACAACACGTTTGTTGAATAAAACCCGCGATACTTTTCTTTGTATGATTCTTAAGGCCAATCCTTCTGCAATGGCTGTTTTACCAACACCTGGCTCCCCAATCAAAATGGGATTGTTTTTCTTTCTCCTTGATAAAATTTGAGAAACCCTTTCAATTTCTTTTTCTCTTCCAACTATAGGATCAAGCTTACCTTCCTCACCTGCTTTTGTGAGGTCTCTGCCAAAATTATCTAGTACAGGAGTTTTAGATTTAGAATCACCTTTGCGAACTGGCTCTGATTTTCTTTCTTCTGCAGGTGGGCCATAAAATTCTTCTTCTTCAGGTGGCAATTCATTTTTGAATTCAGACAAATTACTTTCTAAAGCGTTTTTAAAAACTTCATATGTAATGCCGTATTGTCCTAAAATTTGTGAAGCCAAATTGTCTTCATCACGCAATATTGACAGCAACAAGTGTTCTGTACCTATGATGTCTGTTTTAAAAATTTTTGCTTCAAGGTAAGTAATTTTCAATACCTTTTCTGCTTGTTTAGTAAGCGGAATGTTTACAAAATTGGTATTGTTTGTTGCCGAAGCTCGGATATTGTCTTCTATAGTCTTTTTCAATCTTACACCATCTATCTCTAGGGCTCTAAGGGTTTTAATTGCTTTCCCATCTCCCTCACGAATTAAACCTAACAACAGGTGTTCTGTTCCAATATAATCGTGACCTAAACGAATGGCTTCTTCTCTACTGTAAGAGATGACATCTTTAACACGAGGTGAAAATTTTGCTTCCATAACAAATGGTTTTTAAATGAAGTATCAAAAAAGGGTCCAAACTTCAATGGCAATTTACCAATGTTTAATTATTTTACTGAGTTTAAATTTCCACGAACAAATGTGTGTTACTTTTGAATTAGCTAGTGATGTGTTCATCTAAAATTCTATTGAGCCATTTTAACATCATAAACATAGCAGCGGCAGCAATTATCAACAAACAAAAGTTCACCAAAAAGAAATTAGATTTATCCTCATAACTGTCCCAAAAAGTTGCTAAAATACCTGAAAGTTTATTCCCCAAAGATGTTGCCAAAAACCAACCGCCCATCATTACGGCAGTGAGTCTTTTAGGGCTTAACTTAGATACCAAGCTCAAACCCATAGGACTCAAAAACAACTCGCCAATGGTTACCACTCCGTAACAAGAAATCAACCATGCTGGAGACACCTTGATACTTCCATTGCTTCCAGCCCATACCGCAGCAACCATTACAAAAGTTGACAAAGCTGAAATGAGCAATCCAAAGGCAATTTTAGTAGCTGTACTCATGTCTTTTTTACGTCTACCTTTTAGCCATGTAAAAAACGCTACCACCAGTGGAGTAAAAACAATCACCCAAAAAGGGTTGATACTTTGAAACAATTCAGTGTTGAACAAGTATACCTTACTTTCAGGAGCTGGTTCTTGTACAGCACTCACATTCCTGAAATAAACAGGAAAGTCATAGGTTAACTTGGCAACACCATTTTCTTTAACTGCTTGAAATTTTTCATTGAAAAGCGGAACAGAGTCTTGCTTATAAGCCAATGTTTCTGCTAAATACATTTGCTTGGCTAAAGGCTGAATACTTTGAGGTATTTCCCTGTCTGTATAATATTGAGCCCATGTTGTCAAAGCTGTTCCATTTTGTTTGAATACAGCCCAAAACATCACAGACACAGCCATTATACTTAACAAGGCCGCCAATGGTCTTTTGTCTTGTACACTTGCTTTTACATACAAACCAATGTAGTAAATGATAACAGGTATGGTAGCAAAAATAAATGCATCAGTGCTGTCTGAACCAAAAATATTTCCAGGTATCATCCATGCACTCACTCCCACAATAATTGCAGGTAAAAATACACGCATAAAAATACCGCCCAAACTCATGTCTTCAGGGGCTGTAGCTTTTCTAGTATCTGCATGTGCATAATGTTTTAAACCAATTAAAAAAGTAGCAATGCCAATAAACATGCCTATTCCAGCAGTTGCAAAGGCATAGCCCCACCCATATCTGTTTCGCATGTATGCAGCAAATAAATTACAAACACACGCTCCAATATTGATACCCATGTAAAAAATATTGAAACCTGAATCTTTATGAGCTTGATACTCTGGTGCAGCATATAAATTGCCCAATAATGTTGATATATTGGGTTTAAAAAAACCATTTCCCAGTATGATTAAAAACAAAGACAAATAAAAATAATGAATTCCGGGCAGGGCCAATCCAAGATAGCCAATACCCATCATGATTCCGCCAATTAGAATTGAGTTTTTGTATCCTAAAATTCTATCAGCAAGCAAACCTCCTAAAAAAGGAGTCAAAAATACAAATGCGATAAAAGTACCATAAATATCTGCAGCTTCTTTACGATCAAAACCTAATCCTCCCTTATCTACTGATTCGGTTAAATACAATTGAAAAATACCTATCATAAGGTAATATCCGAAACGCTCCCACATTTCAGTAAAGAAAAGGAAGCGTAAACCTGATGGATGTTTTTTACTCATGCTGCAATTAAGGATTTGGCTTATTTAAATACAAGTAAGTTTAAAAAAAATGGCGCGCCAGCTTTGCTGGCGCGCCATTTTCAAAATTTCTACAGAAAAACTAACACACTACTGACAAAACACCTGTAATTTTCAAAGTATTTGTTGTCGCATCATAAGTTGCAGTACATGTCAATCCATTGACACTTGGCACTACAAAGTTAGTTTTTGAAAGCGGTATGGATACTGTATAAGTTTTACCTTTGTAGAAGGTTTCTAGTACATATGTTTTACCATTTTCCACAACAAATTTTTCTATGTTGTTGGCACCACTGTAAAAAGCTGTTTCATAGGTAGTCCCCTGAAATAAATAAAACCAATTACCAAAATTTGCATCTACAGGCTTATTGCTACAGCTTGCTATAATTGAAACATCTACATTGACGTAATCTTTAGCGGCTCCATTTGCCGTAACAGTGACAGCCCCTTTAGTACACGGATCAAATAACTCAGATTCACCTATAAGTTTACCTCCATCTCTGTTGTCGGTTATTCTGATTTTTGCTTTTGAAATTCTTGGAGTTGAGGCAAAAACCACTTCTTTACCATTCGAAATAGATGTACCATGCAAAGCCCCCAAATAGTTTCCATTAGCTGTAACCATTGTAACCTCATAATTACCTCCCGACAAATTGGTTTGAATGTTTACTTTAAGTGGATTTTGGCAAGAACCATAACTACCAAACATACTCCAACCCCAATCTAAATTCCAACCTGATAAGTGACTCATCTCAAATTTCGCACTTAATTTTCCGTTGTCAGCAAAAACGTTGGCTTTGCCTTCATAAACCCACTCACCAGTTTCTTCGTTCAAACTCCAAACTGGAATGGAATCTCCTGCTTGAACGGGATTTCCAGTTTCAAAATTATCTTGATTGGCATTGAGTTCTATGCTAGCTGTTATTGGCTTACTAAACTTTTTTACTTCTGTATTACCTGCTTTCATATTCATGGTGAACATACCAGCAGTAACAAAATTTAATCCACCTGGTATCCAATTCCCATCAGGCCCTTTTACATATTGAGGCGCCATACCTCCAGGAAAAACATTGTTAGCTGATGAGCTTAACGCAGAATAAAACTGAACATTAGTTGTTGCATTTGCAGCTGAAATTTGAACACCATTTGCATCTAAAAATTGAGTGCCAGAATCTATTTTTAAAGTTACTGTTTCTGTAGTTCCTGAAGGCGTTGGAGTTGAAATCAATTGATTGGCTTGAACCACTCCATTTAACAATCCAATGTCAGCAGTTTTAATTGCAACTCCCACCGGAGGACTTCCTAATTCTTGTAGGTAAACAGTTACTACGGTAGGTTCACCAGTGGTAACTACGATATCTTTGATCAATTTTAAAAAACCGGGCGCATCAACCTCAATCTTAAATGCAAGACGGTTAGATGAAGAAAACAATTGGTTATTTGTAACAAATAGAGGAGCCATTCCTAATTTTGCAAAGTAATTGGTACCGCCATCTGCATCTACCAATGAACCCGCACCAGGACCTGAAATTTTTACAGCAAAGTTTCCCGGCCTTGTAGCAGATGCAACATTTGCATTAACAAATCTCAACAACACTGAATTTGAATACTTCGTGGTATTTACATTTACACGAACATTTTCCGTGATTCCTCTTTTACAGGCAGAAATAATTGTGATTGCAACAATTAAAATAGACAAAAAAATGCTAATCTTTTTCATAGGAAGTTAGTTAATTTTATAGTTAAAGCTCAACTGAAACGTTGGAAAATACCTGTAATCATCCGTGTTTTTATTAATTTGAGTAGCCATGGATGCATTGTCTTGTAAACGTCCAGTTCCAATAACTGTTGTTGTTGGCTGGCTCAAATAAAACATTCCTAAATCCATATTCAAATTAAACTTAGTTTCAGGAATAGGCATTCCAAATCCAAGACCCATGTATGGCGCTATCCCTTTCCAATCTAGATTCAATTCTAGTTGCCCAATTTCTGAGGGAGAATAGGTTACATTTTCAATGGTGTATGAGGATTTTGGCAACAATGTTGCTTTGAGATCACCGTTCAAAAAATAGCCCAAACCACCTACTAGTCTTAATCCAATGTGCTCGAAAACTTGGTATTCTCCAAATAAATGAATGTTGCTGAAACTTGCAGCTAAATTAGCAGTTGTAGAAAGACCACTAACTGTAATGGGCATTTTATAAGTTGCTGGCAAATAACTGGCACCTGCTCTTAAAAATACCCTATTGTGAAGTTTTGCTTTGTAATTTAATCCCAATCCAGTAGTTCCAAATTGTATCCCTACAGATGAGCTTTTGACTATTTTGCTCATTGCGTTTTGTTTAGCTGACTCTTTGAGTCTCGCAATTACTTCTTTCTCAGCAGCAGACAAGAATGTGAAGTTGAGGAGCAGAAAAAACAAGGTTGTAATTTTTTTCATGGCTTAAATTTTATACAAGTTGATGAATACTTTTAAATTTTACAAATTAAATTATTATAGGCCAAACAGCCCTTACAAAATTAAAGCTACCACGAACCACTCGAGCCACCACCGCCAAAACTTCCGCCACCAAAACCTCCAAATCCAGAACCTCCTCCACTGAACCCACCACTGCCAAAACTTCCATAAAATGGTGTTCCAAAACCACCTCTAAAGCCACCATTTCGGCCTCCACCTTTGTTTCTAAAAACAAAAAACAAGAGTAACACAACAATCATTAAAACCAATTGAATAAAACTCAAGTCATTTTTTTTGTGTTTGGGTAAGTCATTTATAAATTCACCGGATGCAGCCTGCATCATTGCCGTTGTTGCAGCATCTATACCTGCTGCGTACTGAGCCTGTTTAAAATATGGCTGAATGATTTGATTGATGATTCGTTTTGAGAGTGCATCTGTGATGGTAGCCTCCAAGCCATAACCTGTATGAATTCTGACTTTTCGGTCCTCAATGGCGATGTAAAGTAATAAGCCATTGTTTTTACCTTTTTCTCCTATACCCCATGTTTGAGCCAATCTTTGACAGTAATCAAAAAGATCATCGCCTGCTATACTGTTTTCAATGACAACTGCTATTTGAGTAGAGGTTGAATCGTAGTATGCCTTTAATTTATTTTCAATTTGTGCTGCATCTCCTTTACCAATAACATTTGCATAATCGTTTAAGAATCTGGGTGGATTGAACTGACTGGGGATTTCTTTGGCTTGGAGCAGCATTGAACCAAAAAACGCAAAAATAAATGCAATTAACTTACTCATGCATGTCCTCCCCTAATGAGATTTCGTTGCTCAATTCATTGACATCATTCGTTTGGTAAGGAAAAAAATGCTTGAGTTTGTTTCCTGATTCCAATATTGCCCATTCCAATCCTTCTAAAAATTTACCAGCTTTAAATTGAGTCGTCAGATGGTTGCGGATGTTATCCCAAAAATCATTGCCAACAACCTCATGAATACCTGCATCTCCAATAATGGCAAATTGCTTAGCATTGGTTGCCAGATAAATCAAAACGCCGTTTCGCTGCTCTGTTTGGTGCATGTTGAGGTGTTCAAAAACAATTTTTGCCTGCTCAAGGGCACTTTTTCCTGTTGGTAAATCTTGGTCTATATGCACCCTGATTTCACCAGATGTATCTTTCTCTGCTGACTGGATTGCATTGACAAGTAATGCTGTTTCCTTTTTTGAAAATTTCATTGATAAAGCTTAAAAAAGCCGGATTGACCGGCTTTTGAATGGTTAATTAAAACTTTACTTCTGGAGCTTTGGCGGCCTCAGCATCTGCTTCAAAATAGCCTTTTTTATCAAAGCCAAACATTCCAGCAAACATTACCTGAGGAAATTTCCTAATGTAGGCATTGTAGTCTTTTACTGCATTGTTGAATTGGTCTCTTTCAACTTTAATTCTGTTTTCTGTACCTTCAATTTGACTTTGCAATTCAGAGAAGTTTTGGGTTGCTCTTAATTGTGGATATTGCTCTGCAACCACCATCAAACGACCCAAGGCTTGGCTCAATTGCCCTTGAGATGCTTGGAATTTTTGCAATGATTCAGGAGATAATTTTGAGGGATCAACTGTAATTTGACTGGCTTTTGACCTGGCTTCAATGACTGCTGTTAATGTTTGCTGTTCAAAATTGGCAGCACCTTTTACTGTAGCAACTAAATTGGGTATTAAATCCAATCTTCTTTGGTAAGCACTTTGAACGGTGGCCCATGCACTTTCTGTAGTTTCTTGTTTGGTTACCATTGAATTATAAGAGCCACAAGCTCCTACAAAAAGCATCAACACCAATCCTACAATAGATAATAAGACAATTGTTCCTTTTTTCATGTTTAATTTTTTTAGAGTGATTGTGATGAAATATACAAATACATTGCCAAAAAACGCATACTGCCAAATTGTATGTCATTTTGCAGGTAGAGATTTTTTAAAAGTGTTGATTGAAGCTGAGTCAAATTGCATATCTTGCCACAAGAATTTATTGCTATGATATTTAACAGCGATTGCATCCACTTCAAAGGACATATTCCATGTAAACCTCATAAAGAGAATGGTTACCACTGCGAAAATTGTCCTGCCTATACCAAAGTCTCTAAAAGAATCCTGATCATTAAATTAGGGGCAATAGGTGATGTTATCAGAACAACTCCATTAATAGTTAGGTATAAAAACATGTTTCCAGATTGTAAAATTACTTGGTTAACATGGACTCCAGATATTTTACCTGCATCAAAAATTGATGAGGTGTTGAAATGGGACCACAATGCTATTTTGTATGTTCAACACAGCAATTGGGACATTGCCATTAATTTAGACAAAGAAAAAGAAGCTGGTGCTTTACTCAAAACCATTGATGCCAAAGAGAAATTTGGATACATTTTAAGAGACAATGAAATACAACCGGCTAATGACTTGGCAATTCATAAATTTGCAACCGGCATGTTTGATGATGTTTCCAAAGCAAATACTAAATCTTATTTACAAGAAATATTTGAAATTTGTGGGTTGAAACATGAAGGTGAACCCTACTTGATGGATACCCATCATGAAAAAGGGTACCAATGGAATTTACCCTCAGATAAAAAAATCATCGGTTTAAATACCGGTTGTGGAGGGCGTTGGACAACCCGTTTGTGGAGTATAGAAAAATGGGTTGAACTTGTGGCATTGATCAAACAACAACATCCTGATGCTCATATTTTATTATTGGGAGGTGAAGCTGAAGATGCTAGAAACAAACAAATTCAACAATTATCAGGAGCCCATTATTTAGGCTATTTTTCATTGTATGAATTCATCAATTTGGTGAACCATTGCCACCTAGTGATTACACAAGTAACAATGGGCATGCACATTACTTTGGCCTTAGGTAAAAAAATCATTTTAATGAACAATATCTTCAATCCTTATGAGTTTGACTTGTTTGGCAAAGGAGAAATTGTATCGCCAGATAAAGCTTGTAAATGCTTTTACAGAGGCGCTTGCATAGATGGAGTTAGTTGTATGGAAGAATTACCTGCAAATAAAATTGCAAGTGCTGTTACCAGACATTACTAATCTTTTTCAAAAATAGCGATTCGTCCTTTAGAACCAGCTAAAACAATAAGCTGTGCATTTTTAGACATCCCTATCACATTGAATCCTGGCTTCAAAGATAGCCTATCAATGACAGTTCCTTCATTGAAATGAATGAACTCTGTGCCATTGGTCCCTGTTGTTAAAAATTTATTTGAATCAATAGCTTTTACACAAGATTGATAAGAAAAGCCCTTTACGGAAGCAATGACTCGGAAGTCTTTTAGGTCTACGATACCTATACTTGCAGACATCTTTGTGGTTGAATCATTGGTATAATCGCCACCAACAATTACCAAATAAGGCAAGCCTTTATTCTTTAATTGAGAAAATGAAAAAGCCCCCTGTGAAGCTGTACCTTGAACAATTGGCAGCGGCAATTGCTTCCATGTTTTATTCTGAACATTGTACACATATAAATTGGATTGAGTGCCACCACTCACAAACGCAAAGCTGTTTTTATTGAGCCATTGAATGCATGAACCGCTTGCAGCAAAAGCAGATTCACCCATAGAAACTTTTGGTGCCGTTGCTGTGTCAATCAATTGCCAAGAATCACCCATATCATTTGACAAGTAAACCATGAATTTACCTTGAATGGGATCGCTCAACATGACTCCTTCTTTTTCATTAAAATCGATGCCATCAATGAATACCGCTGAATCATTGCTGCTAAAAACTTCAATCCATGTTTGTCCTTCATCAAAGGTTTTGAGCATCAAAGCAGGAAAACCGGAACTGCTGAGTAAAACAGTTGTTCGATTGAATACATGGATATCTCTAAAATCAGATTTAGCATATTTTTCAATTTGTGTGAATTGCAAATGAGCACCTTTGTTTACGCTCTTTGCTATAACTCCTTTACTTCCTGAACACCAAAAAACTTGTTTGTTCAAAACAGAAAGCCCTCTAAAAGATACTGCATTCAACTTTAAATTTGTATTGATAGCTAATGTATCAGGCAAGTTGCATTGTTTGAGCTGTTGGCCATGTATTGGGTTCAGCAATAAACAACAAAAAAACAATACAAAACACATTCTTATCAAGCCATTTGGGCATTCAACATGCTTCAATTTATTAAAACGCATAAGTGATTTAACAGTTACAATTTGAAACAATATAGCCAATATAGCTTACATTTGAATAGCTGCTTAAAAGATACAATGTTGAGGCAGCAGCAATTGAATCCTTGAATAGAGCTGACTCATATCAAGCAGATTCAGTCAAATTTGAGCAGTATGAAAAACAAGAAAGACATTCAATATTATAAACAAAAAGTACAACAAGTTTTTGCAGAGGCCGGTAGAAAAATACTCAACTACAAACAAGTTGCAGCTCGATTGGATTTCAACGATGGCGAAAGCAGAACCATGATACTTTCAGCAATCAAACAGTTGTGTGCCGAAAACTTTTTAGAAGAGATAGATACAGGCAGGTACATCTTAAAATTCATTCCTCAATTTATAACGGGAAGGGTTGACATGACTCAAAATAGAGCTGCATACGTTGTTCCTGAAGATGGCACAGAAGACATTTATGTACCTGCAGATTATACCCATACAGCATTGCATGGAGATACCGTAAAGGTTGCTTTGGCTGCCAGTAAAAAAGGAGCCAAAAGAATGGGCGAAATTGTTGAAATTACCAAAAGAGACAAAAGCCAATTTGTAGGCATTCTTAACATTCATGCTGGTTATGGTTTTTTGGTTGCTGAAGACCGTAAAATGAAATTGGACATTTTCATCCCAAAGGAAAAGTTTGGCGGTGCTAAAAACGGAGAAAAAGCTATAGCAAAAATTACACATTGGGAGCCTGAAGACATGCATCCTACTGGTGAAGTGATAGCAGTATTGGGAAAGCCTGGTGTTCATGAAACAGAAATGAATGCCATTGTAGCCGAATTTGGATTTGCTGCCAAATTCCCTGAAGAAGTAGAAATGGAAGCCTCACAATTGAACACGAAAACAAGTGCTGCAGAAATTAAATTGAGGCGGGATTTCAGAGAAGTACTCACTTTTACAATTGACCCTGCAGATGCCAAAGATTTTGACGATGCTTTGTCATTCGTGGCATTGCCAGATGGTACCTACGAAATTGGCATACACATAGCAGATGTTTCTCATTACGTGCAAAAAGGATCAGCACTTGACCAAGAGGCCATTAAAAGAGGAACATCCGTTTATTTGGTTGACAGAACCATCCCTATGCTTCCGGAGAAACTTTCAAATGAACTTTGTTCTTTAAGGCCCAATGAAGACAAATTGTGCTTCAGTGTGGCAGTTAAAATGAACCAAGAGGCAGCAGTATTGGATACTTGGTTTGGTAAAACCATTATCCATTCTAAACGCAGGTTTACTTATGAAGAAGCACAAGAACGCATTGAAACAAAATCTGGAGACCTTTGTGAAGAATTAGAAATATTGAACAACTTAGCCATTCAACTCAAAGAAAAACGTTTCAAAAAAGGAGCCATTAGTTTTGAAACCCAAGAGGTAAAATTCAGGCTAGATGAAAACAACAAACCCATCGATTTATTTGTAAAAATCAGAAAAGACGCCCATAAGTTGATTGAAGAATTTATGTTGTTAGCCAATAGAAAAGTAGCCGAATTGATTGCCAGCAAAAAAAGCAAAGAACATGCCTATCCTTTTGTATACAGGGTTCACGAAGAACCAAACGAAGACAAACTTGGACAGTTCAATTTGTTTGCTTCGAGGTTTGGCTACCATATTCAAACCTCTAGCGTAAAGGCCATTGCTAAAAGCTTCAATGATTTATTAGAACAAGTAGAAGGAAAACCAGAACAAAATTTGGTTCAAAGTCAGGCCATCAGAACCATGAGTAAAGCATATTATACCGGTAAAAAAACAATGCACTATGGTTTGGCTTTTGACCACTATACCCATTTTACTTCACCTATTAGAAGGTATCCTGATTTATTGGCCCATCGTTTGCTATTTGGCTATTTACACAACGAAAAACCAGGCATAGAAAAAGAGATTGAAGAACTGTGCAAACAATCTTCTGCCATGGAGGTAAAAGCTGCAGATGCTGAAAGAGCGAGTGTTCGTTACAAACAAGTAGAATACATCAGTGATTTTATTGGAGACACTTTTAAAGGTATTATTTCAGGTGTAACAGAATGGGGAGTGTATGTAGAAATCAGTCAATTCAGAGCTGAAGGATTGATTAAAATACAAAACTTGGGTGAGGATTATTTTGATTACGACGAAAACAACAAATGGATTACCAGCAGAAATGGCAGGCAAAAATTGCAATTAGGTGATGAAATTGAGGTAATGGTTGTAGCAGCTGATATCTTTAAAAGACAAATTGATTTGGCTTGGACAGCAAGTACTGTTACAACAAATTTCAGAAAGAAATTAGACCCACGAGCAAACAAAAAACAAGACAGAAAAGCTGGAAGGAAACACCAAAAAAGAAGAAGATAATGCCATTTATTCAAGGAAATTTTAAAGGTAATTTGTTTTCAAAAAATGGGCATTGGGAAACCATCATGCCAGCTTTGTTCCGAAAAATAGAATTGCCTTATAGAAGAGAACGTTTCACTTTACCTGATGGCGATTTTTTAGACCTTGACCTATTGGATCAAAGTAATGAGGATGCTCCAATTATGGTGCTTTTTCACGGGCTTGAAGGCAGCTCTAACTCTCAATACATAAAAGGCTTCAGTAAACGTTTTCAGCAATTGGGTATGCGTTGCGTTGCGGTTAATTTTAGGAGTTGCAGTGGCACCATGAACAAGCATTTGATTTCCTATCACAGTGGAGCTACTGACGACATCCATACCATCCTACATCATTTTGCAAATCAGTTTAAAAACAGCTCATTGTTTGCATTAGGATTTAGTTTAGGAGGCAATGCTTTGCTCAAATATTTAGGTGATGGATTGAAACAATTACCCACTCAATTGAAAGCGGCCTGTTGTATTTCTGTGCCTATTGATTTAGCAGGGAGTTCAATGCAATTGTCTAAATTTACAAATCAATTGTACATGCGTCAATTCTTGAAAAGTTTGAACGAAAAAATGAAGTTAAAAGCGCAATTTTTCCCCAATAGCATAGACACAACAGGTATAGATAAAATTACAAACTTTTGGGAATGGGACAACCGTTTTACTGCTAAAATAAATGGATTTAAAAATGCAGAAGATTATTACAATCAATGCAATGCATTGCAATTCTTAGAACAACTGAATGTTCCAACATTGTTGTTAAATGCATTGAATGACCCATTTTTATCAGAAAAGTGTTTCCCAGAAAAATTGGCAAAACAACATCCATTGTTTACTTTTGAGCAGTGTCAATATGGTGGGCATGTAGGCTTTGCAAGTGCATTCCCAAATGGCTATTATTGGCATGAAGAACGAGCCATTGCATTTATGAACGAACATCAACAAGGATAATATTTTGAAAACATATCAGGAACATTTGAGTCAATTTTTAGGTTATTTAACACAAACCAAATACGGACAAGATCCAAAAGAATTGTATGACCCCATTGACTACATGATGCAATTGGGAGGCAAAAGATTGAGACCAGTTTTGTGTTTAATGGGATACGAACTTTTTGACAACCGAACTGAAAATGCATTGCCAGCGGCTTTGGCCATAGAAGTTTTTCATAATTTCACCTTGGTTCATGATGACATCATGGACAACGCCCCATTGAGAAGAGGAAAACCAACCGTTTACCAAAAATGGAACATGCCAGTTGCCATATTAGTTGGCGATTTAATGATGATCAAAGCTGTTGATTTTTTAAGAGCATCTCAATCCAAACAAATCAATGCTATGTTAGACGTTTTTTTAACAACTGCAAGAGAGGTTTGTGAAGGCCAACAATTGGATATGAATTTTGAAGTGCAAGAAAACGTAAGCATTGATGCCTACATTGAAATGATTACTTTGAAAACTGCAGTTTTGTTAGGAGCCTCATTGAAAATAGGCGCATTAGCTGCCAATGCTAGCCTAGCACAAGCCAATCATTTGTATGAATTTGGCAAAAACATTGGCATTGCTTTTCAAATTCAAGACGACCTTTTGGATTGTTTTGGCAACCATTCAAACACTGGTAAACAAGTGGGTGGAGACATTGCTGCCAATAAAAAAACATTGCTGTATATAGAATTGATGGCATCCGTTCATAAAGACGACCTTCAACAATTGCTAACATTGCGTGAGGAGCAAAACACTGAGGTTAAAATCAATGAAACGCTGAAATTATACGAGAAATACCAGATTCAAAGTTTTGCTGAACTACAAAAGAAGCACTACTTAGACAAGGCCATGCATCACTTAACAAATTTGGACATCCAATCAGATGCACTACAAATGCTAAAAGCTACAGCCCTGGATTTAATGGAAAGAATTGCTTAGCTGATTAAATTTCACGGCTTGGCTCCCAAGCCTCCATGTAATCTGCAATCCTTCTTAAGAAGCTACCTCCCAAAGAACCGTCAACCACTCTGTGGTCATAACTCAATGACAAGAACATCATGTGTCTGATTGCTATCACATCTCCCATTGGGGTTTCCAATACCGCTGGCTTTTTCTTAATAGAACCAGTAGCCAGAATAGCCACCTGAGGTTGGTTGATGATAGGAGTTCCCATGACGTTTCCAAAACCACCTACATTGGTGACTGTAAATGTCCCGCCACTGATTTCGTCTGGGGCCAATTTATTTGCCCTTGCACGGTTGGCCAAATCATTGACTGATTTAGTTAGGCCTACTAAATTCATCATGTCTGCATTTTTAATAACAGGTACAATTAAATTGCCTGAAGGCAAAGCCGCAGCCATTCCTATATTGATTGCTTTTCTTTTGATGATGTTATGACCATCAACAGCAACATTGATCATTGGGTAATCTTTTATTGCCTTTACAACACATTCTATGAACATAGGTGTAAAGGTGATTTTTTCAGCCTCACGCTTCTCATATACTTTTTTGGCCTTTTCCCGCCACAACACCATATTGGTAACGTCTGCTTCAACAAACGAAGTTACATGTGGACTGGTTTGCTTACTCATGACCATATGATCGGCAATGAGTTTACGCATTCTGTCCATTTCAATGATTTCATCGCCACCATTGATACTAACAGAAGGAGCTGGTTTTGATGGAGGAGTTGGAGCTGATTGAACAGGCGCTGAAGCAGAAGCCGGAACTGCAACTGGTGTTGCTTGAGATGATCTGTTTTCAAGATAACTCATGATGTCTCTTTTGGTAACTCTTCCTTCGCTACCCGAACCTTGAATGTTTTCTAATTCCTGCATGCTGATGTTTTCAGCCTTTGCAATGTTGAGCACCAATGGCGAATAAAACCTAGCGCCGGTATTACTTGACAAAACTGCTTTTGCAGCTTCTACCTGACTGATGATTTCTTTAACAGGTGCCGCCAAAGCCTGAGGAACAGGAGCAGCAGCCTTAGGTGCTGTTGCAACAGCACCAGCAAGTTGAATGATTGCAATTGGAGCATTTACTGGCACAACATCTCCCTCGTTGAACAATCTTTTAACCAATGTACCAGCTTTTGGCGATGGCACTTCAGAATCTACTTTATCAGTAGCTATTTCCAAGACGGTTTCATCCAATGCAATGGAATCACCCTCATTTTTGGTCCAACGAATAATTGTAGCTTCTGCAATACTTTCGCCCATTTTAGGCATTACCAATTGAAATTCAGACATGCGTTTTAAGATTTATAGCCTTTTAGACTTTTTACAAATTTATCGGAAAATACCGATTGAAAAAATATTTCGGGTGAAACACTAACAACCAATTATTTAGAATACAACCCCACATTTTCAAATTGCAATTCTACCAATCGTTTGTACAATCCGGTTGTGTTGCTCATTAATTGTTCATGGGTACCAGTTTCTTTTACAGCTCCTTTTTCTATCACTACAATTTGTTGCGCATTTTTAATGGTAGACAAACGGTGTGCGATGACAAAAGAAGTTCTGTTTTGCATAAGGTTATCAAGTGCTTCTTGAACCAACTGCTCGCTTTCACTGTCCAAAGAACTGGTAGCTTCATCTAAAATTAAAATTCGAGGATTTTTAAGAATAGCCCTAGCTATAGCCACCCTTTGTCTTTGCCCCCCAGAAAGCTTGATACCGCGTTCACCTACCATTGTTTGATAACCTTCAGGAAATTTAGAGATGAAATCATGTGCATTGGCTTTTTTAGCAGCGGCAATGACAGCAGCTTCATCTATTTGTTCCAATCCATAAGCGATGTTTTCTAAAATAGTTCCTCCAAACAAAATGACATCTTGAGGTACATATGCCATTTGACTCCTCCATTCAGACAATGGTATTGAATGACTGGCTGTGTCATCTAAATAGATTGTGCCTTTATTGGGTTCATAAAAACGCAGCAACATGGCAGCAATAGTACTCTTTCCCGCTCCACTTGGCCCTACAATTGCCACTTGCGTACCAGCACTCACCTTCAATGAAAATGCATTCAAAACCTGAACCTCAGGCCTTGAAGGATAACTAAACTCTATTTGTTCGAAGCGGATGGCTCCCTGGAAATTTTTAGTAGTTTGCAAAGTTTTGAATGCTAGTTTTTCAGGCGTTTGCTTCAATAATTCTCTGACCCTTTGCGTAGCACCAATGGTTTTTTGGAGGGTTGAAAACATATCAGCAAAACCAGCAAATGTACCTCCTACAAAAGCGGAGAATATGACAAACATGGTTAAGTCTCCTGCCGAAATTTTTCCAATTTGAATCATGGTTGAACCATACCACATTACAAATGCAATAGCTCCAAATACTGAGAAAATCATCAGGCTTACAAATGCCCCTCTGTACCTACCATTTTTGATGGCAATGTCTACAACCGATTTGATGTTTTTACTATACCTGTTTAATTCATACAGCTCTGCCGAAAACGCTTTAACCACTGAAATACCTTGTAAAGTTTCTTGAACAATGGTACTGCTATCAGCCAATTGGTCTTGTGCTTTTCTTGACATTTTTCTGATACGCATTCCAAACACAACTGCAATGATAGCTACCAATGGAACAACAGAAAGCATCACAAAGGCTAACTCGTTCGAAATCCAAAAAATACTGATCAACCCAATAACTAAGGTAAAAATACCTCTTAAAAACTCAGCTAACGTAAAAGAAATGGCATCTTGTATTTGAGACAAATCTGCACTCAATCTGCTACTTAACTCTCCTACCCTGTGTTCACTGAAAAACTGCATGGGTTGGGCAATCAAATTTTTGTACAAATCTTTTCTGATAGCTGCCAATGAGCGCTCTCCAACATCTGTTAACAGGTAAATACGCATAAAAGAAAAAAACATTTGTACACTGAGTTGAACAAACAACAACACAATAATGGTATTCAAAGTCCATTCAAATTGATTGAGTTGTGCTGATAAAAAACCTTCAGACATGGGTAAAGATGCTTTTACCTTTGTAGTTTCGGCGCCAGCTGCATCAATCATTTTACCCAATAAAAACGGGAATACCATGGTACTCATTGCAGACAAGCCAATGAACAGCATGCTAAGGAAAAATTTAAACCTGTATGGTTTGATATAACTGAACAAGGCAAGTGCTTCCTTGAACCTTTCTTTTGTAAAAGGAACTTTTTCTAATTCAGGCTTTGCTTGTCCGTTGCTATTGTAATTGCGTTTGGCCATTTAAAATGTTAGGTTTTGTTAATCGACAAAATCTTGTAAATATGAAAATTGAGGGGTAAGTAGTCCATCTTTTGCAATACAAGCCCTTTCTATGATCATTGAAGGCTGCGTATCTAACAATTCAGGCAATACATGCCTGATGAGTTGTTCACCAAATTCAATTGAAGCATCTACAGGTAACTCACATGGTAAATTGGATACTGCTTGAACATCAATTGTATTTGACTGAAAAGGGGTTTGCTCTTTGGCTGATAAAGGATGGATGCCAAAATAGGGATCTTCAATAGTGGTGCTTTTAATGGTTGTTGGCAATGGCCCAGGAATGTCACAAGTAATATCAGAAATAACCCTGATTTTGAAATCTGGTTGCTTGATTTCTTCTAAGGTATAAAATGCTGGAATATGTTCCTTCCAAAAAATAGCATTGATAAATATATCAGCCACTTTTGTAAATGGTTTGAAAGTACTGATGTAATCTTCAGGGTGTTTATAAAAATCTGATTTATCCCAGAAACGACCCAACTTATGGGCATAATAATCTTCACTTCTGAGCTGAACAAAAACAGGCACTGAATAAGTATTTGTTAAAAAATCTTCTGCACTGATTTGTTTGATACCAATGGCTCTCAAAAAATCGATGGATCCATGTGCTACTCTACCATCCCCACACAATACAATTTTAACAGCAGGTAATTCTATTGCATTGTATTGCGCTAAAACAGCTGCCAAGTCGGCGCATTCATGAGCAGGCTTCAATTGAAACAATTGTTGTTTTAAACCCCACATAAGCATGGCATAATGTGTACCTACCAAACCTGCAAATCTTCCAAAACCAATGATACGGTTTCCGGCTTCCCATACCAATGTTTCGTAATCAATTAACTTAATTTTTTGAGCAAGAATGGTTCTCAGTAGGTTTCTATTGTAAGCTTGTTTTTTGATGGTATGAGAAAAAAACAAATAGGTTTTTTCAGGAATCAAGGATGCAACTGGCACTTCTTTTACACCAAATAAAATTTGACAGTCTGAAAGGTCTTCTGACAAATTAATTCCTAGTTCCTGGTATGTATGATCAGCAAAACATCTATGTGGAGAAGGTTGAATAATTATTTCTACATTCGGATAAAAAGACATGACCTGCTTACATTGTTCAGGTGTCAGGGGTGTTCTTTTGTCGTAAGGAAATTTACCCTCTCTTATGATGCCAATTTTAATTTTTTTCTGCATTGCTCTGTAATGGTATTAATCAAAAACAACTAGCCCCTTGTCTGAGCTCAATTGTGATTCTCTTTGCTTGAGGGCTTGGTATATTTCCATGTTCAAGCGGATTTCTTCTTCGTTATTTAATTCAATTGATTTTTTGATGGCCTCTAATGTTTCAGACATTAACTTTTTATTGATATGCAACTGCAAATACAACAACGCAGATTCAATGTCTCTTTTAATTACTTTTTCTTCTGCATCAGGAATGATATCGAAGCGGTCTTCCCATGCATTACTGATTTGATAACGCTCCGTTAAAACATTGGCTGCAAATCCTGAAACAATTGGGTTTACATGCATGGTAAACAATTCAGGTGTAATAGGTGTATTGGCTAAGTAAAACTGATGAATGGCTTCTACCAATAACAACATGGTTTCATTTTCAAAGCCTATTTGTGCGTTAGCAATCATATCAAAAAACACTTTGATGAATGGTTGAGCATCTAGCAGTTCAACATTTGCATTTTGAATCAATAATTTAATCAGGTGTTGCTCTTGAGCCAAAGCACCTTTTTCCTGAACCAAGTCTTGTATTTGTTCAACAACAACTGGTAAAGGTTCTTCTTTAATCCATTCTTTTTCTTTGGTGGTTAAAAAATCTTTACGTGTTTTGTTAAGTTCAGTAATCAAGAGCTGTTCGTTCATGTCGAGCAAAGACGCAGCCTCTTTTACAAATGCCATCCGTTTAATAGAATCCGGAATTTTACTGATGCTGCTTACAATGTCTTTGGTTACTTGTGCTTTTTTGAGCGGATCTCCTGCACTCTCTTTTAGCAACAAATGAATTTTGAATAGAATAAAATCTTTGACTTCATTTTTCAAATAAGTTGAAAAAGCATCTGAACCCATTTTCTGGGCGTAAGAATCTGGGTCTTCACCATCAGGGAATAGAACCACCCTGACATTGAGCCCTTGTTCCAAAAGCATATCAATTCCTCTTAAACTGGCTTTGATACCTGCAGCATCACCATCATACAATACCACTACATTTTCTGTATGCCTCTTAATGAGCTTTATTTGCTGCTCAGTTAAAGAGGTACCTGAACTGGCAACTACATTTTCTACACCTGCTTGATGAAGACTGATGACATCTGTATATCCTTCAACTAAGTATACAAAATCGTCTTTACGAATTGCATTCTTGGCGTAAAATAAGCCATAAAGTTCATTGCTTTTATGGTATAAAACTGTTTCTGGTGAATTGACATATTTAGGAGACTTCTCTTCTTTTTTGAGTTGGCGTCCGGCAAATGCAATGAGTTTTCCGGTTGCACCCAAAATAGGGAATATCACTCTTCCTCTGTAGGCATCGTATACTTTGCCTTGATCTGTTTTTTTTATCAATCCTGAACTGAGTAATACTTGTTCATTGAACTGATTGGACAATGCTTCGTCGTAAAATGCAGTCCATTGGTCTGGGGCATACCCCAATTTAAACTTTTTAATGATGTCTTCTCGAAAGCCTCTCTCCTCGAAATATGAAAGTCCAATTAATTTACCTTCTTCTAATTGCCACAAATTGTTTTCAAAAAAGACCCCAGCCCAGTTGTTCAAAATTTGTAGACTCTCTTTTTCACTTTTTAGTAAAGACTCTTGCGCTTGATTGACTTGTTCAATTTGAGGCCATTCGACATTGAATCGCTCTGCCAGCTGTTTCAACGCTTCAATGTAACCAAGCCCTTCATATTCCATTAAAAAATTGACGACATTTCCTGCTTTACCACATCCAAAACATTTAAAAATGCCCTTACTAATAGAAACCGAAAAAGAAGGAGTTTTTTCTTGGTGAAATGGGCACAAACCCTGCATGTTTGCTCCTGCTCTCTTAAGCCTGACAATGTCACCAATAACTTGTTCTATTGGAGCCGCCTGAATGATTTCTTCTATTTTACTTTGTGCAATCATGAACGGGTAAAATTAATTCTAAATTCTTGAGTTTCCTCACTAAAATTCTGTTCAATACAACTTTTGCCAAATACAATAAATAACAAATCCTGTTTTTTATTAAAGTCATCAAAGGACCTTTTAAACGTGTTCATTCGCGAACAAAATTCCCACTTTGAAACAACCTGTTATTTAAAGCAGACCAATCAAAAAAATATATTTATCTGATTTTCAGAAGTTAAAAACATACCTAAAAAATAGGCATCATTCTAATGGGGGTATTTTACCATGAAATTCATTTTGAAACAACTTCTTATTGTTTGCACATACATACTTCTGGCACCCTTTTATACGGTATGTGTGGCCCAAATAGGTATTGGAACCAATTCGCCCAATGCCTCTGCAATACTAGATGTTAGTGCCACAAACAAGGGTTTCTTGGCCCCAAGAATGAGCTTAACACAAAGACAATCTATTAGTTCTCCTGCTAATGGCTTAATGGTTTTTCAAGAAAATGAAAACGTAGGATTGTACATTTATTTCAATAACAAGTGGAATAAATTGGATACTGCTTTGTGGAACACATCAAGTGGAAATTTAAATTTTAGCACTGGGAATGTTGGAATTGGAACTGCTACACCCGCTGCAAAATTAGACTTAAATGGCAGTTTCAAATACACAGATGGTAACCAGGCAGCTAATAAAATTTTAACCAGTGATGCCAATGGAAACGCTAGCTGGCAATCAGCAGGTTTTTTCTTTAAAAAGACCATATTGTTAAACTCTGTTGTACCTGGCACATATGTAGGACAAGCCAATATACCCCAGTGGAGTGCCAGCTATACAGCAAGTGGGGGAACGGTTGAAATCAGAGTCAATTTAACGGCTTTTACACTCGTTGCGGGAATGACTTCTTTTAGGTTGCTCAGAGATGGGGTTGTGATTGATAGCAATCCATTTTATTTCAATAATGGCAACACTCACACTACAATTCCAGATTTAATTGCCATACTAGCAAATGAAACAGGAACCCATACCTATGCTGTTCAAATTGGTCCAAATATTTACGTTGATCCAAATGATAACTGCAATATGATTGTAACTGAATATAAATAAATGAACCCAATAACCATGAATCATTCTTTTAAATTTTTATTTCTTTTTATCCTAATTGCAAAGTTCAATTTTGCTCAAATTGGCATTGGAACCAACACGCCCAATAGCTCCGCAAAACTAGAAATCAGTGCAACAGATAAAGGTTTTTTAGCGCCCAGAGTGGCTTTAACTGCCACCAATTCTGGTAGCCCAATTACAAGCCCAGCAATTGGCTTGATTGTATACAATACTGCTACGGCAGGCGCTTCCCCTTACAATGTAAGTCCGGGTTATTATTACTATGATGGAAGCATATGGGTATCTATGTCTGCAAGTACCATTATTCCTGCAGGTTCAGTACAAACTTTTGCTGGCAGTTCTGCACCACTTGGTTATTTAATATGCGATGGATCAGCTATCAGCAGAACAGTTTATGCCAATCTTTTTGCAGCAATAGGCACATTGTATGGTGCTGGTAATGGCAGCACAACCTTTAATTTACCAGATTTAAGAGGTAGAACAATTGTTGGTGTTGGACAAGGCTCAGGCTTAACAAATAGAACCATTGCAAGTACAGGTGGTGAGGAAAGCCATACTTTAACCATTGCAGAAATGCCATCTCACTCGCACGGTGTGAATGATCCCGGCCATAACCATGGCACCTTCAATGGAAGAGATGATGGAAATAACTCAAACCAATCTGGCCAAGCGGCTCCTGGTGATGCCAATGCAAATACCAGCGGCTGGCCTACGGCTTCGGCTACTACTGGAATTTCAATTCAAAACAATGGGGGAGGAAATGCGCACAACGTCATGCAACCATTTTTGGCATTGAATTACATTATCAAATTTTAAGGCAAGGCTAAAATTCAATTTGACAATATTTCCCATATTGAAACAAGCAGGGAGCAACAAAAAAGACAAATAAAATATGTATACTATTGATTTTCTGAATATTAAATCATAAAAATATTTTTGGCATCATTCTTACAAAGTACATACCATACAGCAATTTAACCCTGCTGTACAACTTAACCAGTTAACCATGAAAAAGATGAATTTAAATTTAAACCTTATTGCCAAGCTAATGCTTGAGGCAGGTTTTCATTTGATGAAGCTATTGCAGCAACAAAATCCAAGCAACAAGTTTGCTTTCATTCCGGTAAAAAATTCAAATCAGAAAATCAGCCTAGCTGTTTTGATTGGAGTTGCCTTGTTAGGCAATTATGAATCTGCGTCTGCACAAATGAGAATCAACAGTGGCACTGAGATTTTTATTTCAAACGCTGAAAATTTGTACATCGGAGAAAACTTAACCAATTATGGCACCATCACAATGGGCACAGGTCAATTAACACTGGCTGGTAATTTAACAGACAGCGGAACCATTAACTTGAGCAATGCAACACTTGGTTTTAGCGGAACAAATGCACAGAGCATCAACTTTAATGGCAATGAAATAACAGCTAATTTATCAGTAAACAAAGCTGCAAATACAATCAGCTTGGACAAAGGCTTGTTAATTGTCAAACAAGTTGCTACTGTAAGTGCTGGTACATTAACTACCAACGGCAAATTAACCTTAACAAGTGATGCCTCTTCAACAGCGAGAATTGCAGCAAGCAGTGGAACCATTTCAGGTAGTGTAAACATAGAACAATTTATTCCTTCAGGAAGAAGAAGATACCGTCACATTGGCCATCCTTTTAACAGCAACCAAGCATTGTCATTGTTAACCAACGTGATTGATATAACTGGAAATACAGATGGAGTAACTAGCAATGTAGCAAAAACTGTAGGTACAGGATTTACACCTACTGCTACCAACAACCCAAGTGCATTCTGGTTCAATACGAGCAATGCGGATAACAATTCTGTTAATGGCGGCTGGGCTGCATTTACAAGTGCAAATGGCTCTGGAACTAATGATGCTTGGGGCGTAGGAGAAGGAATTAGGGTATTATTTAGAGGAGCAAAAGGTGAAGGTTTAACCTCTGGAAATTACACACCAAGTGCGGTTACCCTTCAAATGAGTGGAAGTGTCAACCAAGGAAATACCGTATTAAATTTATCATCTGCAGGAACGGGAGCTGGTCAAGGTTTCAATTTAATTGGTAACCCATACCCTTCTCCTGTTGACATCAGCGCAGTTATTTTTGGGTCATCATCGCAAGCTAATATCAATAAAACTGTGTATACCAGAAACCCTCAAACTGGTGCTTATGTGAGTCAACTATTGACCTCTGGTACTCCTTATGTTATTCCTGCTTACTCAGCGGTGTTCATTAAGGCCAACGCAGCTACCTCTCCTTCCATTACTTTTACTGAAGCCAGCAAAGCAAGTACTGCAAATGCTACTACCTTCAAATCTGAACAATACATTCAAAATGGTTTGCAATTGTTTGCTACTGACAATAACCAAGTCATCGACAATATCAATTTGGCTTTCAATGCAAACAACAATGCCAATTTTGAAGATGCTTTTGATGCCATCAAACTCAATAACGATGAATTTGATTGCTACTCCATTGCCAATGACGGTCAAAAATTAGCTACTGATTTCAGACCTCTTGACAGCCATTCAAACATTCCTATTGGTTTGCGTTTGGCATCGGGTAAAAAAGAAATTACACTTGAAGTGGCTGCAAATACTCTACTTAACAACCAAGAAGTGTATTTATTTGACAACTTAAACCGCAGCAGCACACTCTTAACTGACGGCACAAAATATACATTCTCTGTTGATGCTAACAATGCTGCTACTACTGGTGACAACCGCTTGTTTATTTACTTCAAAAACAATACTACTGGCCTAGAAAATAATAGCCTGCAAAACAACTTAATGCTATTCCCTAATCCTGCTAAAAACACCTTGAACATTGCAGTCATTAACCCTGCTGTGAACCTTATCAACTACGAAGTAAGAAACGAAATTGGAAAGGTAGTACTTTCTGGAAATATCAATGATTTTACGAATGCAACAATTGCCATTGAAAACCTTAGACCTGGTTTCTATTTCTTAAACACTGCTGATCAAAATAACAACAAAGCATCTTTGAAATTTATCAAAGAATA
>JAIXWI010000001.1 GCA_027491355.1 Bacteroidota bacterium
ACGCCTGGTTCTGTAGTATATACTTGTACTGGAAGTAATGTAGTTGGTTGTAAAGAAACAGCATCTTCAATTGTTACTGTTCAACCTGCAGCAAGTGCACTGACTATTGCGCCATTAACTGATACCTTGTGTAACTCAGGTACAACTGTTATTACTGTAAACAGCGGCAGTGCAAGTTTTGCAAACAACTCTACACGCTGGATTGATACTTACGGAAACATCATTACAGGTCAAACAAGTAAAACGTTTACAACACCTGTTTTAAACAGTAGCCAAACCTATTCATTTGAAGCAATTGATGGAGTAGGTAATTCATGTTTAATTTTATCTCAAGACCTTGTTTTTGATAGTATTGCACCACCTATAACTATTGGTTCTGCTCATTGTGGCGAACAAGTTCCAACTTGTTCAGCATCTGGCGCGTTACCAGGACAATTTTACAGATGGTACACTACAGCCTCTGGCGGAACTCCAATAGCAAATGAGAATGGTGCAACACTCACCAATTATTTAATGACAGCTACCCAAACTTTGTATGTATCTATTTCAGACAATACATGTGAAAGTGCAAGAACTCCAGTAATTGTTAATGTAACTGTTCCTGATGCATTGGCAGTTGTGTCTAACAGAAACAATCCATTGTGTTTAGGTTTGCCTCGTGATTTGGTTGTTAACCAAACAGGTTCAACCAATAACTATGCGCTCACATGGACAAGCACTGATTACATTAACAGTGGTATGAGTGGCGCTACTCCAACTTCAGTTGGTGCTCCTGTTTCAATTACACCTACTTTAGAAGGCACTTATTATTTTACCATTACAGCCATAGAATCTGCTACAGGATGTATTGTTAGAAGCAGAGATACGTTAACAGTGATCAATCCATTTGGAACACTTACAAATACCGTTTCAATGAGCCCTTCAACCATTTGTCAGGGAGCTCCTGCAACGTTAACATTAAACTCAACCAATTCTGGAGCAGGGGGTGGTTCAGCACCTAACTATATTGCTCCTCCTGCAATCACCAACCCAACTACTGATGAAGATATTGGTAACGTAAGAATCAGCTCAGGTTCTGCCGTTTTATTGAACAATACAACTGCCATTAACTCGCTTGTAGGAACAATTGGAACAGCAACTGGAACAGCAGGAAGTTTTTCAAACTTTACTTCATTTAATGCCACTCCTTTGAATGCTGGTCAGAGTTATACATTCAGTTTGTCATCAATTACAACCGGAGCCAATTACAACAACAGCTTAGCCTTTTACATAGACTACAATAGAAATGGCATTTATACCGATGCAGGAGAAAGAGTCTTTGCTGAATCAGCAACAGTATCAGGGCCTCATACTGCATCAGGTACTTTTACAATTCCAGCAACTGCATCAGCTGGTTTAACCAGAATGCGCGTCATTGTTCATGAAGGACTGATAACAAGCCCAACACAAAGTATTTCGTACGGAGAATATGAAGAGTACTTGTTGTTCATCAATCCGGCTTTTACAACCTTGTCTTGGTCGGATGGTATTAGTCAAGTTGGTACTGGTAAAACCTTCAATTTTATTGCAGGCAATCCAACCAATTATGAATTAACAATGACCCTTCAAGGTTGTCAAAGTAAAGTACAATATGCCGTTAACCCAATTGCATTGCCAACAGCACCAGTTGTTACCAATGCCAGTCAGTGTGGTATTATGGTGCCTAGTTTCATTGCAACCGGTGCAAACAATGGTGAGTACAGATGGTTTGAGCAATCAACTGATACAGCAGCTATTGCCAACGAAACCAACGGGCAACTAAATACCTACACTGTTTCTAAAGACGATACGCTGTATGTTGCAATTACAAATGGTACTTGTTTGAGTACAAAAATGCCAGCAATTGTTTCGGTTGTTCAACCTGATTCAATCATTGCAAACACAAACATTGTAAGCAACGCATGTATCAATGCGAATGTAAACCTATTGGTTTCACAAAATCAAAACAACAACAATTACCAATTTACATGGGAAGCAATGCCTTTAATTGGAAGCGGATTGTCAGCACCTACTTCAGGAAGTATAGGAACACCTACAGTAGTTGCCCCAACTGATACTGGTACCTTTATTTATAAAGTTTCGGGCTTTGATCCAAATTCAGGTTGTCAAACCATTTCAACCATTTCGGTAAGAGTTGTCAATCCTTTTGCCAATATCAATACCAATATTACAGTAACGCCTGCAACAGTATGTCAAGGCTCAGCGGTACAATTGTCAATAGGTGGCGCATCGGGTAATAATCCTACATATATTGTTCCTCCTGCAGTAGCCAATCCTACCAATGATGAAGACATTGCAAATGTTACCATCAGGCAAGGCACTACAGTCATTCTCAGTAACGCTACAAGTATCAATTCTTTGTCAGGATCAATTGGTACTGCCTCAGGAACCGCAGGCAGTTATTCAAACTTCACCGCATTCGGTCCGTATACATTAAACCCAGGTCAATTGTATAACTTCTCACTCACTTCATCTACCACCGGAACACCTTACAACAATTCAATGGCCATTTACATCGATTACAATAGAAACGGCGTATTTACAGATAATGGAGAAAGAGTATATGCAGCAACGGTTACTACATCTGGCGCACACACAGAAACCGGTTCTTTTACAGTTCCAAGTAGTGTAAGCTATGGTGTTGTTAGGATGCGTGTCATTTGCAATGAGGGGCTCATTACGAGTCCTACGCAAAGTATATCCTATGGTGAATATGAAGAATACAGCATCAATCTTTCACCTGCATTTAATGTAGTTTCTTGGTCGGATGGAACTAGTACAATTGGTTCTGGTAATACTGTTTCAACAAATGTAAATGCAGCAACCAACTATGAAGTAACAATGGACATTGCAGGTTGCATCAAAACAGCACAAGCATTTATCAATCCTTCAACTTTACCGGTATCTCCTGTGGTTTCAAATTCATCCCATTGCGGAAATTTAGTACCTACATGCATGGCAACAGGAACAAGCAATGGCAGTTATAGGTGGTACACTGCTGCATTGGGAGGAACGGCTATTGTTGGAGAGCAAAATGGCACATTGAGCAATTACAAAGTGAATTCTACTAGAAGTTTATATGTTTCAATTACTGACGGAACTTGCGAAAGTCTTCGTTCAAAGGTTGATATCAACGTAACAGTTCCAGATTCAATTTTTGCAACTTCATCTGTTACATCAAATGCTTGTGTAAACGGAAATGTGAATTTAAACATTGGTCAAATTGTACAAAACAACAATAATTATGGTTTTAGTTGGGAGGCATCACCAATTACAGGTAGTGGTTTAAGTGGAGCTACCAATGCTGCATTAGGTACTCCGTTAACAGTTGTACCAACAGCATCTGGAACTTATACTTACACAGTAACAGGTTATGAAGCCAATTCTGGATGTATGGTAACCAATAGCATCAATGTAACAGTCATCAATCCTTTAAAAGATGTTTTAGCAATAGCAGTATCTAGCAATGGTTTGAGTGCTATTTGTCAAGGAAGTAGCACCACACTCTCTGTTAAAACTTATAGCTTAACCCCAGCAAATTATACCAATCCTTCTGTTTCCAGTCCGTTATCTGATGAAGACATTGGCAACGTGACAATTTCTCAAAATGGCACTCCAATCATAGACAATACTACAACAGGAGGCTCATTAATTGGTACTATTGGCACTGCAACAGGAACTGCAGGTAGTTATAGCAACTTTACCAATTTTGGTCCATTTTCGATGACTGCCGGACAGTTGTATAATTTTTCATTGAGATCAATTACCCAAGGTACCATCAATTATGGCAATTCATTTGCTATTTACATCGATTACAACAGAAATGGAGTTTATACGGATGCTGGCGAGCGGGTTTATGCAGCAACCTCTACCATTTCAGGACCACATACAGAAACAGGTTCGTTTACCATTCCACTAACAGCTGCAAATGGGCTAACAAGAATGAGAGTCATTTGTAACGAAGGACTCATTTCAAGTCCAACCCAAAGTATATCATTTGGAGAATTTGAAGAATATGCACTGAACATTTCTAGCAACGATTTTGCAGGAGGCTTACTGCCTTCCCCAATTACTTATGCTTGGACCAATGGTAGCTCTACTATTGGTACAGGTGCCACCATTACAAATGCCCCGGCAGCAACTACTGTTTACAATGCCATTTTAACAAACGCTGGTTGTACAATGCCATCTTCTCCTGTTACAGTTTCAGTAGATTTACTCCCTGTTATTACTTCAATAACCAATGTAACCAACGCAACAACCAGTTCTTTTGATTTCAATTGGAGCATGGCAAGCAATGCAAACAATTACAGAGTAGACATTGCTACCGATTCTTTATTTGTAAATAAGTTAAGTGGGTTCAACAATTTATTGGTGAATGCAACAACAGTTTCAGTTTCAGGTTTGCAAATTAACAGCACCTACTATGCAAGAATGAGAGCAGAAAATAACTGTGGTTTTTCTAATTACTCTATTATACAAAAAGTAGAAACAGCTGGTAACATAGCACTTCAAGTAAAAGCCATTATTGAAGGTTTGTACACAGGGTCAGGAAACATGACAGCTGTATTGAATAATTTTGATGCGAACTTGCCGAGTTCAATTGCCGATTCAATTACCGTTGAATTGCATGAAAATAGCAGCGGCTTATACAACACTGTTTTTTCACAAGTTACCACATTATCTGTGAATGGGATTGCAAATTTAGTTGTACCAAGCAATTTCAATTCGGGGTCATATTACATAGTACTCAAACACAGAAATTCAATAGAAACTTGGTCTGCTTTCCCTGTATTCATGGGTTCAACTACTACCTATGATTTTACAACAGCAGCCTCTCAGGCTTATGGTTCTAATTTAATTGAAAACCCTCAAGGACAGTTCATGGTTTACAGCGGCGATATCAACCAAGATGGTTTCATTGACGGGAACGATTTTATAGACGTAGACAACGACAATGCTATTTTTGCATCAGGTTATCTCTATACCGATTTAAATGGTGACACATTTGTAGATGGCAATGATTTTATTGTAATTGACAACAACAATAGAAACTTCATTGGTTTGGCAAGGCCTTAGAAAAATATTTTTTGAAAATTCGATTTTTTAAATAAATTTGAATTAACTGTAAATGAAAAAATTATATAAATTAAAAACTACACTATATGAAAAACATGATTAAAAGAGGAATCATTGCGGCGATAGGCGTAATGATGACGCTCAACTTAATGGCA
>JAIXWI010000031.1 GCA_027491355.1 Bacteroidota bacterium
CAACGGGTACCAAAGACGTAAGTAGTGAAACAACGAATTATTCTTCTCTGTTTTTTGATTTTAGACACCATTTTGGGAATAAATTTAGTTTAGGCACTAGGTATGAATGGGGGATAAATTCAATCTTTAAAAATTCTGATAGAAAAGTATCTACTATCTCATTCAATATGTTTCTTCCTTTGAGAGGTAAAAGAAGTCAAGGAAAGGACAAATAATCAAACCCAACCTAAGTTAAATTATCAATGTACAATTCAATAAATTTTATGAGACAACTTTTAATTATTCACTTTTTATTCATTTTATTTCCAATTGCTGCAATGTCACAGGAAACAAAAGTCAAGTTAACTGAGAAAGTTTACATCACCTTCCCAGAAAAACCTGATGTTCGAAATATGCAGGATATAGCTTCTGTTTATTCGTTGAGATTAGCCGACAGCACTGCTAATTTTAATGTTGTAGTTCAAAACTTAGGGAAAAATGGACTAACTGAAGAACAGATTGAAACTGCTCAGTTAGAACCAGCTTTCTGGGAACAGTTAGAATCTTCTTTTATCGCTCAACTTGGTAATGAAACCAAGGTTTTATCAAAGGAAAAGAAAACCATAAGTGGTAAAGATGTTTTGATTCTTGAATTAAGTACAGAGCGTATTGGCAAGAAGATGGAATTAAAATCTTATATATTCATTGATAGCCTTCATAGTATCAATATTGTACACAGTAAACGAGCCGCTGGAGCTTCAGTAGATTTAAGAGATAAATTCTTTAACTCACTTAAGATAGTAGAGTGACCTCCTGTAATTTTTATTTATAAAAAATATTTAAAATGGAAAGTTGTATTTTAACTATATCTCTTTTTATTCCATCATTTTTAATTTAAACACAAGGTAAGAACAAGTAATTAATTTTTACAAAAGCTAACTTATATGAAAAACATCAAAATCTCATTCCTTGCAGTAACCGTGCTATTAGCATCTTGCAACAATAAAGAAGAATTGGTATCGGGTATTACCAAAAAGAATATGGATACCTTAGTAAAACCAGGCGATAACTTCGACCGTTTCGTTAATGGAACTTGGTCTAAAAACAACAAAATTCCTGCAGATAAAGCATCATTTGGTGCTTTTGATATGTTGTATGACAAATCGCAAAAAGACGTTAAAGCCATCATTGAAGAAGCTTCAAAAGGAAGTTTTACTGAAAGTTCAGACGAGCAAAAAATTGGAGATTACTATAGCTCTTTTACTAATCGTAAAAACCGAGATGCTAAAGGCGTTAATCCTATTCTATCGGAATTAAAAGCCATTGATGCAATCGCAAATCACACCGATTTAGCCACTTATTTTGGTAAAGCCAATAGAACTGGAGTATCAATTCCATTTTCAGTTGCTGTTACAGAAGATTTTAAAGATCCCAAAAAATATACTTTAATGACTTGGCAAGGTGGTTTAGGACTGCCTGAAAGAGAGTACTACCTTCAGAATGATGCCAAAATGGCGGACATTCGTAAGAAATATGTAGCGCATATCGAAAAAATGTGGCAATTGGTTGGATTACCCAATGGCGCCGAAAGTGCGGCTAAAATTATGGCTTTAGAAACTACTTTGGCAACCAACCACATGAAAAAAGAGGACACTCGTAACACAGCAGGGCTTTACAACAAATATGCGTTAACCGATTTAAAATCGTTAATGCCAGATTTTGATTGGACAGCTATGTTAAAAAATGCTGGAGTTGCTAATGAAAAAAATATTGTGATTGCTCAAGTAGCTTATACAAAAAGTTTAAACAATATCATCAAAAATACACCTATTGATACATGGAAAACGTATTTAAAATGGGGTTTGATAAACAGCACTGCGGGTTACTTAAATTCCGCTTTAGACAAACAGAACTTCGAATTCTACGGAAAGACATTGAACGGAACAGAACAACAAGAAGAAGATTGGAAAAGAGCTGTTAGTGCTGTAAATGGTAGTTTGGGTGAAATTGTTGGCAAAGTATATGTAAAAAAACATTTTACTCCAGAGGCTAAAAAACGTATGACGGCTATGGTGAAAAATCTACTTAAAGCTTATGCAGCAAGCATCAAAGAATTAGATTGGATGAGCGCTAACACTAAAAAAGAAGCACTTGCTAAGGTTGATAAATTCATGATTAAAATTGGTTACCCAGACAAATGGAGAGATTACTCTGCATTAAAAGTAGCTAAAAATGATTTGTTTGGTAACGCAACAAGAGCTACCGAATTTGAATACAACCGTATGTTAAACAAATTAGGGAAACCCGTTGATAGAGCTGAATGGGGAATGACACCACAAACAGTGAATGCTTATTACAATCCAACGCTTAACGAAATTGTTTTTCCAGCGGCAATTCTTCAACCGCCTTTCTTTAATTTAGCCGCAGACGATGCTGTAAATTATGGTGGAATTGGCGCCGTAATTGGGCACGAAATCGGACACGGATTTGACGATCAAGGAAGTGCTTTTGATGGTGACGGAGTAATGAGAAATTGGTGGACACCACAAGATTTAACTGCATTTCAAACAAGAACAAAAGCTCTTATTGACCAATACAACAGTTTTAAAGCATTTCTAGATTTAAACCTTAATGGAAGTTTTACGCTTGGCGAAAACATTGGGGACTTAGGCGGATTGAGCATTGCTCTTAAAGCTTACAAAATGTCACTAAACGGAAAAGAAGCTCCTAAAATGGACGGTTACACTGGAATTCAAAGAGTATTCCTTGGTTGGGGACAAGTTTGGTTAGATAAATCTCGTGAAGAAGCTTTGAGAAATCAAGTAGCATCCGACCCACATTCACCTGCTAAATTTAGAATTAATGGTGTGGTTAGAAACATCCCAGAATTCTATGAAGCCTTCAACGTAAAAGCAACTGATTCGCTTTATTTAGCTCCAGAAAAAAGGGTTAAAATTTGGTAATCAAATTCAAATCAATAATCAAACCCAGCAGTAATGTTTTTTTATAGTTAAACAATATGGCAAAGTATATGGGTATGCCATCGGTGTTGATGTGATGAAGGGTGAATTTTAAACTAAATAAAATACCAAATGCAAGAATTAATTGAAGACTTGAAAACATTGATTTCAAAAAATTGGAAAGTGATTTTACTAATTGCCATTATAGTTTATCTCATTTTTTCCTACTCTGACATCAAACATGGAATCATGGATGGCTGGATGAATAAATGAGGCAGTAGCTAACTCGGGTTTAGCTTAGCTGATTTTCAATTGGCAAAAGTGGCGGTTTAATGCTCCGCAGCTATATTTGTGGTTAATCAAAGTTTGGTTCTTTGGAAAAAGCTGAAAAAGAACAACGTATGTATGACTTACGTAAAAAGTTATCTAACTCCGAAATGTTCATTAATGAAGCAATTGAGATAACTCGAAACATACAGTATTATTGGGATTATTCAGACCTTGAGACCAAATTGAAATTACAGAAAACAGTCTTCCCAAAGGGCTTAGTCTTAGTTCCGTCACATAGGCGTTATCTAACTCGAAATGTAAATGATTTTCCTCAGAACCCTAGTTTTTTCAAGGACTTTGTACTGGGTAAAATAAAAAAAGTCACCATTTCTGGTGACCTTCCTCTCTTTGTAGCGGGGAGCAGGATCGAACTGCCCACCTTAGGGTTATGAATCCTACGCTCTAACCAACTGAGCTACCCCGCCAAATGACTTTATTGGGGTGCAAAACTAAGGATACTAGATTGATTACAAAATATTTTTTCTGATTTTTTGGAAAGTGCTCAAAATCTGTACACTTTTTTAAGTTATTCACTTTTAAATTCACATTAAAAATCCACAAGCTATGCACATTTTTTAATAATTCAGTAAATTTGTTAAAATCATTTGCTATGAAAAAAAGAAGCGCATGGTATCTAGTTGGCTCCGCAATTACCTTCACGGTAGCGGGTTTTTTAGTGCTTGTATATCCACCAGTTGCCAAAAGCAGCGCAGCTAAATCAGAAAAGAAAGTTGATTATCCTGGTTTTGGAATTTGGTTACCACCAGATTACGAAGTACATGGTATAGATGTTTCAAGACACCAAGGAAGAATCAATTGGGAGTCTGTAAGTGAACATACTCATAACAACATAGGAATCAATTTTGCTTTCATCAAAGCGTCAGAGGGTAGGAGCATCAGAGATAATTTTTTCAATGAAAATTGGGAGTCAGCCAAAGAACAAAATATTTTAAGGGGCGCTTACCATTTTTTTAGACCGCATTTAACAGCAGAGGAGCAATTTGATTTGTTCAAATCTCAAGTTAAAATTGAAAGAGAAGATTTACCGCCGGTACTCGATATTGAATTAAGAGGAAGCTGTCCTCCAGAACGTTTGAGAAGAAATGTAAAACGTTGGTTGGTATTGGCAGAAAAGCAATACAATGTAACTCCAATTTTGTATACTTCTTACTTTTTCTACAAGAACTATTTCAGTGGTCCTGAGTTCAAAAGATATCCATTATGGATTGCACACTATGCAACAGATAACTTGAATCGTTTAACTGAAAACTGGCATTTCTGGCAGCACAATGAAAGTGGAAGGGTTAAAGGTATCAGAGGAGATGTTGATTTCAATGTATTCAAAGGTGGATACGATGAATTGCTCAGATTGTGTAAAAAGTGATGCTTAAGTTATAAATAAAAAAGACAGCCTAGGCTGTCTTTTTTATTTATATGAATGACTCAATTTTAAGCGCTCTGCTCCAAATTGAAGTATACCATCTATGAATTCGTAAGGTTTGTATCCGTTCAATGCACATTGATGAAAAATAGCAGTGGCTGGTGTCATACCCGGTAATGAATTGATTTCAATGATATAAACTTCAATTTTGTTGTTTTTATAAATCTTTACAAACGCATCAATCCTACAATAACCTTCAACCTTCAAAGTTTGAGCTACTGATTTTAAAACTTTTTGAACTTCTCTACTGATTTTATTGCTTTTAGTTGCGTTTGAATCATACCTAGCTGGTGTGATGTTTTGCCCTTGTCCTGCCAAAAATTTCTCCTCTAAAGATAGAATTTCACCTTCTGCAAGTGTTTCACTTGGTTCAAAAGTTTCGTAGGTTAATTTACCCGCTTTGTAATGGGTCATGATACCGCCTGTAACCTCTAAAAAATGAACGGCATTCCCCTTTTCAACAAATTTTTCAACCAAAAAATGTGGTTTGATAGGAAATTCTTCTTTGGGTTGAATGTTTAATTCTTTGATTGAATTGGCTGGTATACCATTCAATGAAGTCCTAAAGGTAGCAGCAGCAAAAGCTTCCAATTGTTTCCTGTTTTTAATTTTCTTAACTGCACTGCTACAGCCATCATCAGCTGGTTTTGCAATCAATGGATAGCCAATTTTTTCTATTTTTTTAATACAATTGGCGGCAGCATCATTCCAGTCTTCTCTGAAGATGAGAACTTGGTCGGCAACTAAAAAACCTTTCTTCTTTAAGTATTGATTGGTATTGTATTTGTTAATGGTCAATTGCGAACTTTCAACACCTGAACCATTGAAGGGTAATTTAACTTTGATCAGTTCTTTTTGAATGGTCCCATCTTCTCCTGGTCTGCCATGAAGCGCAATGAATACAGAATCTGCTAGTGATTTTAATTCCTTGTATGTAATTGCTCTAGGCTTAAGAATTTGTTTATTGGTATATTTTGAAATAATGTCAGCACAACTCTCGGCAATTGTATTCATAATTGCTGGCCTATCGTACTTTTTAACTTTATCAAGAATATCATCCGCATTGTCTTTTAGCATAACATGAAATGGAAGCAAGAACAATTGATGAGCTTGGTCGTTCCCTGCAACAAAAACTGGAAAAGGAGCATATTTTTCTGATGAGGCTAGTTTTTCAAAAATATTTCTGCCACTTTCAACTGAAATATGTCTTTCTGAACTGTAACCGCCCATTAATACAGCTACTCTTATTTTCCTAGCTTTTTTAGAATTTAATAACACCAAATCTTTGTCCAATTGATTGAGCAATTGTTTTTCATTGAAATGGTTTGAAATGCTATTCATTCTCTCTGCTAAAGAACTTCTGATGATAAAAGTTAAAAATTGGGAAGGATTCAGGCCAATCTCTGCTGCTTGGTGAAAGAAAAAAGAAGAAGGCATCATGCCTGAGGTAGTATTGGGATCGTTTAAATACAAGTTCCCATCAAGTCCTAAAAAACCATCAATTCTTGCGTACACATGAAAGTTAAACAATTCAAAAAGAGATTCACAGGCCTTTCTAATGGCTTGAATTTGTTTGTCACTCGTTTCTATAGGAGTAACTTTTCTGCTCAAGCCTGGTAAGTATTTACTGCGGTAGTCATATACTTCTTTGCCTTTAATGATTTCAGTAGGAGGCAAGCTTACGGCTATTCCTTTTTCGTCTCTAATAACGATGCATGAAAATTCTCTACCTTCTATAAAAGACTCAATTAGTACCTCCGTTTCACTTTGAAGACTCTCTAACATCACGGTTTCATCTTTTTTGAATAATTTATTCAAAGTAGCCAACAATTCAGCCGGATGTCTGATAATTTGTTCTTTACAGATGAGCGGTAATCCAATACCTTCTTTGATATCTGTTAACTTTTGAATGAATGCAAACTTTTCATTTTCTGAAAAAGCTTTCCAGTCTTTTTGTTTGAGTTGAAGCATGAACAATGCTTTGTGACAAGCTTTTTCAAAACTTTCAAAGTTGCTGTTGTAAAGCGCTGTCACACCAACTGAACTGCCTTGGTTTGCCGGTTTTATGATGAGCGGTAACCCAACAGTCTTTAAAATTCTTTGATGTATTTTTCTGAGTTGGTGAAGCTCAGTTTTGAAAAATGAATCGTATTTGGGAACTGGAAATCCTGCTGCTGACATTAATTTTTTTTGCACCCTTTTGTTCATTCCTAAAGCACTCGGCATGATTCCTGATCCAGTATAAGGAATTTGATGCCACTCTAACATGCCTTGAATGGTGCCATCTTCACCATAATGCCCATGCAAAGCTAAAAAGGCAATGTCAATATGTTGTTTGAGTTGTTTAGGGTCAATGAGTTTCCCTATTTTTTTTGCCATTGACAATGCTTCATTGTTGGCATTGTCTGTGATGTTTTCAGCATAAACTTGAAATGGGCTAGGGTGTTGACGCAATGCTTCAATGGGTGGATAAAAATCTCTAATAGAACCTTTGTATATGTATTTCCAATCCAATAAAATCAATTGATTGAAACTGTCTACAAAAATTGGAATGGCTTCAAATAAACTTTTATCAAGGTTATCATAAACAGTTCTGCCACCAGCAAAAGAAACTTCTCTTTCTCTTGAATTGCCGCCAAAAAAAATACCTATTCGCATGCGTTTGCTCATAATTCAAACATACATGAATGCATTTGAATTTATATCAATGAATGGCAGCTTTATATCATCATTTTTCCATAATTTTGTGTTGAAAATTCATATTTATTGAAAGTAAAATCATTAAAAATTCATGCTTTTGTTAACTTGGCAAGAAATTTGATTTTAATTCATAAGCTGATTAAACCTTGAAAAACATAAATTTATGAGCAAATTCAACACCCTTGTTTGTTTCCTATTATTGTCAGTAGGAATGATGGCGCAAAATTCAATTCAAACATTACCAAGTATAGTATTGAAAGACATCAATGGAAAATCAAAGAACTTGGCTGATTATTCAAAAAATGGTAAAATAACCATTGTGAGCTTTTGGGCAACCTGGTGTGCACCATGTAAAAAAGAACTCAATAGCATCAATGATATTTATGATGAATGGAAAACAAAATATGGATTAGAATTGGTTGCTGTTTGTACTGACAATGCCAGGAATACACCAAAAGTAAAGCCATATGTTGATGGACAAGGCTGGGATTATGATGTCATAATGGACATTAACCAAGATTTTCAAAGAGCAATGAATGTGGTACAAATTCCTCATACATTTTTGTTAGATCAAACAGGTAAAATTGTATACCAACACAGTGGATATGTAGAGGGTGATGAATTCATGCTAGAAGAAAAAATAAAGCAATTGAATTCCAAATAACAATCACTGTGATTTTGCGTCATTTTATACTTTTTCTTGGTGTTTTTTCTTGTAGCTCATTTTTTTCATTTGCTCAACAAGCAGTTGTAAAATGGGGCGATTTTGCCATAGCCCAAATCAATGATACTGTTATTGGCTTGAATTGGTCAACACAATTAGAATTGAATGTCAAATTCTATCAAATTGAGCGCTCAACGGACGACAAAATATACACAAAAATAGGTGAGCTACAAGCACTTGGGAATAGTTTGATAACAAATAAATATGTCTTTTTAGACAAAGATTCTATGTTATTGAGCTTGCCAACTACGTTATTTTATAAAATAACTCCTGTTGGCATTGATGGTGAAAATGCCAATCAATTAAAGGGTGCTATCAATCATTTACAGCAGGTTAATCTTCCATGGAACATTGAGGCACCTTTGTATCCCAACCCATTTAAAAACTACTTTAGGATAAAATTTACTGCAACTTTTCCTTATCCAATAAAACTCAGTATTTTAAAAACAACAGGAGAGACAGTACAGGAGGAAAACATAGATGTTTCTCAAAATTCTTTGGTTGAAGTTGTTACCCTGAATCTGAATTCAGGGTCATATATTATCAGACTGCAATATGAAAATGCTGTCCAATATTTGAGAGCAGTTAAAAACTAAGGTTCTAAGTTTAATTCTTTTTGTAAGGTATTGAGGTGTTCATAAACCTCTTGTTTAACAGGGGCCAAAGGAAGCCTTACGTATTGTTTGCAGACCCCTTGAATTTCTAATAATGCCTTTATGCCACCTGGGTTACCATCCATAAAAATCGCTTTCATTAAATTGTAAAGTTTATAATGAATGATTTTAGCTTTTTCAATATCTCCATTTAAACCCAACCGAACCATGTTTGAGAATGCTTTTGGATATGCTTGTGCAATTACAGAAATAACCCCAGACATTCCCATAAAGATGAATGGAAGTGTGAGGTTATCATCACCACTGATAACATTGAAATGATTGGGTTTTGATTGTATGATATCCATGAATTGCTCAGGGTTGCCGCTAGCTTCTTTAATGGCTATAATATTTTTATGATCGGCTAGTCTGAGTGTTGTTGAAACAGACATATTGCTGCCTGTTCTTCCTGGAACATTGTAAAGTATTACAGGTACTTTGCTATGTGTAGCAATTTCTGTGTAGTGAAGAAAGATACCAGCTTGATTGGGTTTATTGTAATAGGGGCTTACGGATAAAATTGCATCAAATCCGTTGTAATTGAATTCATCTAAATAGCTACAAATTGAGCGGGTATCATTGCCTCCAATACCAGCAATACAAGGCACTCTTTTGTTAACTTGATCTGTTACAAACCTGTAAACTTGTTGTTTTTCAAGTTCTGATAATGTGGCAGTTTCTCCTGTAGTTCCCAAGGCAACCAAGTAATCAATACCACTTGTAATACAATTTTCAATAAGATTAGATAAGGCATCAAAGTCTATTGAATGGTCTTTTTTAAATGGAGTAATGAGGGCAACACCTGTTCCTTTCATAATTGTTGTATTGGTTTTCGAATTTAGTCAATAATTCAAATTATGGTTGCCTTTAATTGTACATTTTGCTGAATAGAGTTGTTCATAGGTGAATAAATCTGTAAAGTTTTAAAAAAATGCAGGTATTATTTTCGACAAGTGTTTGCCATTGTAGATATAGAAACAACTGGAGGTCAACCCTCCGCCAATGCGATTACTGAAATTGCAGTATACATTACTGATGGCAAAAAAATTTTACATCAGTTTGAAACATTGGTAAATCCAGAGATACCTATCCCAACATACATTCAAAGCTTTACAGGTATTTCACAATCAATGGTAGAAAAGGCCCCAACATTTCATCAAATAGCTCCTCAATTATACGAAATGTTGAATGGTCAGATATTTGTTGCCCACAATGTAAATTTTGATTATGCATTTGTCAAGCATCAATTTGAATCAGTTGGCATTCAGTACCATGCACCCAAACTTTGTACCATTAGATTAAGTAGAAAGCTCATTCCAGATAAAAAATCTTATTCATTAGGAAATCTGTGTGCAGCTATTGGTATAGAACTGCAAAATAGACACAGAGCAGGAGGGGATGCTCACGCAACAGTACAGCTTTTTCATTTATTAATTGAAAAAGATGAAATGCATTTTATCACAGAAAGTTTAAAGAAAGCCAATAAGGAATATGTATTACCTCCAAATTTACCCAGAGAAGAAGTTGATAAATTGCCTAAGACCCCAGGTGTTTATTATTTCATAGATAACAAAGGTCTGGCTATTTATGTAGGTAAAGCCAAGAATATTAAGAACAGGGTCATCAGCCATTTTACAGGCAACATCAATAGTAGCCAAAAGCAAAATTTAATTAGAAATGTATTTGGTTTGACCCATGTTCAAACAGGTAATGAATTGTTGGCTCTTTTACTGGAAAGCCAAGAAATTAAAAGACTATGGCCAGATGAAAACAGGGCACAAAAGAAATTTCAAACTGTGTATGGTTTGTATGATTACTTAGATCAAAATGGTAAAATTAGATTTGGGGTAGACAAAATCAGAAAAGATTTTAAGCCATTGGTTACTTTTACAAACAGGTCCGAAGCATTGTTGTATGTTGAACATTTAATAGAAGCTTTTGGTTTATGTCCCAAACTTTGTAATTACCAAACCAATTTATTGCCTTGTATATCAGTGAAGAATGAAATTTGTACAGGCATGTGTATGGCCAATGAAAACATTGAATTGTATAACCAAAAAGCACAAGCTTTTTTTGATCATTTAAATGCAGAGAAAAAAGCATACTTCATTGTAGGTAAAGGTAGAAACCTAAGAGAGCAGACCGTTATAGTTTACGAACCAGGTTTTTTTGTTGGATATTGCTATATAAATGCCAAATCACAACTAGATTTTGATAAATTAAGAGAAGAAGCACAGCCGTTAAAGTTGAATCCTTCAATGGAGGCCATTTTGGCTCCAATCCTTACTGCTACATCAAAAGAATACAAAGTTTACGCTCAAATGCGTATGATTTTAAATTAATATTGCGAGCAGTTATTTAACTATTTGTTACCATTTATTTCTATGACATAAACTAGTATTGTAACTAGTTTTGATGATTTTAACAATCATTGATTGACGAAAAACTTAAAGATATTTGTGAATTAAATGTTTGAATCATAGGAGTTTCATGTCATAACTTGCGCAGTATTGACTTTCTAATTAAAATAACACAACATACCATGTATACCATGAATTCTAAGCTTCATTCAGTTTTCTTGTTAGTGATTCTCTCATTGTTAGGGTTACAAACAAAAGCACAAACCATTTTGAGTTCTTATGATTTTAACCCAATCACAGCCACTCCAGCATTCGGACCAAGTCCATACGCTGGCACTGCTTTTTCAAATGTAACAGCAGGTGGCTTAACCAGAGGCTCTGGAGTTTTAACTACAGGTACACCTGCCGCAAGAGGTTGGGGTGGGGTAAGTTGGCAAGCAACATCTGGGGCTAACGCAGTATCAGCCAATCAATTTTTTACTTTTACAGTAAAAGCAAATGCAGGATACCAAATTAGCATTGACTCTCTGCGTTTTCCATACAGAAGATCTGCTTCAGGAGCTGCATCCGGTATGTTAGATTATTCATTAAATGGAACCACTTTTACAACTGCTACAACGCTTTCTTTCACAAATACATCATCTGCAGGTGCTATCATTAGGGTAGATTTGAGTTCAATCGCCGCCCTTAAAAATGTACCTTCATCAACCACTATTACCTTTAGAATTGCAGGTTTTGGTGGAACTGCATCAGCAGGAACCCTTTATTGTTATGATGTTGTCAATTCAACTGCACCAGATTTGTGTGTAATAGGTTCTGTAACCCCATCAAACGGTCCATTAGTTGTTACTGCAGGCACATTAAATGAATTTGCGAGTCAGGGAATAGGAGTACCCTCAAACGAACAATCTTTTACGGTTTCAGGTATGAATTTGACCAATGATTTGATTGTTACTGCACCAACAGGTTATGAGGTTTCAATGACTTCTGGTGCAGGATTTGCTCCATCAATCACCATTATCCCCAATTTAGGAGTTGTAAACAATACTACCATTTATGTACGTTATACACCTACAGCATTAACTGATCAGTCTACGGTTGTTTTAACAGCATCAAGCATTGGATCGCCAACCCAGAGCATAAATTGTTTGGGTTCTATTTACAATCTAAACTCCAACGACATTGCCATCATCGGAATGAATGCTTCCTCCAGAAATGTCATTTCCTTTGTGGCTGTTAATTCCATTCCTGCAAACACAAAAATAAAATTTACAGACAATGGCTACAGTGATCCTAATACCCAAATGTTAACAGAGGGTACTCTGATATACACTGCACCTATTAATCTAACTCCAGGTACTGTTGTAACTTGGACCAATGGGATGAATGTGACGGGTTCTGGATGGAGTGCTTCTGCTCCATCTGGCTTCACTATTGCTGTTACAGGTGATCAATTGTTTGCTTACCAAGGAACTTGGGGTGTATCAAGTGGCTTTACGAGTTTATTGAATGGCATGATGACTGGTGGAACTTGGGCAACAACTGGTACCATTACCAATGTAACATCCAATTCATATTTACCAGCTGCGCTTTCATTAGGCGTGAACGCTTTGTATTCCATGAATCCAAACGCATATTATGCAAATAATACAGCCAATACTACAATCAGCCAATTGAATTTACCTGCTAGAACAAAAGATACCATTAACTGGACCACAAGTCCAACTCAAATTTCTCCTGTACCCTCATGGTTGTTCAATATCATAGCAGAAGAACCTACTGGTCAAGCATTTTTTCAAAATACTACCAATATTACTACCAATGGAATGACACTAAATTTCAATGGTGGAAATGGAGACAATTATTTGGTTGTGGTTAAAAATGGCTCTCCTGTATCAGGAGTACCAGTAGATGCAACCACCTATATCGCAGATACAAACTTTAGTGTTGGTTCTAGTATTGCCATAGGGGAACATGTTGTATACAATGGACCAAGTTCAATCAAATCTGTATCTATTGCAGGCTTAACATATGGTACCAACTATTACTATGCAATTTTCCCTTACAATGGTGTCGGAAACAAAGCCAATTATTTAACCATAAGTCCAGGAAATGGTGTTGATATGACCAATGGAATCCCCAATTCAACATCTTCTGATATTATAACGGATACCAGTTTTTATGAACCGGAAAACATTGCCTATCAAAATTATCAAGATACCGCTGATGTAACTTTAGCAAACTCAATTGAGGTGGCAAGGTTTCAAATAAGAGACGGTGGTTTTGGTGCAGATATTGACACTGCTTCAACTGTTTTGACCAGTATTGGCATTGCCGTTCAAGGAAATCAAGTATTGAGCAGATTGGCATTGTACAATGGTTCAAATGAAATAGCTGATTTATCCGTAACAGATACCTTGGTAAATTATACAGGTTTAAGCTTTTATACGCATGACAATACTACTGAAAATTTGAGTATCAGAGCCACTTTTAAAGCCAAAGTTACCGATAATGCTCAATTTGGTTTTACAATTAGAAGTGTAGCTAATTCAGCAACTGGTTCTTCTTTTTACACATATGATGCTGGAGCAGCTCAAACTTCATTGTTAGGGGATAAAAATAGAATTGAAGTTACCGCAAATCAACTTCGATTCATACAGCAGCCAACCAGATCCGTAACAAATTATCCAGTCAATCCAAGTATTACAGTTGCAGCAATAGATGTTTTACAAAATACAGATCTTGATTATGTAACAGACATGGTTTTGAATTCAAATGCTCTGGTATCAAATAATTCAACCACAACAGTTACTCCAATTTTAGGTATTGGAACTTTTTCTAACATCATGTATGCTTCAATTCAAAGTGGTGTAACTGTTGAAGTTACTTCTGGTAGTTTAATAAGTACTGGTTCAAGCTCAAATTTCGATATCATTAAGGCCCTAGAAATTGGAGACATTTCAATCATCGGATACAGTGGAACAAATCCTGATAAGTTTTCATTTGCTTTGCATGCTGATGTGCCAGCAGGTACATCATTAACATTTACTGACAATGCTTTCAATGGAACTTCGCTTACTACTAACGAGGGTGTTGTTGTTTGGACGTCCCCTAATAGGGTTTTAAATGCAGGTACAGTAGTAACAGTCTCTATCCCACTCACAAATACAGTTGTTGTTGATAGTACAAATGGTTTACCCAATGGCTCGGCAACAATGACGTCTAACTTTGCTCTTGCAACTGGTGGAGACCAATTGTTATGTTACAGAGGTGCATCATTTGCTCCAATTTTTATTACAGCTTTTTCCTCAACTCCATGGGTGAATGTTGGTGCTACAATTAATACCAATAATTCAGTTTTACCAACAGGTTTAATTGCAGGCATTACCGCATCAAATACCATTTCATCATTTACAAATGGATACTATAACAATACTACTACAGGTTCAAATTATTTACTGCGAAGTTTAATTAACAATAGAGAGAATTGGCTTACTAGTGCTTCATTACAATCTTTGTATCCTAAATACACAATTAATTTTTCATCTAGAACTCAAATTACAGCAAATGCATCAATTACTGATTTAGCAATTTTAGATACCGATACTTTTGCTTTGGGTAATTTCAGATTAACTTTAAATGGTGTTGCATCAGGTAATGGAGTTTTGAGAGGAAGTAGCTTGGCAGGTATAACAATTACTGGAGCAGGAAACCATGGCGTTTTGAAATTTGACCAGTCTGTAAATGGCTCAACCAATACCATCAAAGATTTTGTTTTAACAAATGGAGGTATCAGTATTGGAAATTCAATCAACAATACGGGTACATTGACACTCACTGCAGGAAATTTAGTAATTGATTCTGGAGCAACTTATAATTTTTCAGGAACTTCAATTTCAAGGGTGTCAGGTATCATAGATTTTAAAGTATTAAATGCTGAATTAAAATTTAATAATTCAAATGTATTGTCATTGCCAGCTGGTTTGTTTGCTGGTGCAGTGCCAATATTTACAATAGAAGGAGCTCAAATTACATTGAATTCTCCATTGTTCATCTCTAACAAGCTGAATTTAAAAGGAGGTAATTTAATAGGTAGTCAATTGAATTATGTAAGTGTATCAAACAACCAATATGATGCAATTACCAGAACAAATGGCTTCATCAATGCGCCATTAACCAGAACCATTTCAATGATGTTAACAAACGGCCCTAGTTATGTTTTCCCAATTGGAAAAAACACCTACAATGCCTTTGAACTGGTTGAGCCTAATACGAATGGATTCGGAGACTTTGATTTGAGAGTAAATTTAATTGACTCAAATACAGGTGCCGTTAACGGAACTGGTATGAATGCTCTCCATCCCAATCTTATTTGGGATGCACAAATTTTAACTACTAACAGTAGTTTTATTAGTGCTAAAGTTAAACTTTCAGATTCCAGTATTTACAGTGGTTCAAGTAATGCCATTGCATACAGTCAACTTGTAAATGGTTCTTTTGATTACTTAGATGCTACATTAACAGATTCTAGTAACCTATTATCGTCAAATCAACTTTTATCTTTGGGTTATTTCACAGTTGGAGCCAAAACCCCAACGATGCCTCAAATGGCCTCACTTGAACTCAAAACATTTATTCAAGGTTTGTATACGGGTAATGGCTCAATGACACCATCACTTTACAATGCCGATCCAAATAACTTGAGCTCAATAGCGGATTCAATTGAGGTAGAATTACATGAAGCATTTGGTTCTTATTTAACCATATTTACTCAAAAACAAGCATTGAGTACCAATGGTATCTGTAACCTATCTTTCCCTTCCGCAGTGGTAGGAAACAACTATTATGTTGTAGTAAAACATAGAAATTCAATTCCTGTTTGGTCTGCAGTTCCGCTTTCTTTCACATTTACAAATTCAGTTGATTTAACCACCAGTGCCTCTAGTGTTTTTGGTTCAAATGTTGTTGAGTTAGAATCAGGAATTTTTGGTATGTATTCAGGAGATATCAACCAAGACGGATTTATAGACGGCAACGATTTCATAGACGTTGACAACGACAATGCAATTTTTGCCTCTGGTTATTTAGTTACAGATGTCAATGGTGATGCATTTGTTGACGGCAATGATTTTATTGTAATAGACAATAACAATGCATTGTTTATAGGTGTTACAAATCCATAAATAAGGTGTTCGTTTTCATAAAAAAAGGGGCAAAAGCCCCTTTTTTTATGAATCTTTTTGTGCTTCTTCCATCATAGCATTTGCTAATTCTTTGCCCAAATAAGCATCTATCATAGAATGTAAAAAATAAAGGAATGGTGTCAACAGCACTGCAACAGTAAATTTATAGATATAATTAACTATGCCAATACCTAATACCAACTGAATGTCCCATCCAGCGCCTATGTAAAAGGCAATCATTAACACAACAAAACTGTCAATCAATTGAGATACTAAAGTTGAGCCAGTTGACCTTAACCATAGCATTTTATTTCCAGTTTTATTTTTTAAAAAATGAAATACCGTAACATCAATAATCTGTCCAACTAAAAAAGCTACCAAAGACCCAATGATAATCCAAAGTCCTTGTCCAAAAATTTGACTGTATGCCAATTGCATATTTAGTTTACCTTCATTGGTGTCTTTGAAAATCCAAAAATCTGCTGGTTCAAGTTGAATGGCAAAATATAAAGTTAGGAATGTATAAGTAATAAGGCCAATAGCTATATAAGTGAAGAGTTTAACACCGCTTTTCCCAAAATATTCATTAATGATATCAGTCATGATAAATACCATTGGCCAAAGTATAACACCAGCGGTCATGTTGAATGAAAATGAATTTCCCATGATGTCAATTGATAGTGGAGTCATTCCTATAGTTTTTTCTAGGGAGAAAATTTTTACTCCAATCATCTCAGCAATGATTGCATTGGCAATGAAAAATGCGCCAAGAGCTAGAAATAATTTATTACGTTTCGGTTCTTTACTCATATCAATAAATCATCATTTTCATGCAAAAAACTGATCCGCCTGATTGCATGAATTCACCTGTTTCAATTTCTTCAATTTCATAGTTCTCAGCCTTCAGAGCCTCTATTGCCTGAATACTTCCCTTTTGAAGTACAGCAAGTTTTTTATGATTTTCCGTGTAATTGATGACATGAGCATTTAAGCAAAAAGTATCTATGGCTTCTTTGGCGTCAACAAAATAGATCTTGCTAAAATATTGTTGAATCTGAATCAATCCTTCAGCATTAAATGCGTCTTTACATAACATTACAGCATCTTCAGACAAAGGCACAAAACAGGTATCAAGATGGTAGAAATTTTCGTTGATCAATTCAAGAGTTACAACGGGTGTACCTGTAATTTTAGTAATTTCTTCATAAGCATTCGCATCACTTCTATGCCCAAAGCCACCATAATACAAATCTTTTCCTGGGTGAGGAATGATATCGCCCATGCCCTCAAATGAATTGCTATGCATCAGTTCAATACAATTGTAATGTTGTGACAAGTAGAATTTTTTAAAAAATGGAACCTCTTTTTGTCTTGAAGCATGTTTCATTTTACTGAGGATAACATTTTTACGCCCATTTTTACCTATGAACGGAAAACTCTGATTGGCACAAAAGACCATATCCTCGCAACCTACTTCACCATTTATCACCAATACTTCATCTAAATAACCTTCATCAACCCATTTTAAATAAACAGACTTTAATTTCTCCCATTGTTTGGTTGCAGTTATTCTGTCAATTTTTCCTGCTTGTACTTGCATGTAAGGATTTTTTACATCTATGATATCAAAATGTTCTGGGCTACACATTAAGATTCTTCTGGGTTCAATTCTGTTGTTTAACTTTATTTTATTCAGTAACATTTTATTTTATTTTTATTAGGAAACATACACATTTATGACGTTGTTGTAACTTTAAACAAACTTATTCAATTATGAGGTACATTTTTACAATTGCAGGGTTATTTCTAAATATATTCATCAGCAACGCTCAAAATTTTAACTTTAACGGGCACAAGCCAGCTGCAAAAACAGAAACTGAAAAGCAACTCACACAGACTCGTAAACAACCAGCTGCATTTCAATCATTGGGTAAATCTTCTCCATCAGACATTGTTTTACCTGGAGAATTTGAGGAGTCTCAAGCTGTAGCTATATCTTGGTCATTTGAATATGACGATAACGGAAATGTAATTGGGGCAGATACAACAAGTAGTTATGGTTTTGTATCAGCTCAATTGGCTTATTATATTCAACAAGAATGTAAAGTATTTATTCGTGTCAATGCTGCTGCAGATACAATTGCAATCAAAGCATTTATGAACAGCATAGATGCACCGCTCACCAATTATGAATTTATTGTTTCAGCTGGTGAAGATTGGTGGACTCGCGATTACGGACCAATGGGTTTTTATTACAGCAATTTAGATTCTATTGGTTTTGTAGACATGAAGTACTATGATGGCAGAGACAATGACAATCTGTTTCCAAGTGTACTTGCATCAAAAATGAATGTGCCAAATTTTATAACTCCAATCAATGCTGAAGGTGGTAATTTTATGACTGATGGATTTGGTAAATTGGTATACAGTGATGTTGTTGGACTTGCAAACAGGGATGCATTGGGATGGACAAAAAGCAAAACAGAAGCAACCCTTAAAAATATATTTGGAGTACAAGAATTAATTGAACTCAACGCCTTAAAATGTGATGGAGGAACAGGTCACATAGATTTGTATACAAAATTTATTGATGAACAAACCTTGTTAGTAGCACAATACCCTAATGAGATAACTGCACAAGACAAACAAATCATAGAAGACAATTACCAAGCATTAACAAACTTAAAATCTACTTATAACAGGCCATTTAGGATCATTAGGGTTGAACACCCAACCAATGATTCAGGTAGCTACACTGATATCACTTGTGATCAACTCAACAATGATGCCCGAAATTTTATAAACGGTACCTTGATTAACAACGCATTTATTTTTCCTAATTATTACGATGGATATACAGGGAATAAAGAACAAGATGAAAGGGTTATTGCATTTTTAGAGAAAACAATGCCCGGCTACAAAATTATTCCTATTGATAGCAGAGATTTGTCTCCGCTTGGTGGCGCAATTCATTGTATAACAATGCAAATACCCGCTAAAAACCCTTTAAGAATTTGGCATCCTTCAGTTGATGGTATTCAACCCAATTTGGCTAAGTACCATATTGTAGTAAAGGTAACCACACCAAGCGGTACTCAAACAGTATCTTGTGTTTGGAAGAAAAACAATGGCACTTGGAGTACAGTTATATTGTCTGACTCTGCAGGTTACTGGATAGGTGATATTTTAAATCCTGGATTGCAAGCGACTGATTACATTGAATATTATATTGAGGCCACTTCCAAAAACGGAAAGAAAGGTACCAAGCCATATACAGCAGCCAATGGGGGGTACTTTAAATTGAAATTGATCGAAGTTACAGGAATAGATGATCAATATGTAAATAGAAAAAATCACTTATTTACTGCATTCCCAAACCCAGCTAAAGACCAAGTAAATATTAACTACCAACTGGTTCAAGCAGCTAAAGTAAAATTGAGTATTTTTGACTACAATGGCAAAGAAATTTGGAGTCAAGAAACAGCTAATGTACCTGCGGGGTTGCACACACAATCTATCTCAATTGAAAATATTCCTTCAGGTTTATACCTGTATTCAATACAAATTGACAACCAAACCAGGTTAACTAAAAAAATGAGAATTGAGTAACTGTGATATAAGAATTATCTTAAGAAGTATGGTCCATGACAATGTACCATACTTTTTTTATTTTCTTAAAGTGTAAGGTAAAATAACCACCAACTTCTGAAACATCATGTTTAATTTTCCATGAACCCAGAACCAATGCATCTGTTTTGTTCAAGATATCTATAGCAGTAATTTCGAAACTGAGACTTCCCATGCTGCTATCTGTTGGATAATTTTTATGGTAATTGTTTTTGATGTTTTCCCAACCATAAGTAATGCCTTTTTTACTCACAAAGCGCAAGTCTGGGCTGTTCCAATAATACTTCATAAAACCTTCAATGTTTCTTTGATTCCATGCAAATACTTGTTGTTGTAAAATGGCTTTGATAGCAGCTTTTTCTGGTTGATGGTGTTGCTGTGCATTTGAATTAAATAAACCCAACAAGCATATTATAAATATAAAGAAGCGTTGTTTTTTCATTTTTTATTTTTTAGTGAAACTACAAAAAAAATAAATCATTTGAACTAAGACCTAGGTTTGAATACCTTTGCAAACATGATTTTAGAAAAAGATTTACTTTCAATTGTAGAACAATTTGGTGCCCCAGTTTATGTGTATGATGCAAACACAATTGCAGCACAGTATATACGTTTAAAAAATGCGTTCAATCCTTTAGATGTAAAAATCAAGTATGCTTGCAAAGCGCTCAACAATTCAGCCATTTTAAAGCTCCTCAAATCAATGGGAAGTGGTTTAGATACTGTTTCAATTAATGAAGTAAAATTGGGTTTACATGCAGGTTTTTTGCCCAATGAAATCATATTCACCCCCAATTGTGTGAGTATCGAAGAAATTCAAGAAGCAGTAAACTTAGGTGTTCACATTAACATAGACAATATTTCAATTTTAGAGCAGTTTGGTTCTTTGTATGGCAATACTGTTCCTTGTTGTATCAGACTAAATCCACATATTTTAGCGGGCGGTAACAACAAAATATCAACCGGACACATCGATTCAAAGTTTGGAATTTCAGTGTATCAATTGAGGCATGTTTTAAGAATTGTAGAAAGTCAAAAAATAATCGTCAATGGTTTACATATGCATACAGGTTCAGATATTTTAGATCCTGGTGTTTTCTTACAAGGTGCTGAAATTTTATTTGATGCAGCCATTCAATTCAAAGATTTGTCGTTTATTGATTTTGGATCTGGTTTTAAAGTTGCATACAAAGAAGGTGATATTACCACTGATATCGAGGAACTGGGGCAATCTATATCATTACGCTTCATGGATTTTTGTAAAGAATATGGTAAAGATTTAGAGTTGTGGTTTGAACCTGGAAAATATTTGGTGAGTGAGGCAGGATCTTTTTTGGCCAAAGTAAATGTGCTCAAACAAACTACAGCTACTGTTTTCGCTGGAATTGATAGTGGTTTGAATCATTTAATCAGACCAATGCTTTATGATTCATATCACCACATAGTTAATGTTTCAAATACATCAGGAAAAGAAAGAATTTACACAGTAGTAGGCTATATCTGTGAAACAGATACTTTTGGTTGGGACAGAAAAATAAATGAAATAAGAGAAGGAGATATTTTATGTTTTAAAAATGCAGGTGCTTATGGATTTACAATGAGTAGCAATTACAATGCAAGATTCAGGCCAGCAGAAGTACTTGTATACAAAGGTGAAGCAATGCTTATTAGAAAAAGAGAAACTTTTGAAGACTTATTACGCAATGAAGTTCAAATTGAACTGAACTAATTACAATTACCTTACCAGTGTAACGGATCCCCTATAATTCAACTCCGTTGCGTTTACACCTTTTGCATAAATGTGGTAATAATATACACCCTCGGGGCATTGTGTGCCATTGTAATTACCATCCCATCCTTTGGTTTCACTTGCATCCGTTGTTTCAAAAATCAGTTGTCCCCAACGGTTAAAAATTTCCATTTTGAATGCTTTAATACCAATCGTTTCTGCATAGAAAAATTCATTCAATGCATCAGCATTTGGTGAGAATACGTTAGGTATGATTAAGGAAGGTTTGTTAAATACTCTTAGGGCTTTAGAAACAGAATCTTTACAACCGAAGTTATTTGTTACTTGCAACAATGTTCTGAAATCACCTTCAGTTGCATAAACAGTTTTTGGGTCTTTTGTATTACTGGTATCTGTATTCCCAAAATCCCAATGGTAGAACAAAGCATCATTGCCGGTAAATTTAAATTGTACGGTATCTAAAACAATGGGTTCAATGGGTTCAAAGTCAAAATCAGCTTTAGGAATAGGGTTTACCTGAATGTACTGGCTTGTACTATCAGAGCAACTTCCGTTTGTAATGGTATATACAATTCTGAATTTGCCAACAGTATCTGGAATAAAAGTCAAGAGGTTCAATTTTGCACCTGAAAAATATCCACCTGTTTGTAAAACTTGAATGGCCACAGGAGGGTCACCCAAGCACAAAATACTGTCACTGACAGTGAATTTGGAATTAGGTCTTTTTAATACGTGTAAACGTTGAGTGGAAGAATCTTTGCAGCCATTGTTGTTAATTATATAAGTGAAATTAAACCAGCCTGAGTCTGAAGGTTGAAATACATTTCCAGAAAATGGTGTTCCTTTCCATATTCCTCCATTTTGGATAGGATTGATTTGAACTTGTTGGTCATGGCAAATCTCAGTACTACTTAAAACAAATTGAGCATTTGGATATGCATGAACCTTAATTTGATGAATCATAGAATCAATACACCCCAGTTCATTGATGACGTATTTGATAGTAAATAAACCAGTATCTGTAGGATTGAATGTATTGCCTGGTTGCAAAATTGAAGCTCCTGTAAACGTACCATTGTTTTGAACTGGGTTCATTGCAATGGGGTTTTCGCCTTTACACAAACTAAATTTAGAAGGGTTAAAACTTGCATTTGGTCCGTAAATACGAATACGTATACTGTCAGCAATTGAACCACAAGAATTACTTTGCTTTACTTTAAACCAATACAAACCATTATCCAGCAATTTATTGGGTTGGTAGATAGCATTCAACGATGTTGAGTCTATAAAATTTCCGTTAGCATTTGTGCTCCAAATTACAGGATTTGATGTGCTAGAATTTGCTGCAATTTGTAAAAGGGTGTTTTTACACCAAACAGTATCTGTTGAAGATACATTGAGTGAACCAATGGTTGAGTTGACATCAAAAACAACAGAATCTATGAAGTTGCCACAATTGAGTTTTGCAACAAGGTAAAGCTTACATTTTCCTGTGAAATTATTTGCAAGGGTAAATGTAGTTGAAAGGTTTAATGAGTCTGCAAATTTTCCAGATAATGACAGATCGGCTTTCCAATAAAAACAACTACTGCCATTGTAAATTCCATTCAAATTAACTGAACTACCAGAACAATACACAGGCAATGTTGTACCTGCATCAATCGTTTGAATTGGTACTGGAATTTTACAACCTGGATTCGTATATGTGGCGGTACCATTGAATGTATAGTTAACGGTTGCGCCATCTTCTGCTCCTTTTATCAGGTTTTGGTTTAGTAATTTGTTGGCATCGTAAGACACTGTATCACTGCATGTGCCTCCAAATAAAATTAATTTTCTAATTTCAGTGGTCGATCTAAAATTTACAAAATGACCTTGCTGGTTGTCATTGGGGTCGGCACTCTGAAAAATTACAAAAAGAGTGTCTTGTAGGCTGCTAAAATCCTGGGCAATGGGGTTAAATGCAGTACTTGTAATGATCAATAAATTGGCACCAGCAGGAATAAAATCTGTTTTATTTTTTGGGATTAGTATGCCACAATTCCCATTTGCTTTGATACGCTTATTGATGGTATCAACCTTAACTTGGGTTGCAGGTGTTACATTCGCCCATCCAAAAAATGGATTGGTTGTTGAACCTGTTCCCCAATTAACAGTAACACCCGGATTACAGGGTCCTGGTGCTATAGAGGATGCCAACAATGCATTTGGACCTATTTTAAGACGAATCATCTCATTTTTACCTTCATTACTGCCATCACAAGCATCAACCAAAATACCCATTATTTCAAAGCATTTTGTAGGAACTGTACCATTGCCATTAAGATTGGTACAAGGTTGCGAAAAAACAAAGTTGGTGATACAACTTAAAATTAGCAGCAATAGTATGTAGTTTTTACTTCTCATTCAATCAACACATTCAATACGAATTAAATGAATTAATGGCAAAAAAGATGGTGTTTTCTCGTTTAAGAAGAAAAACTTGTGATGGTCAATTAATTGTAGGCTGCAGCTCTTAACAATTTAATTTCCTCATTAGAAATGTATTCATCAAACGTCATACGCTTGTCTATGCATCCTTTTGGCGTAATTTCAATTACTCTGTTTGCAATTGATTGACACAATGCATGGTCATGTGAACTGAATATAGCAACATGTTTCCAATCTGTTAATGCATTGTTCAGCGCTGTTATGGATTCTAAATCTAAGTGGTTGGTAGGTTCATCCATTAATAAGCAGTTGGCATTTGTTAACATCATTTTAGAGAGCATACACCTTACTTTTTCTCCTCCAGACAATACATTCGACAGTTTAAAAACCTCCTCGCCAGAAAATAACATTTTGCCAAGAAAACCTCGAATGTATGTTTCGTCTTTTTCAGTAGAAAATTGTCTCAACCAATCTACTAAATTAAAATCACCAGTAAAATATTGAGCATTTTCATTTGGTAAATAGGCTTTTGTAATAGTCTGACCCCATTCTATTTTTCCTGATTCAGCTTGTAAATCGCCATTTAAAATTTCAAAAAACTGACGAATGGCCAATTGATCTTTAGACAGGATGGCTACTTTATCATTTTTGTCAAGCATGAAAGAAATGTCTTTGAACAAGAATTTGCCGTCTGAATTTTTTTTAGAAAGCCCTTCAATATTTAAAATTTGATCTCCTGGCTCTCTGTTTGGTCTAAATAATATTGCAGGATACTTTCTGGTAGACGGTTTGATATCGTCAATGACCAATTTTTCGAGTAATTTTTTTCTGCTGGTTGCTTGTCTCGATTTTGAAGCATTGGCAGAGAATCTTTCAATGAATTCTTGTAATTCTTTTCTTTTGTCTTCTACCTTTTTGTTTTGGTCTGATCTTTGTCTGAGTGCCAATTGAGAACTCTCATACCAAAAGGTGTAATTACCCGTATACAGCTGTATCTTGCCAAAATCAATGTCAGCTATATGTGTACAAACAGCATCTAAAAAGTGTCTATCGTGTGAAACTACAATTACAGTATTTTCAAAATCAGCTAAGAAATCTTCTAACCAAGTAATGGTGTCAACATCCAAATCATTGGTAGGTTCGTCCAATAGCAATATATCAGGATTACCAAAAAGAGCTTGAGCTAGCAAAACTCGAACTTTTTCTTTTCCGTTTAATTCGCTCATCAATTGGTTGTGTTTACTTTCAGTTACACCCAATCCACTTAACATTTGTGCCGCATTGCTTTCGGCATTCCAACCATCCATCTCAGCAAATTGTTCTTCTAAAACTCCAGCTCTGTTTCCGTCTTCTTCTGTGAAATCTTCTTTAGCATATAATTGGTCTTTTTCTTCCATAATGTCGAACAGTTTTTTGTTCCCCATCATGACGGTGTGTAATACCGTAAATTGATCAAACTCAAAATGGTTTTGCTTCAATACACTGATTCTTTCACCTGGAGTTATTGAGACATGGCCGGCAGTTTGGTCAATTTCTCCCGCTAAAATTTTAAGAAATGTAGATTTTCCTGCTCCATTGGCTCCAATTATTCCATAACAATTTCCTGGTGTAAATTTAACATCTACATCCTCGAACAATACCCGTTTACCATACCTGAGCGCTAAATTTGAAACTGAAATCATGTTTTTTTACATTTGAGGTTGCAAATGTAGTTCAAAACTCTTGAATTTAGAATTGTAGCATTCCATTGCAACAAAACAAATTCCTATGAAATTGATTATTTTGATGAGGATTTGATTAAATCTTTTTGGAATTGTTTTTCAAAAACTTGGCTTGTTTTTAATGCCATTGCTTTTGCTAAAACATACATCTGATTTTCTTCCAATACAATGTAGTAATCTTTGTTAGCTAGCTGAACACAGTTTTCCGGCTTTTCTTTAGCCCACATTGGAATACCATCTGTTATTGACTGATTCAGTTCAATTAATCCACTACTTATACTGTCCTCTATTAAAATAAATTGTTTATTCAAACCCTGTAAAATCCCACCTAAACTTACTTTGAAATTGAAGGTGCCTTTGGTTTTATCTGATTCATTTTGATAAAGCTCAAATGCTATTGCTGGTTTTGAGAAGTGGTAAATAATGTTGGTATGATTATTTCTGGCAATAAAGTACTTTTTCTTTTTAATTTCAGTGTTAAGGTCAGACAAAAAAGTACGGTCAAACAAATCAATCTGTTTAGATTTCAATTTGTAATTCCCTATTGATTTGGTTTGAACATAATTCAATGTAGCATCTTCAAACTGAATATTTAGGCGTTTAAAAGTAGAATTGAACATTCCACAAGAGCCTAAACCTAATAGGAGAACAAGTATTGAAAAGCATGAAAATACTCTTTGGGTATGTAAGCAGTATAACCTCATTTGTGATTGCAAAATAAGAGCTTGAAACGATTGTTTTGCTGATATTCAATTTTATTTTTCTGTTTCATTTGTATCACCTATTTTGCGGCTATGATTAATATAACGTTACCAGATGGGTCCGTTCGTTCGTATGAGCGGGGCACAACCGGACTGGAGATTGCAAAGTCAATCAGTGAAGGTTTGGCAAGAAATGTGCTTGCTGCAAAAATGAATGGAGAAGTATTGGATTTATCTCGGCCAATACAAGCTGATGCAAATCTCCAATTGTTAACTTGGGCTGATAAAGAAGGCAAATCTACTTTTTGGCATAGTTCTGCCCACTTGATGGCTGAAGCTTTAGAGGCCTTGTATCCAGGGGTCAAGTTTGGAATTGGACCAGCTATTGAAAATGGCTATTACTATGATGTTGATTTTAATGGTCAAGCATTTTCAGTTGATGATTTGAAGAAAATTGAAGATAAAATGCTAGAATTGGCCAAAGTCAACAGCAGTTTTGTTCGAAAAGACGTAAGTAAAGCAGATGCCATTTCTTATTTCACTGAAAAAGGCGACGAATACAAATTGGAGCTCTTGCAAGACCTTCAGGATGGCAGCATTACATTTTATGAGCAAGGTAAATTTATAGATTTGTGCAAAGGGCCACACATTCCAAATACTGGTTTTATCAAAGCCATCAAGTTGATGAGTGTTGCTGGTGCCTATTGGCGAGGCGATGAAAAAAACAAACAACTCACGCGTATTTACGGAATTACATTCCCTAAAAAATCTGAGTTAGAAGAATATTTGGTGATGTTAGAAGAAGCCAAAAAACGTGATCACCGCAAACTGGGCAAAGAATTAGAGATTTTTACTTTTGATGATGATGTAGGACCAGGTTTACCCTTATGGTTACCTAATGGAGCTGCCATCATTGAACTTTTAGAGGGTTTTGCAAAGAAAACAGAAGAAGATGCAGGTTATGTGAGGGTAAAAACACCACACATAGCTAAAGAAAGTATGTACATTAAAAGTGGCCATTTACCTTATTATAAGGAAAGTATGTTTCCTCCAATGGAAATGGATGGAGATACTTACTACTTGAAAGCCATGAATTGTCCGCATCACCATAAAATTTTTGCTGCAACTCCTAAATCATACAGAGATTTACCTTTGCGTTTTGCTGAGTATGGTACTTGTTACCGTTATGAACAGAGTGGTGAACTATTTGGGTTAATGCGGGTGCGTTCGCTGCAAATGAATGATGCTCACATTTATTGTACAGAATCTCAGTTTGAAGAAGAATTCAAAAGTGTAAATAATTTGTATTTGAAGTATTTCAAAGTTTTTGGCATTGACAATTACGTCATGCGTTTTTCTAAACATGATCCACAAAAATTAGGGCAGAAATACATCAATTCACCAGAACTTTGGTTAAAAACAGAAGATATGGTGCGAAAAGTATTGCAAAATTTGGGTGTGAATTTTGTTGAAGTTGAAGATGAAGCCGCTTTTTATGGTCCAAAAATTGATATTCAAATTTACAGTGCAATAGGAAGAGAATTTACATTGGCAACCAATCAAGTAGACTTTGCTCAAGCTGAACGTTTTGATTTGAGTTTCAACAATGAGAAAAACGAAAAAGAAAGACCACTCATCATTCACAGAGCTCCTTTGAGCACACATGAGAGGTTCATTGGGTTTTTGTTAGAGCATTATGCTGGAAATTTACCAGTTTGGTTGTCCCCAAAACAAGTTTCGGTACTCCCAATCAGTGATAAGTATGTTCCTTATGCTCAAAAACTTGCAGAAATTCTAAAAAAATCCGATATTCGCGCCCTCTATGATGATAGAAACGAGAAAATTGGCAAGAAAATTCGTGATGCTGAAATGAAAAAGATTCCCTACATGTTAGTGGTAGGAGAACAAGAAATGCAAAACGAAACAGTTTCGGTCAGAAAACACGGAACTGGTGATACTGGCACAATTACCATCGAATCATTCATCGAACAGATTAAAAAAGAATCAACCATTAACTAAAAAATATTTGGCAGCACCAGTTACACCAGGCGGAGGCTCACAACCAGGACAAAAACCAATGTACAACAGAGGTAGAAGAAGTCTAGAACCCGAGCACAAAATTAATAACCGAATTCAGGCTTCTCAAGTCCGATTAGTAGGCGAAAACATCACAGTTGGCGTTTATTCGTTAGCTGAAGCCCTCAAAATTGCCGATGCACAAGAGGTAGATTTAGTAGAAATATCTCCAAATGCTGATCCTCCAGTTTGTAGGGTTGTAGATTATAAAAAGTTCCTTTACGAACAGAAGAAAAAGAAAAAGGAACAGAAAGCAAATCAGGCCAAACAAGATGTCAAAGAAATTAGATTTGGACCAAATACAGATGAGCATGATTTCGAATTTAAATTGAAACATGCAGAGAATTTTATCCAAGATGGACACAAAGTAAGAGCTTATGTGTTTTTCAAAGGAAGAGCCATTGTATACAAAGAAAGAGGAGAAGTTCTTTTGTTACAATTAGCTCAGAAATTGCAAGAAATTGCAAAAGTAGAACAGTTACCTAGATTGGAAGGCAAGAAAATGTTTCTAATGCTCAGTCCTAAAGGTAAAGTAACCAAGTAAAAGCCGTTAATCACTATAAAAAAGGAGAAATCAAGAAGATGCCAAAGGTAAAAACAAACAAAGCTGCTGCAAAACGTTTTAAAGTTACCCCTAGTGGTAAAATTAAAAGAGCACAAGCTTACAAAAACCACATCTTGACCAAAAAAACCACCAAGCAAAAACGTGCACTTGCCAAATTGGTAACTGTATCAGATGCTGATATGGGATTGGTTAAGAACTTGTTAGGAATCGGCAAGTAAATCAACGAAAGTTGAGATTCCATGGTTTTATTAAAATTCGTTAACCCGAACTAGAGCCCCAAAGAATTAGGAAACTAATCGCTCAGGTTCAAAAAACACAAAAAAACACTATGCCACGTTCAGTCAATTCAGTTGCGTCTCGCAGACGCAGAAAAAAACTCCTCAAGTTAGCCAAAGGTTACTGGGGAAAAAGAAAAAATGTATTAACCATAGCTAAGCATACCATTGACAAAGGTCTTGGATATGCTTACCGTGACCGCAAAACCAAGAAACGCAATTTCCGTAGTTTATGGATTGTGCGTATCAATGCTGGTTCAAGGTTACATGGCTACAGCTATAGCCAATTCATGGGTATGGTTCACAAAAAAGGCTTGAGCTTAAACAGAAAGGTTTTAGCTGATATGGCCATGAACCATCCTGAAACCTTCAAAGCGATTGTTGATTCAGTAAAATAAGTATTTTAACGGCTCTGAAAGTCCCTCCTAGAGGGACTTTTTTTTGCCTAATTTTTATCCTATTTCTGGCATTTTGATTCAAAATGGGATGGAAATTTGGACCTTCTGATTTTGGAATCTTGAGATTGTGTGTTAAGGTATTGATATTCAGTAGTTAGCTACTTTTTGGCATGTCGTTTGCAATACGTGCGTACGCATGCACTCCATCAAATACAAATTCATTTTTTCCTTACTAGCCATCATGGCTCTGAGTGCGTGCCGTAAATCGGTAAACATCAACGAACAAACATTTGGAACAGATGCTGAAGTTGTTGACATTAGAGCAATTAAAGTTCCTGTAGGTTTTGATTGGTCTACAACCAAAAGCTACCAGATTTCAATTTCACTCAAATCTCCAAACGACAGACCGTTGGAAAAGGCCGAAATATTGTTTTCAGCAGATACTCGTTCAAACAACGGAAGAGTTATTGTAAAGGGTTTAACCAATACTGAGGGTAATTTATTGGCAACATTAGAAGTGCCAAGTTATTTTGATAAAGTAATCTTGAATACAGATCAATTAAGTATTCCTCAAAACATACTGATCTACTTGAACAAACCTTTTATTCAAATGAATTTAGGTGGAAGCAATCCTGATATTGTAGAAACTGTTACTGGAAATTCTCCAGTTTACACATCTTTGGACAACAATGATAGAGAGGGCGAAGACGAGAGAGGAGACAAAGATGAGGGGGCTGAAGAAGAAATCAAAAATGAAGACGACAATCCTAAGAGCAAATCTGAGGTTCAAGAATCAGAAAAATTTATATCTGCATCAAATAGAACATGGAACAATGATGGGTTGCCTAACTATTTAGAGGAAGATGATAATATTTCAGTCGATTTTTTTAATCAAATAAATAAACAATTACCCGATAAAAGAATCAGTCCTACTAATACATATTTAAGTAGCTCTTGTAGTAAATTGATTACAATGAAGCAAGATGCTGATGTATATGTAAGTTTAATAGGAGAAAGTACCAATAACAAGAATGCTTTATTGTATTATACATATCATAAAAACAATCCGCCAGCGTCTGTCAATGATATCAGTAAACTCAACATTGTATTTCCAAATATGTCATTAAGTGGCTCAGGAGGCGCTATGAAAAGTAGTCATAGGGTTAAGTTAGGTAACTTTAAAGCAGGAACGGTTATAGCTTATTGTATAGCTACCAATGGATGGAAGGGTGGAAACGAGGGTTACAAAGGAATTACAAAAGGCAAGCACATTATTTATAGCAATCAAGATTTTAATCCGGAAAATGATGACCAAAAACGTCAGCATGTTGTATCATTTTGTGATGCTGGAAAGAAAAAGTTTATAATGGGTTTTGAGGATACAAGAAGGGACTACGGCAGTGATGAAGACTTCAATGATGCGGTAATTTGTACTTCATCAATTCCTTCAAATGCCATTGAAGACAACAACAGTTGTCCTGTTTCTAGTCAAAATGATACAGATGGAGATGGGATAGCTGATGAGTCTGATGACTATCCGAATGATAAAAACAAAACATTCAACAACAAGACGGCTGTTGGAACGGTTTCATTTGAAGACAATTGGCCGTATACAGGAGACTATGACTTAAATGATTTAGTAATAGATTATTCATACAATGTGATAACCAATTCATTCAATCAGGTTGTAAGGGTAGAAGGGACTTTGATCTTAAGAGCTACCGGAGGTGCATATAGAAATGGTTTTGGTATACAATTTCCAATTGAAGCAAATAAAGTAAATGGTGTAACAGGAGCTCAATTAGAGGCAGGCCAAAGTAAAGCTGTTTTGATACTTTTTGACAATATGAGAGCACAAATGAATGACTGGAATACTTTTCAAAATAGTACTGGAACTGTGAAAGAATACAATATTGCATTTAATGTAAGCAATGGACCAACAATGAATTCATTTGGGTTAGGTTGTTACAATCCATTTATATGGAATGGAAGTTTGGGAAGAGCTTATGAAATTCATTTGCCCAATCATGCACCAACAGATTTAGCTGATATGAGCCAATTTGGATTAGCTGAAGATGCAAGCAATTTAAATGAAGGCAAAACTTATGTCAGCAAAGTGAATAACCTACCTTGGGCTATTCATACTCCTGAATTGTTTGTGTATCCAGTAGAAAAAACACCCATTGTTCAAGGTCACAAGAAGTTTGCGAATTGGGTAAAATCTGGAGGAATGACATTTCCAGATTGGTATACCAATCAAGAAGGATATCGAGACTGCAAAAAACTATACCAGAATAAATAAAAAAAGTCCTCAATAAATTGAGGACTTTTTTTGTACCCAGAGCCGGGGTCGAACCGGCACGAGGGTTGAGCTCACTGGTGTTTGAGACCAGCGCGTCTACCAATTCCGCCATCTGGGCATCTATTCATTACTGAACAGGGTGGCAAAAATAACTTTAATCGACAATTATCCAAAAAAGAATTCGATAAAATTATAATTTTAATGGTCAGCTGTTTTACTTTTACTAATTAAGCTTTTGATTTTCACAGCAGGAACCCAAATTTTAGATAAAAAATATTTAAATGGATTTTCTTTCTTTACGTGCCAAACCGTAGTTCTTGGAGCCTCCAAATGATTTTTATGCAATGTGTAGGCGTATGCTGCTATTGAAGTTCTAAACATGTTTTCTGGAAATTGAATAGGGTCATAACCATGTAAGGTATAACTTCTGCAATGCATAATGGCCAATCTGTTAAAAGGAACATCTACAACTGTTTTTTCACCAGTTCTGCCATCTTCTAATTTGAGTTCACCTGCATATTCTTTTTTCCAGTCCTTGTTCATGTATATCAACAAGTTTAAATTTCGGTACCAATCTTCATTCAAGGGATGGTAATTGAAATCTGCGTGCATGTCCAGAAAACTGCCTTTTTTACCTTGGTGTATTCCTCCACCATAAAAAGCGGCATCAATAAAAATATTTTCATTGGTGATGTATGAAATCAATTCTGCAAAACGAGGATTCACTAAATCATCATACAATTCTTTGAAAACTCCTCCTAGTTCCCAGAACTTACTTTTCTCAAATTTTGCTTTTGCAAAAACATAATCAGCACTTGGGGTTTCAATATTTGGAATGTTGTTATACAATTCAAGTAGTTTGTTTTCTTCACAAAAGTTGTCTATGCCGATATGTGGAAAAGGTTTTGCATTTAAAAATTCTTGTCTGAATTTTTCTTTATTCTGCTCCAAATAATCAAATCTAATCATGGGTTTTAAATTAATTCTGAGGCAATGTTACATAACAAATTACTTATTTTTTATGATTTCAGTCAAGATTTTAGTAGAAAAACAAATAAAATAGGTATCGAAAATTAAGTTAATTTTGTTGCCTATGAGGCTCTATAAAGTAGTTTTGAATATTTTTATTGTGGGATTGTTTGTGACACAGTCAACGACAATAGCATTTGCACAATCAAAATTTGAAATAGCTGGGTATGTAAAAGATGCTACAAATGGAGAGACACTTATTGGTGCAACCATTAGAGCAATCAGTTCTAAAAGAGTAACTCAGACAAATACTTATGGCTATTTCTCTATTGCTTTGAACAGTAATGAAGATAGCCTTGCAGTTTCGTACATTGGTTTTCAAACCACTTATTATAAAATCAATACAAACAAAAAATCAAACATTGCTATTGAGCTGAAGCCGCTTCAAATAAGTTCAAAAGAAATTGTTATAACCGGAGAAAAAAGCAATAAGCAAATTACAAGTACCACCATGAGTATTGCTGAAATAAGTGGTGAAAAACTTAAAAATTTACCGGTTATTTTAGGAGAACAAGATGTTCTCAAGGCAATCACATTATTACCCGGAATCAAAAGCGGAGGTGAAGCAGGTACTGGCTTTTATGTGAGGGGAGGAGGTCCAGATCAAAATTTAATTTTAATGGATGAAGCAGTTGTTTATAACCCGTCTCATTTATTTGGTTTTTTGTCTGTTTTTAACTCAGATGCTGTAAAAAATATTGAAATCATTAAAGGTGGAATGCCCGCTAATTATGGTGGTAGGTTGTCGTCCATTTTAAATGTAACCATGCGAGAGGGAAACAATCAGAAAACTCAATTTAGTGGCGGTGTTGGTTTAATTTCAAGTAGGTTTACTGTTGAAGGACCAATACTAAAAGGCAAAAGTAGTTACTTGATTTCAGGTAGAAGGACATACATTGATGTCATTGCAAAGCCTTTTGTTCCTGAAAATGTAAAAGGGAACAGTTATTATTTTTATGATTTAAACGTGAAAACCAATTTGGTTTTAGACGAGAAAAATAGATTGTTCTTTTCGGGGTATTTTGGCAGAGATGTTTTGAATTTTCAGAGTCCAAGAAACAAAGATGTGTTTTTTAATTTTGGTTGGGGAAATAACACAGCTACATTAAGATGGAATCATTTATTCAATAAGCAATTGTTTTTAAATACAAGTTTAATTTACAATAGGTACGACCTGTTCAATGATTTTACCTTTGGTAACAATGGTTTCAATGTTAAAAGTGGAGTGGAAGACATCAATTTAAAAATGGATTTCAATTGGTTTGGATTGAACAATCACTCTATTAAATTCGGATACAATTATACGTTTCATAAATTCCAACCAGGTATTTTATCAGGAAGTATTGGGACAACAAATTTAAGTCAAGCAATTAACCCTCAATATGCACATGAATTTGCAGCTTATTTGGCAGATGAATGGAAAATTAGTCAAAGAATTGCCTTGAATTTAGGTTTGAGAGCGGTAGCATTTAACCTTGTTGGTCCTTATGATCAGAAAGCATATGATCCAGACACAGGTTTACCAACAGGACAAGTTAAAACGTATCAATCGTCTGAATCAATTGCATTCTATCCAGTTTTAGAACCCAGAGCTAGTATCAATTACTTAATCAATGAAGTAAGTTCGGTAAAAGCATCATTTACCCAAACCTATCAGTTCTTACACTTAGCAACTACAAGTGGTGCACAATTTCCCATTGATTTATGGGTGCCAAGCTCTAAAAAAATTAAACCCCAATTGGCTTACCAATATGCAATAGGTTATTACAGAAACTTTTTGAATGATGTAGTAGAAACTTCTATTGAAGCATACTATAAACCCATGTTCAATCAAATTGAGTTTAAACCTGGCGCCCAACTTTTTTTTAATCAGAATTTAGAAAATGAGATGGTTTTTGGCAATGGATTAAGCTATGGAGTGGAGTTTCTCGTAAGAAAAAACAGTGGTAGGCTCAATGGTTGGGTAGGCTATACTTGGAGCCGCTCAACCCGACAATTTGATCAGTTAAATCAGGGGCAAGTATATTTTTACCGTTACGACCGTACGCATGACATGTCGCTTACACTTTCCTATCAACTCAATAAAAAATGGACTGCAAATTTTGTTTTTGTTTTTGGAACGGGCAATGCAGTTACACTTCCTTCCGGAAGATACGCCTACAGATTTGGTTACAACATAACAGAAAACAAGCCAGAGTTGGTATTTATAGATGTATATGACAAAATCAATTCGTACCGTTTGCCAGCATACCATAGGGCTGATGTATCTTTTACTTATATCAGGAAAAAAACTGAAAAGTGGGAGAGTAGTTGGAACTTTTCTATCTATAATGTTTACAATAGGGCAAACCCTTATTTTGTTTATTTTTTTCCAGATGTTGAATTGGGTGAAGTAAAAGCATACATGGTATATTTATTCCCAATTTTGCCTTCTGTACAATGGAATTTTAAATTTTAAAAATGAGAGCTTTTATACTATTTGTGTCTTGCTTAATTTTCGCCTCATGCGAAAAGGAAATAGCTATTGAGGTTGATAAAGTAACTGAGCAATATGTTGTTGAAGCCTCAATTAACCAATTGTTTCCCAATTTGAACTATGTCTACATTACCAAAACCATCGATTATTTTAAACCTGAATTTTCTTTGAATGGTTTAAAAGATGCACAAGTGAACATAACCGAAGGCGTTATAGTAGGAGATGATACCTTGTTCAATGGAACTGTTCATCAATTTATACCAGTTACAGATTCCATTTTGCCTGGTATTTACATCAATCCTTTTTTTCAGGGCAAGTTGAATACCCCATATTTATTGAATATAGAACTCAAAGATGGTAGTAAAATCAGTGGCAGTACTTTTATTGGTAAAGCTCCTGTCATTGATAGTTTGGTTTATTGGTACACGCTACAAGACAAAGATACAAATGGCTATTTTTGGATGGAGTGGAAAGATGGCCCTGAACAAAACAATTACAGAATGGCTGTTTATGATGGGTTTGATTCATTGTTATTGGGGTGGGGAGCTGCCCAAAGGTTTTATACTTTTGATGACCAACTTATCAATAATACAAGCAGGCCTTTTCGTTCATTCAGGCCATATGATTATGGAGATACCATAAGCATATACTTGAGTTCAATTGGAAGAAAGGAATTTTTGTTTTGGCAATCTTTTAGTACGGCTGTAAATAACAATGGGCCTTTTGCAAGTCCTGTAGCAGTAAAATCAAATATCAAAGGCGCAATAGGGTCCTTTACTGGTTATGCCATAACGCAAAAGAAATTCATCATTAAATGATTACCAAAGTCTTAGTTTAAAATATTCTTTGGCTTGTTTCCTGTTAAAAAAACAAAGTCCAAAATCAAAGAAATCTATTGCAACTTGAATTTCTTTTTGCTGAACGAACTGCAACCATAAATGTTTACTTTTTAGATGGTGATATGGCTCATTGATGATCAGAGGGCACTCACTATTGAGCAAGGTTTTAAACACATCCAGTGGCAATGTTTTCAGGTCAGTTTCCTTATCAATAAAAATAGCATCTATTGGTGTTTGTATTGCTTGCAATGAAATTGTACCTGCATTTGTATTGCCTAGTGCTTGTAAACAGTATTCAGTAGGTTTTTGAACCAATTGGTATACATGTTTTGCATTGAGCGCTGTTAATACACTTGCTATTGAACTAGCTTTAGATACCGGTAGTTGCGTTAATATCCTAGACCATTTTACATTGGCATCAGATTTTTGATGGATGGCTTTTGCATCTTGATACAGCTTAAAAACAAATGGAGAGTGTAAAATGTCAATCGGCTTTGCAACAATAAAGTGACAAAGCCGATTGTATGATTTGAACAAGCTATTGAGCATGTTTAACTTAAAATTAAAACCGATTTATTCAGTTTTTTGTTTTTTTAAATCTTTCAGTACTTTGAGTTTTTCTTCTAATCCTTGAATATGCTTTTTAGCAATTTCAATTTTTTGCATCATTTGCTCAGCCATTGGGTTTTTTGAATTGCCTGACTTGAAGAATCCTAAATTGTTTTCCCAAGTTTCAATGTCTTTCTTCATACCCTTGATACGCTCATTCAGGATTTTTTCTTCGCGTTGTAATTTTTGATTGCCATTTGGAGAGCTGGCCAAATGCTCGAATGATTCTTTGTCTTTTTCAAGTCTCATTTCTTTATTGAGCTGCTTGTATTTACCGTAAAGTTTATCGAGTAATTCGCTGTATTTCTTATGAACGGCATCTTTTGAAGCGTTGGGTACATAGCCTATAGCGCTCCATTCATTTTGAATTTGTTTAAGGTCTTGAAAAGGATTGCTCAATTCTTGTGTTAACAATGATTCCAATTTTAAAATCAATTGGTTTTTCTGTTCCAAATTTTTCTCTTGTTCATCCTTAACACTTGCATAACGCTCCGCTTTCTTTTCAAAAAATAAATCACAAGCTGAACGGAATCTTTTCCAAATGGCATCGTTTACTTTATCAGGAGCTGGGCCAATTTTTTTCCAGCTATCCTGTAATTTTTTCAATTCATCGGTTTGTTTTGCCCAGTCTATAGGTTGATTTGCAATACTTTCAGCTATTTCACACAAACTTTCTTTTGCTTTTAAGTTGTTGTTTCTTTCAGCATGTAAAGTTTTAAAGAATTGATTTTTATTGTTGTAAAATGCATTCCTTGCTTCTTTGAATTCGTTCCATACTTGGTCTCTGACAGCCATTGGTACATGTCCAATTTTTTTCCAAGCCTCCATCAACTCATTAGAGATGGTAGTTTTTTCCATCCACTCTTTTATTTTAATGCTCTTGAAAGAAGAAAGTTCTTTTGCTGAAGCCAGTAATACATTTTTTGCATTTAAATTGGCAGTTCTTTCAGCTTCAACTTCAGCACTTTTAGATTTGATGTATTCATAAACTTTGTCAACCTCTGCTTTGAATCGGTTCCAAATATCATCGGATGCTTCTTTTGCAACAGGTCCAATATTTCTCCAATCTTCTTGTAGTTTTTTTACATTGATAAGGATTTTTTTGATGCTTGTTTCGTCTTTGGTTAAGTTGCTTACTTGTGCAATTAATTCAATTTTTGCGTCTAAGTTTTTACTTCTATCCAAGTCTTTCAATTCATTGTTGATAGACAAACGATCGTAAAAAATTTCTACCAATACACGGTATCTCTCCCATAGCTCATCAGCGTTTTCTTTTGGAACATGTTTGATTTTTTTCCAATCAGATTGTAGCTCTTTTAACCTATTGAGTGAACCTGCTGTTTCTTCACCATCGTTCAGTTTTTTTATTTCTTCTAGAATGGCTTCTTTTTGCTTAAGGTTGGCAACTTTTTCTGCTTCTTGTCTGAGCCTTGCATCCTCTTTCTTTTGCTTGATAGATTTGTATGCAAGTGAGAATCTTTCTTTGGAGCCATCACCTTTGAACTCAAAACTGTCTTTATCACCCCCTTCTTCCATATATTTCTCTAGGGCTTGGGCTTGTTCTTCCTGCCAAATATGTTCAAGCGTGGGTTTGATTGCTTTTAAAATTGAAATAGCTTCATTGATTTCTTTTTCTGCAATGGTTGATTCTGCAATTTGAAGGAGTTCTTCTTTTTTCAAATTTGCAAAATCAGGCAACTCTTCTAAAGAGGCAATTTCATGCTCTTCTTCGCTAAGCTCCATTACCTGATTTTCTGCTACAGGTACTTCAGACACAGGGTTTGTGTTTACTTGTGCTGAAGTTTCAACTTCATGAGAGGCTGCATTCAATTCTGTTGAATTTGGCAGGTCATTACTTTTGTTTTCCAACTCTTGATTCATTGTTCAATTCAATTGATTTCTTAAAAGGACACCAAAGGTATGGATTAAATCAATAATTTTGCCCTTGAAATTGTTGAAAATAATTATGATATGGAGTTGAAAATGATTGAATGCCCAAGAGATGCCATGCAGGGGATGACACATTTTGTGCCAACAAGCATGAAAATAGAGTACTTGAACCAACTTTTGAGCCTGGGTTTTGATACCTTGGATTGTGGAAGTTTTGTTTCTCCAAAAGCAATTCCTCAAATGAGAGATACTGCTGAAGTTCTCAATTCACTAGACCTTTCAAATACCCAAACGAAATTATTGGTAATTGCTGCTAATTACAGAGGAGCATTAGAAGCCAGTCAATTTGAACAAGTACATGCCATTGGTTTCCCAATGTCTATTTCTCCAACCTTTCAGCTAAGAAATACCAACTCCAGCATAGATGAGGCTTATCATACTGTAGACCAAATTCAACAACTTTGTGTAAAAACCAACAAAACCTTAGTTGTGTATTTATCTATGGGTTTTGGAAATCCATATGGAGATGTATGGAATACTGAGTTGACTGCAGAATGGGCTTTGAAGATGAGTCGGCTAGGGGTTTCAACTATTTCCTTAAGTGATACAGTGGGGTCAGCTCAACTAACAGCAATTAGTAGTTTGTTTCAACTATTGATAAAAGAATTGCCACAGATTGAATTTGGGGCCCATTTACATACCAATCCTGCTTTTTTTCAAGAAAAACTTGCCTCAGCTTACAGTGCTGGATGCAGGCGTTTTGATGGAGCAATTAAAGGTTTTGGCGGTTGTCCGATGGCAAGCGACCAATTAACTGGCAACATGCCAACCGAATTGATGCTCAATTGGATGGAACAAAACCAAATCAATCATGGAATTGAAATGAATAAAATGAAAGAAACGCTATTAATGGCAGACCGTGTTTTTAATGCGGTTCATTGATTTGATTCAATGCAACAGTAATATTGGTTAGTATTCTTTCTGAAACATTATCATAAGATTGTTTTTGAAACGTTTGTCCACTTACTTTTTCGTAAAGTTCAATGTACCTTTCTGTAACTGAATCAATAAAAGCAGTATCCATATTTGGAACTACTTGGTTTTCCTGACCTTGGAAACCGTTTTCAATGAGCCATTTTCTTACAAACTCCTTTGATAATTGTCTTTGTTGCTGGTCTTTAGATTGAATTGCCTCATAGGTGTCTGCATAAAAGTATCGGCTAGAATCGGGCGTATGAATTTCATCCATGAGCATGATTTGTCCGTCTTTATGGCCAAATTCGTATTTGGTGTCGACAAGAATTAAGCCTTGTTTTTGTGCATATTCACTGCCAAATTTAAAAAGTGCTCGGGTGTAGTTTTCTAACTGAATGTAGTCTTTTTCACTGACAATGCCTTGTGCTATGATTTCTTCTCTTGAGATGTCTTCATCATGTCCTACAGTTGCTTTGATTGTTGGTGTAATAATTGGTGTAGGAAATGCATCATTTTCTTTTAAACCATCAGGCATTTGAACACCGCAAATGCTTCTTTTTCCTAATTTGTATTCTCTCCATGCATGACCAGACAAATAGCCACGAATGACCATTTCAATTGGATAAGGCGTGCAACAATGCCCAATGCTCACATTTGGGTCTGGACTTGATATGAGCCAGTTTGGAACTATTTCTGATGTCAATGTTAGAAAATGTTTTGCCAATTGATTCAATACTTGCCCTTTGAAAGGAATAGGAGCTGGAAGCACCACATCAAATGCAGAAATTCTATCGCAGGCTACCATTACCAGCAAGTTGTCTTTTATGGTATAAACATCTCTTACTTTTCCTCTGTAAAATTTTGTTTGAGTGGGTAAACTAAAATTGGTTTCTACTAATGCTTTCATTTGCTTGGATCTTATGGATTGTTTTCTTTGATTTCTTTGGGTTTGCCTTCATAGGCCTTGATAATGTCTTTAACCAATTTATGTCTGACAACATCTTCAAAATTAAGGTATGCAAATTCTATTCCTTTGATGCCTTTTAAAATTTGAACAGCTTTTAACAAGCCGGATTGTGATTGTTTAGGTAAATCTATTTGGGTTAAATCGCCTGTAATGATAAATTTTGCACTTGGTCCCATTCGGGTTAAGAACATTTTCAATTGCAAATCCGTTGCATTTTGTGCTTCATCCAAAATTACATAGGCATTGTCCAAAGTTCTGCCTCTCATAAAGGCCATTGGGGCAATTTCTATTACTCTTGTTTCAATGTATGATTTCAACTTATCAGCAGGTATCATGTCATCAAGTGCATCGTACAGTGGTCTCAAATAGGGATCTATTTTTTCTTTTAAATCTCCGGGTAAAAAACCAAGGTTTTCACCGGCTTCAACAGCGGGTCTTGCTAAAATTATTCTTTTTATTTCTTTTGCTTTTAAAGCTTTCACGGCCAAAGCAACTGCTGTATATGTTTTTCCAGTTCCAGCAGGTCCAATTGCAAAAACTACATCATTTTTTTCAAGTGCTTTCACCATTTTTAATTGGTTTGGCGTTTTAGCTCGGATAACTTTACCATTATTGCCATACAGAATAATTGCAGCATTTGACTGTCCTGAAGTTTCATTTTTAGGTAAAACTGTGTTTGTAATGACTCCACTCAAAATGGCATCTACTTGAGCATCTGTGATGATACCAAATTGTTCAACAATCCTAGCCATCTCATTTATTTTTTCTTCAAACAGTACAATGTCAAATGCATCGCCTGAAAGACTCAATACATCTCCTCTTGCCACTATTTTAAGATTTGGAAAGTTTAATTGAAGTGTTTTTAAATGAATGTGATTAGGGCCAAATATGGCTGTTGCATCAAATTCTGAGAGACTTATTTCTTTGTTGTTCAAATTATCGTTTGCTATTTATTATTTTGCACGAAAATAATAAAATCATTTCGCTTTGGCTATTATTACTTTAACTTCCGATTATGGTTCGGGTAGTCATTACATTGGCTCCCTTAAGGGAGCTATTTTGAGTAAGATTCCTAATGCACAAATTATAGACATTTCTCACCAAACAGAGCAATACAACCACGAACAATTGGCTTATGTATTGGCTAGTGTTTACAAAAACTTTCCAAAAGGAACTTGGCATTTGCTTGCCATTGATACCTCTGTGTTTTTACACAAACAAATTTTAATCATAGAACACGAAGGCCATTATTTTATTGGTGCTGACAACACAGTATTTAATTTCTTATTTCTAGAGAAGCCAAGTAAAATTTACAGATTGGTATTGAAACCTGCCGACGAGAAAGCACTATTTCCTGAAAAAAACATATTTGTTGATGCCATTGCTCAATTTGTTAAAAAAGGTGATCTAAAAGGCATAGTAGAACCTGCTCAAATCAACAGAGATGTGATGGTTCACGCTCCTTTTTATGAAGGAAACTTACTCAGGGGCAGAGTCATATTTGTAGATTCTTTTGACAACGCCCATACCAATATTAGTAAAAGTATTTTTGATGAATGTATTGGTGATTCAGCTTTCAAAATTCATTTATGGAAACGGAGTCGTTTAGATATAATTTCTTCGAGCTATCAGCCTAATAGGGATGGAGAAGAAGTTGCTGTATTTAATTCCAATGGCTTTTTAGAAATAGGTATGTCAAGAGGGAGAGGAGCTCAATTAATGGGTTTGAGTGCAGGTTCAAAGATTTTGATAGAAAAAATAAATAGAGATGATTCATAGATTCGTGAAAATGACTTTCAGGCCTGAGGCCATTAACCAATTCAGGCTAGTTTTTGATGCCTCCAAAGAACACATTGCCGCTTTTCCAGGCTGTGTTGGTTTAAAGTTAATTCAAGATACATCCAATGAAAACATACTTTATACTTACAGTCAATGGCTTCAAACAACTGATTTAGAGGCATACAGGTCGTCAGAATTGTTTCAAAACACTTGGGCTCAAACCAAAGTATTATTTGCCGAGAAGGCACAAGCTTGGAGTACAATTGTACTTGACAATGTAAAGTGAAACCCTGTATAAAGAAAAGGCTTATCCACAAAATATTAACATTTTTTACTAGACTTCACATTTTTTTTGGTTATTTTTGAGAAATTATCTCAGACATAACCAGCTTTCATGAAAAGACTTTTAGTCGTTTTCTTATTTTTGGCAACTACAGTTGCAACTGCTAAGCCGCTCGATTCATTGCGTTTAGAATTGAAGCAAGGTAAAAAGTTTATTGTTTACCGTGTTTTGAAAGGTGAAAGCATTGAAGACATTGCCTTGAAGTATGAGACCGAGGAATCTACTTTGTTATCAATGAATCCTTTGATTCAAACAGAAGTAAAGCCTGGTCAGATTATTAAAATACCATTGAATATTGATAAGTATGGAGATGTTCCTGTTCCAGAGGTAAAACCTATTGAATACATGGCACTTCCTTTGGCTAGTAGCTTACCCCCACCAAGTCAAAAGCAATTGCCCTCTAAGCAACTAATGACCACAACAGCAGCAATACCTGTTGAAGTAAAACAAACCCCGGCACCTGTAGTAGCAATCCCTTCCAAGCCTAAATCTTCTGAGCCTGTAGTTTTAGGCGAACCCATAGCCGTTACTGTTAAGGCAGATGTAGCTTCAAATCAAACGAGCACAACCCCAATAAAAACAATACCAGAGCCACAGGCGCCTAAAGTAGCTGTACAAGAAGTTCCCAAGCAAGAAATAAAGGCTCCAATTGTTCAGCCGCCCATTTCAAAGCCAATTGTTGTAGAACAAACACCTGTTCAACAAAAATTGCTTGATAAAAAGCCTGCGGAAGTTCCAAATGTTCCTCCTCAACCCATTGCTGTAAAAGAAGCGCAAGTAGCAGTCATTCCTAAAAATATTATACCTGTTGAAACAAAACCTCAAAGTGTTTCAACCCCAACTCCAATAGCTGTTACTCAAGTAGCACAAGTACCTTTACCTGAAGATACAATTAAAATGGCAGCCATTAATAGAATTCAGGCACAAAGTCCATCAGAATTATCAAGCAAAGGCATACATCCATTGGTGGTAAAGTCTATTCGCCCGCTGGCAAATGTCAATTCTAAGCCCAATGTTATGCCACGCAAATCGGGTGGATATAGAGCTAAATTACAACAAGAGTTAGACAACAAAGAAATGTTGGCTTTGCAACAACCTGTCAAAACTCAAGAACCGGTTCAACAAGCTCAACCTATTGCTGAGGTTGCACCTGCAGCTACAGAAGTAGTAGCACCAGCAGTAGTTGCTCAAACCAAACCCGCCCCATCCATTGTTCAAAAAAGAGATACGGTTTCAATGGAGTTAATAGACAAAGTAATTGCAACCCAACAATCCAATACACAACCCAAACCAGTTAGTGCAGAAAAACCTATCACACAACCCAAAAAGTTGGTCAAGAATTCAGTTATTTCAGGTAGAACAACAGATAAATTGATTCCTAAAGAAAACCAAGTTGCTGCTGATTATATCACTGATGTATACGACAAAAAAGGTGATTTAAAAATTGCTCAAGACCTTTCAATACTCAAAGATACCATTGCTCAAAATGAGGAGAAGGCATTACAAATATATGTGGTTACAGAACCTCAAACAGTAAAGAAATTAGCAGCTATTCTTAAGATAGATCCAAAACTCATCTATGATGCCAATGATTTTAGTTCACCTAATTTGTGGCCTGGTCAAAAAATATGGATACCAGAGGGTGCTGCAGCTATTGAAACCACAGTGAGTCATTTGAATGAAAGTCAAAAAGCACAGAAAGCAAAAAGGAACAGTAATTTGAATCAGATTATCAAAGAAGAAAATGATGAAGAAGGATTTTCAGCGGTTGATTTAGAAACAGATTCTTTTGTTGTTAAAAATGAGCCTAAAGAGTTACTTGCTGAAATAGAAAATGTGGAATTGATTGACTCATCAGATTATAGACCTGACCTAGATAAATTACGAATTGGGGTCGGTGTTCAAACATCACAACACATTTTTGTTGATAGAGAAATAGATACAACCATTGCAAAGCATTACGGTGAAATAGGGGAGGTAGGTGTTAGAATTCTCAATGATTTTAGTTTTTATGATGACAATGCCATCACTTATTCAGCTATAGATTTCAGAGAACAACATTTAGCGGTAGATGAATGGGCTGTTAATGCAGCAGATAGCAATGCAACTTATTTCAAAAAAGAATCAAGTAAGCAAGGACCTGGTGACAGGCAATTTACCCATGTTGTAAAAGATGGTGAGACTTTATTATCAATTGCAAAAAAATACGATGTCACCCAATCAGACATTGCTAATTGGAACAATTTAATGAAATACAGGCTCAGAATTGGTCAAGAACTTATTGTGAATCAAAGCAGAGGTAAGCTTTCATACTACGAAAGAGCTCTTGAAAAAAACCAAAACAAAACGGTATTGCCTGTTGAACTTTCTGATTTGAAACAAAACGGATTGGCTTATTTTAATCCATCTGATAAACTCAAAGGTGTATTGATGAACAATGTTCCTGTAGGAAAGTGGATTCAAATACATAACAATGATAAATTCAAAAAGCGTGTAGTTCAGGTATTGGGTCCTTTACCAAACAATGCGCCTAAAGACTGTTTGTTGATGCTTGATAAGTACACAGCTTCAAACCTTGAAATTAAAAACATTACATCTAGGGTTTCAGTTAATGTTGCTGAAATAAGATAATGGATGCAGTATTCTCTATTCCACCAATTTCGATACATCCAAATGGAATTGAAAAACAAAATCTTTTGTTTTCAATTTTAATACCTAGTTGGAACAATTTAGCCTTGCTGAAAATTTGTACTGATAGCATTGTTAAAAATAGTAGGTACAAGCACCAAATCATTATACATGTAAATGAATCCAAAGATGGAACCCTTGAATGGGTAAAATCAGAAGGGTACGACTATACCTTTTCCTCATTAAACGCAGGCGTTTGTGCTTCATTGAATGCAGCATCAAAACTTGTAAACACCAATTATATTGTATACCTAAATGATGACATGTATGTATGCCCTGATTGGGATGCCCATTTGTTCAATGTAATCCAAACTAGAAAAGACGATTTGTTTTATTACTCAGCTACCATGATTGAGCATGAGTTCAGTAAAAGCAAAGCTGTTTTATCACCTCATGATTTTGGGAATTTGCCTGAAAATTTTAAAGAAAAAGAGTTACTGGATTTTATTACAAATGATTTGAAAAGTAACGATTGGTTCGGTGCTTGTTGGCCACCAAGTATCTGCTCAAAAAGAGTATGGGATTTAGTAGGGGGCTACGATGAAAAATACAGTCCTGGATTTTATTCAGATCCAGATTTTGGAATGAAATGTTGGCAATTGGGAATTAGAGATTTCAGAGGAATTGGCAATAGCTTGGTTTATCATTTTAAATCAAAATCTACACAAAGAGTTATCAGAAACAATGGCAGAAAATATTTCGCCCAAAAATGGGGAATTCCTGCATCTTATTTTTACAATAACGTTTTAAAAATGGGAAGAAAGTTTCGAACAGATCACCAATTGCAATTACACAAAAATATAGCCTATTGGATAGCAAGAATAAAGGCAGCATATTTCATCAAATAAGATTCAACAGGTTTGAGGTTCCAATTGTTCTTTTTACTGTAAATCCTTCGCCGTATTTTACCCCAATCATTCTGCCAAATTCTATGGCTCTCCCTTCAATAAATTTTAAAAAATGAGGACTTGAAATGGGAGTTTCTGGTTCATTTGAGCCTGGGTTAAAAAACTGACTTTTGAAAGCCATGATACTTGCTATTTTTTTATCGTAAAATGGACTGATATCAAATACTATATCAGGTTTGGTCATCCTGTCTTGTACATAGTGATAAACATTCTGAGGTCTCCAAGCAGTTTGAATAGCTCCGTTTTCAAAGGTTTCTATTTTTTGTAAACCAGCTAAGAAACAAGCCTCTTCAATTATATCAGCCGCTCTGCCGTGGTCTACATGACGGTCTTCAATGGCATTGCACAATACAATTGAGGGTCTGTGTTTTCTGATGCATGCAATGATTTGCATTAAAGTTTCTTTGTCTTTTCTGAAAAAGCCGTCAGCCAATCCAAGGTTCTCTCTTGAAATAATGCCCATAATTTTACTTGCTGCTAGCGCTTCTTCTTTTCTAGATTCAATGGTGCCTCTGGTTCCAAGTTCGCCATAAGTCATATCTATAATAGCTACCGAATAACCCATTTGAAGGTGGGCCATGATAGTACCACTACAGCCTAATTCTGCATCGTCAGGGTGTGCTGCAAATACCAAAATGTCTGTTTTGTTTCCCATAATCATGGCAAAGGTATTTAATTTAAAGTCTTGATTGTAGCAACAAATGTCAATAATCTATCAAATTCTTTTGAAGTGAAACTTTAAATATGATGGTTATTTGGGGATTGAATTTTACATTTGTTATTCAATTTATTCTATTAGATGCAAGTATTAATTATGGCATCCCAATTGATTTTGGGAATTTCAATCTTAGTTATTTTACATGAATTTGGACATTACCTAGCTGCTCGTGCTTTTGGTATCAAGGTTGAAAAATTTTACCTTTTTTTTGATGCTTGGGGTTTCAAGTTGTTTTCATTCAAACATAAAGAAACAGAGTGGGGTATTGGGTGGTTGCCATTGGGTGGTTATGTTAAAATTGCAGGAATGATTGATGAAAGCATGGATAAAGATCAAATGGCTTTGCCTGCTCAACCATGGGAATTCAGAAGTAAGCCAGCCTGGCAACGTTTAATTGTAATGATTGGAGGCGTTTTGGTAAACATTGTTACAGGTATAGTTATTTTTGCTATGCTGAGCTACTCATATGGCGAAAAATACACCCTGAATCAATCTTTAAAAAATGGAATTGTGCCTTCAGAGTTGGCTCAATCATACGGATTTCAAATTGGCGATCAACTCATTTCAGTTGATGGTGAAGCCATTGTTCGTTTTGAAGAAGCACTTAAAATAGGTCATATTTTATCGGATGGAGTGCAGTACAAAGTGCTTAGAAACAACAAAGAAGTAACTGTTGCAATTCCTGCAGATTTTGCTGAAAAATTAGGCAGCGCAAAAGCAGAATTTTTTATGCCAAGGATGCATTTTTTTATTGCTGAATTAACACCTGGTTATCCTGCTGAAAAAGCTGGTTTGAAAGTGAACGACCAAATTTTAAAAGTTGATACAGTTACTGTCAATTTTTTTGATGAGTTCAAACAAGCCATACAAGCAAGAAAAGGGCTATTGACTCAATTTCAGATTTTAAGGGGTAACGAAACTTTAGAATTGGAAATACCAATTGACAACAATGGCATGATAGGATTTAAACCCGATTCAAAAGATTTTGAATATGAAATCAAGGAGTTTGGATTTTTAGAGTCCTTTCCAATTGGCTACAATAGAGCTGTAGAAACCATAGATGCGCAAATAAAAGGTTGGGGTAAAATTTTTAATGGAGATATTGCTGTCAACAAAGCTGTTCAAGGCCCAATTGGTATTGCAAAGTTTTATGGAGGTGAATGGATTTGGAGTCGTTTTTGGTTGTTTACTGCCCTCATTTCACTAGGCTTGGCTTTTATGAATATTTTGCCCATTCCTGCTTTAGATGGTGGTCATGTAATTTTTTTACTCGTTGAAATGATTATTGGAAAACCTTTGAGTGAAAAGTTTTTGGAAAAAGCGCAGTTAATTGGAATGATTATATTACTGACATTGATGGTGCTCATTTTTGGAAATGACATTGTAAGTTTATTTATAAAATAATTCAATACACTTCAAATGCATTGCCCTTGGCCTCAGAATGATCCCCTGATGATAGCATACCACGATCAGGAATGGGGTATTCCCGTTCATGACGATACAAAGCATTTTGAAATGCTTTTGTTGGAAAGTTTTCAGGCAGGTTTAACTTGGAAAACCATTTTGCACAGAAGAGCAGGTTTTAGAAAAGCATTTGCTGAATTTGATGTTCATAAAGTTGCACAATTTACTCAGTCTGATATAGATCGATTGCTGCTAGATGCAGGCATCATCAGGCATCAATTGAAAATCATAGCGGCCATTAACAATGCAAAAGCTTTTATAGCAATTCAACAAGAATTTGGTTCATTCAATCGGTACATTTGGAAGTTTACTGGTGGCCAACCAATCAATAATTTTTTTAAGGTACATGCTGAAATACCTGCCAAAACTTCAATCAGCGACCAATTAAGTAAAGACTTAAAAAAAAGAGGTTTTAAATTCATGGGTTCAACCATTTGCTATGCCTATATGCAAGCAGCAGGTTTGGTCAATGACCATTTGTTGAGTTGTCCTTATAGGTAATAACCATTAATGAATGAGGTTGAAAATTCTTTTCCACCTTATTTTTTCAAAAATGTTATTGCCATTTTTATCCCAACTCATCCATACAAAAAAAGCTTTGCCTACCACGTGTGTTTCTGGTACAAATCCCCAAAAGCGGCTATCAGCACTGTTGTGTCGGTTATCTCCCATCATAAAATAGTAATTGTACTTGAATTGATAGGATTGAACAGCTTTCCCATTGATATAAAATTTACCATCTTTTGATTCAAAATCAGGATTGTTTTCATATACACGTATGGCATGTTGGTACAAAGGATAACTCATAGAATCTAAAGGCAGAATATCACCTGCTTTTGGAACGTATAATGGTCCAAAGAAATCTGTGTTCCATGGGTATGATGGGTTTTGTGGGAAAATATAGTTCAAAGGCTGTTCTTTTGCATCGATTAGTGAATCTACTGCTAGCACACCAGGTTCTTGTTCAATTTCCAATTTAGCATTGTATGATAGCGGAAAAGCAAAGTCTAAATTTCCATGTAATTGTTCACCCTCGGTTAAATCATATGTTTTCATGAATTGTTGAAAGCGCTTTTCATTCCATGAGCCGTTGTCATCCAATTTAACCCTGTAACGGGTTTGCATGTTAGGCTGATTTTCAGCTGCATTACCGTTGATGTATACTTGACCTCCAATGACTTGTATGGTATCACCTGCAATTGCCAAACATCTTTTGATATAGTTTTCTTTTTTATCTGTTGGTCTGCCATTTTCGTAAGGGTAATTGAATACCACTACATCATTGTTTTTGATTTGTGTAAAAGCTGGCAATCTTTTGAAGGGCATTTGCATCCATTCTAAATAACTCTTTGTAGAATCTGTTAAAGGAAGTGTATGGTGTGCAAATGGAAAGGCCAATGGAGTTATAGGAAGTCTAGTGCCATAACTTACTTTGCTTACAAAAAGAAAATCACCCACCAATAAAGATTTTTCCATAGATGAAGTAGGAATGGTATACGCTTCAATAAAATAAGAGCGAATTACAGTTGCTGCAAGCGTTGCAAACCATAATGCATCTGCCCATTCAAAAATCATTTTATTAGAAGGTTTTTTGGTCAATTTTATAAAACTAGCTATCAATACAATTAGGTAGATAACTGGTGCCAACAACATGGCCAATATGCCAGAGAAATACAAGAAGATTAAAGCTGTACCATAAATGAAATTTATCAAGGCTAGTCCAACAGACGCCCCTGCACTGGCATACATGATTGCAATTAATAAATTGGCAAGGGTCCAAGCCAAAGCAATCAATTGTTGTTTTTTGGAATACGCACTTGGCTTTAAAAAATAAGCTTGAAAGAATGTTTTAAAATTGAAAGTATCAGACATGTGCTGCTCTATTTTTATTGATTGTTTATTTGGAAAGCTCGTCTAAATTTAAAATATCATCCATGGTGTATACACCTTTTTTACCAATGATCCATTCTGCTGCCATGAGGGCTCCTTTTGCAAAACCAAACCTCGATTTTGCATCATGGGTGATTTGAATGCTATCAATTACTGATTCGTATTTGACAGTGTGCAATCCGGTAACATCACCTTCACGGTAGGACTCAATAAGTAATTCATTAGGCTTGGTACTTTGAGATGGATTAGATTTATCGTAAATCAAGCGGTCTTTAATGGTAGATTTTTGAGGATAGTTTTCTTGGATATGTTTTGCCAAACTCAATGCAGTGCCACTAGGATGGTCTTTTTTAGCAGTATGGTGAATTTCTTCAATCATGACATCATATTCAGTAAAGTTCTTCATCATTGAAGCCAAAACCTGGTTGAGTTTGTAAAATAAATTAACGCCAATGCTGAAGTTTGAACTGTACACTAGGGCTTGATTTTGAGCTTGGGCAATTTTTTTAATTTCATCCAATTGGTCATACCACCCTGTAGTGCCAACTACAACTGGAACTCCTGCTTCAAAACACTTTAGAATATTGTCATAAGCAGCAGTTGGCATACTAAAATCAATAGCCACATCTACATTTTTTAAACTAAGTGGCATAAAATCAAATGCATTTTCAAGCGTAACTTTATAAATGATTTCGTGGTTTTTGGCAAGTGCAATTTTTTCAATAGCCATTCCCATTTTACCATATCCTAGTAGTGCAATTTTCATTGGAGTGAATTGTTCTTTATGTAACGAAAGATAAGTAACTTATATTTTATATTGGATTATTTTATTTGGAGGGTCAGATTGATTCCGGCAAATTGTTGTCCGTTAATGTTTGGAAATGCTGGGTCAATTTTAATTCCTAAATTTTCGTTCATATCGAATCCTTTGAGATGAGCATCTACTGTTGCATCCAAAATCTGTAATGCATACAAACCTACCATTCCAATAATAGATAAGTCTCTCGACTTTCTGTAATCTTCTCTAGTGACATAAAGCATCTCGGCAGGGAAGTTGGCATAATATGAATTTGAAATACTTTGTTTATTGAGGGCCTGTTGGTATGATTTACGCACTTCATTGTATTCATTGCTGTAAAAAAGATAGGAGTATGTTAAAGCAGCAAAACCAACATAAACGATGGGAGCTTTCCAGTATTTTTTGTTGTACAATTGACCAGCACCTGGTATCAATGAAATCAATGTAACCTTGGTAATTGGATTTTTTTGCTTTGTGGCTAAGGAGTTTTGTTGACCGCTGACTCCTTTCAAAACAAACAATAACAATAAAAAAAGTAGCTGTTTTTTTATCACAGTAAGTCTATCAAACGTTTTAAATCTTGTTGTGATTTAAAAGGAATAACCAAAGAACCTCTTCCTTTTTCATCAGCCTTGATTTTAATTTTAATGCCTAATTTTTCACTCAAAGATTTTTGCATATCTCCAAATGCTTGTGGAATATCTGTTTTTTTCTTTGCTGGTGTGTTATTTTTTTTCTCAACAGCTCTTTCTTGTGCTTGTCTAACCAAATTTTCAATGTCACGAACAGTTAATCCTTCTTCAACAATTTTATGGAACAAATATTGCTGGTCGTCTTGGTCTTCAATGTTAATGATAGCCCTTGCATGTCCCATTGAAATTTCATTTTCACGGATAGCAATTTGAATGTTATCTGGTAACCTTAACAAACGCAAGTAATTGTTGACAGTTGAACGTTTTTTACCAACTCGCTCTCCAAGTTGTTCCTGATTTAGGCTACATTCTTCCAATAAACGTTTGTAGCTGAATGCAATTTCCATTGCGTTTAATTCTTCGCGTTGGATGTTCTCTATCAAGGCCATTTCCAACATGCCTTGGTCGTCGGCCAGGCGAATGTAAGCTGGAATACTTGTTAAGCCTGCCAACCTTGCAGCCCTGGTTCTTCTTTCACCGCTTATAATTTGGTAGCTATCATAGCCTAATTTTCTAACAGTAATTGGCTGTATAATTCCATGAACTTTAATTGATTCTGCTAATTCATTCAAAGCTGTTTCTTCAAACACATCTCTTGGCTGAAATGGATTTGCCTGAACCTGTCCAATTGGAATTTCGCTGATAGAGTTCAAGGGTTTTGCTTCTGCAGCAGTAATATCTGTATTTGCGTTTTCGAGCAATGCGCTTAAACCTCTTCCTAATGCATTTCTTTGTTGTTTGCTCATATTATGGATTTGTTTGTTTAGTCGTGTTCATATCGAATGGGTTAATTTTACTTAAACCGTTTTTGAACAAAAGTTCTTTAGCAAGGTTCAAGTAATTAATAGCTCCCTTGCTGTCTGCATCGTGAGAAATAACAGCTTTTCCAAAACTAGGAGCTTCAGACAATTTGGTGTTTCTTTGAATGATGGTATCAAAGACCAATTGTTGGAAATGCATTTTTACTTCTTCAACAACTTGGTTGCTCAAACGCAAGCGCATGTCATACATTGTTAACAACAAACCTTCAATTTGTAAGTCTGGGTTCATGCCAGATTGAATGATTTTTAGGGTGTTGAGTAATTTACCTAAACCTTCCAATGCAAAGTATTCACATTGAACAGGTATAATCACAGAATCACTTGCAACCAGTGAATTCGTAGTAATCAAACCCAAAGATGGAGAGCAATCAATGATAATGAAATCGTATTTGTCTTTGATCTTTGAAAAAGCAAATTTCATTAATTTCTCTCTGTTTGGTACGCTGATCAATTCAATTTCGGCACCAACCAAGTCTATGTTTGAAGGCAGAATATCCAAGAATTTGTAGTCTGTTTCCAAAATGGCATCTTCTGCTGGTACCTCATTTACCAATACCTCGTACAATCCAGTTCGAATGTCTTTGGGGTCAAATCCAATTCCTGAGGTTGAGTTAGCTTGAGGGTCAGCATCAACCAGCAAAGTTTTGTATTCCAATACAGCTAAACTGGCTGCCAAATTAATGGCAGTTGTAGTTTTGCCTACTCCTCCTTTTTGGTTGACAATGGAAATAATTTTGTTCATGTATTTTAGAGAATAATCGTTTGTTTAATTGTTGGAATATGCAAATTCAGTTGTTGCGTTTTAAACAGTTGAATGGCTTTTATTTTATCAATTTTTATTGCTTCGAAGGTGTCGAAATGTAAGCCAATTACTTGATTGCATTTGAGCAATTGAGCAGCCTTACAAGCATCTGAAGCATCCATTGTAAAAACGCCACCAATAGGTAAAAGTACCCAATCAATGGGGTGAAAATCTGCAATTAATTTTAAATCCGAATAAAGCGCCGTGTCTCCTGTATAAAAAATAACCTTATCGTTTATTTCGAGCACGAATCCGGCCGCTGTACCTCCATAGCTTCCATCAGAAAAACTTGAGCTATGAATGGCTTGAGTCATTCTAACGGTACCAAAACTGAAGTTACGTTTGCCACCAATATTGAGCGGTTGAAAATTGTTCAATCCTTTTTTTTGCAACCAATTCATGATTTCAAAATTGCAGATAACTTGTGTTGATGATTTCTTTGTAAAGAATTCAATATCAGCAATATGATCGTCGTGTGCATGTGAAATAAATATGTAATCTGGATCAATATCCTCCGTAGATATAACATTGGCTAATGGATTGTGTTGAATGAATGGGTCAAAGAGCAATTTTTCTTTGCCGGTATCAATCATAAAACACGCATGTCCATAATATTCAAATTTCATTTTAATGGCTTTCTAAACAGGTTTTTCAACAGCTTTTTTTTCTGTGGAACACATACTTCTTGGAAATGTACTTTCTTAAAGATGCTTATTGTACGTGCTTTTACAGAAATACATGTTTCAAATTTCGGGAATGATAATGCCAACTAATCCACCATCTATCAACATGGGTGTTGATGATTTATTTGGCTGTAATTTAAGTTGATATGAAAAATACCAATAAAAAACTTGCTTCATATCAAAGATGAGTGGCCAAAAGTAGGTCTAAATCTTTGTGATAAATATTCAGCCTTTTCCCTAAATGTGGATTGGTCAAATTACCTTTAAAAACAAAAGCTCCTGAACGTATTGCAGGATTTTTATACAACAATTCTGTCAGAGATTTCGATTCATTGAGGTTCATAAGCAGTGGCGAGAGTACATTGCTCAGGGCATAGCTGGCAGTTCTGCTAACCCTTGATGTGATGTTGGGAACGCAATAATGAATAACGTCATGTTTTACAAAAGTGGGCTGAGCATGATTGGTTGTTTCAGAAGTTTCAAAAATACCTCCTTGGTCTATGCTAATGTCAACAATGACAGCCCCAGATTTCATCTGCATCACTTGTTCTTCGCTAATAATAACTGGGCTTCGTCCTTCTTCGTTTCTGATACAACCTATTGCCACATCGGCAGACATGAGTGCTTTTTGTAGAATTTTAGGATGAATGAGGGAGGTGAAAATGCTTTGACTTACAGCTTGTTGTAAAGTTCTTAAATTGTTTAAAGAATGGTCAAATACTTTCACCATTGCTCCAAAGCCCAAAGCTGCTTTTGCAGCAGACCTTCCAACGGTTCCTGCACCTATTATAACAACTTCTGTAGGAGGGATTCCAACAATGCCGCCAAACATTTCTCCTTTACCACCTCTATTGACACTGAGCAATTCAGTTGCAATAGAAATAGCTGAATAGCCTGCAATTTCACTCATACTTTTTACTACCGGATAATCACCATCTCCATCTTTTAAGTATTCAAAAGCAATTGCATTGACCCTTTTGTTCATCAAGGTTTTAATGTATTGCTCTGATTTGGCACAATGCTGTATAGCTGAAATGATCAATTGATCAGGCTTTAAAAGTTTCAACTCTTCTTCTGTAAATGGCTCTACTTTAACGATTGTTTCAGCATTGAAAATTTCTTCTTTTGTGTAGCATATTTTAGCTCCAGCCTCGCTAAATTCCTGATCACTGAACCAAGCACCTTTTCCAGCACCACTTTCAATCCATACCTCACACCCATTGCTGCTTAGCATCTGAATGGCAGATGGAGTCAATGGACATCTGTGTTCCTGAAGCGTGGTTTCTTTTGGAATTCCAATTTGCAATCCTTTGTTAGATTTGCTAATTTCTAGCAATGCTTCTTTGGGCTGAAGGGATGCTTGCTTAGCTAAATCACTGAATCCAAAAGTGGTAGTTTCTTGCATGGTTTGTTTGAATCTGTCTCACAATTTAATACATTATCAACTGCTATCAAAAATCCATTGAATGGTGGAAGTACAATTGAAGTGTTCTTTCGTTGTCAGTTCCTTGAATTTCTATGATGGCTAAGTTTACTTTTTGTAAAAAAACATTCGCAATTTCTGGCCATTCTATCAAGCAGGTGTTACCACTTTGAAGGTATTCCTCAAAACCAATATCATATAATTCTTGCTCATTTTTTATGCGATACAAGTCAAAATGGTAAATGCAAACTTGATTGTCTCCTTGGTATTCATTTACTATACCAAAACTTGGACTGTTCATCGGTTCATTCACACCCAACTCTTTACAAAAGGCTTTAATGAAAGTAGTTTTTCCAGCTCCCATGTCACCTTTGAAACAGATGACTTTTTGGTCTTCTGTTTGGAGTTTGAGCCATTTTGCTGCAGCTGTAATTTGTTGAATTTGGTAGCTAAACTCCATTTATTTGCCTTTTCTTCTTGCCATTTCTTTTTCTATCAATGCAAGTTCTCGTCCTGCTTGGCCCTTGACACTTGTATTTTCTTGGGCCCTTCTAAATAAATATGGTAGCACTGATTTTACAGGTCCGTATGGCAAATATTTAGCTACATTGTAACCCCCATCAGCTAAGTTATAACTCAAATGGTCGCTCATGCCAAATAATTGTGAAAAATAAATTCTTTGGTCGTTTTTGTTGAGTTGGTATTTGTGCATCAATTCAATTAATACTTTACAACTTTCTTCATTGTGTGTACCTGCACAAATAGCAGTGTGTGTAATGTTGTCGATGCAAATTTCAATGGCTTTATTGAAATCAATATCACTGTCTAACTTAGTGGGTTGAATGGGATTTAGATAGCCCATTTTTAAAGCCCTGTCGGCTTCTTTTTCCATATAAGCACCTCGAACCAATTTAATGCCATAGCTGTAATTACCCTGTTTTGCGTTAGCAAGTACCTTTTCCAAAAATGCCAGACGGTCGTGTCTGTAAAATTGAAGGGTGTTGTATACAATGGCTTTTTGCTGATTGTATTTTTGAATCATTTGCAAAGCCAAATGGTCAATGGCATCTTGTATCCATGTTTCCTCTGCATCTATAAAAATACGTACATTGAGCTGAGATGCTGTTGCACAGATTTGGTCTATACGCTTCAAAACTCGATTGTACTCGGCTGCTTCTTCTGTATTCAGTTCCTTTTGATTGTTAATTGCTTCTAACAGTCCAAAACGAGCAATTCCGGTAACTTTGAATACACTAAATGGAATTTTTGGATTGTTAGCTGCTTTTTGAATGGTCCGAATAATTTCAGCTGCTGTTTCATCAAAGGTTACTTCATTTTCTTCTCCCTCAACTGAATAGTCTAAGATGGTCCCAATTTGAAAAGCATGTAATTTATTGATTGCATCCTCGCAATCAGCAATGTTTTCACCACCACAAAATTGTTTAAAAACAGTTGCTTTGATGAGTCCTTTGATAGGTAACTTCATTGAAAAACATGCTTGTATGAGAGGTGGCCCAAGTTTAACCAACCAATTGTATCCAATTGATTTGAATAAAAAGTATGAATTTCTAAGCTCTTTGTTACTTTTTGCTTTAAAAGCAATTTCTGTATTGTTAAAATCAATCATGAGTTTCCTTCGTTTAGCTATGTCTTTGTTAAATTTATATAACTTAGCGCCACAAAAGTAATTGACTATTTTCAGTATAATGAAAGAAATTTTTACCAAACAATTCAATGTATTTGTTGGAGCAGGTTCTCTAACGCAACTTTCTGAATTACTGATAGAAAAATCATATTCAAAAGTTTTTGTTCTTGTAGACAATCACACAAAAAAGCATTGTTTACCTTTACTAAAACCTTTTTTAGCCCAATTCGACTTGATTGAAATTAAGTCAGGAGAAATCTATAAAAATACTGAAACTCTGAAAGATATTTGGCAAAAACTCCAAGATTGTAAAGCCGACCGTTCAAGCTTGCTCATTAATTTAGGGGGTGGTGTAATATGTGACATGGGTGGATTTGCTGCAGCAACTTTTAAAAGAGGCATAGATTTTATTCACGTACCTACCACTTTATTAGCCATGGTAGATGCATCTATTGGTGGTAAATTGGGTATAGACTTCAATGGCATAAAAAACGAAATTGGATTGTTTAAACATCCCTCATTGATTGTTGTTGAGCCTGTTTTTTTAAAAACACTTCCCCTAGAGGAGTTAAAGAGTGGTTTTGCTGAGTTAATCAAACATGGATTAGTGGCCGACAAGAAATTATGGAACATGCTCCAAGATTTAAAAGAAATCAATCCAAATGTCATACATAAATTGATACTTCAATCCATCAAAATAAAAGTAAAAATAGTATCAAAAGATCCAAATGAAAAAGGTATCAGGAAATCTTTGAATTTTGGTCATACCATAGGTCATGCCATAGAATCTGCTTCAATTTTAAATGGTAAAAAAGTAATTTTACATGGTCAGGCTGTTGCACTGGGTATGTTTGCAGAATCATGGATAAGTCATCAATTGAAATACTTGTCACAAAAAGAATTTTATCAAATAGAAAGCTTTCTTAAACAACATTTTGATATGCAAATTTCAGGGTTGGACGCTCACAGTTTGATAGATTTAATGGCGCATGACAAAAAGAATGAAGCTGGAAAAATTCAATTCAGTCTGATTCACAAAATTGGTTCACCAAAATTAAAAATTAATTGTGACCATGAACTCATTTTTAAAGCACTCAACACCTGTTTTAACATAACATGAAGCAAGTTACATACTCGGTGTTTGATGAACTACTGAACAATTCAATACAGTTGCCTGCATCTAAAAGTATTTCTAACAGAGCGCTTGTTCTTCAGGCATTATTGAATTGGAAATTTCAGCAGAATAGCTGTAAACTTTCAAATCTCTCAACAGCTGATGATACTAGGATCATGCAAAGGGTTTTGTTAGAAAATAAACCTGAAATTGACTTAAAAAATGCGGGTACTTGTTTTAGGTTTTTAACTGCATATTATGCGCTAACTACTTCTGAAAATAAAATAATTACGGGTTCTGACAGGCTCAAAAAAAGACCAATAGCCGGCTTGGTGGATGCCTTGTTAACCATGGGTGCATCTATAGAATACTTAGAGAATGATGGATATGCACCTTTATTAATTAAACCCTCAAAAATAAAATCAGACAAGACATTAAAAGTAAGCACTGAAAACAGCAGTCAATTTTTAAGTGCCCTCATTTTAATTGCGCCATTTACAGACAATGTTATAGCGTTTTGGGTTGATCCAGAAAGCCGCTCCTTTTCTTATGTAAGGATGACGCTAGGGGTGTTACAATCATTTGGAATGAAATGGAGGTTAAATGACAATTGTTTGTTGGTTTATCCATTGAAATCACCTCAAGATAAACCTTTCATCTTTGAAATTGAAGCCGATTGGAGTGCTGCGGCTTTTTTTTATGGCGTTCAGTCTATAGTAAAAAAAGGACAGCAATGTTTGAATGGATTACGTAAAAACAGCATACAAGGAGATGTGTTATTGGCGAAAATGGCTTCAGACTTAGGGGTTGAAACTACCTTTAACGAAAATGGAATTTGTATACAAACTTTTAAACATAATAAAATACAAAAACACATCAACTGGGATTTTTCTCAATGTCCAGATTTAGCACCTGTGTTAATATTAGCCGCTGTTTTAAATGTTGAATCAGGAACGTTTATTGGATTAGACAACTTAAATTTCAAGGAAAGCCAGCGCCTAAAGTTGTTGAACGATTATTTAAAATCACTGGGTGTTCAAACCAGTTTGACAACCAATACACTTGAATTTAGAAAAACTGGTCCGTTTTCTAGTTTCATTCAAATTGACACCGCACTTGATCACAGAATGGTAATGGCTGCTACATTGCTAAGTTTTGTTGTAAAATCAGTATATTTGAATGAGGTTGATTCGGTAGAAAAATCTTTTCCTGAATTTTGGGAACAAGCAAAAAAGCTAGGTTTTGCCTACCTCAACTAAATGACAATGGCAGGAAATTCGTTTGGAGATATTTTTAAAATTACCAGTTTTGGAGAAAGTCATGGCAAATCAATAGGTGTTGTTATTGATGGCTGTCCTGCAGGTTTAGCCATTGATTTGAATCATATTCAATTTGAATTGGATCAGAGAAAGCCAGCTACATACACTGGTGCAAGCTCCAGAAAAGAAGATCAAAACTTTGAAATTTTAAGTGGCGTCTTTGAAGGTAAAACAATTGGTACACCAATTTGTATGGTTGTATACAATAAAGACCAAAAGTCTGATGACTACAATCACTTAGAAACAGTTTTCAGGCCTTCACATGCAGACTATACTTATTTTGCAAAGTATGGAATTAGAGACCATAGGGGAGGTGGACGTCAGTCTGCTAGAGAAACAGTTGCAAGGGTATTAGCGGGTGCAATAGCCAAGCAAATATTAAAAACATATGGAATTTCAATCAACGCTTTGGTTACTCAAATAGGAGAGGTCTGTTTTGATGCTCCAATTTTGGAGGAGCATCTGTTGTTTTCAACTCAAAATGAACTAAAAACTGCAGATGAAATTACCAAAGTGAATATGCAAGCTTCCATAGAAAATGCTTTAAAAACAGGAGACTCTTTGGGAGGTGTTATAACTTGTATATGTATGGGTGTTCCTGCCGGAATTGGAGAGCCAGTTTTTGATAAGTTACACGCAGTTTTGGGCCAAGCCATGTTGAGTATCAATGCGGTAAAAGGATTTGAAATTGGAAGTGGATTTGCGGGAGCATCAATGAAGGGTTCTGCTCACAATGATTTATTTGAGTTTAAAGATGGAAAAATTGCTACTCAAACCAATTTTAGTGGCGGAATACAAGGAGGAATTTCAAATGGAGCGCCAATTGAAATGAAAATTGCATTTAAGCCTGTTTCAAGCATTGCACAGCCCCAACAAACAATTAACAACATCAATGAGCATGTCTCTTTAAGTATCAAAGGCAGGCATGATGCTTGTGTGCTTCCAAGGGCTGTAGTTATTGTGGAGGCAATGGCTGCATTAACAATCTTAGATTTTATACTTAAAAATAATAGCAGTCGTTTGCAACCTTTCGACACTAAAAATTGATTTATCTATACTGAATAACACGAAGATGAAAAAAACAATCAGCTTATTTTTCTTAATGGTATGTATACTATGCCTCAATGCTCAAAATAGAGTTCCTTGTTTAACCGACGAGGCACTCAAAGCAATGCAGGCAATAGATCCATCTTTAAAGCAAGCACAAATTGATGCGGATCATAAAATCAGTAATCTTCAATTTGCCTCTGAAAAAGCTATCAGCGTAAAGTATATTCCAGTAGTTTTTCATGTCATTCACAAGTGGGGTGCAGAAAATATTTCGCAAGCACAAATACAAGATGCCATTAGAGCACTCAATGATGATTTCAGAAGAGTGACAGGAACAAATGGTGCAAAATCAACTGATCCATCAGCTGTTGACATGCAGTATGAATTCAGATTGGCCCAATTTGATCCCAATGGAAAACCTACAAATGGAGTCAATAGAGTTTACAGTATGCTTACTGACAATGCCAGAGACAATGCAAAAGCTTTGTCTTATTGGGATGCAAAAAAATACTACAATGTTTGGGTTGTAAACAATATTCAAAATACATTTGGTTCTTCTGGTATAGTTTTAGGCTATGCTCAATTCCCGTTCATGCTTTCAAGAAGACCCAATACAGATGGTGTTGTAATGTGCGCCAATCAGGTTGGTACCATTGAAGTTGGTGCTACTGATAACCAAATGGGTAGAACTTTTACGCATGAAACTGGACATTGGATTGGTTTGTATCATACTTTCCAAGATGGTTGTGCTGGATTAACACCAAGCACCTGTGCCACAGAGGGTGATTTGGTATGTGATACTCCTCCATTAGCAGATGCTAGTTATGGATGTCAAACTACCCGTGAATCTTGTAATCCAGGAACTTTAGCCATGATTAAAAATTACATGGATTATTCCGATGGTTCATGTATGGATTTGTTTACTGCAGGCCAGAAATCAAGATCAGATGCTACCATGATTTCATTCAGATCTATTGTTTACAGTGCATCAAATACTTTAGCTGCTGGAATAAATACATCAGGAAACTATGTTCCACTCAACGCATCAACATTGAAAGCTCCTTATAAATGTGGGTTTAATATTGGTGATTTTGCTAAAGATGGATGGAAATATGAGAATTACACAAGTCCTGGCGACAGTGGATGGAAAGAATCAACCAAAGCTGCATATGAAGGGAATGGTGCCATTTGTGCAAGAAATATTTTGCATGTAAGATTGAACAATAGAAATGCTTTCGTTTCCCCTAGCATCGATATTACCAGTTTATCTAATCCAAGACTAAGTTTTATGCTTGCTTATGCAAAGAGAATTGGTGCAAGCAATGACAGAATTAAAGTATACATCTCTAACAATTATGGAAGAACAGAAGAACTACTTACAACATTAACTACTTCAGACATGGCAACTGGTTTAACTTCATCTTCAGAGTTTGTACCAAGTGTTGATGAATGGAAATCTTTCAAATTAGATTTGAGTGCTTATAAAACTTATAACAACTGTCAAATTCGTTTTGAACTGACATCGCTCAGAGGTAATAATATATACATCGATAATTTTGATTTAGGTGATGCCACATCAATTTCTTCTAATTCGCTCAATCAAGTGTCTTTTAGTTTGTTCCCAAATCCAGCCAATGAAAAGTTAGCAGTGGTATTCAACAATCCAATTGCGAGTGAATTTGATATTGCCATTTATTCAATTGATGGTTCGCTCATTATGAACAAAAATTATACTGTACATGCTGTATCTCAGCAAATTGATTTGAACATAGGAGAACTCAAATCTGGTGTTTATCTCATTGAAATAAAAACAGACAAAGGCAATCAAACAAAGAGATTTATAAAAAATTAAAAAAAGGGATTCATTCATGAATCCCTTTTTTGTAGAATAAAATTGACAATTGAATGTGATGGCATGCTGATTCATTGGTACATTCAGGTTTTTATTCATAGATTGCAGAAATGTTTTGAAATCTCGGAACTTGTAATTGATTTGCAAATAAGAGAACATGAACACATTAATTGAATACAAATGACCAAAAACCTAGTAATTGTAGAATCACCGGCCAAAGCCAAAACAATAGAAAAATTCTTAGGTAAAGACTTTACTGTTAAATCGTGTTTTGGACATATCAGGGATTTGGCAAAAGGTGATGCAGCAATTGACATTGCTAATAATTTTACACCTTCTTATGAAGTAAGTGACGACAAAAAAGCAATCGTAGCTGAGTTAAAAAAACTCTCAAAAGAAGCTGAAATGGTATGGTTGGCATCCGATGAAGACCGAGAAGGAGAAGCCATTAGCTGGCATTTGAGCGAGGTATTAAAGTTAGATGAAAGTAAAACCAAAAGAATTGTATTTCATGAAATTACTAAGCCTGCAATACTAAAAGCAATAGAAAACCCAAGAACCATTGACCATAATTTGGTAGATGCCCAACAAGCAAGGCGTGTACTAGACCGTTTAGTAGGTTTTGAACTTTCACCAGTTCTATGGAAAAAAGTCAAAGCCAATTTATCTGCAGGCAGGGTTCAATCTGTAGCTGTAAAACTCATTGTAGACAGAGAGCGTGAAATTAATCAGTTTCAATCACAGTCTGCATTCAGGATATTAGCAAGTTTCAATGTTGGTGGCAAAGTCATGGAAGCTGAATTGGGCAAAAGATTTGATGCTGAAGCAGAAGCCTATCAGTTTTTAGAAAAATGCAAATCAGCTCAATTTACCATCAAAAATTTAGAAGTTAAACCAACTGAAAAATCTCCTGCTGCTCCTTTTACAACTTCTACGCTGCAACAAGAAGCAAGTAGGAAGCTTGGCTATGGGGTTAGTACTACTATGAGCATTGCCCAAAAGCTATACGAGCATGGACATATAACTTATATGAGAACTGACAGTGTCAATTTATCTGAATTGGCTATTGGTGCTGCTAAAAATCATATTGTAAGTAACTTTGGAGAAGCCTACAGCAGGCCTATGCGTTATTCAACCAAGAATGAAAGTGCACAAGAAGCTCACGAAGCAATTAGGCCAACCTATTTTGAACATCAAGAAATAGAAGGTACCAGCCAAGAAAAACGTTTGTACGACCTAATTTACAAAAGAGCAATCGCCTCACAAATGGCCAAAGCCAAGATTGAAAAAACAATTGCACAAATTGAAATTTCAGGTTTGAGCGATATGTTAATAGCTACCGGAGAAGTGCTTAAATTTGATGGTTTTCTTAAGGTTTACCTTGAAAGTACAGATGATGAATCTGAAGATGACAACAGTAAAATGTTACCCCCATTGCATATAGGAGAACAATTGCAGTTTATGCAAATGGAGGCGGTTCAAAGATATTCAAGACCATCTGCCCGGTATACTGAAGCAAGTTTGGTTAAAAAAATGGAAGAATTAGGTATTGGTAGACCTTCAACTTATGCTCCAACCATTTCAACCATCCAGAAAAGAGGATATGTTTCAAAAGAAGACAGAGAAGGCAAAGACAGACAATTTACACAGCTGATACTCTCCCAATCAGCAATTACTAAAGAAATTAAATCCGAGAAATTTGGAAGTGAAAAATCTAAATTGTTTCCGAGTGACATTGGAATGCTTGTCACAGATTTTTTAAGTAAACATTTTGACCAAATTATGGATTTTGGTTTTACTGCCAGTGTTGAAAGTGAGTTCGATAAAATTGCTCAAGGTCAACTGAAATGGAATAAAATGATTGAAAAATTTTATGGTCCTTTTCATATTGGAGTAACCAAAACCAGCGAAACCGCTGAGAGACAAAACGCTGAGAGAGCTTTAGGTATAGACCCTGAATCTGGACTTCCTGTATTTGTTAGAGTAGGTCGTTTTGGTCCATTTGCTCAAATAGGTGAAGCCAAAGAGGATGCAAAAGAAAAACCAAAGTATGCAAGTCTCAGAACAGGACAATTAATAGAAACCATTACTTTAGATGAGGCTTTAGATTTGTTCAAGTTGCCAAGAGTTTTAGGTGTATTTGAAGAAAAAGAAGTAAAGGCTGCTATTGGCAGATTTGGTCCTTATTTGATGCACAATAGCAAATTTATTTCTATTCCCAAAACAGATGATGTTTTTGAAATTTCAATTGATAGAGCAATTGAATTGATTGAAACTAAACGCATAGCCGATGCTAATAAATTAATCAAAGCTTTTCCAGAAGATGAAACCATCAAAATTCTCAATGGCAGATGGGGACCATATATTGGTGTAGGAAAAGACAATTTTAAAATTCCTAAGTCTGAAAACATTCAAGAATTGACTTTTGAAAAAGTAATGGCAATCATAGAAAAGGATCCTAAGGGTGCTAAAATGCTTGCTTCAAGAAACAATACCGAGAAAGTTACACCCGTAAAAAAAACAGCTGCAAAAAAAGCGCCAAAAAAATCAGCTCCTAAAAAGACAGCACCAAAAAAAACATCTAAAAAGTAAACATGCTTTCGGATTCGGAATTAAAGTCTTTGGTTGTTTTGTTGGATGATGACGATCCTGAGGTTGTGGGTTTAATAGAGCAAAAAATTATGTCTATCGGAACAGCAATGATTCCAGTTTTAGAGAATGAATGGACATTGATTAGTGATATTCAACACCAACAAAAAGTTGAGAATATTATTCACAAAATTCATTTTCAATCGCTCAAAATTGAACTCAAACATTGGATTGATTCAGAAAAACAAGACCTCTTTGAAGGTTGTTTTTTAATTGCTAGATATAAATTCCCTGCTTTAAACAGCGATGAAATCAAACAGGCAATTGAGAAATTAAAAATGGATGCATGGTTAGAAATGCACTATGATTTGAGTCCCTATGAAAAAGTGAAGATACTCAATTATGTTTTCTATCAAATTCATGGATTTAGAGGGAATACAGCTGCTTATCATGATCCTAAAAACTCTTTCATAAACCAGGTTTTGGAGAGTAAACAAGGTAGTCCAATTTTGTTGGCGGTTATCTATATGCTCATCGCACAAAAATTAAACCTGCCAGTTTTTGGGGTCAATTTACCTCAACATTTTGTTTTGGCATACATGGACAGTGTAGTTTCAGGAAATTTAGATGCATTGTACAACCATCCAGGTGTAAATGAGTCTTATAAAAAAGGAAATGTACTTTTTTACATCAATGCGTTTAATCAGGGTGCAATATTTTCAAAAGCAAATTTAGATCAGTTTTTAAAGCAAATCAATATAGAACCCAACCCAGAATTCTTTAAACCTTGTTCTAACTTAGAAATACTTAAAAGGATATTGAGAAATTTAAGTGCATCTTATGAAAAAATGAACAAGCTACAATCTAAAAATGAGATACAAGAACTCCTATTATTGCTGGGGGAACCACCAATCAATAGCTTTACAGATTTGTCATCAGAATTTGGCGACGACTAATTACAATTGAATTTCCTCTTGTTCGTGGTTTAGAAACCTGGATTGTACCAAATGCAACGAAGCGCTTGAATTGATTTTAACCCATTGTTTGTATTTTAAAAACCACTTGATACGAGGGGAGTAAATACCTTTAGTTAAAAATGCTGCGATAAATGGATGTACTTCAAGAGTAATTCCTTTGAGGTGTAAATTGTTTAATAAATAAGCAAGCTTATTTTCAATTTCTTCAGCAATGTTTACACTTGACTGAATTTCTCCAGTTCCAGCGCAAGATGGACATTTTTCCATTACTTCTACAGCCATTTCTGGTCTGACACGCTGCCTAGTTATCTGAATCAATCCAAAAGGACTCATTGGCAAAATTTTGTGTTTTGCTCGGTCCGATTTCATGGCTAATTTCAGCTTCTCATAAACTTCTTTGCGGTTCGAGGCATTTTTTAAATCAATTAAATCTATGACTATGATGCCGCCCATATCTCTTAATCGGAGTTGTCTGGCTATTTCCTCTACAGCTTCTAAGTTAACTTTGAGCGCGTTTTCTTCTTGGTTTTCGCCTTTATTTGCAATGTTTCCAGAATTGACATCTATGACATGCAAAGCCTCAGTATGTTCTATAATTAAATAGGAACCACCCATGAAGTTCACCTCTTTCCCAAAACTTGTTTTGATTTGTTTGTCTATACCAAAATGCTCGTACATGGGAGTTTTACCGCTGTACAGTTTAACTATAGATGCCAGTTCAGGCGATTTATCATTCAGGTAGTTTTTTATTTTGGCATGAAGGAATTTGTCATTTAAATGAATCCCAATAAATTCATCATTTACCAAATCCCTTACAATGGTCAAAGTGCGGTCATTTTCACCCAATACTTTTTGCGGTGGATTGGCATCTATCAATTGAGAGCAAAGTCCATTCCACTTAGTCAATAGATCTTTGAGGTCGTTTTGTAGATCTTCCTCGCTAATACCTTCAGAATTTGTACGAATAATGATACCAAAATTCTCAGGTTTTATTGCAGCAACAGCATCTTTTAAACGTCTTCTTTCTTCGTTTTTAGCAATTTTCTTAGAAATGCTAATGCTTTTATCAAATGGTATCAACACCAAAAAACGTCCAGCTAAAGATATTTCTGCGCTCAATCTTGGGCCTTTATTAGATATAGGTTCTTTGCTTACTTGAACCAAAACTTGTTGGTTGCGTTTTAGCAACTCATTAATCTTGCCTGATTTTTGAATATCACCCTCTAAATGTTCTTTGGTAATTAAAAAATTTGCTGGTTTGTCATTTCTGAGCATTTTTACAAATTTAACCAATGATTGAACTTGAGGTCCTAAATCGAGGTAATGAAGAAAGGCATCTTTTTCGTGTCCAACGTCTATAAAGGCAGCGTTGAGTCCTGGCATAATTTTACCAACTGTTCCAAAAAAAACGTCACCAACTTGGTATTGTGTATTTTCAGTTTCGTGGTGAAGTTCAATTAACTTCTTATTTTTTAATAAAGCAATATCTATTCCTCCCGAAGGGCTTGAATTGATGATTAATTCGTAATTCAAATCTAAAAAAAATTGTGCTGCATGCAGCGTGAATATTGAGGGAGGGAGATAGGTAAAATAACTTGAGAGTGGGTGAAGTATTGGCTGTACCAATTGCGAAACAATTGGTACAGCAATTTAATTACTTCTTCTTGTGCCTGTTTTTTCTTAGGCGTTTTTTTCTTTTGTGGGTTGCGATTTTATGACGCTTCCTTTTCTTTCCGCTTGGCATAATTATTTTGAATTTTTAAGGTTTGTTATGGTTTTATCTATGTTTTTCTTAGCCTCAGGATCCTGGACTAATTTTTTGAAATTTTCAAATGCAAGTATCGCTTTATTTTTATTTTCGAGCGAAAGATAACATTGTCCGAGGAAATAATAAAAATCTGGATTCATCGGTTCAATTCTGGTCAGTGTTTCAAATCGAATTAAAGCCTTATCCATTTGTCCGCTTCTCATAGACAACATGCCTAAGGTATAATTTGCTTGAATATTTGTAGAATCCCTTTTAACGATGTCTTTGAGTAACTGAACGCCCTTCATGACATCTAAATCGTTTTGAACGTAACAAATGGCTAAACTGTTTTTAGCATCCAGGTTATTTTCATTGATTGTTACTGTTTTTTCAAAAGAAGCAATTGCTCTTTGCGTAGCATATAACTGCATGGCAGTGTCTTCAGTTAATGCGGAAAATTCATAATACTTATTTCCTGATGTATTCCATGAGTTCTCGTCATTTACTTTTTCGGCAATTTTCTCTAAATAATGTGCAGTTACCAATTTGAAACCTAGAGAATCCCAGGTATGAGCCAATTGAGCTGTTGCAAAAAGCGTATTTTTGTCATCTTTAATTGCTGACATTTGATCTTCAATGAGCTGCTTAGCTTGTGGAGATATAGAATCATTCAAGTTAGACAGGTAAGAATTGAAATCAAATGGTTCAATAGCAGGAAGGCTACTTTCACTAACAGGTTGTAACTCAGCCTCTGGTGTTTTATAATTTAAATAAAACAAAATACCCAGCATGCTAAGCAATACCAGAATGATAATTATTTGTGCTCGGTTAAAATGCATTAAGCGTCTTTCATTGCTTGTTTAGCTTCTGCCTCTCTCTTGCTTGCATTCATCTTTACAGCTTCGCTTTTTTTGATTTTTTCAACAAAAGTTTTTGCTGGTTTGAATGAAGGGATGAAATGTTCATCAATTACCATGGCTGTGTTCTGAGAAATGTTTCTAGCAATCTTTTTTGCGCGTCTTTTAATAATGAATGAACCAAATCCGCGGAAATAAACATTTCTTCCCTCAGTCATGTTATTTCTTACTACTCTGAAAAAAGATTCAACTACTTCTTGTACTTGATTTTTTTCAACTCCTGTTTTTACTGAAATTTCCTGGATAATTTCTGCTTTAGTCATTGTTAATTGATATTTAGTTGTTTAAGTATAATTTATAGAAAAATTGTAAGGGGTTGCAAATGTATGAATTAGATAATAAAAATCTGATTTTTTTTGAATTTTATTCAATTTATTCAAAATTACTCCTCAATGTCATTGAAAACATTACACATTTGGTACCAACAAAATAAAAGAGATTTACCTTGGCGTCATACTCAAGATCCTTATTTTATTTGGCTTTCCGAGGTTATTTTACAACAAACCCGGGTAGACCAAGGTTTGAGTTATTACCTGAAATTTACTACTCATTTTCCAACTGTATTTGATTTGGCTGCAGCTTCACAGGAACAAATATTGAAACTTTGGCAAGGTTTAGGCTACTACAGTCGCGCAAGAAACATGCACCAAACAGCCCAATTAATAGTTGCAAATTTTAATGGAGTATTCCCAGATAATTCATTGGATCTGCAAAAATTAAAGGGAATTGGGCCCTATACAGCTGCTGCAATTGCTAGTTTTTCATACAATGAACCTGTAGCCGTTGTGGATGGAAATGTATTCAGGGTATTGTCTAGGTTGTTTGAAGTTGCAGTTCCTATCAATTCAACGGAGGGCAAACACCTTTTTAATCAAATTGCTGCTGAATTCATGGATAAAAAACATCCTGCTATTCATAACCAGGCTATTATGGAATTAGGTGCAATGGTTTGTAAGCCTCAAAAGCCATTGTGTGGAACTTGTCCTGTTCGAGCAATTTGCAAAACATACTCAAGCGGCAATTTTTTAGAATTCCCTGTTAAATTAAAAAAACTTAAAGTTAGAGAGCGGCATTTCAATTATTTGTTCATTCATTTCAAGGGAGAAGTACAAGTTAAACAAAGACAAAAAGGCGACATTTGGGAAGGTTTATATGATTTACCGCTGTTAGAATCGGAAATAAAATCAGAAACACATACCATATTAAACAACGTATATGAATGTCATCCTGAATTGAGGGGTATTGAATTTACAATTCAAAGGAAAACAGATGCTAAACACATTTTAACCCACCAACGCATCTTTGCTAGTTTTTTTGAATTGATTCCAAGCCAAAAACCTACCTGTATTCAAGAGTCAAAATGGGTGGCTTTGGAACACTTAAAAAAAATTCCAGCATCCAGGTTGTTTGAAAAGTTTCAGGAGAAACTTAATTTGCAAGAAGACAAAATTTGAGTTTATGAGTTTAAATAAAGTTTTATTAATAGGAAATTTAGGACAAGACCCAAGTGTTAGGTATTTAGACAATAACAAAGTGGTTGCCAGTTTTACTTTAGCTACCAATGAAACCTATACCGATAGAAATGGTGAAAGAAAAACTGAAACTGAATGGCACAACATAGAAATGTGGGACCAACTTGCCAGAAACATTGACAACTTGAAGCAAAAGGGCTATTTGAAAAAAGGTACCCAAGTTTACATTGAGGGTAAAATTAGAACTGAAAACTATAAAGACAAAGAAGGAATTGACAGGGTAGGAAAAAAAATAAGGGTTTTGAGTTTAACACTTCTAGGTTCACCTAATAAGGCTGGTAATGAGGCAACTGAAAACAGAAATGCTGAAGTTTCGAATAGCCATTCAATTCAAAATAACCCAGTACAGGCAAACGCTGGAGCTGAAGAAAAGAATATGCCAATAGATGATCTGCCATTTTAACTGTTATTTTAAAATAAAATAAATTACCTTTCACCAATATTTAAATTTCAAATGGACGAGCCTCCGGTCAATTTAGCCCCTTTGTTTCTTCAGTTTATCAATCAAAATTTTGATTCATTTAGCATTGCATCACTTTTGATAGACCTTTTTTTATTATTGGTTCTTATTTCTTTGTCAGCTATATTTTCTAGTTCAGAAAATGCCTTTTTTTCAATTGTTCCATCTCAATTAGAAGAATTGATAGCAGTAGAAAATGCTAAATCAAAATCTATCCGATATTTTCACAAGCACCCAAAGAAACTATTGGGTACTATTTTAATAGCAAATACCTTTGTGAATATTGCTGTAGTAATGGTAACGACAAGTATTTTTACTATTCTTTTCGATTTTTCAGCAAATCCAATAATTGGTTTTTTATTAGAGGTTGTTTTCGTAACCTTTTTATTGGTATTATTAGGTGAGGTGATCCCAAAAATTTATGCCTTTCAACACAATATGAAAGTTGCAAATTTTGTTGCAGTTCCAATGTACACTGTTTACAAGTGTTTTCAGCCATTGGTGTATGTTCTTGAAAGCACTACCGCAGTTATTGACAAAAGAATTACCAAAAGAGGTCATATTTTATCGGTTGATGAATTGACACATGCCATAGATATTACCACTGAAAAGGGGGCACCAAAACAAGAAAAAAGCATTTTAAAGGGAATTGTAAACTTTGGCAATACAACTGTAAAACAAATCATGAGTCAGCGTCCGGATATGGTTGCTGTGGATGAAAATTTACATTTTAAACAATTGATGTTAACCGTTATTGATTCTGGGTACTCAAGAATACCGGTGTTCAAAAACAATTTAGATCAAATTGAAGGAATTTTGTTTACCAAAGATTTGTTGCCGCTACTCTATCTTGAAAATTACAATTGGAAAACGTTATTAAGACCAGCATTTTTTGTTCCTGAAACCAAGAAAATAGATGACTTATTAAAAGAGTTTCAAAGTAAAAGAATGCATTTGGCCATTGTGGTTGATGAATTTGGGGGTACTTCAGGATTGATTACAATGGAAGATATTTTAGAGGAGATTTTTGGAGAAATAAACGACGAATTTGATGATGAAGAACAGTTTTTCTCAAAATTAAACGACCATACCTTTGTTTTTGAGGCCAAGATGCTTATCAATGACGTATGCAGACACCTCGAATTAAATTCGGAAATTTTTGATGATGTAAGAAAAGAGGCCGATACGCTGGGTGGATTGTTGTTAGAGATAAACGGAGATATTCCAAAATATGGTCAAGAAATTGCATTCAATGAATTTGTATTTAAAATTGAAGCAGTTGACAAAAGGAGAATCAAACGTGTAAAGGTAACCATCAATAAAACAGACAATGAAGTTCATTAAACTGACATTTGTTATAATTGTTTTCAGTTTTCTGTGCAATTCATGTTCAGATTCACCCATACCCAAACCCAGGGCATACCCAAGAATTGATTTTCCTGCATTGACATATAAAAATGTTCAAGTTTCTGCTTGTAACTACTCTTTTGATTTAGCAGATTTTGCAATTCTAAGAAATGACCCATATCCTTCAGGAGATGAGTGTTGGTACAATATTCATTATCCAAAATTCAACGCCACTTTACATTTGAGCTACAGAAAAATCAGAAACAGAGATGATCTTTTTAAGGTAATCAATGATTCTCGGGAAATGGTATACAAACATGTCTTGAGAGCGGATGAAATAATTGAGAACTATATTTCAAAACCTCAAATTCATGGAATTTTCTATGAAATTCAAGGCAGTACTGCTACCAATGCCCAGTTTTTTGTAACAGATAGCACAGCTAATTTTTTAAGAGGCTCTTTGTATTTTAACCAAGTAACTGACGCAGATTCCATTCAGCCTGTCTTACAATTTTTGAAAAAAGACATGTTACATGTGCTCAGTACTTTAGGCTGGAAAGAATAAACTACTGGATTAACGCTATAATGGCTTTTGCAGCTTTTTGAGTAGGTTTATCTTCTGTAAATAAATGATTCAGTTCATTGTAATCATTCAGCATTTTAGCTCTATCGCATCCTCCTTTTATGATATTCCGAAGCTTAAATTGGATAGTATTTACATTGAATTGTGCTTGTAACAATTCTGGAATTGCTTCTCTGTTTAAACATAAATTCACCAAAGACATGTATTTAACTTTTACAAAAAGTTTAGCAATTACAAGTGAAATAGAATGTGCTTTGTAGCCACATAATTGAGGTACATTAAAAAAAGCTGTTTCTAAACTTGCAGTACCACTGCATACAATTGCTGCCTCTGCAACCTTCAATACATCATAAGTTTGATTGAAAACTAATTTAACAGAATCATTTAAATAGGGGAGGTAATCGGCTTTCTCAATCCCTGGTGCACCACAAACTATCAATTCATATTCTTTAAAAGCAGGACCTAACGCAACCATTGTTGGGAGCATTCTTTTTAATTCTTGTTTTCTACTTCCAGGTAAAAGTGCAATGATTGGTTTGTTATTTGCAATTGTCTGTTCTGATTTAAAAGTAGCTATAGTATTTGCCAAAGGATTACCAATATAAATTGCTTTTACCTTCCATTTTGTAAAATAATTCATTTCAAAAGGGAAAATGAGCAGCAATAAATCAACATATTTTTCGAGTTTTTTGGCTCTGTTTTCTTTCCATGCCCATACTTTAGGAGCAATGTAATACGCTGTTTTGAATCCGTTTAATTTACTAAATTTCGCTATTCTCAGGTTAAATCCCGGGTAATCAATTAATATGACTACATCAGGTTTAAAAGCCAATATAGCCTGTTTACAGTCACTTAAATTTTTTCTGATTTTGTTAAGATTTGTCAATACTTCAACAAACCCCATGATAGCATTTTCCTTGTAGTGTTTAATTAAACCCGGAGCTGTTTGAGCCATGAGGTCGCCTCCCCAATATTGAAAGGTAGCATGTGCATCATTTTCCATGATAGCGCTCATCAGTTTAGCACCATGTAAATCGCCACTTGCTTCACCAGCTACAATAAAATACTTCATATGTAGACAAAAGTATCAAAAAATGTATTCTTATGAAGGCACTTTAAATAAAGTTTAAAGTAAAACCAGCGTGCTAGCGTGCTTTGTAAATAAAATTCAACTATAGTTCTGGTTTTTCGCACAAAGCCTTCATTGTTTTGAAAAAGTCCGTAAGTCTATTTTTTGCTCACAAAAATCGTATTCTTCAGGCATATTGCTTGCAATTACTATTGTTTTGTGGTTTATCAATTGCTGCATTGTTTGTCGGTACCATTGTATACTTTCAAGGTCCAAGTTAGCGCATGGTTCATCCAAAAGCAGTAGGCTAGATTCTGTACAAAAAGTTAAAATTAATTTTACTTTCTGCTTCATTCCAGAAGAAAAATGTTTGATTAACTTATCCTCGTTACCTGCTAAATTGGTTTGTTTGATGAGTGTTTCAGGGTTAAATAAACTATTTTTAGACTTTAACTTGAAGTGAAATTCAATCAATTCATTCAATGTAAATTCTTCTGGCAATTCAAGATATGGAGCCGCAAATGAAATGTAACTAGCAATGTTTGAGTCTTCTAATTCAGTGTTGTTTGCTATGTATGTAATTTTGCCAGCACTCAATGTTTGGTAATTGTAAAGCATTTGTATAAAGGTACTTTTACCACTACCATTGCTACCAATGATGGCTGTAGTAGATTTGGCTTTAATTTGAAGATTTATTCCACTGAATAACCACCTTCTGTTGAACTGTTTACCAATATCTTGAAGGAGTAATTCCATTACCTTGAATTGAAGCCCTTCAATACACCTCTTTCAGATTGTTTAATAAAATCCAATATTTCATTCCGTTCAGCACTTGATTCCACTTCTTTTTCTACAATTTCAAGTGCTTTTGAAAGGTTACGGTTGTGCACAAACAGGATCCTGTAAATATGTTGGATTTCATTGATTTTCTCATTACTCAAACCAAATCTTCTTAAACCAACAGAATTGATACCTTCGTAACTGATTGGATAGCGTCCTGCTTTGATAAAAGGAGGTACGTCTTTGCTAACCATACTTCCACCTTCAATCATCACGTTTCTTCCTACTCTTCCAAATTGATGAATGGCTGATAAACCTCCAATACGCGCATAATCATCAATGTTTACATGTCCTGCAACTTGAACGCCATTTGCAATAATTACATGGTTTCCAATGATGCAATCGTGAGCCAAATGGGTATAGGCCATTAAAAGGCAATTGTCTCCAACCTGTGTTTTGAATTTATCTTTGGTTCCTCTATTAATGGTTACACACTCACGAATGGTTGTATTGTTACCTATATATACTTTGGTGTCTTCCCCATCAAATTTTAAATCTTGTGGTACTGCAGAAATGACTGCTCCTGGAAAAATCCTGCAATTTTCACCAATTCTTGCACCAGGGTAAATGGTTACATTAGACCCAATCCAAGTACCTGCACCTATTTCCACATCATGGTGTATACAGCTAAATGCATCAATACTTACATTTTCAGCAAGTTTTGCTTGAGCATCTATGTGTGAAAGTTTACTAATCATGTTTAATTCTTTTTTGCAACTTGAGCCATTAATTCAGCCTCGGCAACCAGTTTTTCACCTACAAATGCTGAACCTTTCATTACACAAACACCTCTTCTAATTGGGGCAATTAAATCTAACCTAAAAATAAGTGTATCACCTGGCAATACCTTGTCTTTGAACTTAGCATTGTCAATTTTCATAAAATAAGTGTTGTAGTTTTCTGGGTCTTCAACTTTGGATAATACCAAAATGCCACCTGATTGTGCCATAGCTTCAATAATCAAAACGCCTGGCATAACTGGGTTTCCTGGAAAATGACCTTGAAAAAAAGGCTCATTCATGGTTACATTTTTTAATGCAATCACATGGTTTTGTCCTACTTCTAATATTTTATCAACCATCAAAAATGGATACCTATGTGGCAACATTTTTTCAATGGCATCTGCATTGTACATAGCAGGAATTGAAGGGTCGTATTTAGGAACTTTAACTGCACTTCTGGTTTTTTTAATCAATGCCTTGATTTTTTTACCAAATTCAACATTGGCAGCGTGACCTGGCCTTGCAGCCATAATTTGTGCCTTAATTGGAACACCTATTAAAGCCAAGTCTCCAATTAAATCTAATAATTTATGTCTGGCGGGTTCATTGTGAAACCTCAAATCCACGTTGTTAAGAATTCCTTCTTTTTTTACTTCAACTTTAGGTTTATTGAACATTTTAGCAAGGTGATCCAATTCATGGTCTTCTATAACTCTGTCAACAATAACAATGGCATTGTTTAAATCTCCACCCTGAATTAATCCATTGTTATAGAGCAATTCTAATTCGTGTAAAAAACAAAATGTTCTGCAAGAAGATATTTCAGATTCAAATTCTTTTAAGCTTGTTATAGATGCATGTTGACTTCCAAGAACAGGCGAATTGTAATCAACCATTACGGTTAACCTGTAATCGTCTAATGGCATGGCAATCATTTCTACGCTGCGGTCAGTTTCAGTGTAGTACACATTTTGAGGAATTGTAAAGTATTCTCTTTCTGCTTCTTGTTCAGCAATTCCTGCAACCAACAAAGATTGCATGAAAAATTTAGAGCTTCCATCCATTATTGGTGTTTCCCCACCATTGATCTGAACCAAACAGTTGTCTATTTCCAATCCTGCCAATGCAGCCATCACATGCTCTACTGTTGCAACTTTTCCTCCATTTTGCTCAATGGTTGTTCCTCTGGATGTGTCAGTTACATTATCAACGTCTGCATCTATAATGGGTTGATTGGGTAAATCGGTTCTTTGAAATTTAATTCCATAATGTTCAGGTGCTGGCATGAATTTCATGCTTACTTTTTGACCAGTATGTAATCCAACTCCCTCTAATTCAACTGGTTTTTTAATTGTAGTTTGTTTCATGATGCTTTCAAAAAAGGCTGACTTTGCATTTTAATTACTGCAAAAAAAGAAATAATAGGTAAAATACCCATATTTAGGTCAAAATAATCGCATTATTTGTTAGAGAGCAGTTTTTCTAGAGCTTCAAGTCTCTTGAATATGTCTGGTAATTTCCTAAAAATAGTTTGTGATTTTAGGTTATCTCTCATTTCCATGTAAGGTGTACCATTCCATTTTTTATTACTTTCTTTGATGGAAGATGCTACCCCAGTTTGAGCACCAAACTGACTAAAGTCTGCAATTACTAGGTGTCCAGCTATACCAACTTGTCCACCCAATACACAGTTTTTACCAATTTTTGTACTTCCTGCAACACCTGATTGAGCAGCGATTACAGTATTTTCCCCAATTTCAACATTGTGTGCTATTTGTACCAAATTATCTATTTTAACACCCTTGTTAATGGTTGTACTACCAAGAGTTGCCCTGTCAATGGTACAATTTGATCCAATTTCAACATTGTCATTGATGGTAACAATACCTGTTTGAGGAATTTTTTTGTAAGTGCCATCGGCCAAAGGAGCAAATCCAAATCCGTCACTCCCTATGATAGTGCCGCTGTGTATGATACAATTGTTTCCAATTTGACAGCCATGGTAAACTTTAACTCCAGGAAACAAAACACAGTTTTCTCCAATACTTACATTTTCTCCAATATAAACTTGTGGATGTATTTTTGAATTGTTTCCAATTTTTGTTTTTGAAGCAATGTAAGCATGTGCACCCACATATACATTAGCTCCCAAAACTGATGACTCAGCTACTACAGCAGTTTTTTCAATACCATTCAACTGTTGGTTACCATTGGCAAATTTTTCTAACAATAAAGTAAAGCTAGCATAGGCATCATCAACTCGAATCAGAGTAGTAGAAACCTCTTTGTTCAATTTTAGGCTCTTGTTAACAATAACAGCTGAGGCTTGAGTTGTATATAGAAAAGGCTCATATTTTGGATTTGCAAGAAAGGACAAAGTTCCAGTTCCTCCTTCTTCAATTTTAGCAAGGGTATTGAGTTTAATATGTTCGTCTCCTTCTACAATTCCGCCTAATATATTGGCAACTTCTTTGGCTGATAATTCCATTGATTTTTAAGTTTAATGATGCAAGATAGATTTTGGGTAACACATAAAATATTTGGTTACTGATTTGCTAAGGGCTTCTATGTTATATTGGTCTGAAGCCTTTGATATTTCAGTGGTGGTACCATTTTTAAATAAAATTTTGATATTGAATTTGTCTAGGCTATACGCGCTGTTTCTTACAGAGTCGGTGTATATGAAATAGTCTGTCAAGGTAATATCGATAGCCATTTGCTCGCAGAGTAATTGTTTGTGGTTTTCTATCAATGCATGATCAAATGGTTCATTCGAAAACACCATTTTAGGAAGTTTTCTGTTGATGAGGTTCTTACAAAGTGTACTCAAAACTATGTCTTCGTGGTTCATCCAAACTTTAATGGCAGACATGATGTCTTCGTCGTCTAACAAGGTGTAAAAATGCAAGTTTGTTTGGTTTTCAAAAAATTGTGAAGCATTTGGTTGTTGGTTTAAAAACCAATTCAAGGCTGGACTTGCAAATAAGGTTTCACCTTGCTTGTTTAGGTAATACGCCCTTTCAATGGCTTTTACCAACATGTTTTCTGCAGCAACAACAGTTTTGTGTAAATATACCTGCCAATACATCAGTCTTCGGGCAATTAAGAATTTTTCTATGCTATAAATTCCTTTTTCATCCACAACCAATTCTTGGTCTTTGACATTGAGCATATTGATAATCCTGTCTTGTCCAACTACTCCTTCTTGAACCCCACTGTAAAAACTATCCCTTCGTAAATAATCCAGACGGTCCATATCTAGTTGGCTACTGACCAATTGGTGTAAAAACAATTTTGGATACTGGTTTGTAAAAATTGCAATACAGAGGTCTAATTTGCCGTTGAACTCACTGTTCAGTAAATGCATTAAATGAAGCGATATTTTTTCGTGATGCATGCCTTTAATTAGCACGTTTTCTAGGGTGTGTGAAAAGGGGCCATGACCTATATCGTGTAATAAAAGTGCAGCGCAAACTGCTTCTTTTTCCTCAGGACTGATATCAACACCTTTGGCTTTTAAATTTTCGACTGCATGTATACCCAAACTCATAGCCCCAATAACATGTTGAAAGCGTGTGTGCTGTGCACCAGGATACACAAAATGAGAAAGACCCAATTGCTTAATTCTTCTTAATCTTTGAAACCAAGGGTGTTCTAAAATTGCAGTTAATAATTCGCCTTCAATTGTTACAAAGCCATAAAGTGGATCATTGATTGTTTTTCTCAAAATTTAAATACTTGATAAGATTCAAAAATAATGAAACAGAAGAACTTCGCCTACCGCTTACAATTTTTAATCACCAATTCCGTTAAACATTTGCTTATTTTTGAATTATGGTAAATATTCTTTGGGTTGACGATGAAATAGATTTGTTAAAGCCACATATCCTTTTTTTAAAATCTAAAGGTTACGAGGTTGAAAAATGCAGCAATGGCATAGATGCACTTGAATTGCTAAAGAACAATAGGTACGAAGCCGTTTTGTTAGACGAAAACATGCCTGGCATTAGCGGATTGGAAGCATTGACACAAATGAAATTGATTGCCCCAGACATGCCAGTTATTATGATTACCAAGAGTGAGGAAGAGCATATCATGGAAGATGCCATTGGCAATCAAATTGCAGATTACCTGATTAAGCCAGTTAATAGTAGTCAAATTCTACTATCATTAAAGAAAAACCTCGATGCTAAGCAATTGATGACAGAAAAAACAGTACAAAACTACCAACAAGAATTTCGTCAATTGAGCATAGAACTTATGGATGTGAATGATTTCAAAGGTTGGGAGGCTATTTATAGAAAATTGGTTTATTGGGAGTTGGAGTTGGCAAAGTCAGGAGATACCGGAATGGACGATATACTGGCTATGCAAAAAAGAGATGCCAACAATGCTTGGGCTAAATTTGTTGGCAACCATTTTATTGATTTCTTAAAGAAACCAAATGCCCAAACACCTTTAATGAGCTACAATGTATTGGCTCAAAAACTGCCACAATTGTTAACTGCAGATTGCCCAGTTTTTTTAGTAGTTATAGACAATTTCAGGTACGACCAGTGGAAGTTGATACAAAATGTCTTGAGTGAATTTTTCAATATTGTACATGACGAAATGTACATGACCATTTTACCAACAACAACTCATTATGCACGTAATAGCTTGTTTGCAGGTATGATGCCCGCTGAGATTGAAAAGAAGTATCCAAGTTTGTGGGTCAATGAAGAGGACGAGGAAGGCAAAAATTTACATGAAGAAGCCCTTTTAGACATTCAACTCAAAAAAATGGGCTATGCCGGTAAGTTTAGTTTCAAAAAAGTAACCCATTTGGGAGCAGGCAAAGAACTCATTGACCAAATTCCAAACATGTATAACAATCCGTTTAATGTCATCGTTTATAATTTTGTTGACATGCTCAGCCATGTCAGAACAGAAATGAATGTCATGAAAGAATTGGCTGAGGACGAGGCTGCTTATAGAAGTATAACTGCCAGTTGGTTCGAGCATTCACCTTTATTTGAAGCACTTAAAAAAATTGCTTCTAAAAAAGCAAAATTAATTATTACAACAGACCACGGTTCAATTAGGGTTCAAAACCCTGTAAAAGTTATAGGAGATAAGAGTACATCAACCAACTTGAGGTACAAACAAGGTAAAAGCTTAACCTATAATGAAAAAGAACTTTTTGCCATCAAAAAACCTGAAGATGCCTTGTTACCAAAACAATTCATGAGTAGCACCTATGTATTTGCTCAAGGCGAAGATTTTATGGTATATCCCAACAATTACAATTACCATGTGAATATGTATGCCAATTCCTTTCAACATGGGGGCATCAGTTTAGAGGAAATGCTTGTTCCGTTCATTACACTTGAAACAAAATGAGCAGTATTGAACTCATAGTAAATATTGAGCTGTTAGCAGAAAGTAAAGGTGGTAAATACGCTCCTGTTTTTCCTGGAACAGGTTGCAGTTTGTTATTGAGTGATGGTAGTATCTGGCATTGTTTACAAGAATTTACAGACCGAGAGTTTGCTTTTTCTGGTGAAACGTACAAAGCCAACATTTCATTTTTTGACCAAATTCCTCCGGTACAATTGTTTTACAAGGGTAGAGATTTTAAGCTATTAGAAGGCCAGCAAGAGATAGGATCTGGAATGGTTTTAGATTTTAAGCAAACTCAAAATGAATTGAACGCTCAATGAGACAATGCCTCTAATGCTTCTTTTGCAAGTTTGTATTGTGGATCTGCCTCCAAAGCTTTATTGTAATTGTCTAGTGCTGCTCCTCTATTTCCTTGTATTTCAAGCACCAATCCTTTCATGTAATAAGCTGCTGCGTATTTGTCATTCATGCCAATGGCAATATCCCAGTTTCTGATGGCATCTTTGTAATTTTTAATTTCAAAATTAAGGTATCCAACATTGTAATAAGCCTTATAGAAACTAGGATTAATAGCTATTACACGTCTGTAATCTAGCAGTGCCTTGTTGTAAACTCCATTCTTCTGATACAACAGTGCTCTTCCAAAAAAAGCATCTGCATTTTTAGGTTTTAACTTTATAACAGAATTGTAATACTCCAATGCCAGTTTGTTGTTTTGAGCAGCATATAAATTGGCAACATATAACATTGATTCTATGTCTTTAGGGTCGTGTTCAATTGCTGTCTGGAAGTGATAAATTGCACGCGCAGTATCACCAAGTTCTTTATAGTTCATACCTAAGTTGTGGTAAAGTGTTGCGTTTTCTGCATCGCTTTTTATAAGCTCTTGAATGAATCCTATAGATTTATTGTGTTCTTTAACAAGATAGTACAAATCTGCTAGTTTTAATTTTGCATCAACAAAGTCTGGTTTAATATTTAAGGTTTTTAAATAGTATTTTTCAGCATTTTTTGTTTCATTCTTGGCATAACATACTCTGCCTAACAAAAATGTATAAATTGGGTTAATTGAATCTAATTGAATAGCTGTATTGAGGTCAGATTCTGCTCTGGTTAAATAGCCCTGGTTAAAATAAATTTGAGCTCTTTGATAATACAATTCAGGATTGTTAGCTGCTGATTCTAATTCTTTACTGATGCTTTTTACGGCCTCAACTTGTTCCAATGAATCTTTGGGTACATTATTTTTATTGGAATTTACTTGGTTACATGCTCCAATAGTCAGTAAAAATAAGGCATTGATATAAATCAGTTTTTTGAATGGCACAGGTTTTATAATTTGCATCTTTAATAATTAAAGATTGATTGAACCAATCAATCCATTTTCAAATAAAAACGCAAAATAATATAAGTCTATGCCTTTTTACCACAAATTGGGTCAAATTCCCTCAAAAAGACATGTTCAGTTCAGAAAACCAGATGGCTCATTGTATGCTGAAGAGTTAGTTTCAACAGAAGGCTTCAGTAGTATTTATTCATTGGTATACCATTGTCACCCTCCAACAATGGTGAAAGCAATTGGTACGCCCATAGATGTGAGTCCTAAAGCAGCTTTAGCCAAAAATTTACAGAATAGGAGCTTTCAAACTTTCAAAACAAAACCACATGCCGATTATTTAGAATCAAGAAAAACACTTCTTTTCAACAGAGATTTGTACATCTGTGCTGCCGCTCCACAAAACAGCATGACCGATTATTTTTTTAAAAATTCAGATGCAGATGAAATCATTTTTGTGCATGAAGGTTCAGGCATATTGAAAACGGTCTTTGGTTCCATTCCATTTGAGTACGGTGATTACTTAGTTATACCCAGAGGTACTATTTATCAATTGAGTTTTGAAACTAATCAAAATAGGTTAATGATTACGGAGAGTTTTTCTCCAATTAAGCCCCCTAAACGCTATTTGAACAACTTTGGTCAATTTTTAGAACATTCTCCCTATTGCGAAAGAGACTTAAAATTACCTCAAAATCTTGAAACACACGACGAGTTAGGTGAGTTTAATGTAATGATTAAAAAACAAGACTTGATTTATCCATATACCTATCAGAACCATCCATTTGATGCCATTGGCTGGGATGGATACCAATATCCTTATGGCTTCAGCATCCATAATTATGAGCCAATTACCGGTCGCGTTCACATGCCACCACCCATACACCAGACATTTGAAGGGCACAATTTTGTGGTTTGTTCATTTGTACCTAGAATGTATGATTACCACCCCATGTCAATACCTGCCCCTTATCACCATAGCAACGTAGACAGCGATGAAGTGTTGTATTATGTTGATGGTGATTTTATGAGCAGAAAACACGTAGAAAGAGGCATGATTAGTTTACATCCAAAAGGGATTCCACACGGTCCACACCCTGGAACAGTAGAAAAATCTATAGGAGCCAAAGAAACAAAAGAATTAGCGGTAATGATAGATCCATTTTATCCTTTAGAAATTACAGCTGACGCCATTGCGGTAGAAGATCCAGGCTATTATTTAAGTTGGGTTCAATAAATACATAATTTATTTATTTTTGAAATCTAAAACCAATGTATTTTATAAAAAAATGACAGCATCAACAAACACAGATTTTTTACCATTAAATGGAACAGACTATATAGAATTGTATGTAGGAAATGCCAAACAGGCAGCACATTTTTACAAAACAGCATTCGGTTTCCAATCATTGGCTTATGCTGGTCCTGAAACTGGACTGAGAGACCGAGCCAGTTATGTTTTGGTTCAAAATAAAATGAGGTTGATGTTAACTTCACCGCTTCATTCAACCAGTCCAATTGCCCAGCACCACATGAAACATGGTGATGGTGTAAAAGTTTTGGCCTTATGGGTTGATGATGCTTACGATGCATTTGAACAAACAACCAAGAGAGGAGCTGAGGCAAGCATGCAACCAGTTACACTCAAAGATGCACATGGTGAAGTTAGAATGAGTGGCATTAAAACATACGGAGAAGTTGAACATATTTTTGTTGAGCGAAAAAATTACAAAGGTGTTTTCATGCCCGGATTTGTTGAATGGAAGTCTGATTACAATCCAGAACCAACCGGTTTATTGTATGTAGACCATTGTGTAGGTAATGTAGATTGGAATCAAATGAACCCAAGGGTTGATTTTTACGCCAATGTAATGGGCTTTAAAAATATTCTTTCTTTTGATGACAAAGATATTTCTACTGAATACTCTGCATTGATGAGTAAGGTAATGAGCAACGGCAACGGTTACGTTAAATTCCCTATCAATGAACCTGCTATTGGAAAAAAGAAATCACAAGTTGAGGAGTTTCTAGAGTTTTATGAGGGTGAAGGCACCCAACACATAGCTATTGCTACGAACGATATTGTTGCTACTATTAAACAATTAATGGCAAGAGGGGTTGAGTTTTTAAAAGTTCCAACCAGCTATTATGATACTTTATTAGAGCGTGTAGGACCCATTGAAGAAGATATTACCCCGCTCAAAGAATTAGGTATTTTGGTTGACCGTGATGATGAAGGTTATTTGTTACAATTGTTTACAAAACCAGTTGAGGACAGGCCTACTATGTTCTATGAAATTATTCAAAGAAAAGGGGCAAAGTCTTTTGGAAAAGGAAATTTTAAAGCCTTATTTGAAGCCATTGAGAGAGAGCAAGCCAACAGAGGTAACTTATAACAAGAAATAAAAAGATTCACTGAACAGCCTGTGTAAGCAGGCTGTTTTTATTTTTAATACTTTGAAAACAAACAAAATCACAGAAAATTACCTGCATTCCGAGCGCAGGTTTTTACAAGGGCCTCGCTCTAGAACCAGAGAACTCAAGTTCTTGATTAAAGTGCTGTTTGAATTTATCAGAGGCTTCAGGGCATTACATTTTGTGGGGCCATGCGTTACGGTATTTGGAAGTGCTAGGTTTAAAGATGACCATGAATATTACCAAAAAGCTGTTGAGGTGGGTAAAGAGCTTACCAAGCTTGGTTTTGCTGTAATGACAGGAGGTGGTCCAGGCATCATGGAGGCAGCCAACAAAGGTGCATTTTTAAATAATGGTTTGAGTATTGGGTGTAATATTGTTTTACCTCATGAACAAAAAGAAAACCCTTACCTCCACAAATGGGTAAATTTTAGGTATTTCTTTGTTCGTAAAACATTGTTGTTGAAGTATTCTTATGCGTTCATCATCATGCCAGGTGGATGGGGAACCATGGATGAAATGTTTGAAGCATTGACTTTAATTCAAACAGGCAAAACAGAAGAATTTCCGGTGGTATTGATTGGCAAAGAATACTGGAAAAACTTATTGAATTTAACCCAAGATATGATTGCTTACAAAACCATTTCTGAGTCAGATATCAAGTCGTATTATTTGGTAACTGATGATGTAAATGAAGCCATGCAGCATATCAAAAAATACAGCATTAAAAAGTTTGGTCTCAAAAAAGGGCCTGTTAAACCCAATTGGTTTTTAGGCGAATTCTTTAAAAAGTAATCGGTGGCTTAAATTGCACCAATGTATAGTTTTTCTATGACAGAGCGGTGGTGAATTTCGTGGCCACAAATCATAAATGGAATGGCACTTACTATCAATTCATGTCCATTACTGTTCCCAATTTCACTACACATTTGTTCATCAAATTGACTGAAAAGCTCTATGGTGTTGGCTCGTATCAATGAAAATTCTTTAACAACTCCAAGAATTTTACGCATACCCATTCTGCTATTGGTAACGTATGATTCTTGTGAAAATCCTGGAATAGTTGACTTGTCTCCTCTGGCAATGGTCAAAGCCCTGTGGCACATCACTCTTTCTGTATCCATTAAATGCCCGATAACCTCCATGATGGTCCATTTACCTGGTGCATAAGCAGATTGTAGTGTAGCATCATCCAATGAGGTTATCAAATCGATGGTATCCATATGTTGCTCGTGTAACGCTGAAAAAATAGATTGCTCACTTGGAACCAAATCTAAATATTTTTGAAAATAAGGCGGAAAGCCTGCTTTAGGTTTTATCATTGTTTTAAAATTAAAAGCACCTGTTGATTCCAAGTACCCATCTGTATTTGAAGTTATCTTGATCTGTAAAAGGAGCTGGACTTAGCCATAATGGAAAATCAATACGGATATTGAGTGGTTTGATTTCGTCTAATACTCCAAAACGCTTGATTTGAAAGTTAAATCCAGGACCAGCGCTCATTTTAAGTCCTGAATTGAGTTCAATATTTTGATTGTTTGCTATAAATGAGGTTCCAATAATTCCTGCATCAGCAAACAAATACGCATCAATATGTAAGTATTTACTCACTCCTGAAGGTTGGATGCTAAACAATTGATCATATTCCATTTCAATGTTTATGGCAGCAGCTTTATTGCCAGCATATACAAAGTATTGGTTGTTATTGAAAGATACAGGACTGAGGTAGTGATTCAATCCTCTGATATTTGCTCCACCACCCATTTGAAAATGATTGCCATTGTTGCCATATTGGCTCCAATCAGCAGCAATGATACCTCTGCTTCTGCTCAATGCATTTTCCATCATTTCTTCAGGATTGGCCGAACCCAAATACACCCTTGATTCAGGAGCTACATTTCCTTCAAACCAGAACAAATAAATACGATTGTGCAATAATAATTTCCCAATTCCTTTGTTAATTTTTAAAGTAGCTTGAACGCCATAATAATTGTAATCGGAGGCAAGTATGCTTGTTCTTCCAGCAATTAAACTGGTGTAGTTACCATTGTTCCCTAAGCTGCCATTTTTCTCCCATTCTAAATTAAAGCTAGTGTTTTGTTTTTTAACCTCCCAATTATTGGTATACCACAAATTGTAACCAACTTGCCTGCTTAAATAAGTATTATTACCCAATACATAATAGTTACTATAATCGTTTGGACGTATCATTCCTTTGATATAAGTTTTAAACACCTGATTACCTGGATTCCATTCCAAACCAATTTGTTGCATCGATAAACCATCTAGATACCTGGAATGGATGACCATGTTAAGTTGTTTAGCCAATAATGTTTTGAACCAAAATTTGTAATCTACGATAGAATTGTCAGTGTTATTCATCATCCATTTAGGATAATTGCTTGCTAAATCAGAATTGTACCAAGTGTTCAATTTAAATTGCCACTTTTTTTGCATGTAATTGCCATTCAAATGAAAACCAATTTTGAATCCATCTAAGTCATTCCACCAAATATCAGGTCTCCATTTGAGCTGATAATGTTTTCTGTCTAAAGGATTTTTTACCATGTAGTCATATTGAAAGCGGATTGGCATACAACTGCTATTGTTCAACAAATTGACATCTGCCAATCTGAAACTAGAATCAATTTCAAGGTGTTTGATACGGCTTGAGCTTTCTATTTGGGTAGTATAAGTTTTGTTTAACATGCCCCATCCCTTCCACAAAGGCAATGTGTTTACGGTTTCTGATTTTACAAAATAGGTATTGGGTATTGTGTAAGCAATGCTTGCGCCATCAGCTGTTATGCCATGTAAATCAATAGGCATTTGCATTTCGCCTATACGCTTTAATTTAATTTTATAAACGAAATTTCCATTTTCGTTTATACCCTGCAATTTGGGTCTGTAGAGTTTGTAGTCGATTTTTTTAGTTGTTTCTAACCATTGGTCAAAAAACCAATTGAGGTCTGTTTTACTGGAGTGTATAATGCTGTTTCTAAAGTCTTCAAAATATGGATGACAGTTTTTCCAAGTGTTGAAATAATTTTTCATACAATGTAAGAACAAGCTATCACCTAATACATATTCTAAATTGTACAACATGGTAGCTGTTTTATAATATACAGCTCTGTAGCCGCCACTATGTCCAAGTGCCGAATTGAAATCATCACTGTGTGTATTGAGGGGCATGTCTTCGTTAGTAATGGCATCGTTGATATAGCCTAAATACACTGTACTTTCTCTTAAGTTTACAGGTTTATATGCTTTGTTTAAATAGCCATCTGTCCCCATTTTTTTTACTTCACCTAAAATTCTGGAAGTACTCCAATGTGTAAGAAATTGTGTAAAACCTTCATCTAGGCTTGCTCTGTATGTTTCATTGTTGCCAACCATTCCAAAAAACCAATTGTGTCCTACTTCATGAGCCAACAAGCCAAAATAGCCTGGGGAGCTTCCTCCATCAAGAGTTAACATTGGATATTCCATGCCATCTTCAGCATCCGCAACAATCATTTTTGGATACATATAATTGCCAAAATCTTTGCTGTAAATCTGCATTACTTTGGCTGTAAAAGCACAAGCATCTTGCCATCCTGAGGCATGAGGTTCTTGAACAAGAGCTATTACTTTTACTTCATTGCCATTGTTTAACTTAAAGGAGCTTTCTCCAATTCTGTATGTTGGGTCTGCTGTCCAGGCAAAATCATGCACATTGATTGCTTTGAATTTCCATGTTTTGTATTTGATTCTCTTTGGGTCAGAAGAGACAATGATACTGGGTTCACTTTCCCAAGGTTTTTTCGCAAAATTTTTAATGTCCAATTGTTGTCTGAGCGGAGCAGGTAAAACCTCTTCTTGATTGGTTAGAACGCCTGTTGCATCTAGTATAAAATGATGTGGAAAGCTGAGTTCAACATCAAATGACCCAAAATCGCCATAAAATTCTTTACCCAAATGTTGGTCGGTTTCCCATCCAAATTTCCGATCGTATACACAAATTCTTGGATACCAATGAACGCCATCATAATGTTTATTGAACCAATTGTCTCTGAACAATTTCATGCGCCTGCGTTGGGTGCCATTTTCATCAAAATAGGTTTCAAAATCAACTAGTACATTGATTTGTTCTCCAGGTAACAACGAGTTATTGAGTTGAACCCTCAAAATGGTATTGTCTAGGAAGGTTTTTACTGTTTTGCCATTGACACTTATTTGTTTGATTAAAGTGCCTTTGCCATTGATTTCGTTTTTGCCAAATTCTTGTTTGAAACCATTTGCAAGGTTCAAGTTTTCTAAATAGGCGCCTTTCACAAACGCGTTTTGGTATAAATGGAAATACAATTCAATTAAGGTATCAGGTGAATTATTGGTATAAGTTAACAAAGAGCTCCCCCAAATGACATCATTGGTATCTGATAAGCTGGCTCTGATTTTATAATGTACGTCTTGCTGCCAATAATCACTATATGGTTTTCTGTTTTTCCAATAAAATTCATTTTCTGAAGAGGCGTATTCTTGAGCATTAGTGCTTAAAAAACCCAGAAACAAAACCAATACAATCCCAAAAGCTTTTTTCATATCATGTAAAATTGTGCTGAAAAGATAAGCAGCCTAAACTTGAATCAAAAATAGAAAACCTAAGTAAAATCAATTCGTATTTAATTTATTAAGCATATTTTTGTGGTATGAGTCAAGACATATCACCATATCAGGTTCTTGCCTATTATTTTTACACAAGGGTTCCTGATGCAGAAGAATTTGCTATTCACCATCTTAAATATTGCCAAGAACTTGGAATAGTTGGACGTATTTACATTGCTCAAGAGGGCATCAATGGAACTATTAGTGGAACACCTGCTCAGTGTGCAACCTATATGGATGACTTGAATTCAGACCCAAGGTTTACAGGAGTTGATTTTAAAATTGACCCTGTCAAACAACCGGCCTTTAACAGAATTCACGTCAGGTACAAGAAAGAATTGGTGTATTCTGGTTTGAAAGCAATTGACCCCAATAGAAGAACTGGTAAGCATGTTGACGGATTAACTGTTCAAAAAATGATGCAAGACAAGGATGTTGTATTGCTCGATGTACGCTCAAATTATGAAACCCGTTTAGGCAAATTCAAAAATGCCTTAACGCTTGATATAGAAAATTTTAGAGAGTTCCCGGACAAAGTAAAAGAACTTGGCAATTTAAAAGATAAAAAAGTGATTACTTACTGCACAGGTGGTATCAAATGCGAAAAGGCATCTGCTTTCTTATTAGAAAATGGCTTCAAAGATGTTTACCAAATGCACAATGGTATTATTGGCTACGCAAATGACACAGGCGGTAAAGATTTTGAGGGTGTTTTGTATGTTTTTGATGGCAGAGTTACAGTTCCAATTAATCAGGTAAACCCAACACTGATTGCTAAATGTGTAGCTTGTGATACCCCAACATCTCGTAATTTAAATTGTGCCAATGTAACATGTAACGAGCAGTTCAATATGTGTGAGGTTTGTGCTAATAAAATGGAGGGTTGTTGCTCTGATGACTGTATGAAAGCTGAAGGAAAAAGACCCTATAACGGTACTGGTTTTTACTCAAAACCTCCAGTTGCGCAGGCAATGAAGGGTATCAAATAGCCTGTTTTCCCCAAAATATAAACATTGTAAAGGGTTTTCCCACTAAAGTTTTAATTTGCCGATATGGCCAAGAAAGCAGACAGTGTTGAGACTCCCTTAATGAAGCAATACCTCGAGATCAAAGCAAAGTATCCGGGTGCCATATTACTTTTTAGGGTAGGTGATTTCTATGAAACATTTGGAGAGGATGCCATCAAGGCCTCTAGAATTTTAGGTATTGTTTTAACCAAGAGAGCCAATGGAGCGGCCTCACACATTGAATTGGCAGGTTTTCCTCATCATTCCCTTGATAACTATTTGCCTAAATTGGTAAGGGCAGGAGAGCGGGTAGCCATATGCGATCAATTGGAAGACCCTAAGCTTACCAAGAAAATTGTTAAAAGAGGGGTCACTGAATTGATTACCCCTGGAGTGAGTTTCAATGATAAAATATTAGACCATAAGGTAAACAATTATTTGGCTGCCATTACATTCGAAAAAGAAATTTGTGGCTTGGCCTTACTAGATATTTCAACAGGAGAGTTCATGGCAACTCAAGGAAATATAGGCTACATAGACAAACTACTTCAAAGTTTCAAACCTGCAGAAATTTTAGTATCTAAGAAAGACCTAGCTAGTTTCAAAAAAACATTCGGAGAGGGCTATTATACATACTCTTTAGATGAGTGGATTTTTCAATTGGATTTTGCAAAAGATAAATTGTTGTCACATTTCAAGACTCAAAATTTGAAAGGCTTTGGAATAGAAGACATGCCCTTTGCAATTGTATCAGCTGGGGTATGCATGCATTATTTAGCTGAAACGCATCATGAACAAGTTGCACATATTCAATCCATTTCTAGAATCAATGAAGAAAAATATGTTTGGTTAGATAGGTTTACCATTCGAAACTTAGAATTGTTGCACAGTTCATCTGATCAAGGAGTTTCTTTACTTCAAGTCATTGACAAAACAGTTACTCCAATTGGAGCAAGAATGCTTAGGAAGTGGTTGGTAATGCCACTCAAAGATTTAGGTGCCATTCAATACCGTTTAGATTTTATTGCAGTTGCATTGGCTAATTCTACTATCAGAAAGCAAATCATAGAATATTTGAAAGAATTGGGTGATTTGGAGAGAATGGTATCTAAACTTGCCATGCGAAGAATAGGTCCAAGAGAGTTGCAACAACTCAACAAGTCAATCAAGTTGATTGCACCTATTTTTGAGCAATTGAATGTTTCAGGAAACGAAATGTTTAAGCAGTTTGGGGCTCAATTGAAAAGTTGCACAGAAGCCATTTCCATCATTGATCAGTATTTACAATCAGACCCACCCATGTTGCTCAACAAAGGCAATGTCATCAACAATGGAGTGAATAGTCAGCTTGATGAATTGAGAAATATAGCATTTGGTGGAAAAGATTACCTCTTACAATTACAACAAAAGGAACAACAGGCAACAGGCATTCCAAGTTTAAAAATAGCCTTCAACAATGTATTTGGTTACTATTTAGAAGTTACCAATGTACACAAAGACAAAGTTCCATCTAATTGGATGCGCAAACAAACATTGACCAATGCTGAGCGATACATTACTGAAGAACTCAAACAATATGAAGACCAAATTTTAGGTGCTGAAGATAAAATTGCTGGCATAGAAGAAAAACTTTATAACGAATTGTTGTCATTGTTGCAAGATTCAGTTCCTGTTATACAACACAATGCCTTCGTGCTTGCTCAAATAGACTGTTTGTTTGGATTTGCAGAGTTGGCCATTGCCAATAACTATAACAAGCCCGACATGCATCAGGGTCCGATTTTAGATTTAAAGTCTGCCAGACATCCAGTTATTGAACAGCAACTACCCAAAGGAGAAAATTACATTGCAAATGACTTGTTTCTTGATCAAGATCAACAACAAATTATCATTTTAACTGGTCCAAACATGTCGGGTAAATCAGCTATTTTAAGACAAACTGCATTGTGTGTATTGATGGCACAAATTGGTTGTTATGTTCCTGCTGCTGCTGCCCAAATTCCACTAGTAGATAAAATTTTTACAAGGGTAGGTGCGCATGATAACTTGGCAGCTGGCGAGAGTACTTTTATGGTAGAAATGTTAGAAACCGCCAGTATCTTAAACAATTTAAGCGCAAAGAGTTTGATTCTATTAGACGAATTAGGAAGAGGCACTTCAACCTATGACGGAATTTCATTAGCATGGGCAATCACTGAATATTTAAACAAGCACCCTTATCACCCTAAAACCTTGTTTGCTACCCATTACCATGAACTCAATGAATTAGAGACGGCTCAGAATGGAATTTGTAACTATCATGTCAGTGTAAAAGAGCAAGACAACAAAGTGATCTTTTTAAGAAAATTGACCAAAGGGGGGAGTGAACACAGTTTTGGAATTCATGTTGCTAAAATGGCTGGAGTGCCGCAATTGATTTTGAAAAGGGCAGATGAATTGTTAAAAGATTTAGAGAAAAACAGAGGCCAAAAACAAGTAGTAAATGATACAAAAAAAAAGGATACAGCACTACAGTTAAACATGTTTCAAATCAGCGATCCTGTTTTAAATCAAATACGTTTACAGTTGGAACAAATAGATTTGAATAATTTATCTCCAATAGAAGCCTTGCTCAAGTTAAATGAAATCAAACAACTTTTAAACTAAAAAATGAATATGAAAGTTCAATTGAAATTTTTGGTATTAATACTCTTTACTTTTTTTGTTTCAGATTGGGCATTTGCACAAGCTAAATACCCAATTTCATTGCCATTTCAGCAGGTAAACAATTACTTTGTTTTGCATTCAATTCCATCTGGTAAAACAAAGTTATTAAAAATTACAACCCAGAAAGAATTTGATACTTATTTTGGAATGGCTACCACTATGGGCGAAGCTGGAATGCCTACTCAAATAGATTTTAATACACATTTTGTTTTGGCAATTGTATACAGTTATACCAATCAGTTGGTAGAATTGGTTCCGGTTAATTTGAATCAGATAGCTAAAAAGAAAGCTTTGTTTCAATACCGTTTTAAATCAAAAGGCTCTCAAACTGCAATTTCAAGACCGAGCGTTATGATAATGGTAAGCAAAACAAACAAAAAAATAAATTTCGACCTTCAACAAGTTAAATAGTTTCAAAGGTTTTTCAATCAATGGTTCTTTAATTTCAAGTTTATTTTAATCATGTAAAAGATAAAACCACTCAAAATAGCTGCAAAAAAACACCATGTACTGGGCAGTGCATTTTCAAAAAATACATAAGCCAATATCAAACTTACTAAATTGGCACTGGCAAAAACATACATTCTTTTACTACTGCTCATAAACAAAGGCAACAAGGTGCATAACACATAAATAACTTCTTGTACGTATGTGAGTGTTATAAACTTTACAGGACTACCTAGTTTGTAATCAATGTGAAAACTTGAAACATAAGCCAATGGTGAATGGAAACTTATGTGGTAAATAGAAATGGCTGCAGTTATCATACCTAATATCAAAAGGGTCAACATGGCCATTTTTTTCCATTTAACAGTTTCAATTTTATACATGCTCAATGGAATGAGAATTGGCCATACAGACCAAGCAAAGAGTAAAAATATTGCAGTAAAAAATGGTAATGAATCAGCCGACTCTTGGTTACTCAAGCCTTTCCAAATGAAGCCCTCTGCTAGTTGTTGTAATGCAAATAAACAGGGTATTACACCAAAATAACGATAGTTGTTGTTCCAAGATGATTTTATAGTTAAAACAGAAATGGAACCAATGACAGCAGCAGCTGTAAAACTAGCACTTGCAGAAAAACACATAATAATGAGGTTTAGGTAGTTTGAGTAAAATTGAGCTTAATCAAATAATTGGGTTTTTCCAGCATCAACTTCTTGTACGTTCAAAATTTCATGTGTTGTGCTTGAACTACCTACAATGTTAATGAATGCAACAACTTTTAAATTGGCTTTTTTGTAGGCACTGATATCAATTTTTTCGTAAGTTTTGAAGGCGTAATTGCCTGAATTGATTTGAATACTGTCACCCAAAGGTCTACTGATTACTTTTCTCAGCACGTGTTGATGAAAATAAGGATTGGTAGTTGCTCCAGTTTGACTTTGTGCTTGAACGCTGTCTTCCAATAAGTAAACACTTAGTCGAGTATCTCTAGCATCTGTTGATTGATAACCGGTATGAACTTTTAAACTCAACAAATTTTCGGAAATGGTTGATTCTATTGCCAAGCCAATTTTTGCTGTTTGTTGTTGATCTGCATCAATTAAACGCACAGTATTGGTTTCCCAATTGCCACGACTGTATACAATCATTCCATCTTGACCATTGCTGGTGCCAGTTGCTGGTACTCTATTGATGGCTGCTCTGGGATAACCTCCAATACCTCCTAAATGTGAACTCAATTGAGTGAGCTGCTCTATCTGAAGCCAGTCGCCTTGGTGAATTGCCGCAACAATTAACTTACTTGGGTATTTACTTACAATGCTGTTAATTATTTTAGCACCATCAGGACAATTGACACACCATTCTCCGGTAAATTCTTCTAACAGAGCTTTCTTAGTAAACTTTTCAGGTATGGTAGGGGTATTGTTTTCTACAACAAGGGTATTGCTTGCTTCTTTTTTGCACGATAAAAAGAAACTTGCAATACACACCGCATAAATGGTAATTTTTTTCATCGGATTTGGATTAAAATGAAATGTAATTAAAAATCACTCTAATTCAAAATTTAGAAGTAGATTAATACAACTGTTTTGATTTAAAAATAAAAAAGACCAACGATTGCGTTGGTCTTTTCTGTTTGACAATTGCTTACCCTTAAAATCTGAAAAGTGGTGTGTGCCACGGAATCATATATATCACCAATAGCAATGCAATTCCATTTAAAATTAAACTTCTTTTGTGTTTGTCTTCGTCAGCATAAGCTTTTTTAACCCTTATTCTTGCAACTTGAATCAATACTACTGCAAGAATCATTGTAATTGGATGTTCAACCAATTTTGCCCTGTTAACTTTGTCGTGCATAGTAGAAGCCATGTCTTTCATTAACTCAGCAATTGTTGGGCTAATGAGAAGTAAAATCAAGCCAATTAATAGTTGTGTGTGCGCCAATGCAACTAAAATACCTCCAATTTTTTTGTCTGAAGGCGAGTAAGGACTCTTTTTTTGGATGCCTGCAATTGATTTAAAAATTACTGCAATGAGCGTAACTAAAAATAGCCATCTCAATAAATTGTGTGTAGATAGAAGTAAATCGTACATGTTTTTTTATTTCAAAACTACAATTCTATTAACTTCAAAACATAGATAGTTATGCACTAAAAAATGTTTGATGTATTTTGGTTTAGATTTCCTTTGTTCAGGAGCCTATTTGCTTTGGTTATTGGAATTTATATGCAATCAGTTTTGCAGTTAAGTTGGCAAATAATCACAGGTATGGGAATCCTTAATTTTGCTTTGTTTTTGATGATTCAATTCAAAAGCAAAGGTTTTAAGAAGGCCGTTTATGGTGGAATGGTATTGAATGGTGTTTTATTCATTTGTGGAATAACAATACTAAAATTTGAACAAGATAAATTTCTTAAATTCAATGCTGCCTTTCATAGACATTCAAAAGCTTATGTACGCATAGAAAATAAAACTGTTTCAGCAAAAGGGAATGATCAGTATGTAGTGGCCTTATACATCAAACAACACAACAATCAATACCAAAATATAGGTTCTTTATTGGTAAAGCATATTACTTTACCTAATAGCAATTTGCCAATTGGTACTTGTATTGCAATTGAATTGAATGAAATACGTTTATTCAATAGTCCTGAAAATCCACATGAATTTGATTTTGCAAAATATTATCGTAAAAAAGGAATATATGGTCAAATTCAATTGCTCAATAAAAATAAAATACTTTTTGTTCCTAACAGCGAAAGTTTTAAAAATTTAACAATCAATTTTCAAATTTATTTGAGGCAATTGATGCTGATTCAACTGCCTGATAATGCAATCAGTGGTGTATTATTGGCTTTAATTGATGGGGATGACTCGCTTATTCCTAAAAATTTATTGAATGCGTATGCTGCTACCGGAACACTTCATGTTTTGGCGGTAAGTGGTATGCATGTAAGTTTGGTTTATGCGTTAATTGGATTTGTATTGTTTTGGATGGACAGACCTATACTCAAACTGTCTAAATTACTCATTCAATTGTCTTTGGTATGGCTATATGCCATCTTGTGTGGTTTTTCACCTTCAATAGTCAGGGCCGCAATCATGATCAGTTTTCATGCCATTGCTATTTTTATTAACAGACCTCAACATCAATTAAACGCTTTGTTTATAACTGCATTTTTCATGCTATTTTATTCCCCCCAATTGCTCTTTGATGCAGGTTTTCAATTAAGCTTCTGCGCTGTTTTGGGTTTGTTGTGTTTGTATGATCCTATATTTAAGCTATGGTCTATTAAAAATAAGTTTGTGATACAAGTTTGGAAATTAAGTGCAGCTTCAATTGCAGCCCAAATTGCTACATTGCCACTCTCAATTTATCATTTTCACCAATTTCCCTTGCTTTTTTTACCAGCCAATATATTGGTCATTCCTATTTTTACCCTATGCATTTATTGGGGTTTATTCTTGGTTTTTATACCAAATTTACCAGCTATTTTTTGGCATATTTTGGCTTCAATTATCAAAGCAGTCAATGCTATTTCAATTGAAATGGCTGGTTTAAAATTTGCTAAAATAGAGCAACTTTATTTAAATGAAACTGCATCAATTTTTTTGGCATTTTTTATCGTAATGGCCTTGTGTGCCCTTCAGTATAAGTCTGTATTTTACTTAAAAACTGCCATTTGTTTGGTGACCTTCATTCAAGTCATTACAATGCATGAAAATTACTCTGTATACAAACAAAGAACAATTAGGCTTTATGCCTATTATAACCATCCTTGTATTGCTGTTTTAAGAGGTTCACAGGCAGTTTTATTTACAGACGCTATGCTTTTTTTAAAAAAGCCATTCACAGATGGTTTAAAACTAGAGCGGAATAAAAGTAGCATGGTTTACCTTATTCAAAATAACAATCAAAAAATTCGTATTCAAGGTCATTCTTTTTCTTATGATTTTAACTCAAATAACTGGATTTATGAAAAGCATCAAATAAACGAAAGGAAACTTGGATCGAATAAAAATGGCACTTCAAAAAGCTTACTGGCCAAAAATACTTTTTATGAATTTAATTTGTATTAAATTATGCCCATGATTGAAGTTGAATTTGAAAACAGAATTACTTGGATTTATCTGAACAGACCAGACAAACGCAATGCATTGAGTCAAGAACTTGTATTGGCACTAACAGATGAAATCACATTTCAGTTGACCAATGATGCCTGTAGACTAATTGTTATTGGTGCAAGAGGATCAAGTTTCTGTTCTGGAGCCGATTTAGAAAGTATTTTACAATTACAAACCAATTCATTTGATGAGAATTTGGCAGACTCTCAGTTATTGAGGAAGCTATTTCAACTTATTTTTGAGTCACCAAAGCCAATCATATCTATGGTTCATGGTGCAGCATTTGCAGGTGGATGTGGTTTGGCTTCACTTACTGATTTCTGTTTTGCAAGCAAGGATGCCAAATTTGCATACACAGAAGTTAAAATTGGTTTTATACCAGCACTGGTGATGGTTTTTTTAAAACATAAAATAGCAGGTCAGCACCTGAGAAATCTTTTGTACACAGGTCAAATCATATCTGCCCAACAAGCTTATGAAATTGGTTTGATATCTCATTTAGCAGACGACAACATAGCGTTAAAAGAACAGGTGGCTGCTTTTGCCAATCAATTCATTACACAAACATCAGGTAATAGTTTTACACTCACTAAAAAATTATTGCTAGCAACAAACAATTTAAATTTAAACGATGCGCTTGATATTGCTGCAAAAACAAATGCTCATGCGCGCTCAACGGATGATTGTAAAAAAGGCATTCATGCATTTATCAATAAAATCAAGTTAACATGGTAAGGTTATTTCTATTCTTCAGTTTGTTGTTTGTTTTTGCAAAATCACAGGCACAAAATGTCATCAATGAGGGTAAAATTTTATTTGATATTTCATATGAGGATGTACCTCTTCAATACAAATCAAAAGTTGAGCAATTGGCTAAAGATGCAGTCATTTATTTCAAAGGAAATAAAAGTAGGACAGAGATGGGAATTGGTATTTTTGGTAAGAATACAACCATCGTTGACAAAGATTCAAACACGGTATTTGTTTTGTTAACAGTGTTTGGCAATCGTTTTGCACTCAAGAAAACAACACAAGAATTGGCTCAATTAAAAAATACCAATCAAATGGTATTGAAACCAATTTTATTGCCGGATGAAAGGATGATTGCAGGGTTCAAATGCAAGCATTTGGTTTTACAAACAGTCTTAAAATCTGATACACTAGAGACCCATTGCTGGTATACTCCAGAAATTTCGCCTATTAATTTTAACAATGATCCTGCATTTGAACAAATTGAAGGAATGGTCTTGGAATTTTTCATTCAAGCAGATGAAATGAAAATACATTTAACAGCCAAAGAAGTTGCCAAGGCTCCAATAGAAAACAGTTTGTTTAAAGTTCCATTGAATTATCAAATGGTTGATGAAACAGAACTCAATAAAAGAATGGAGCAAATAATGAACAAAGGGCAGGATTAATTGGGTACTTGGTTCAAAAATTGAATAAATGAATCAAAATTCTGGATTAATTTCACCTTTTCAGATTCAACAATATTTGACATTAAAAATTGTGAACCTGTAAGTAAAAGCATACTATTTGGCCAATTTTTTCTTAGAAAGTTAACAAACTCAACTTTGTCAATATGTGGCTGAGCACATGTCATTAAGGTCAATATAAAATGAGGATTCTCGTTTTTAAAAGCGTCTTTTAAGTCATTTAAGGGTACTTCTTGTCCTAAATACAATACCTCATGACCTCTCGACCTGATTAAATAATTGGCAAACAATAAACCAATGCTGTGCTTTTCATTTTCAGGAAGGAATAACATGAATCTTTTACTTAATGCATTCATTCTACCTAATTGTCCATCTATGGCAACATATAATTTTTGCTTGATAATATTTGTTACAAAATGTTCATGTGATGGCTGTATAGAACCTATTTGCCATAAAATGCCAATCTCATTTAAAAATGGAAACACAATTTGTAACATGGTATATTCTATCCCATATTGGATGAAACACGCACTCAGTTGCTGGCTGTAGGAAATTTCATTGAATTCAAGCATTGCTGTTATCAAAGCATTTATTTGAACTTCATGGTCATTTTTGCTGGCACTCAATCTTAAAACTTCCTGAGTGATATCCTCAGTAGTCATTTTTGCAATTTCACTTATTTTGAATCCATGGTTATTGAGTAAACTGATGCTCAGCAATTTTTTTAAGTCGCTGTCATCGTAGTACCTGATATTGGTGTCTGTTCTTTTGGGTATAACAATTCCATAGCGTTGTTCCCAAACTCGCAAAGTATGTCCTTTTATGCCCGTAACTGCTTCAATGTCTTTTATAGAAAAGGATCCCAATGGTTTTAGATTTTTATTTTCTATGGTTTTAAACATTCAAAGTCATTTATTGTTTTAAATCAATGGAAACAAAGATATTGATAACAGGTGCCAGCGGTTTGATAGGGCGTAAATTAGTAAAATATTTCAATTCAGTTGGCATTCAACTTCATGTTTTATCAAGAAAAAAGTACGAAAACAAGCCAGGTCATTTTTATTGGAATCCTTCAAATCAAGAAATAGATCTCAATTGTTTTGAGGGAGTTACCTGTATTGTTCACCTCGCTGGCGCTGGTATAGCTGATAGAAGGTGGACTGACCATTACAAGAAAAATATTTTAGAGAGCAGGGTAGACTCAACGCTATTGCTATTGAACAGTTTAAAAAATACAACGCATCAAGTTAAACACCTCATTAGTACCTCTGCGATAGGTTTTTATGAAAGCAATTCTAAACTCAATCATGCTGAAAATGAACAGGTTGGAAATTCGTTTTTGGCCAATGTTTGTCTGGAATGGGAGTGCCATGCCAATGATTTCAAATCAATAGGAATCAATGTTTCAATAGTCAGAGTGGGCCTTGTGCTGTCAAGAGAGGCAGGAATGTTAAAATCTATTGAATTTCCTTCAAAATTTGGATTAGCAGCTCCATTTGGCAATGGTCAACAATGGCAATCATGGATTCATATTGACGATTTGATTCAAATTTACGCTCACATACATTCAAATCATTTATCAGGTATTTTTAACGGAGTTGCTCCAAATCCAGCGTCAAATTATCAGGTATTGCAAGCGGTATGTGATCAAATATACAGGCCATTTTGGTTACCGGGAATTCCTAAGTGGTTTTTAAAAATATTTCTCGGCGAAATTGTTGATTTGTTATATGCAAGTCAGCATGTAAGTGCTCTTAAAATTCAACAAAGTGGATTCAAATTTAAGTTTGAAAACTTAAAACTTGCATTGAAAGATTTGTACAAATAAACAGCTTACTTGGAAAACCTGAATGCTATTTTTTAGTATTTATTTTTCTTTTCACTCAAATAAATTAAAGTAGCTTAAAACAACATTTTGTCATTGAATTTGACAGTAAATCCAACATGTAGTATTAAAATGATAATTTATGCGTATTCCTTTGTTAATTAGTGCCTTTAGGGTATACCTTAAATATTAAATTGATATTTTGTGATACAAATTCATAAAGATATTTTGGTGAAAATTTTAATAGCTACCTATGATTAAATTAGCAGTAATTGAAGACAATGATGTTTGGAAATACATCATTCAAGATCGCATCGAAAAAAAAGGCAATTTTAAAGTTGTGGCCAATTGTTCTCTTGGAGAGGATTTTTTTGAAAGATTTAAAAACACAGATGAAATAGATTTGGTGATTCTTGATTTAGATTTACCAGCTGAAAATGGTTTTGAAATTGCCGATCAATTAAAAAATAAATTTCCTTGTTTGCCTTTTGTCGTATTCACTTCATACTCTAAACACAGTATTCAAGCAGCATATTACAGTTTGGGAGCGAAGGCTGTTATTTCTAAATCTTTGATCAACAATTTAGAAGCAGAAATTATGAATGCATTGGGAAAAGGAACTGAGGATGCATATGATTACAAACAATTGAACCGTGATGAGTTGAAATTGTTATTGTACATCTGTGAGGGTAAAACAAACAAAGAAATTGCAGATTTACTGTTCAAAGAAGAAGCCACTATAGAATACAGATGCCGTATGTTGGCGTTAAAACTTAAAATTAAAAATAGAAAGAACAATTTTGTGGCCTTTGCCATCAAATATGGTTTTTGGTATCCTGGTATGTTGATCAACTAAAACTATATGTTCATAAAAACTGTTATAAATACATGCAACAACCTATCAATATTTTTTGGTTCAGAAGAGATTTAAGAATCACAGACAATACTGGCTTGTATCATGCACTTTCCTCTGGAGTTCCTGTGTTGCCATTGTTTGTTTTTGATACTGATATTTTAAATAAACTGGCAGACAATACAGACCCAAGGGTTCATTTCATACACCAATCGCTCCAAGAATTGAAAAAACATTTTCAAAACGTAGGGTCAGACTTATTGGTTAAGTTTGGTTCTGCTATTCAAGTTTGGAACGAACTGGTACATGACTATCAAATACAAACGGTATTTTTTAACCACGATTATGAACCAGAGGCCATACAGAGAGATGAGCAAATAGCACATTTTTTGAATACCAAGGGTGTTGCTGTACAATCATTCAAAGACCAGTGCATCTTTGAAAAAAACGAAATTGTTAAAGAAGATGGAAAGCCCTACACCGTTTTCACACCTTATGCCAAAAAATGGAAATTCAATTTGAGTCAGCAGGGTGTACCTAATTTTCCTTCCGAAAATTTAATCAATAACAGTTTACCTGTTCAAGAAAAATTTCAAAGTATAGCACTTGCTGATATTGGTTTTCAGCCCTCAAAATTGCCAATGCCTTCAGCAACTGTCTCAACTAAAATAATAATTGAATACCATAAGAATAGAGATTATCCAGCCATAAATGGTACCTCTAAATTGGGTATACATTTCAGATTTGGAACCATCAGCATCAGAGAAAAAGTTAGGAAAACTATGGGAATGAATGAAGTATATCTCAATGAACTCATTTGGAGAGAATTTTACATGCAAATACTTTGGCATTTTCCTCATGTTGTAAAAGGAGCGTTTAAACCGGCTTACAATCAGATTGAATGGAGAAACAATGAAACAGAATTTGAATTATGGAAAAATGGTCAAACTGGTTATCCTATTGTCGATGCTGGTATGCGAGAGTTGATGCATACAGGATACATGCACAACAGAGTCAGAATGATTGTTGCCAGTTTTCTTACCAAGCATTTGCTCATAGATTGGCGCTGGGGTGAAGCTTGGTTTGCACAAAAATTAATTGATTTTGAGCTAAGTTCAAACAACGGAGGTTGGCAATGGGCTGCAGGTTCAGGTACAGATGCTGCTCCCTATTTTAGGGTGTTCAATCCAACTTTACAAACAGAAAAATTTGATTCAAATTATCAATACATTCAAAAATGGGTTCCAGAATTTAAAACTAGCCAATATCCCCAACCTATCGTAGAACATTCTTATGCACGTAAACGTTGTTTGGAAGCTTATCAAAAGGCATTAAAATAAAAAATACGGCATAATTGCTTTTTTAAAAATTATGTTTACTATTGTAGATACAAAACAATTCGTTGGAGTCATTCAATTCATCAAATATTGAAATTCAACTCCGCTCTAAGCTTCATTTTTATTGTGTTCTTGATAACTATCAAATGGTATCCGTAGAAGTTGAATGTTTTAGAACTCCGAATTGGTTCAAACTAAATCTGAATAATTAAATTTCATAGCATTGGAAGAAGAAAAAGATGAGTCCGCTAAAAAAAGAAGAGGACGCCCTAAAGCTGTTAAAGCAACAAAAAACGAAACAGAACATTTAAAGGTTGAGGCACCTGTTGTTTCAGAAGTAGTAAAAACAGAAAAACCAGAAATGGTTCAACCGTCTGAAATACCTGTTCCCATAACTGCCGAGCCGGTTGTATCTCCAGAAAAATCTGAACAAACAGAGTCTCATCAAACTCATCAACACCCTCGTAGAGAAAGATGGAAAAATGACAGACCAGACAGAAACCATTCAAATCATAACAACAACAACAACAACGACAGGAATGAACAAAGACAAAATCAACCTGAGAGAATTCAATACGCGGAATTAGACAGTATTGTTAGCAGTGAAGGCGTTTTAGAAATGATTCAAGATGGGTATGGTTTTTTGAGATCATCTGATTACAATTACATGCCCTCTCCAGATGATGTGTATGTTTCTCCTTCACAAGTTAAGTTATTTGGTTTGAAAACAGGAGATACTGTTAAAGGAACAATCCGTCCTCCTAAAGAAGGTGAAAAGTACTTTGCGCTTGTTAAAATTGAATCAATCAATGGGAGAAATCCTGCTGAAGTGAGAGACAGGGTTGCTTTTGAACATTTAACACCTTTGTTCCCTGATGAGCGACTCAAAATTGCTGATAATGCCAGTTCCTATTCAACCCGAATCATTGATTTAATTGCCCCAATTGGTAAAGGTCAAAGAGGTTTAATAGTTGCTCAACCCAAAACAGGTAAAACCATATTACTGAAAGACATTGCCAATGCCATTGCTAAAAACCATCCGGAGGTTTATTTGATTATTTTATTAATTGATGAAAGGCCTGAAGAAGTTACAGACATGCAAAGAAGTGTAAGGGCAGAGGTTGTTGCTTCAACTTTTGATGAACCTGCAGACAAACATGTGAAATTGGCAAACATTGTTTTAGAGAAATCGAAAAGATTGGTTGAATGTGGCCATGATGTCGTTATATTATTGGATTCAATTACCAGAATGGCACGTGCATTTAATACGGTTCAACCTGCTTCAGGAAAAATATTATCTGGTGGAGTAGATGCCAATGCATTGCACAAACCAAAAAGATTTTTTGGTGCTGCACGTAAAATAGAACATGGCGGTTCTTTAACCATCATTGCAACCGCATTGACTGAAACAGGTTCAAAAATGGACGAAGTGATTTTTGAAGAGTTCAAAGGAACTGGAAACATGGAGTTGCAATTGGATAGAAAACTAGCCAATAGAAGAATTTTCCCAGCCATAGATATTGTTTCATCAAGTACAAGAAGAGAAGATTTATTACTCGATAAAACAACACTTCAGCGCATATGGGTATTGAGGAATCATATCTCAGATATGAACCCTGAAGAAACCATGAACTTGATGTTAAAAAACATGAAAGGTACCAGAAACAACGACGAGTTCTTGGCTTCAATGAACGGTTAAAGCCTTTACTTTACTAAAATAAGCAAAGGTAAGTGAGTATGATAAGCCATTTTTTTGCTGAGGCTTCTATGCATCAATCGGTCGAAAAAGTTTCGATTGTGTTTAGCAAGCACCAACAAATCCGCGTGGTTTTCATCTATGTAATGGTTAATTACATCTGCTGTTTTTCCTTGTGGTAAATTGGTATATCTTATTTTACTGTAATTGATATTGTTTTTATTCTTTTTGAAAAAGTTGTTTTCTGAATTGAAATAATGGTCGTTTTCAGATTCAACATGAACCACATCTATTTCTGCATCAAATAATTCCGCAAAAAACAACAGCCTTGAAAAGGCAGGAAATTCTGGTTCATTGTAATCAGTTGCATAAATTATTTTACCAAATTCTTTTACAGCTGCATTGTCAGGTATTGCCATACAAGGAACACTAGAGCGTCCAATGACACTGGCACAATTGCTACCTATTAGTACTTCACCCAAACCGCTGGTTCCTGTAGTTCCCATAATAATCAAATCTGTTTGAGCATCCTCGCTGTAATCACATATTTCATCTGCGATGAAACCATATTTACTTTCATAAATGCAGTTGATTCCTGTTGTTGATAGCTTTTTCTTAATGAGAGCAAATCCTTCTTTAACAAAATTTTCTATTTCGCTTACAAATAATTGATAGGTTTCTGGTGGCATACTGGCATCCAAAAGGGCTATTTGATTGACATGCAATACCGTTAATGTAGCACTTGTTTTTTTTGCCATTAAGATGGCATAGTCAAGTGCTTTGTTGGCACTTGCTGAAAAATCAGTAGGTAATAGAATATTGTTGATCATAGTCTTGATAAATTAAATATAAAATTAGGCTATTGTTATGAACTCATTGTTAAATGATTCTATTCAAAGCTAAGTGTTGTTTTTGTTATAATGGCATGAGATATATCAATTTTTATAATTTGAATCAAGATAAGCACTTGTTTTTCTGCTTGGATTATTCTTATTTGAAAAAAAAAGAAAATATGAATACAACCAAACAACAAACTCAATTGTACACCTTAGCTGTGGTGTTCTTCTTTTGGGGATTTGTAGCCGCATCTAACGGAATTTTTATTCCATTTTGCAAGCAACATTTTAACCTGAGTCAATTTCAAAGTCAGTTGATAGATTTAACATTTTATGGAGGGTATTTTATTGGTTCAATTATTTTGTTTTTGATGTCGATGTTTTCTAAAGTAGATATTCTTAATAAAATAGGGTATAAGAAAGGAATTATCATTGGATTGCTCATTTCGGTTATGGGCGCATTGGCCATTATTCCCTCAGTCAATGCTGGTTCATTCAACTTAATTTTGAGTTCATTTTTTTTAATTGCCATTGGTTTCAGTTTACAGCAAACAGCTGCACAGCCCTTTGTTGCAGCATTAGGTTCTGTTGAAACTGCTTCTCACAGACTCAATTTTGCAGGTGGAGTCAATTCATTAGGAACTACGCTAGGGCCATTGATTGTGAGTTATGTTTTGTTTGGCTCATTGTCTAATCCTTCAGATGCATCCATTGATTCAATCAATAGTTTATACCTTATTTTGGCTGGAGTTTTTGTTGCAGTAGCTTTGTTTTTTGGTGTTTCAAAATTACCAGATATTACCAACAAAGAACCCTTTGAAAATGCAGCTGGTGCTTTGAAATACCCTCAATTATACTTGGGTATGATTGCTATTTTTGCTTATGTTGGTGTTGAAGTTACCATACAAAGTAACATGGGTGCTTTACTCAAGTTACCTGAATTTGGTGCCATGGATGAATCATTGATTTCAGGTTTCATCTCTTTGTATTGGGGCAGCTTAATGATAGGACGTTGGACTGGTGCCATCAGTGCATTCAATTTAAGTGCATCGATGAAAAGAATTTTAACGATAGTAGTTCCTTTCCTAGCTTTTGGTGTCATACTAGCAGTGAATTATTTAAGAGGCAACGATGTTAGCAACTTAATGGTTTATGCAGTTTGTGTAAGTATACTGGTAGCCGGTTTCTTTTTGGGCCAGGAAAAACCTGCAAAATCTTTGTTTGTATTTGGTATGTTCGGTGTCATAGCCATGTTAGTAGGGTTGATGACCAGTGGTCAAATTGCCTTGTATGCATTCATCAGTGGCGGTTTGGCTTGTAGCATCATGTGGCCAAATATTTTTAGTTTGGCGGTAGCTGGATTAGGTAAATACACCAGTCAGGGTTCAGCCTTTTTAATCATGATGATTTTAGGTGGTGCAATCATTCCACCAGTACAAGGTAAATTGGCTGATATTCCTTCTATTGGCATACACCATTCTTATTTCATTACCTTGTTATGCTTTGGATACATTGCATTTTACGCATTAAAAGTAAAATCAGTATTAAAGAATCAAGGCATTGATGTAGACAATTTAGAAAGTGCTGGCGGGCATTAAAGAGCTTGCATGTTTATTTTAAAAAGCGAAGGCGCGGGCAAAGCCCGCGCCTTCGCTTTTTAAAGACGCCACCTGAAACCCATATACCACATGGTTCCAAAAATGGGTCCCCAAACTGCGCTCGCATCAAAATTTTTTGCCCATGGGTTTGCTGCGTTAACTATGGCATTGTCTTGCATGAAGTTGAAAAGGTTTTCTACACCTACATAGATTGCATTTCCAGCCTTCTTTTTAAAAGATTTGCTAACTTGAAAATGATGAATAAAAAAAGGGGTTGAAAATTGTTCAAGCGTTTGAGCTTGTTCATTGACAAGGAGTGGCAATTGTTTTTGCCCATTCCATTGAATGGTATAATCAAAATTCCAAAAATGGTAAGTTTGGTATGAAATGATTAAAAATGCTCTGTGTTGAGCAATTAAAGGTTGCTGATAAAATACATTGTTTCTTTCAAAGCCAGTTTTTAGGAAGCGGTAGGCTAATCTAATGTCTAGGTGTTTCAATGGTTCTGCATCCATTTGAATCTGAAAACTATGAGCGTAACTAGCATTTTTTAATTGATACATGTATACTTCATAAGGGCTTTGGTATCTGTCAATAATTACTTGGTTTTCAAAAAGGGTATAGAAGTAGTCTAATGATAGCATTGCTTTTCGGTAGTTCAATTCAAAATTCCAAGTGAAACTGCCTCCTAAATTCCAGGCCCTTTCTTGATCAAAATTTTGAATGGCATATTTAACATTGTTTTGATTAGATCCGGGAATTATCAATTTCCTTGAACTAGCCAATAAACCCATGTTTTCACCTAGTACAGATGCAGTTCTTTGTCCTTTTCCGGCAGATAATCTGATAGCTATATTGTGAATTGGCGTGTATTTTAAATGGAATCTGGGAGTTGTAAAAAATCCAAATAAACTATGTAAGTCAGCTCTAACTCCAGCCACCATTGTTATTCTGGGGCTCAATACAGCAGTGTATTCATAAAATAGTCCAGGTATATAATCATTTCTCATGAACATAAATTGGGTATCGGCATTGGCGCTACAAACTTCATTGTATTGGTCATTTAAGAAACTCAGTCCGGTTTTAAATTTATGATTGGAATTGGCTATGATGCTCTGATAAATCAAGTTCAGATAGTTGGAAGCTTGTAATCCTGAATAAAAATTTTTCCCAATGCTTGTGTTGATGCCTTGTTGGTTCAATTGAACCTGTAATCCAATACTTTTATAAATTTTTTGTGGAAATACATAACCTGTTTTTAGCCAAAATTCTTTTCGGTTTGTAGACATCCTTGTGGCATAAATAGAGTCGGTTGTTTGATTGGTTTGACCACCATTTTTTGAGTCACCCAAAGCCCTAAATCCACCCTGAACCATGAATCCTTTTTTGTTTTCAAATTTAAACCGATACATCCCATTGATTTGGTTACCTATGGGATTGTCTAAGAAACCATCATGGTTGTGGTCTGTACCATATAAGGTATTGTTGGTGTGTAACAAAATTGACTGTGAAAACTTTTGATTGGTTTTTTCCTGTACAATTAAATTCAATTCAGCTCTTCCTCCAGCACCATAATAGCCATTTATAAATACTTTTTCAGGTTCATCGGGTTGGTGTAGCTCGGTGTTTATTTGACCAGCTATGCTTTCAAAACCATTGACAATTGAACCAATTCCTTTGGTAACTTGAATGCTTTTAATCCAAGTGCCAGGTGTATATCCATAACCAATTTGAGAGGCAATACCTCTGGTACCAGGAGTCATTTCCTGAGTCAATTGCGTGTACTGCGTTGCCAATCCAAGCAATTGAATTTGTTTCGTGCCAGTTAAAGCATCGCTATAAGAAACATCTACAGAGGGGTTGGTTTCAAAACTTTCAGATAAATTACAACAAGCCGATTTAAACAATTCTTTTTCATTCATGGTTGTTGTTTTCCAAGGGTCTATGAAACTAATTTCTGTTGACTTCTTTTCATATTGGATTGATACCTCTTTTAAAGCAGTTTTACTCACCAATAAAACCCTCACAATTTGTTCATCAGTTAGCGCAATGGTATCATTTATGAAACCAATGCAACGAATCAATAATTGCTTGGAACTGCTTGATTTTGTTATTTCAAAAAAACCAGCAGCATCAGACAAAACGCCATTGGGTTCTCCAAGCCATTGAATTTGAGCACCAACTATAGGTTCTAAGATGCCTTTATTGTTTTTTTCGTTAACAACTCCTTTTAAAACCAATTGGTTTTGAGCCATTGAAACAAATGAGAGTAGCCAACAACATACAATTAGCAAGGATTTAATCATGGTGTGTATTGTCATGGTCTCTGTACAAACAACAATCAGGTAATTGAACATATACACTGTCTGGTGCTTTCTTCTTGTCTGTATCATGTCCAACTGCTGCAATTAGTGCATGAATACTGTCTAAGCTTATTTTATCTGAATCAAATTTTACAAGCATTTGTTTGGTATCAATATTCCAATTTGCAACTTGAATGCCTTTTACATCACATGCTTGTTCAATTCTTTCTTTACATTCTGTACAGTTACCAAATACTTTGAATTGTGTTTTTACAATGGTTTGTAAATTTGTTAACCAGCACATAAAACTAACGAGTATTGCAATTAAAATTTTCATATCAATGTGGATTTGAATGGGCTTTGTTGGTTAAAAATTGTTGATCAGTAAAGGTTTTTAAAAATGCAACTAGGTCTAGTTTTTCTTGATTGGATAGCTGAATGCCAGAAATAATTTTTTGCATATTGTCATCCATATTGGGTGAATCTTTGTGTATTCCTTCATTGTAATGTGATACGGCTTCTTCCAGTGTTTTGAATCTCCCATCATGCATGTAAGGTGCAGTTACTTCTATGTTTCTTAAACTAACAACTTTAAACTTACCATCATCAGTAGCATCTTTTGTAACCAAACCTCTACCTTTATCTGTAAATTGTTTGTCTAAGCCATTATTTCTAAATGCATCATCAGAAAGTAAAACATCTGAGTGGCAATGGTTACAATCGCCTTTGTTGAAGAAAATAGAAAGTCCGTTTTTTTCTTGTTCATTGAGAATGGTGGTATCACCTTCAAAATAATATTTGTCAAACCTGCTATTAAAAGAAACCAAACTTCTTTCAAATTGTGCAATAGCTTTTGCAACCAAGTTTGAATCTATTTTTCTTGTCTTAAAAGCACGGTAAAATAATTCAGGATACTTGCTGTTTTTTGAGAGCCTATCAACCACCGTTGCCCAATCATTGTTCATTTCAATAGGATTGGTTACAGGGTCGTATGCCTGACTTTCAAGAGTTGTTCGTCTGCCATCCCAAAAAAATGACTTACTCCATGCCAAATTAACAATGGCCATTGCATTTCTGTCGCCTTTGCTACCATCAATACCTGAACTGAATCTACTTGTGTCAGAAAAACCGTTGGCTTGTTGGTGGCAACTTGCACAACTTTGGGTGTTGTTTTTGCTCAATTGGGTTTCATAAAACAATAGACTTCCAAGCGCAATACCTTCTTTTGTAAGAGGATTGCTTATGTTCTGAGGCATTTCGCTCAAATAAACACTTACCCAACTCGGATAATCAATTGTTGCAGGAATAGGTTCAAAATTTTCATCAACTGGATTGATTGATTTTTTACAAGCAAAAACCAATAAAGTAGCTAGCATTAAAAAAAGAGCCTTTCTCATTTTACTCTATGATTATTTTTTTAGTAATTTCTCTGTCAACGGAATCTTTGCACTTTATGAAATATACGCCAGAAGGAAAGTTTGTCAGAGGTATTTCAATGAACCTAGATTTTAATTGTTGTACATATACTAATTTTCCTGTAATGTCAACCAATGAAACGGATGTTATTTCTTGTCCGTTTTCAATTATAACTGAATTTTTAGCAGGTTGCGGATACAACTTGAATTCATTCCACTTACTGGTTTCAATGAAATTACTTTTGCTCAATGCGTTGTTAACTGCATTGGTTATTGCATTGTTATCTATAGGGCTGTATCCTTGTTTTTGGTAGGCAATAGCATGTGCATTGCCACCTGCTATTACTATAGTTGGCATTCCCATACCACCATAATAATTAACTTCATCTTCACCGTTTTCAAAAAGAGGATAAGAAAATCCATTACTGTTTGCCCAAGTTTTGAGCGCACTACAGGTAGTTGTATTGTCGTATGATATTTGAAACATTTTTACACGTTCTGGTTGACTGATTTTTCCTGATTGTAGGATGTTTTTAAGTCCTTTTCCTGCAGTTACACAAGGACTACAATTAGGTAACATGACATACTCTAAAATAATTACATACCCTGAATCTAATTGTTGGAATAAATTGGTTTGAACGCCATTACAATCTGTTTTGGTAAAGTCCATAACAGTAGTTTGTGCCTGAATATGTGAAAGGCTGAGGATAAGCACAAGGCTCATCACACTGATGAATGATTTCATTTGTATTTGATTTAAATTTTTAAAATAATGAGTTAAAATGCGGCAAGAGCAACATTTTACTAAATTCTAAAAATGGACAGAAAGGCTGCTTGTTGCTTGAATGCAAGAAGCGGAGGGCCTGTATCTTTTAAAATTTTTAACCTGATTGGCTCAGGTTCATGGAGCAACATCATGCTGTCAAATTGAACCCAAATTACATCCTGAGCAACTAGAATAGGTGCATTTGTATGTGCAGATAAAATTGTATCATTGAATGGGCTGAGTTTTACAACAACATCCTTACAACAATCCATATTTCCAGTTTCTGCACAATCGCAGGGGTCGCCTTTTTCATTGCCAAATGCAATTTGTGTAATAGATTCTCCACAATAGTGAAGGCTAGCTTTCACAAAAGCATTGGTTGCAAGGATTAGCAACAGCAACAGTATGGAAATGACTTTTTTCAAATCAATTCAAATTTAGTATTTTATCTATTAAATTTACACTAGTTGTCAATAAATCAATAGTTTTCTGAATACTTTGCTTGAAAAGCTTTAAATTTGCAGGCTTTTTATTTAACATGCAGAATATTAGAAACATAGCAATTATTGCACACGTTGACCATGGTAAAACTACTTTGGTTGACAAAATTTTACTTCAGACCAAATTGTTCAGAGAGAACCAACAGGCTGGGGAATTGATCTTAGACAACAATGACCTTGAAAGAGAAAGAGGAATTACCATTCTTTCTAAGAATGTATCAGTAAGATACAAAGACTACAAAATCAATATCATTGACACTCCTGGTCACGCCGATTTTGGAGGTGAAGTAGAAAGGGTGTTGAACATGGCTGATGGTGTTTTGTTATTGGTTGATGCTTTTGAAGGACCAATGCCACAAACACGTTTTGTTTTGCATAAAGCTTTGTCATTGGGTAAAAAGCCTATTGTAGTTATCAACAAAGTTGACAAACCAAATTGCAGACCAGATGAGGTACACGATGCAGTTTTTGATTTGTTCTTTAACTTGGATGCTACCGAAGAACAATTGGATTTCCATACCATTTATGGTTCTTCTAAAATGGGATGGATGAGCAGAGATTGGAACCAACCAACAGAAGATTTTACAGCCTTATTGGACGATATCATTACACAAATTCCAGCACCTCATGTAGAGGAGGGTAATTTACAAATGCAAATCACTTCATTGGATTATTCTTCATTTACCGGAAGAATTGCCATTGGCAGGTTGTTAAGAGGTTCTTTAAAAGTAAACCAACCGGTGAGTTTGGTTAAACGTGATGGAAAAATCCAAAAGTCTAGGATCAAGGAATTGTATGTTTTTGAAGGTTTGGGTCGCATTAAAGTAGAAGAAGTTTTACCTGGTGAAATATGTGCAGTATTTGGAATTGAAGGATTTGAGATTGGTGATACCATTGCTGATTTTGAAAATCCTGAAGGTTTGAAACCCATTTCAATTGATGAGCCAACAATGAGCATGTTATTTACCATTAATAACTCTCCATTTTTTGGTAAAGAAGGGAAATTTGTTACCTCAAGACACGTTCGTGAGCGTTTAGAAAAAGAAACAGAGAAGAACCTTGCCATGAAATTGGAAGATACCGACTCTCCAGATTCAATTATTGTATATGGTAGAGGTATTTTGCATTTGTCTATCTTAATCGAAACCATGCGCCGCGAAGGGTATGAGTTAGCAGTTGGCCAACCAAGAGTAATTGTAAAAGAAATTGATGGGCAAAAATGTGAGCCAGTAGAAATTTTAACGGTTGATACTCCTGAAGAAACAGCAGGTAAAGTGATTGAATTGGTGAGTCAACGTAAAGGTGAATTATTGGTAATGGAGCCTAAAGGCGATTTACAACACTTAGAATTCAGCATTCCTTCAAGAGGAATCATCGGGTTAAGAAACAATGTTTTAACAGCAACTGCCGGAGAAGCAATCATGGCACATAGATTCAAGGCTTATGAGCCTTGGAAAGGTTCAATACCATCAAGAATGGCCGGCGTTTTGATCAGTGGTGACAAAGGTGCTGTTACTGGATATGCATTGGATAAATTGCAAGACAGGGGACGTTTCTTTATCGAACCAGGTGATGAAGTTTATGAAGGTCAAATTGTAGGTGAGAACATCAGACCAGATGACATGGTATTGAACGTAGTTAGAGCCAAGCAATTAACCAACTTCAGGGCTGCAGGTAGTGATGATAACGTTAAAATTCAACCTAAAACCAACTTTTCATTAGAAGAATGTATGGAATACATTCAGGGAGATGAACTCGTTGAAATTACACCTAAAACGTTGCGTTTACGTAAAATCTACTTAGATGAAAACGACCGCAAACGCATGAAAAATGCCACTGCTTAAATTAAATTTTTGATTGAGTTATACAAAAAACCCGCTTAGGCGGGTTTTTTGATGCTCAATTGTTAATACTTGTCTGAAATTTAAAAGTATTGGGCAGAAAGTGTGTATAAGCAAGTATATTCATTCTGTATTTTGCCCCAATGTTTAATTTCCAAAACAGTATTTTAGAAAAACTCATTGTTCATAGAGTAGGAAACACTGAAGAGACACATTTGATCAAGCTTTCAAAAGCTGAAATTGACTTGTCAGACGCATATTTTAAAAGTGTTTTGTTGCATTTTTTTACCAAAGGCTTGGTTCAAGAAGAAATTCATCATTTTACATCTACCAACGGAGACTTGAAGCTCAATCCAGTTTATACTTTTGTAAAAGAGTTATTTACAGAGCAATCTTCTTTTCAATTCCAATCCATTCAAATAGCCAATGCGCTTTTGCAGCAATCCACCCACAGTAAAATAAAAGGTGGTGATTTTTTCATTGCTCAATTGAGTAATGTTGGGTTTGAAGGCAAAGAACTTCAAGGACTAGGTTTGTTTAAAACAGAAACAAAATTGGAGTTTGTCAAGACCCAAGAAATGAAAACGGGTATAGAGATTGCAATGGATGAAGGTTTCATACCTGAAAAAATAGACAAAGCCTGTTTCATTCTAGATACTGAAGCTGCTGATGGTTACAGAATCATTGTATATGACAAATCAAATCAAAACACAGAGGCCAAATATTGGAAAAATCAGTTTTTGAACATAGAGCCGGTAAAAGACAATTACCACCATACTGTTCAATTTATGGACATTACCAAAGCATTTGTTCAGCACCAGCTTCCCAAAGAATTTGAGGTTTCAAAAGCAGAACAAATAGATTTATTAAACAGGTCAGTTTCATTTTTTAAAACAGAAGAAACATTCAACAAAGACCATTTCGAGCAAGCTGTTTTGCAGGACAGCAGCCTCATTGATTCTTTTAGAGGTTTCAACCATCAATATGCACAAGAGCACGACATAGAGCCAATATCAACTTTCGAAATATCAGGTACCGCAGTAAAAAAACAAGCAAGAACTTTTAAATCAATATTGAAGTTAGACAAAAACTTCCATGTTTATATTCATGGCAACAGAGAACTCATTGAAAAAGGGGTGGACCCAGATGGTAGAAAATATTATAAAATTTATTTCAATGAAGAAAATTAAAGGGCCAATGAATAGGGTAGTCATTTATCGGCTCTTTAATTTCTATAACAATTATAGTTGATAGGATTGGCTAGATCTTCATAGAAAATGTTTTGAAGAATGAACAAGCTTATTCGTTTTTTATTGTTTGAGTTTTCATTTTTAAGTTACAGGTTTTGAGCTTATTGAGTTTATTTTTATCTACTACATTTGTAGTAGAATTTTCTTTTAAAATAGGTCTATTTTCACGCTTTTAAATTGCTAAAAATCATATAAAAAATCAGGATGTTGTATTCCATCATAACGTACAATTTAAATGCAAATGCTTTTTTTGGTTTGATGTAGATTTAAAAATTAGTAAATTAAACGGGAACGCAATAACATATGAAAAGAACATTCAATATTGCCATCATTGATGACCATTTTGCTATTAGAGACGGTTACAAGTTTTGTGCAGAGAAAATTCCTTTTATTAAAATCGTAGATACTTTTGAATCTTTTGTGTTGTTTGAACAATCTCAACAAGTGTATGACTTAATTTTGTTAGATATAGAGTTAAAAAATAGCAATGGGTTGGATAGTTGCAAAGCATACAAACAAGCTGGAAATTCAACTAAAATTATCATACTTTCTTCCTATCACGAAGAACCCTTTATTGTGGAGGCATATAAGAATCAAGCGGATGGCTATTTGTTCAAAGATGCGCCCTTTGAAGAAGTATTGTTAGCATTTGAAAAGGTGTTGTTGAAAGGAGATAAACACTTCAATTTAGAAGCCATTGAGACACTTTTTAAGCACCATGAAAACGAGAAAAAGACTTCCAAATTGGCACAAGTAAAAATAACAAAGCGAGAGGCTGAGATTATTCATTTAATTTGTGAAGGTTTCTCTAATAAAGAAATAAGTGAAACCATTCACAGAAGTGTTACCACAGTGTCTAAGCACCGTTACAATATCATGCAAAAATTTGGATTCCATAAAAGCATTGAATTGGTAAATTTTGCAATAGAAAGGGGTATATTTAAAGTTAAAAGAATTGTAAAAAAATCAAACCTATCATGAAAAAATCAGCTTACTTTTTGCTCATCATACCTGTGTTGTTGTTGTTCTATTTTTCAGGCCCAAAACCATCAGATGAATTAATTGAAACCACATTACCCAGTTATCCATCAAATTTAAATGAGTTGCAGACGCTGCTGTTATCAAAAGAAAATACTCAAAAGCTGAAGCCAGGCAACCAGGCTCAAATGGTATGGGCAGACCCTACTCCACAAAAAACAAAATATGTAATTTTATATTTACACGGATTTGGAGCTTGTGCTTATGAAGGTATGCCAATTCATCAAGAAATTGCTAAAAAGTACCATGCCAATTTGTATTTGTCTCGATTGGCTTTCCAGGGAATAGACACCTCCAATGCAATGTATTTCTTAAACATGAATAACCTGTGGCAATCTGCTATAGAGGCTTACGCAATGGCAAAGCAAATGGGTGATTCTGTTGTTATCATGAGTACCTCAACTGGCTCTACTTTGGCATTGATGTTGGCCGCAAGGTATCCAGAAATTAAAGGCTTGATCAATTATTCTCCTAATATACGCCTCAAAGATCCATTGGCTTTTCTATTAGACAATCCATGGGGGTTGCACATTGCCAGATTGGTTATTGGAGCCGATTCATTCAATTATCAATTGGATGCAGAATTTAGCAAATATTGGTACTGTGCTTACAGGTTAGAGTCTGTTGTTCAGCTTGAAAGATTGTTGGAAACTCAGATGGTTCCTGAAACGTTTAAAAAAGTAAATCAACCCGTATTGAACTTGTATTATTACAAAGATGAAAACCACCAAGACCAAATGGTCAATGTAGAAAAAATTAAATGGATGCATGGGTTGTTGGCAACGCCCGAAACTAAAAAGCGCATTTTTAATGTAGAAAATGCAGGAGACCACATACTTGCAAATCCAATTCGCTCCAAAGACATCCAAACAGTTTTCAATCAAACCAGTTCATTTTGTGATGAAATTTTAGGTCTAAAAGCATATTAACAAAATATGTTCAAAAAATATTGAAAACCTCTTTCAACAGTACTGAAGAAAAAGCAGTTTAATGCTTAATTTTGCATCCCGTACAGTAACAATTGTGCTCCACAAACTGTTATAATGACACCCGTCATTTCAGGAGATTAAACCTAGATTATGAGCGCAAAATATATATTTGTTACAGGGGGTGTAACCTCTTCACTTGGAAAAGGAATCATTGGGGCATCATTGGCTAAATTGTTACAAGCCAGAGGATATTCTGTCACCATTCAAAAATTAGATCCTTATATCAATGTTGATCCAGGAACTTTAAATCCTTACGAACATGGAGAATGTTATGTAACTGAAGATGGAGCAGAAACAGATTTAGACCTAGGTCATTATGAAAGGTTTTTAAACGCGCCTACCTCTCAAGCAAACAACGTAACCACAGGCAGAATATACCAGCATGTTATCAACCAAGAAAGACAAGGCGCTTATTTGGGTAAAACAGTTCAGGTGATTCCGCATATCACGGATGAAATTAAAAGAAGGATCAGGTTATTAGAAGAAACCGGAAAATATGAAATCATCATCACTGAAATAGGTGGAACTGTAGGTGACATTGAGTCTTTACCATACATTGAGGCTGTGAGACAATTGCTTTGGGAGTTAAAAGAAGAAGATGCGTTGGTGATTCATTTAACCCTTTTGCCTTATTTGAGTTCAACCCATGAATTGAAAACAAAGCCTACCCAACACAGTGTCAAAACATTGTTAGAGTCAGGTGTTCAACCCGATATTTTAGTATGCAGAACAGAGCATTCTATTACCAAAGAAATGCGTAAAAAAATTGCATTGTTTTGTAATGTAGATGCCAATGCGGTTATTGAAGCTTTAGATGTACCAACTATTTACGATGTTCCTTTGATGATGTTGAAGGAAAAATTAGATAAAACTGTATTGAGTAAATTGAAGCTCTCTGCTAAAAATGAACCAGATTTAGAATCATGGAAGAACTTTTTAGTCAGGCATAAAAATCCTAAAAATGAAGTAAGAATTGGTTTGGTAGGAAAATATGTTGAATTGCCAGATGCATACAAATCAATCATAGAAGCTTTTATTCACGCAGGTGCAAAAAATGAAGCAAGAGTTCGCATTCAATATATTCACAGCGAACTCATAGCTGAAGACAATGTGGCCCAAAAATTGGCTGATATTGATGGTTTATTGGTTGCACCAGGTTTCGGAGACAGAGGCATTGAAGGCAAAATCATTGCCATCAAATATGCCAGAGAAAACAATTTGCCATTTTTTGGAATTTGCTTAGGCATGCAAATGGCTGTCATTGAATTTGCAAGAAATGTCATTGGTTGGAAAGATGCCCACAGCACGGAAATGAATCCTAAAACCAAACACCCGGTCATTGATATGATGCCAGATCAAAAGAAAATTACGGCAAAGGGTGGTACCATGCGTTTGGGAGCATATGCATGCGAAATACAAAAAGATTCCATTGCATACAAAGCTTATGAAAAAACAAAAGTAACCGAAAGGCACAGACACCGTTTTGAGTTCAATAATAAGTACCTACAAGAGTTTGAAAAAGCTGGTTTACACATCAGTGGCATCAACCCAGAAACCAAATTGGCTGAAATAGTTGAACTCAAGAAACATCCTTATTTTGTGGCTGTTCAATTTCACCCAGAATACAAGAGTACGGTTTTGAATCCACATCCGCTTTTTATCCGTTTTGTAAAAGCAGCCGTTGATTACAGTTTAAATATACTTAAATAGTATTTTTCAAGGCTATTAATCGTATTTTCGTCACGTTTTTAAAATATACCAATGGATAGAAATTCAATCATTGGCATGGTATTGATATTTGTCATATTAATTTCCTTTGCCTACATCAATCAGCCATCTCAAGCAGAAATAGATGCGCTCAAACAAAAACAAGATTCAATTGCACTTGTCAATCGTCAGGCAGATAGTATCAACCAAGTTCAGTCAGCACAAACAAAAACAGTTAACCCTGTTGTAAAAGATACCAATGCCATCAATAACCAATTTGGTGATTTTGCTCAGTTTGCAACTGGAACGGATGCAATAGCCACTTTTGAGAATGAACAAGTTAAAGTGTCATTTACCAACAAAGGAGGTAGAATTTACAAAGTTGAATTGAAGAATTACAAGCGTTCAGATGGCAGTCCATTGGTATTACTGGATGGCAATTCAAGCAATTTTGCTTACCAATTTCCAACCGGACAATCAAAAGCAATCAGTTCTGACGAATTGTATTATACTTTAAAACAAGGTGCAGATGCGCAACACATTGTTTATGTCTTAGACTTAGGAAATGGCAAAAGCATTGAACACCAGTACGATTTAAGCGACAATGATTTCAGGGTTAAGTTCAAGCTGCAATTAAATGGTATGGAAACAGTCATTGCTCCCAACACCAATTTTATTGATGTAAACTGGACCCAACAATTGCTTCAACAAGAAAAAACACAAGAAGCTGAAGAAAGAACAAGTACCATTTACTACAGGTATGCCGATGATGAACCTGATTATTTATCAGAAGCCAAAGATTTAAAAGAAGACCTCAAAACACCCATTCAATGGGTTTCATTCAAACAACAATACTTTAACTCATCATTGGTAGCTGATAAACCTTTTACAGAAGGTGTGGTTGAAACCAAAAAAGATGAAAAGAAAGAAAAGGTAAAATTCATGCGTGCCAATTTAATTCTTCCGTTTAACCACGGAAACAATGAAAGCCACTCATTCTTCTTTTATTTTGGCCCTAATCACTACAAAACCCTTCAACAATACAATGTACAACTCGAAAAAGTAGTACCAATGGGTTGGGGTATTTTTGGATGGGTAAATAAATACCTCACAGTAAATGTATTTTATTGGTTGGGTCAGTTCCTAAGCAATTTTGGGATCATTATTTTCCTCTTGACTTTAATTGTCAAAACCATTTTGTTTCCGTTGGTATACAAATCTTATTTGTCATCGGCTAAAATGAGGGTCTTGAAGCCAGAAATGGACATCATCAAAGAAAAGTATGGCAATGACATGGCCAAGTTGCAACAAGAAAATATGAAATTGTACCGCAAGGCAGGTGTAAACCCAATGGGTGGATGTGTGCCGGTATTGCTTCAAATGCCAATTTTGATTGCCATGTTCCAGTTCTTCCCAAGTGCTTTTGAACTCAGACAACAATCTTTCTTATGGGCAACCGATTTATCAACCTATGACAGCATTTTTAGTTTGCCTTTTAATATACCTTTTTATGGCGACCACGTGAGTTTGTTTACTTTGTTAATGACTGCTTCAACATTGGTTTATACCGTTTACAATAACCAAATGACAGGTGTAACAGGTCAAATGAAATATTTGAGTTATATCATGCCAATCATGTTCTTAGGATTCTTTAACAGCTATTCTTCTGGTTTAACCTATTACTACTTTGTATCTAATTTGTTTACCATTGGCCAACAATTGTTGATCCGTAGCTTTGTGGACGAGAAATCTATTCACAGACAAGTAGAAGAAAACAAAAACAAGCCTGTTACCAAATCTAAGCTCCAAGTTAAATTAGAGGAGATGGCAAGAAAAAGAGGCATTGACCCAGATAAGTTGAACAAGTAAGCGCTAAAAGTAAGTATCAAAAAAAATCCCATTGAGTGGCTTGCTCAATGGGATTTTTTGTATAAACAAAATGAAAATGATACTTATTTACTAGACAGAACCATGCCAAAAGAAAAACGTGTATTTACAATTTGTTTAAAATGTTGTTTTACAGTGTTTTAATTATTTATGCATGAGGCTGTAGCTTACAATGTGTTTGTTTTTGTATACAGCCTGTATGTAAAAAACTACAAAGCCAACAATACTTTCCAGGCCAAAATTGGTTCGTTTTGAGCCAAAAGTTGTTGGGCCAAGCGCTCAATGGCGTTTTGTTTGGCTTGAATTGCATCAGTTGAAACAAGTATAGCTTGTAAATCCTTGTTCATTTTTTTATAAATCTCAATGCTATCGGCATCTGGCAATGCTTCTACATTGCCTAGTTTACCCAAATCATTGCCCGTTAAAACGGTACTGTTTTTAATGTGCTCAGGGAATTGGTCAAATCCGATGCCCAAGTTTTTAGCAGGTTTAGGTACTTCAAACAAAGCATCACCGCTGGCTCTCACATACCAATCGCTGCCCAATCTGCCCACCAAATCCATTTTATGCTGGTTCAAAGTTCCATCTAAGTTCAAAACATCTTCATTCACATGCATCAATACCATTTCGGCAATGATTAAATTACCTGCGCCACCCTCATTGCCAGTTTCAATGACATCTTTGACGATGCATTCAAACTGAACTGGGCTTTCTTTTACCCTTGGCGGTTTAACTTTTTCAGAGGCCAATTCAGTAAAACCAGCTTTCACAAATTCGTTCACCCCTTTTGGGTATTCACAACTTGCTAAACTCATTTGCTGCACCATGGCATAGTTTACCACGTTAATCACCACTTCTTTGGTTGCTAAAATATTGTTTAAGGTATGTTTGGTGCTGTTGTCTCTGACTCTTCTGGCTGGAGAAAAAATAAAAGTAACAGGGTTCGAGCCAAAGATGTTAAAAAAACTAAAAGGAGAGAGGTTTACCTCTCCATTGCTGTCAATGGTACTGGCAAAACAAATAGGTCTGGGTGCCACCGCTGTGAGCAAGGCATTGTGAAATTGTGCCAATGGCAGGTCTTTTGGGCCAATTGTTTTCATGATTTATGCATTAACTTGAAAGAGGTAGTAGTTCTTTTTGCCCTTTTGAACAAATAGGTATTTTTGATTGATGAGGTGTTGTGTATTCACCACCAATGCTGGGTCGCTGATTTTTTCTTTGTTGATAGAAACGCCACCACCTTGTAACATTTTCTTACATTCTCCTTTTGATGGGAAAACATTGCTGTGTTCGCAAAGCAAATCAATGATTTGAATGCCTTTTTCTAGTTGCTCTTTTTCAATTTGAAACTGAGGCACGCCATCAAAAATATCTAAAAAAGTGGCTTCGTCTAATTGCTCAAAAGCAGAGAGTGTAGCGTTCCCAAATAAAATCTCAGAAGCTGAAAGGGCTGTCTGGTAAGCGTTTTCGCCATGGCATCTGATGGTAATGTCTTTTGCCAATGCTTTTTGTAAATTTCTTAAATGAGGTGCTTCTGCATGTGTATTTTCAAGTGCAATAATTTCGCTTTCACTGAACAAAGTAAAAATTCGGATCCATTCTTTGGCATCCTCATCGCTGGCATTTAACCAGAATTGGTAAAACTTATAGGCTGAAGTTTTAGCTGCATCTAACCAAACCGCACCACTTTCCGTTTTGCCAAATTTGGTACCATCCGATTTCTTAATCAAATTGGTGGTAATGGCATAGGCATC
>JAIXWI010000026.1 GCA_027491355.1 Bacteroidota bacterium
CAAAAGTATCGAACGACCATTCATGCAAGACTATTCAAAATCTCATCCCTAAACCAATCTCGTTCGGATGTTCCGACCATTGTCAATCGGCGCACAAAATCACCAGTACTTGTTGTGGGAAGGCCTGCAGCAAGCGAATGCGCAACACTTAAAATCAAATCCCCTAACTACAATTATTCGAAAGCCACCACTCAATTACTCCAATTCAATCAACTCCTCCAATACCTTTTCCATTTCTTTTTCTAAATGGTGTAAGGCTTTTTTCTCTGCTTCATAAAACCTGTTCAAATCTGCTAATTTAACAGCATCATTGGTGATATTGGTATCAGAAAAAGCCAATTCAAGCTCAGTTAATTTGCCTTTAGTTTGTGTAGCTTGCGCTTCGTAATCGGCCAATTGTTTTTTGAGTTTTTGAATATAATTATTACTAACTGCAGCTTTCTTTTCTTCTACTTGAACTGGTTTGGCTTCCTCTTTTTTTGGAGCCTTTGGGGCATTGGCCTGTATTAATTTCTTGTCTTCCTCTTGTTTAGCCTTCCAATATTCGTATTCTTCGTAATTGCCTAAGTATTCTTTAATTTCACCATCCTCAATCCACCAAATTTTATTGGCAATCTGAGACACAAAAAAACGGTCGTGACTCACCACCACAAAACTACCTTGATAGCCTTCCAATGCTTGAATGAGGATATTGATACTGCGCATATCTAAGTGGTTGGTAGGCTCATCCAGTAACAAGAAGTTGGCCTCTGTTAAAAGTGTTTTAGCCAATGCGACCCTTGCTTTTTCACCACCACTCAATACTTTAATTTTCTTGAATACACTGTCGCCTTCAAACAAAAAACAACCCAAAATGGTTCTCAATTCTGTTTCTGAGCGGTCGGTACCAAATTCTACCAATTCTTGTAAAATCTCGTTCTGAAGATTCAATGACTCCAACTGATGCTGTGCATAAAAAGCCTGTTTTACATTGTGCCCTTTTTTTATCTCACCCTCAAAGGAATCAGTTCCTGCCATCAATCGGAGTAGGGTAGATTTACCTTTACCATTTGCACCAATCAGGGCTATTTTATCGCCTCTTTCAATTTTACCAAAAGCGTGTTGTAGGATTTCAATATCTGGATAAGCTTTGCTGACATCTTCAAACTCTGCAATGAATCTTCCTGGTTGCTGTGCCACCCTAAATTGAATATTGATTTCTCTATTGTCATCTTCAGGTGCTTCAATGCGTTCAATCCGATCTAGCATTTTAACCCTACTTTGAGCCATAGAAGCCTTACTAGCTTTGGCTTTAAATCGGTTAATCAGCCTTTCTTGGTCTTTGATAAATTGTTGTTGGTTATCATAGGAACGTTGTTGCAATTCCATGCGTTCCGATTTTTGGGTCAAATAAAAACTGTAGTTGCCAGGATATTCAAATATCTTTTGCATACTCACTTCTACAATTTTATTTACCATCTTGTCTAAGAAGAAACGGTCATGACTGACTACAATCACAGTTCCCTTGTAACTTCTGAGGTATTCTTCTAACCAAACAATACTAGGTAAATCTAAGTGGTTGGTAGGCTCATCCAGCATCAACAAATTGGGTTCTTGTAACAACATTTTTGCTAACAATACACGCATGCGCCAACCCCCCGAAAATTTATTGAAGGGTTGAGTCAATTGAGTTGTTGTAAAGCCTAAACCTTCTAATATTTTCTCTGTTTTATGTCTGATATTGTAACCATCCAATTGTTCGAAAGCTTCTTGTTTGTCGCTGAGTTTTTGAATGATTTCATCACTGTGATCAGTTTCAAGCTGCACAATAATCTCTTCAATTTCTTTCTCTAGTTTAAGCGCATCTGCAAATGCGGTCATTGCAACATTCAAAATGCATTCTTCTGAATCAAAACTCAATTGGTCTTGGTTCAAGAAACCGATGGTTAAATCTTTAGGTTTACTCATACTTCCTTCGGTAAGGCTGTATTCACCATCAATTATTCTCAATAAAGTAGACTTTCCGGTTCCATTTAAACCAATTAAGCCAATTCTCTCATTAGGTTTAATATGCCAGTTGGCATTGCGGTACAAAAAACGTCCGCCAAATTCAAACCCGATATCCGTTAGTGCAATCATTTGTGGGCGCGAATATACATGCTTATCAGTTTCTTTTCACCACTTACTCCTTCAAAATGGAACCTTATTAAACAAAAAAAATCCCCCAGTGGAGGATTTTTAGAGTATCTAATATTTAAATTTATTTGTTTTCCATCATTTTGAAAACATCGTAGCTAAAGCCAGTAAAGCTGAAACCTCCATCATGGAATAGGTTCTGCATGGTTACTTTTTTGCTCAAATCACTGAACATTAACACACAGTAATTGGCACAATCTTCAGCAGAAGCGTTGCCCAATGGCGAGAGCGCTGCGGCATAGTCATAGAAATCGCCGAAACCTTTCACTCCACCTCCTGCTGTGGTCATGGTTGGACTCTGAGAGATCGTGTTCACACGAACATTTTTCTCTTTACCAAAACGATATCCAAAACTTCTGGCATAACTTTCTAACAATGATTTGGCATCGCCCATTTCATGGTAATCAGGGAAAACCCTTTGCGCACCAATATATGTCAAGGCAACAATAGATCCCCATTCGTTGATGGCATCCATTTTGTAAACAGTTTGCATTAATCTGTGAAAACTGATGGCAGAAATGTCAAGGGTGTCGTGCATAAATTTATAATCTACATCCGTGTAATCTTTTCCTTTACGGATGTTTAAACTCATACCAACTGAGTGTAAAATGAAATCAATTTTGCCACCCAATGCTTCCATAGATTGGGTAATTAAGTTTTCCATGTCTTCGTTTTTGCTCACATCACATGGAATTACTTTTGCATTGCCGCAGGTTTCAGCTAGTTTGTTAATTTCGCCCATACGCATGGCAATTGGCGCATTGGTTAAAACAAAAGTAGCTCCTTGTTCATGACATTTTAAAGCAGCTTCCCATGCAATGCTTTTGTCGTTCAAAGCACCAAAAATAATTCCCTTTTTCCCTTTTAATAGATTGTTCATTCGGTTTAGATTTTTATTTCTTGTTGGCAAGATTAAGAAATTTGCAGTTAGATTTGATAAAATTTATCAGCATTGTGTGTAAATCAAGTTTAATAAGCAAGCCGATGTCCCTGATTTTAGGCATTTTTATGTCTTTTTCAATGGTCCATGCCAAACAAGGGCTTCAGAGAAAAAGTATTGCATTCAAATCAACAATAGATTCTTTGAGTTATGACATTCAGTTAAAGGTTGATCCAAGTCAACAATGGTTAATTGGTTCAAATACAATGGTTTTTAAACGCATAGTTGCTTCTAAGCCTATTGTTTTTCAACTACATAATAATTTTACAATAGATGCAATCACACTCAATCATCAGACAATTGCATATAAAAGAAATGGCGATAACATCTCACTACTTCTTTCAAAAAACAATCATTGCACTGCTTTTGATACTTTAGTTATTCATTACAATGGCAAGCCAATGGTTTCTGAAAATCCACCTTGGCAACCTGGTTTTGTTTGGACTAAAGACAGTTTGGGTAATCCTTTTATAGGTTTAGCATGTGAATCGGAGGGTGCAAAAATTTGGTTGCCTTGTTTTGATGCCTGGCATACTGAACCCATTCGGGTTCAAATGACCATTGATGTTCCAGAAGGATTAACAGCTGTTTCAAACGGACAATTAATAGGATCAGGAAATTTAGACAATGGTTTTCACCGATTTATTTGGCTAACTAATTATCCTATCAATCATTACGGAATTACTTTGAATATAGGCAAGTATACGCATTTGTCTGACAGGTATTCAAGAATTGGAAAAGCTCAGCTACAACTGAACTATTATGTGTTGAGTTACCATGCGCAGCAAGCTGCGCAACATTTTGAGCAAGTAAAACCTATGATGCGTTGTTTTGAGAAATATTTGGGAGACTTTCCTTTCAGTAATGAAGGTTATAAATTGGTGGAAGCTCCCTATTGGGGTATGGAGCACCAAACCTGTGTTGCTTATGGCAATCATTTTAAAAACAATGAATTTGGTTTTGATTTTATCATGATTCATGAATCTGCACATGAATGGTTTGCCAATAGCATTACTGCACAGTCGCGCTCAGATATGTGGATCCATGAAAGTTTTACAACCTATATGGAATCTTTGTTTGTGGAATGCATGGCAGGTCCTGAAAGGGCCAAGGCTTATTTATTAACGCAATATCCTAAAATTGAAAACCAAAGTCCAATTCTAGAAACATTTGGAATCAACAGACAATTCAAAGACAATGATATCTATTACAAAGGCGCTTGGGTATTGCATACACTTAGAAATTGTATTGACAACGATACCTTGTGGTTTAATGCCTTGTATGATTTTCACCAAAGTTTTCGTCATCAGATAATCAATTCAGAACAAGTTGTTGCATTTTTTTCTAAAAGATGCAGGCAAGATTTGAATCCATTTTTTGAAGCCTACCTCCGTCATAAAAACGTTCCTGTTTTTGAATACGATATTGTACACAAAAATGGTTTAAATGAGTTGCATTTTAGGTTAAAGACAGACAAAAACCAACTGGAAATGCCCCTTAAAATGACATTGGTTAAAAACGGTTATGAAACCATTATTGCCGGGCCTGAGTGGCAATTGACAGACTTACCCTATTCAGACGAAACTTTGTTTCAGCTAAAACAAGGAGCTTTTTTAATTGAAACAAAAAGAACCAAGAGGTTTTAATTTACTCAGGCAACATTTCTAATATTTTATCTTGTTTGGTCCATTTGCCATCTTTCCAAATGCAATAATCAAAACTGCCATCAGGAAAGTAAAACATAGGATTACCAATGTTTGCATCTTTATTTGGGACCAAATTTTCATACAAGAGGTATTTGTATTTTTCGTTGTATTTCAATCCCATTGAAGCGGCATTGCTGTATTCAAAAACCATGCGGTAAAAAACCTGTTTGCGTTTTAAATCAAAAATTGGAGCCCCAAACTTGGGCATTCCATCTCTAAAAAAAAGTACATCAGCTATTTTCTTATTGCTGTTTTTATCTGCACCATCCCAGCCTAACAAGGTATAGTAATTTTGCTTTTTGTTTTTGGTTTGAACTATCTTGTAATAGGTAGCCCCATACCAATGATTGGCATCTAATTCAGTAAATAAGAAATTGTTGGCACTATCACTTCTATCTATCAATGGGTAAATGTTTTTAAAAGGGAAAGGGCCATGAATTTTACTGGCTATCTCAGGATTCATTTGTATGACGCCAAAGTACCTGAATTTTTCATCATCAGTTGCAATATTCCAAGTTATAATTCTGAACGATTGGTCTGGTGCGTTTAAAATGTTAACATGTTTGAGTGAATCAAAAGCATAATTGAATGAGCCACTTACTTTCAAAGCCCTACTCAACTGAATGATAAAATTTTTACCAGAACTCAATCTTGTTTGCTCATCATAATTTAAAATCATTTCTTTACCTAAACCCGATAAGCGAATTTCAAAATCTCTTAAACTATCCAAGCTATTCAATACGGGTTCGTTTTGGCTATAAACTTGAAAGTGAATACCCAGTAATGCAATTAATAAAAATTTATAAATGCGTTCCATCATCATGCTACAAAATAAATAAAAAAAGCTGTATTTGGGTTCAAATACAGCTTTCTAGGTAATACTTTTAAAGTTAAATGCGCTCCAAAACTATGGCACTGGCTCCACCGCCACCATTACAAATTCCTGTAACGCCATATTTACCACCTTCGTTGTTCAAGATGGTAGATAAAGTAGTAACAATTCTAGCACCGCTGCATCCAATAGGGTGACCCAAAGCCACGGCTCCACCATATACATTTACTTTTTTATCTGATATTCCCATGAGTTTGTTGTTTACCAAACCAACAACTGAAAAGGCTTCGTTCAATTCAAAAAAGTCAACTTGGTCAATGCTAATTCCAGCCATTTCTAATGCCTTAGGAATAGCCAAAGCAGGAGTGGTGGTAAACCATTCAGGAGCTTGTGCGGCATCTGCAAACCCAATAATTTTAGCAATTGGTTTCAAACCTAAAGCATTCATTTTTTCTTCACTCATTAGCACCAATGCGCTGGCTCCATCATTTAATTTTGAAGCATTTGCTGCAGTAATGGTTCCTTCTTTTTCAAAAGCAGGTTTCAATGATTTGAGTTTTTCAAAATTCACTTTCAAATATTCTTCATCAGCAGAAACTACTATTGGATCTTTGCCTCTTTGCGGAACTGAAACCGCTATCATTTCATTCTGAAAAGCATTTTTAGCATATGCTTGTTGTGCTCGGGTGTATGATTCAATAGCAAAATTGTCTTGGTCTTCTCTTGTAAAATTGTGCTCTCTTGCACAAATTTCAGCAGCATTACCCATGTGGAAATCTTTGTAAACATCCCACAAACCATCTTTGATTAATCCATCCACCAAAGTTCCGTTCCCCAACCGGTAACCTGTACGCGCTTTGTCTAAATAATAAGGAACATTGCTCATGCTTTCCATTCCTCCTGCAACAACAACATCATTGCTTCCAAGCATAATGCTTTGCGCAGCTAACATGATGGCTTTAGAACCAGAAGCACATACTTTATTCACAGTAGTTGAAGGAATGGTATTTGGCAATCCAGCGCCAATCATAGCCTGAGTGGCTGGTGCTTGGCCCAATCCAGCTGAAATGACATTCCCCATGATAACTTCCTGAACCGCATTAGGGTCTAAATGTATTTTTTCAATTGCACCTTTTATGGCGATTGCACCCAATTGAGTTGCGGTGAGGCTTGATAATGCTCCACCCATTGCGCCAATTGGCGTTCTAACTGCTGAAACAATGTAAACACTTTTCATGTTGGTTCATTTTTAATTTTAATGTCGGCAAAGCTAAGATTTTGATTGTGTTAGAAAAAACTGAATCGGGATTATTTTAAAAGAATTGGTTTTATTGTACGAAATTTGAAACAAGAAAATGGAAAGGGCATTTGTTTATGGTGATTTGTTGTTTGAAAGCATGCGGTTTGAAGCAGGCCACATTCCTTATTTTTCTTATCACTTAGAACGCCTCGAAGCAGGAGCTAAATGCTTAAAATTAAATTTTCCAACAGATTTAAATGAAAATACTTTATTGGCGAATGTGCTACAGGCTATTCAAAACCCCAATACAATTCATAAAATCAGGTTGGTTTTGTACAGGGATGCAACAGGATTTTACTTCCCCAATCAAAACCAAAGCAAATGGACAGTAGAAGTTTTTCCTATTACTCCAAAATCAGTTCAGTCACCCATTAAAATGGGTATATATGAAGAAATCAAAAAGCCATTTAATGAACTGTCATCATTTAAAACTGGAAATGCATTGTTGTATGTCATGGCAGCCATTTGGGCAAAAGAAAATGGTTTTGATGATGCTTTTATACTGAATGAATCTGGAAGAATATGTGAAGCTACTTCTAGCAATGTATTTTGGTTTGATGGTTCAAACTGGTATACGCCACCCCTTACAGAAGCCTGTGTGGCTGGTATTGGAAGGCGTGTGTTCATGGAAAATGAACGCGTTATAGAAAAACCTTGTCAAATTGAAGATTTACAAGCTGCACATAAAATAATTCTCAGCAATGCACTCAACTTGAAAACCGAAGTTGTATTGAAATAAAAAAATCCCCTCGGTATACCGAGAGGATTCATATACTGCTTTATTTAGGTAAAACAGGAACCCCCTTTAACCCTCGGGGGAACATAGGCTTAATTAAGCATCAATTTTTGCATAACGGGCATTTGCCTCAATGAATTCCCTTCTTGGTGGCACTTCATCGCCCATTAACATACTGAAAATATGGTCAGCTTCAGCAGCACTATCCAAGGTTACTCTTTTCAAGGTTCTGGTATCAGGGTTCATGGTGGTTGTCCACAATTGCTCTGCATTCATTTCTCCCAAACCCTTGTAACGTTGAATGTTGACAGATTCAGGATTGCTACCTTTTGCAATTCTATGAACGGCTTCCTCTCTTTGTGCTTCAGTCCAGCAATATTCTTCTTCTTTACCTTTTTTAACCAAATACAATGGTGGTTGTGCAATGTACACATATCCATTTTCTATTAAGGCTTTCATGTAACGGAAGAACAAAGTTAAAATAAGGGTTCGGATATGTGATCCATCCACGTCAGCATCCGTCATGATGATGATTTTGTGGTACCTTAATTTTTCCATGTTCAAAGCTTTGTTATCTTCAGCTGTTCCAATGGTAACACCTAAAGCTGTAAACATATTCTTGATTTCCTCGTTTTCGTAAATTTTGTATTCGAGGGCTTTTTCAACATTTAAAATTTTTCCTCTCAAAGGTAAAATGGCTTGTTGAGCACGGTTTCTTCCTTGTTTGGCAGTTCCACCTGCAGAGTCTCCTTCAACCAAATACAATTCACATTTTTGAGGATCAGTTTCTGAACAATCTGCTAATTTACCTGGAAGACCCGAACCGCTCATAGCACCTTTTCTTTGCACCATCTCTCTTGCTTTTCTAGCTGCTGCTCTTGCCGTTGCTGCCAATACTACTTTCTGTACTATTAGGCGGGCTTCTTTTGGATTTTCTTCTAAATAATTGCTCAACATGTCGCCAACGCATTGGTCTACAGCACCCGTTACATCACTGTTTCCAAGTTTGGTTTTGGTTTGACCTTCAAACTGAGGTTCTTGAACTTTAACAGAAATAACGCCTGTTAAACCTTCTCTAAAATCGTCACCACTAATTTCAACTTTTACATTTTTAAGCAAACCTTCTTTGTCTGCATATGCTTTTAAAGTTCTGGTTAATGCTCTTCTGAAACCAGCAACGTGGGTTCCGCCTTCAATGGTATTGATATTGTTTACATATGAATGCAAATTTTCGGCATAACCACTGTTGTAAATCATGGCAACCTCTACAGGAATACCTGCTTTTTCACCTTCTACATAAATGGGTTCAGGTAGTAATTTTTCGCGGGTGCCATCTAAATAATTAACAAATTCTTTTAAACCACCCTCACTGTAAAAAGTTTCTTCTTTTAAAGTGCCATTTTCATCTGGCCTGTGGTCTTTAAGTGTTATGCGGATACCTCTATTCAAGTAGGCCAGTTCTCGCATTCTTGCGGCCAAGGTATCGTATTTGTACTCAAGCGTTGTAAAAATATCGCCGTCAGGATGGAAAAATACGGTGGTACCGTTTTTGTCACTGTCACCCACAACTTTAACATCATACAAAGGCTTTCCACAACTGTATTCTTGTTGGAAAATTTTACCTTCTCTGTATACCGTAGCTCTTAACAAAGTTGACAACGCATTCACACAACTGACACCCACACCATGTAAACCACCAGATACTTTGTAGGTATCCTTGTCAAATTTACCACCAGCATGGAGTACTGTCATTACAACCTCTAATGCTGATTTACCTTCTTTTGCGTGCATGCCAGTAGGAATACCCCTTCCGTCATCTTCAACTGAAATGGCATTGCCTTCATGAATATTGACCAATATGTTTTTACAATAGCCAGCCAAAGCCTCATCTATAGAGTTGTCTACTACTTCGTATACCAAATGGTGCAATCCTCTAACCCCAACATCTCCAATATACATGGCAGGTCTTTTTCTAACCGCTTCTAAGCCTTCTAAAACTGTAATGTTGTCTGCTGAATAATTTTGTTTGTTATCCATTCCTTCTGAACTCATCTGTTAATTATAATTTGAGGTGTAAAAATAAAAGTAAAGCCTTGTAAAACCTAATATTTGTGAGGAATTTAGATACATGTTTTCCACATGTTTTCAATACTTTATTTCAATACTTTTTTGTGCCTACAAAGACTAGAAATTTAGTTGAACAGCAATCATTTCTCCGGTTCTCAATTTGTTAAAATTAAACAAAGGTGTAGAACTGTAACTTTCAAGTGGTTTCAGTACATCTTTTTCAAAAATTCCAGATGCTTCAATGAGCTTTTGTGCCACATGGTATTGGGGTTGCATTTTACCATCATCAATTTTGATACAAATTCCCCATTTTTTATCAGTAAAAGTCATACAAAAAATGCCTTCAGCTCCTGTTTTTCCAATTACTTTAGGAGCTGTTATCTGCATCATATCAGTACAGTATCTTTTGCTACCTGCTACCATGAAAGGATGTTCTGAAATGGCTTTTCTAATGGTATTCAATGCATTGTTTCGGATTTCAGAAAATTCCTTATTCCCATTTAAATTTTGATATGCAATTGCTTGATTTAAAACTGGTATAGAATAAATAGGAGCAGAGCAACCATCCAATGCTGCAACCATTTTGTTTTTAGGGTATTCGTAAAGGTCTTCAACAGCACTTAATATGAGTTGTTGAATAGGGTGTTCAGGATTGAGATAACCATTAATAGGGGCATTAATTAACTTGCACAATGCCAACATTCCTGCATGTTTACCCGAACAATTGTTGTGAATCTGACTCGGTTTTTCGTGGTTCAATAACAAAGCATCAGCGGCTTTTTTTGAAGTAGGGGACTGGGCCCCGCAATTTAAGTCGTTAGGAGTACAAGCAATTTTTTCTAAAATTTGATGCAATACCCTTAGGTGTTCTGATTCAGCATTGTGTGAACCACACATGAGCGCTATTTCTTCAAGCGTAAAGCCAAAACGTTCTATGCCACCTAATTCAATCAATGGCAATACTTGAATCAATTTCATGGCCGACCTAGGGAAGCAAATTTGGTGGATATTGCCATTTTCAAAAACAACCTTTTTGTTTTCATCAACCACGCAAACAACACCTCGGTGAAAACTTTCAAGGATTCCGCCTCTATAAATCTCAACTAAAATTGGGTTTTCCATACAGCAGGTAAAATTGATAAAAAAATATACGATTTCATATATTTGAAATCATTTTACATAAATTTATGAAAAAAATAGCAATTACCCTCGGATTAATCATTGGTATGATTCATCTGCTTCAAGCTCAATCAAACAAAGTATTTCTTCCTTATTTGGAAGCCATCAACATTAAAAAGGAATTTCAAATTTCTTCTACCAAATTGCTCAAAAATTACATCGACCTGGCTAATAAGTTCCAAGTAGTGATGGATGGAAACAAAGATACTTTGTTCGACTCTGAAAAATCAATGGCTGAAATCAAAAGCAAAGCTCAACAATTGGATGCTGCGTATTTTATTAAAGGCTCGTTGAACCGAATTGGTGAAAATGTCATCATTAATGTAAGCATGTTTGAAACTGCAACTGGAAACAAAATTTGGTTCGACCAGTTAAAAGCAATGACCCCTGAAGATTTAGATCCCATTATGCAAAGAATTGGAAATTCTATAGGAACCCAAACAAAGGCCACCTCAGTTGATGATATTTACTCTGTTACCAATCAAGAAACCGCAGCACTCAATCAAAAACAAACCAATAATAGTTTTGGCGGAGGTATTGGTGGCATTGTGGCTTTGAATAATTATCCTTTGTTGTTAACTACCATGAGCTTGGGATGGTACTTTGATTCTAGAAATTTTATTTTTGACATTAGACCAACATGGGGTTTTGACAACAGTGATAACCACATGTTTAATATTGCTTTAGAAATGTTCAAGCCACATACCTCAAATTCAAATTCATTGTACTATGGAGGTGGAGTTAGTTATTCAACATCAAGTATCAATGTTGGTTATTCAAATAACCAAAGCTATCTGCTTTCGGGAAGTGGAATCAATATCAGTGCTGGTGGTGGTTATTTATTCAATCGTACATCCTCTGTTTCAATGAGGGTTGGTGGCAATTTATTTTATGGAATACACGACATTAAATACACTACTCCTAACAATTTACCTGTTCGTGAAGCTTCACCTTTTGGAATTGAATTAAAAGTTGAAATTTTATTCAAAAGATGATGAAGTTTAAAAATACCATCGCCATTTCAATGGCATTGCTCATATTAGCCTCTTGTGGTAGTTCAACAATTATTTTAACCAATACCCAAAAGCCCTACAACATTTATGTGAACAATGTCAATAGAGGAAAAGGAGTTGTTAAAGTGCAACGTGCTGGTTTGCCCAAGAAAATGACCATTGATGTTAAAAATAGTTCTGGAGAAACCGTTGTACATGAAGTTGTTCGCAGAGATATCAATGTGATACAATTTGCTGCAGGTTTTTTGTATTTGTACCCACTTTGGTTTTGGAGTTGGAAGTATGACAAAGTCATAGAAATATACATACCTAAGCAAAACAGCGATTGGGATGCAGAGCCATCCAAAAGCAAATGGGATTAAATTAAGCTAACAATTCTGATTTACCCTGGCGTAATATTTCAATTTCGCCATTTGAACAATCAACAATGGTGGAAGGTACATTGCCTCCTGTTCCACCATCAATAACCAGGTCCACTTGATGAGAGAATTTTTCTACTATGTCAAGTGGATCTGTCATATAAACCAATACTTCATCTTCATGATGGATAGTAGTAACCAACAAAGGAACACCTATTTCTTTTACAATTTGTTGTGCAATGACATTGTCTGGAACTCTTATACCAATTGTTTTTTTATTCCAAGAAAAATACTTGCTCACTTGTTTGTTGGCATTTAAAATAAATGTGAAAGCACCCGGTAGATTGCCCTTTAAAACTCTGAATATATTTTTATCAATACTGGTAGTATAATCAGATAAATGAGATAAATCTGCACAAAGCAAAGAGAAATTCACTTTTTCAGCTTTTTTTCCTGAGAGCCTACACATCCTTTCTAATCCTTTTTTTGAATCAATTCTGCAGGCCATTGCATAAATGGTATCAGTAGGGGTTATGATTACCCCATCTTTGTTCAGAATTTCAATGACTTTCTTTAAATCCCTTGGATTGGGATTTTCTGGGTGTAATGATAACATCATGTACAAATATAAAAAAAAGGGCAAGCACCGAAGTGCCTGCCCTTTCATAAATTATTTAAGGAATTAAATTGTTCCTGCTACTGCTTGTTGAACCAAGTCTGCAGCTTCTTTCAATACAATAGCTGAATATACTTTTAGTCCTGATTCATCAATTAGTTTTTTTGCAGCTTCAGCATTGGTGCCTTGTAATCTAACTATGATAGGAACTGGAATGTTACCAATGGATTGATAGGCATCAACCACCCCTTGAGCTACCCTGTCACATCTAACAATTCCACCAAAAATATTGATTAATATTGCTTTTACATTTGGGTCTTGTAAAATGATTCTGAAACCAGCTTCAACAGTTTTAGCATTGGCTGTTCCACCAACATCTAAGAAGTTAGCAGGCTCTCCACCAGAAAGTTTAATGATATCCATGGTGGCCATTGCCAAACCGGCTCCGTTTACCATGCATCCAACATTTCCATCCAATTTTACGTAGTTTAAGTTGAATTCTTTTGCTGCTACCTCGGTTGGGTCTTCTTCAGCTAAATCTCTCATGGCTTCATAATCTGGATGACGGTACAAGGCATTGTCGTCAATGTTAACTTTTCCATCAACTGCAATGATTTTATCATCAGATGTTTTCAAAACAGGGTTGATTTCAAACATGGCAGCGTCTGAGTGGTCGTATGCTTTATACAATGCACTTACAAACTTTACCATTTGTTTGAAGGCTTCACCTTCGCAGCCTAAATTAAAAGCGATTTTTCTTGCCTGAAAACCTTGTAAACCAACTTTAGGATCAACAGTTTCTTTGAAAATCAAATGAGGAGTGGTTTCTGCCACGTGTTCAATATCCATTCCACCTTCGGTTGAATACACAATGATATTTTTGCTTTGACCGCGGTCTAGCATCACACTCATGTAAAATTCTTTGGTTTGTCCGGGGCCAGGGTAGTATACATCTTGTGCAACCAATACCTTGCTCACCAATTTTCCTTTGGGGCCTGTTTGAATGGTAACTAAAGTTCCACCTAAAATATTACCAGCAATTTCCTTTGCCTTATCGGCGTTTTTGGCTACTGCGACACCTCTTTGGTCTTTGCCTTCAATGGTACCTTTACCTCTTCCACCTGCATGAATTTGTGCTTTAACAACAACAAAATCGCTTCCAAATTGGTCTTTCAATTTTAAAGCCGCATCGTAAGCTTGGTCTGCCGTTTCAGCAACAATTCCTTCTTGTACAGCTACCCCAAATGATTTTAAAATTTGTTTCGCTTGGTATTCGTGAATATTCATTTCAAAAAATTTTGTTGCGAAAATACCATTTCAATTCAGAATTGAAAGCATTTTTTAGAAAATGATGCCAATTGAGTGACAATGCTTTTTGGTTTTTCAACATTCAGCTATACTTTTAATCAGATTCAGTATATTTCAGCCATGATTCTAGCCTCAAACATAAGTAAGTCTTATCAAGGAATTCAAGTACTCAAAGATATCAGTTTGCAAATCAATCAAGCAGAGATTGTATCCATCATTGGTGCTTCAGGAGCTGGAAAATCAAGCTTACTTCAAATATTAGGAACCTTGGATAAACCTGATTCAGGAATCCTTCAAATTGCCAATACCAATATCAGTCAGTTATCTGCAAACCAATTGGCAGATTTTAGAAACAAGCACATTGGTTTTGTTTTTCAGTTTCATCAGTTGTTGCCAGAATTTACAGCACTGGAAAATATTTGTATGCCAGCTTGGATTGCTGGAGATTCGAAAAGTGTAAGCATAAAAAAAGCCAATGAACTCTTATCCATCATGGGATTAGCAGATAGGGCTAAACACAGGCCTTCTGAATTGAGTGGTGGTGAGCAACAAAGGGTTGCTGTTGCAAGGGCACTAATAAATGAACCCTCTGTTGTGTTGGCGGATGAACCCTCAGGAAATTTAGATTCAAATGCTGCCAAACTTTTGCATGAATTGTTTTTTGATTTGAGAAAGCAGTTTAATCAAACTTTTGTAATAGTAACACACAACCAACAATTGGCTGAAATGAGTGACAGAATGCTGACCATCAAAGACGGAAAAATCAATCCATGAAACAAGCTGGCCTAGCAGTTTTAAAAAAATACTGGGGACATACAACATTCAGGGATTTACAATGGGACATCATTGCAGCTGTTCTCAATGGAAATGATACACTGGCACTGTTGCCAACGGGTGGTGGTAAATCTATTTGTTACCAAGTTCCAGCCATGTTATTGGAAGGTTTGTGCTTGGTTGTATCTCCATTGGTAGCGTTAATGAAAGACCAAGTTGAAAAACTCAATCAAATTGGCATTTCAGCAGCAGCTATTTATGCTGGAATGCCTCAAAAAGAAATTAAAATTATTTTAGGTAATTCTATTCAAGGGCAAATCAAGTTTTTATATGTATCTCCAGAACGCATACAAACAGAGCTGTTTCAGGTAAGTTTAAGAGAAATGCCTTTGTCTTTGGTTGCAGTAGATGAAGCACATTGTATCAGTCAATGGGGTTTTGATTTCAGGCCTGAATACCAAAAAATAAATAGCATCAGAGTTGTTTTTCCTGATGTTCCCATAATAGCACTCACTGCAACAGCAACCCACAAGGTCATAGATGACATTGAAAAACAGTTAGAATTTAAAAATACCCAGCGATTTACGGCAAGTTTTTCGAGGCCTAATTTGAGTTATATTGTTAGACAAACCTCTCATAAAGAAAATCAAATTTTTCAAATTGCTAATGGTGTTAAAGGAGCTGGACTAGTTTATGTTAGGAGTAGAAAAAGAGCAGAAATACTTTCAGATATTTTAATCAATGCAGGCTATGCTGCTTCATGCTATCATGCAGGGTTATCGCATGACATTAGAAATGAACGTCAAAGTAAATGGATTGCGGGCCATACTCAAATTATGGTTTGTACCAGTGCATTTGGAATGGGTATAGATAAACCAAATTGTAGGTTTGTCATACATGAGGAATGGCCAGATAGTTTGGAGGCGTATTACCAGGAAGCTGGCAGGGCTGGGCGAGACGGCCAACCTTCATTTTGTATCTTATTGGTTGATGCATCAGACACATTGCAGTTAGATGAGAGATTGAATCTGCAGTTTCCAGAGGAAACATTTGTAAAAAAAGTATACGATGCATTGTGCAGTCAATACCAGCTTCAGATTGGTCAAAGTATGTCAGAACCTGTTGCATTTGATATAGAATTATTGAATCAAAAACTCAAAACAAGAGAAGCCAATCTTAGACCTGCTTTACAAGTATTACAACAACTGGGTCTCATTCATTTAAGTGATGCTTTTTTTGAGCCTTCAAGATGCTTTTTTACCGCAGATCATCAAGAAATTGAATTGCTTTCAAATGATTCTTATAAGCAATTATTAGGATTACTTCTCAGAACTTATGGTGGTTTGTACGATTATCCGACTATCATTTCAGAGCAATTTTTAGCTAGAAAATTAAACAAATCAGAAGCATTGCTCCGAAAGGATTTACTGTCATTGCACGATTTAAAATTGTTGAATTACAAACCCCAAAATCAAGTAGCTAGGTTAACATTTACAACAACTCGAATACAATCTAATTATATTCAATTTAGCAATGCCAACTACAAAGAAAGAAAATCATTGTACAAGGCTAAGTTATCTCAAATGTTAAATTATGCTTGTTCAAATTCAACATGCAGAAGTCAACTTATTTTGGCCTATTTTGAAGAAAAAAATGCATCAACTTGTGGCACATGTGATGTTTGTAGGAACAACAAGAGTACTTTAATTGACAAAGAGCAGATATGGAGAGATATGATTCGAACAAAAACAGCAGTTTCTAAAGTTAGCATCAACGAGCTAATGTCAATGATAGCATCACATGAGCAAAATCAATTCAAAGATTTTTTGAGAATGATGCTTGATCAAAATCAAATCAAAGTTATGCCAGACGGAAGCATTCAGATGCTTTAAATAACATGTCCTTGCTGGCATCGAATAACTTTTGCAGGAAATTTCTCAATCAACCGGTAATCATGTGTTGCCATCAATACCGTGTTACCATCAGTACTCAATTGGTGCAGTAATGACAATATATCGTCACTGGTTTTTGGGTCTAAATTACCTGTTGGTTCATCCGCCAATATGACCTCGGGTTTGTTCAATAATGCCCTTGCTATAGAAAGCCTTTGTTGTTCTCCTCCACTTAATTCATAAGGCATTTTGTGTAATTTTGTAGAAAGACCAACCAAACTCAAAACTTCCTCTGCACGAGCAGCTTTTTCATCTTGATTCTCCCAACCTGTTGCGTTTAAAACAAAAAATAAATTTTCAGCTACATTTCTATCAAAAAGCAATTGAAAGTCTTGGAATACAATTCCCAATTTTCTTCTTAAAAATGGGATGTCTTTTTTTTGAAGGTCATGCAAATGATAACCGGCTATAAACCCTTTTCCTCTCTCTAATTTTAAATCTCCGTATAAAGTTTTCAATAAACTACTTTTTCCGCTTCCTGTTGTGCCAATGAGGTAGACAAATTCCGAGGGATAGATTTGTAAATCTACTTCGGAAAGAATAAGGTTGTTTTGTTGAAAAATACTGACTTCTTCAAGCTTTATGATGGGTTGATTTTCACTCATTAGATTGCAATTTTAGTCATTTGTCCGAATGGAATTTCTTCCATTTTCTGTTTGATAAGTTCAATGTGATTTCCAAGTCCACATTTTTCTAATGCACGCTCTGGTCTATCAGTTCTTGTGTAACAAATCAAAGTAAAATGATCGTCACGTACTTGCAAATAATCAGGGATTTTTGCCTTGCCTTTAATTTTTATGATATACAATTGAATAATTTTATTAAACTTGTTTCCAAATAAAGTATAATTGCACCACAAAATTAAGTTACAATGAAGGATTTTTCTCAAAAACTTCTCCCAATGGCATTTGTAGGCACACTCATTATGGGTGCATGCGGTACACCTACCAATTTTACCAAAAATAATTATTCGGTAAATCCAGATCCACTTGAAATGAAAGGGGATTCAGTCATTATTTCAATTACTGGCAATGTGCCACCAAAATCTATTGGTGCAAAAGCATTGGTAACCTTTACACCTTACTTGAAAACTGCTGACGGTAAAGAAATTACATTAAAGTCAACAACCATCAAAGGTATCAAAGCAAAGGGAACTGCAGACCAAACGGTAGATACCAAACTAGGTGGAAAAATCACTTACACTGATAAAATACCTTACACTGCAGACATCCGCAGAACGAAGTTGATGCCACGTTTTGCCCTTGCAGGAAAACCAGTACCAGTTTTAGAGACAGCTTTGGCTCAAGGCACAATAGCAACTGCTGGTATGGTTGATTTCAAGGATGAGGTTTTTGCAATCACTGACAACTACAAACCTGAAATGACCAACAAATCGGTTGAGATTTATTTTCCAATGGACCAATCCAGATTCAATCCGAATTTCAAATTGGGAAAATCTTTAAACAACAAAACCCAGATTGCTGCCTTAAAAAAGTTGTTAAAAAAAGATCCAAATTGGATAGTTAAAGGTATTTCTATCAATTCTACTGCCTCACCTGATGGTGAATTGGCCAGGAATAACAATTTGTCAAAGGGTCGTTCAGAAAACACTTTTGCTTATTTTAGAAAAGAGTTGAAAAAATTAGGCTTTACAGAAGTGAACGACAGTAATTTTACCATGGGTTACATGTTAGCTGAAGATTGGAAAAATTTTGCCAAAGCAATTGAAACATCTAACTTAACAGACAAAGCAGAAATATTAACCATCATTAATAATTCAAACATCAGCGATGAAGAAAAAGAAGGTTTGTTGCGTAGGAACCATGTTAAATCATGGAAATATGCTGCTGACAAAATATTACCGAATCTACGTAAGTCAGAATTGGTTTTAATTGGAAGCAAACCTTTCAAAAATGATGCTGATTTGATGACCTATCATGGCAAATATGAGCAGTTGTCAAATGATGAGTTATTTCATTTGGCATTGATTTCAACTGACAATTCTCAAAAATTAGCAGCTTTCAATGCATACAACTCAAGAAACGCAAATGAGTGGAGAGGTTTGTGCGCTCTTGCAGTTATGCAAATTGGTTTGGGTCAATTGGATGAAGCTTCAACTAATTTAACTGCTGCAGATGCAATCAGTCCTAACAATGGCAAAGTATTGAGCAACCAAGCTGTCATTGCTTTAAAGAAAGGTAATTTAAGTGCTGCTGAAAATTTATACAGCAAAGCATTGGCTGCCGGTGAAAATACCAATTATAACTTAGGTTTATTTGAGATTAAAAAAGGTAATTACAATGCAGCAATGAGTTCATTCGTAAAAAGCGGTAGAACAGATTTCAACACAGCTTTGGCTCAATTGTTAAGTGGTGATGCAAAAGCTGCAAAAAGCAGTATTGATAACATGAATCCAGACCAGTTAACCTGGGAATGTTTTTACTTAAGAGCTGTATGTGGAGCTAGATTGGCAGATCAAGATGGTGTAACAACCAATTTGGCTAGGGCAGTAGCTTTGAATGCAAAAGCAAGAAATTTAGCTAAAGATGACATGGAATTTTTGAAATTCTTCAACAATCCATTATTCGAAGCAGCGATAAGATAATTTTAATACGTTACAAATATGAAAGCGCGGCGATGAAATCGCCGCGCTTTTTTTATGCTGATAATTCAATTCAGACATTCAAACAATTCTAAGCATTTTTACTTCCTTTTTTATCAAGAAAAAAGGGAGAATCAAATTCAAAATTATCGAACGACCCCTCACGCACGAATAACTCGCATACGACCATTCATGTAAGACTATTCAAATCTCATCCCAAAACCAATTTCGTTCGGATGTTCCGACCATTGTCAATCGGCGCACAAAATCACCAGTACTTGTTGTGGGAAGGCCTGTAGCAAGCGAATGCCAAAGCAACAAGCCATAGTTCAATATTAAACAGAAATTTAGATTGCTGCGTCAGACGCGCGAAGAACAAGGACGCAGATAGATTTTAAGCCGATTGGCGGAGGTCTTGATTTTTGGGGTA
>JAIXWI010000009.1 GCA_027491355.1 Bacteroidota bacterium
AACATAAAACTATCTCTTTTAGGTCCTTGTACATTTCTTTGTGCAACATTGTAAAGTGGTTTAAATGTTGCGCCACTTGACGTCATTGTAATGGGATTGTTCCACTTTAAATCTGTTGTATCCCAACCTTTAGTATCATCTGCCGCGGCAATAATCAAGCACAATTCTTTGTTTGCACAAGTATAAAATCTGTTACCTGTAATTGGTAATCCTGTGGCAGGATCATATGTTCTGATAATGGGTGGGTTGTTTGCTGCACATGTTACACTGTAGAACTGTATGTCTCTTCGGGTAACTCCGGCAATGGTTGGCACTCCATTTACATACTTCCACTGAGTCACCTCAATCACAAGGTTTGCCACAAATGCTCCGTTAGGATAAAAGCGAATGTCTCCAGTAATTGGGTCTATGCAAAATCCCATAACCGGTAACAGTGGATCGCAAACATTTATAGTTGGGATAGGAGGAGTATTGACACCCCTTACAGGAAAAGGTATGTTTGCAGTGTATGGAGGTGCATACGGAACCGAAACTCCAGGCCCCGTCAATGATTGTCCAAATCTATAACTCAATGAATCTCCGTCAGGGTCAATGGCACCTAAATTGTAAGTAAACTCTTGCCCAGCACAAGTAATGGCAACTGGATCATTTGTAAATGCTGGAGCAGAGTTACATGGGGCCATGCACCTGTTTAATGTACCGCCAGAATAAAAACTCAAACCACCTGGGTTTAAAAACGTGGTAATTGCTGAATTTCTACAACATTCCCCAAAACCAATGTTGAACCTACAACAAGTTGGATCTGAAGTAAGGGAGGCTAAATTAATGGTTCCCCTGAATGTATAAATTTCTATGCCTGGGGTAAATGACCCCGGTGTTCTGGTTCCACAATTTGTACAAATAGTTGTTGACATGGCGCACAACTGAATAACGTCATAAGCACTTGTGTTTGGAACAACTGTCAATTTTTGTCTACCAAAAGATTGTCCTGCACAATTTCCATCTGCTCCAACAATTTCTAAATCAATGCTGCAGGCAGGATCTAAAGGACCCGTTGCGCCACAACCACACATTGGAATACCCTGACAATCACGGTACCATTTGTATTCTACAAAATAAACTCCGGGTGTTGAACTTACGCATTGGTACGTTAAATCACCACCTACAATGTGGGATGCTTTTAAATTTTCCGCTTTGAATGTGAACAGCAGTAACAAAGCAAAAACGGTGAATCGACAAGTATTTTGTATTATTTTTATCATAAGATACAACTTTTTCAATTTCAAATGTATGGGAATCAAATGTTAATATTCTCTTAAGAAGTAAATTTGACCCAATCTTTATTTTTTTTATGGCTGTTGCACAAAATAGATAAAAGATATCCAAAGAGCTTTGTTATATTTACCTCCAAATTTACTCCTAACATATGGCTTGTGTGAGGAGGGTTTAACTTTATGAAAAAATTACTCATTACACTTATCATTTTTATCGCTGTTGGGGGCAATTCAAAGGCACAAATATTAGATGAAATCATTGGAGTGGTTGCTGATAGAGTCATACTGAGGTCGGATATTGAAATTGCACAAGAACAAATCAGCAAACAAACTGGAAAGGAAAACGATACACTCAAGTGTGATATTTTCAAACAAAAACTCATCGAAAACCTTATGATTATAAAGGCTTTGGTAGATAGTTTACCTGTTAATGAAGAGCGTATTGATGCTGAAATTGAAGAGCGAATTCGTTACTTTACCAAACAATACGGAGGTGAAAAAGCGTTAGAGGAAATAGCCGGAAAATCTATACAAGAAATCAAGTCGGCACAAAGGGAAAATATCAAAAACAGCCAATTGATTCAAGATATCCAAAGCAAGATAATCAAAGATGTAAAGGTTAATCCAACAGATATTAAAAATTATTTCAATGCTATTCCTACCGATAGTTTGCCATATTACAGTGCAGAAATAGAGCTTGCTCAACTTATAATTGAGCCGAAAATAAGTGCTGAGTCTAAATTAGCTGCCTATGAAAAAATAGCTGAACTCAGAAAAAGAATTACTGAAGGCGGTGAAAAACTAAGCACTTTGGCTGTTATTTATTCAGACGATAAAGCATCTGCATCAAACGGAGGTGAGTTGGGTTATTTTGGCCGAGGCATGATGGTACCTGAATTTGAAGCAGCCGCCTTTAAACTTAAGCCAGACAGTGTTTCAAAAATTGTTGAAACCACATTTGGATACCACCTGATCCAACCCATTCAAAGAAAAGGGGAAGAAGTAAATGCAAGGCACATCTTAATTATGCCCAAAACTTATAGTTCAGATTTAGAGCTTGCCAAACACAGAATAGACAGTATTTTACAGTTGATTAAAATGGATTCCATTTCTTTTGAAGCAGCAGTAAAAAAATTCTCTGATGACCAAGAAACAAAGGCTACAGGAGGTTTCATTGGTTCGGCAGGTATGGGCAATACAAGGGTTCCTGTTGACGAACTCGACAAGGCTATTTATTTAAGCATCTCTAATATGAAGCCGGGTGAAATTTCAGAGCCAGAGCTCATTTATTTACCTGGACCAGAAAAAAAGAAGGCCTGGAGGGTGTTTTACCTAAAAAGCGAAATGCCTCCACATATTGCTAATTTAAAAGATGATTACCAAAAATTTCAGCAATTGGCTTACAGAAAAAAACAAAATACTGTATTGAATAATTGGATAGAGCACAACAAGAAGCAGTTTTTTATTCAAATAAATGGAGCCTATGCAACCTGCCCAGAATTAGCCAACTGGATAACAAAAGATAAATAAGATGATGAGTTATGCAAATGACAGAGAGGCTGCAATTGCCTTAAATCAAAAGTCTGAAGCCCTACAAAATGAAATTAAAAAGGTAATCATTGGCCAAGATGAAATTATCAATAAATTACTGATTTCAATTTTTTCTAATGGACATAGCCTATTAATTGGACTTCCAGGGCTAGCAAAAACCCTTTTGGTTAAAACAATAGCTGAAGTTTTAGATTTAAATTTCAGCCGCATTCAATTTACCCCTGATTTAATGCCAGGAGATATTACAGGTGCTGAAATATTGGGAGAAAACAGAAGCTTTAAATTTATACGTGGACCTTTATTTGCTAACATTGTATTAGCCGATGAAATTAACAGAACTCCACCAAAAACCCAAGCCGCTTTATTGGAGGCTATGCAAGAAAAAGCTGTAACCGTTGGAGGTGTTGCTCACCAACTCGACAAACCGTTTTTTGTACTTGCTACTCAAAATCCAATTGAACAAGAGGGTACATATCCATTACCTGAGGCTCAATTAGACCGTTTCATGTTTAATTTAAACTTATCGTACCCCAATTACACCGATGAACTTACTATCATAAAAAATACAACAGGCAACAATGCGGCATCTGTAAATAAAATCATGTCGGCAACAGAAATTCTTTTTTTTCAAGAACTAGTAAGAAGAGTGCCCGTTCCTGACAATGTTTATGAATACGCTGTAAAATTAGTTGCTAAAACCAGGCCACAATCTGAGTTTGCTGACAATTTAGTAAAAGAATATGTGAGCTACGGAGCCGGACCAAGGGCTGGTCAATTTTTAATTATCGGGGCAAAGTGTAGTGCCTTGCTCAAAGGTAAATTTTCTCCTGATATAGAAGATGTAAAAGCAATTGCTGAAGCAATTTTACAACACAGAATTATCAGAAATTTTAAGGCAGAAGCGGAAGGTATTAGTGTCGAAAAGATTATTGAATCAATTCTTTAAAGACCATTTCTTTCTCTCCAAAGTTGATTAAAGGTTTTTTCAGCAATTTTAGGAAGCTCTCTCTCCTCTCCCCATTGTTTTCTAAAGAAAGATTTAAAAGTAAAGTTTCTTAGAGAAGACTGCCTGTTCATGTTCTTTCTACTCAACATCAATTTAGACCATGAATACCACGAAAAACGTTCAGATGTTTCAATAACACCCTCTGTTATTGCATCTCTTCTATTCCTTATAAGATGGTTATGAATGTCTATTTTCATTGGGCAAACATCCGTACATTTACCACATAAAGTTGAGTGTTCACTCAAAAAACCATAATCTGCTAAACCAGATTTAAGTGGCTTTACAACCTGTGCAATTGGTCCTGCTTGGTGATTTTGATAATGAACAGCTCCACCAATGTAATTAAATACCTGACAAACATCATTACAGGCTCCACAATCAATACAAGATAATGATTGGCGCTGGTCTTGAGCGGCTAAAACATTCGACCGACCATTGTCTAAAAGCAGCACAATAAATTCCGGTGGACCATCTATATCATCCCTATCTGCAGGGCTTGTAACTGTCAGGTAACTTTGTAGTTTTTCGCCGGTTTTCTGAGTAGCATACAATGTTGTGAACAAATCCAATTCGTTCAAACTTGGTAACAATTGATCAATGCCTGCAATTACTAAATGTGTCTTTGCAAATGCGTGACTCATTCTGGAAGCAGCAGAGTTCTCAGAATTTACAACCAATCCACCATCCGCAATCAAAAAAGTGGCACCGGTAATAGCCAAATCTGTTTGATAAAAATTTTTTCTTATAGATTGACGGATATCTGAAGCCATTTCATTTGCATCCGCCTCAATAGACATTCGAATGGAGCTGTTTAACTTGGTTCTTACTTTTTGTGGATCTAGGGCCAAAAGGGGCGTATTTTCAGTAAAAACACCTTCTTCACACTCATTCAAAATAAAATCACTGAAATCAACGGCTTTGAGCTTTAAAGATTTTGAATCAAAAAATGATTTGAGTTCAATTTCGTCAAAAATAGCTGACCTAGCATAAACAAGATTTCCTTTGCTATACTTTTGTGCAATCTGTAGTATTTCTTGCTGTGCATTTTGAACATCATATGCCCAAATAACCTTTCCTCCCTTTCTAACAACAGATGCTTCAAAATCTATTAAAAACTTATCCAAGTTTTCAATTACTTTCCATTTTGTATAGGATGCTCTGAGTCTTGCCAATTCATAATTTCCATATAAAGTCTTGGCCTCATCCCTTTTACTTTTCAGTTGCACACTGCTCTCTCTCAAATGCGCTCTGAAGTCTATTTGTGGTAGTTTAGACTGTATGGTTTTATTAAATTTTTCTTCGGGTTGCATCTTCAACTACCAAAATAAACCAATAAAATTGAATTATGGAAGTAAAACATTATCAATGAGTCTTATTGCGCCACAATTGACAGCAATCAAACAAACAACATTTTCTTTGTCAACTGTTTCAAGTAAATTATCTGAATCAACACAATTTAAATATTCAATTTTAATGAGTGGGTGCATTTCTAATTGTTTTCTTGCAATTGCAATCAAATTAGCAGCAGTATTTTTATGCCAATTTTGTTTAATAATACTCAATGCTTTAAAAATTTCCGTTGCTACTTTTCTTTCCTCTGCAGTTAACCGAACATTTCTACTACTCATTGCCAATCCGTCTGATTCTCTAACAATCTCTCCCATAAAAAATTCAATGGATAAACTGTAATATGCTATGAGCTTTTTTACCAATAAACACTGTTGAAAATCCTTTTGTCCAAAGTATACCAAATTAGGTTTTACAATATCAAAAAGTCTTTTAAGGATGGTATGTACACCATCAAAATGACCAGGCCTATACGCCCCTTCAAACATCATAGTTATTGAACCAAGAACAGCCGCTTGGGACTTTTTCAAGCCATCAGGATAAACCTCACTTATAGTTGGAACAAATACCACGTCACAATTTGATTCTGCTAATAACTTCAAATCATTTTCAATGGTTATGGGATAATTTTTAAGGTCTGATTCTTGATTAAATTGAGTTGGATTTACAAAAATACTACACACAACACAGTCAGATTTTAGCTTGGCTTGTTTAACAAGTGATAAATGACCTGCATGCAATGCACCCATGGTTGGAACGAAACCAATTGTTTGATTGGAGGCCTTTTTGGCGTTTAAAACCCTTGTTAAATCAGAAATAGTTTTGCACAATATCACTTTAGTATCTGTTTATCAGTTGTTTATATTTGTATGCCTATTATTAAAGATCGGAATATTAAGAAATTTCTTATCATTATCGTAATTTTGCATACTATTTTTACGTAAAGTGTGTATGGCAAAAAAGAGAGTTCTTTATATCTCATCCGAGATGACGCCTTTCCTGAAAGTGAGTAATGTGGGAGAATTGGCAAGAGTATTGCCACAAGCAACTCAGGAAAAAGACAACGAAATCAGGGTTTTAATGCCAAGGTTTGGTTGTATCAATGAAAGAAGAAATCGATTACATGAGGTAGTTAGGTTGAGCGGGATCAATATAACAATTGATGACAACGATAATCCTTTAACCATCAAAGTAGCTTCGTTACCCGAAGCAAAAATGCAGGTTTACTTTTTAGACAACGAAGATTATTTTCATCGCAAACATGTTTATACAGATGAAAACAATACCTTTTTTGGCGACAATGATGAACGCACCATTTTCTTTTGCAAAGGTGCTTTGGAAACAGTAAAAAAACTTGGGTGGCAGCCAGACATCATCCATTGTCAAGGTTGGATGACCAGTTTAATTCCATTGTACCTGAAAACACTCTACAAAGACGAACCTGTTTTTAGATTGGCAAAAGTGGTTTACTCGGTATTCGAAAACCAATTTGACGAAAAGCTAGGTAAAGAATTTGCGCGCAAAGCTAGCCTAAATGCCATAGACAATAAACAAGTCTCTTCACTTGCAAATGCAGGCTGTTCAGAGCTGTACATGTCGGGAATAGAACACGCCGATGCTGTTGTTAAAGCCAGCCATGAAATTGATCCGGAAATAACAAAGTTCTTGAAGAAATTGAAATCTAAACCGGTTATAGAACATCCTGATTCTGGCGAAGATGTTGACATCTACATTAATTTGTATGACACACTCCTTGAACACCAAGATTAGATTCATTTCTTTAATTTGTTGTCTTGTACTCTTTGCTTGTAAAAGAGAACCTAATAACATAGGCTTAAACCTTATTGGGTCTGCTAACGATATTAATTTAGCGTTCGACACATCCATCAATTTGGTTGCCTATACCGTTCAAATGGACTCTATAGAAACCAAGAATTTTTCTGTTTATGGATTGGGTAAAATCAATGACCCAGACATGGGCGTTACAAGGGCCGATTTGGTTTTTCAATACAACCTACCTAATAATTCATTTTCATGGGGTGGAGCCAATAGTTTTGATTCGTTGATTTTGCAGTTGCGATTTGCAGATTTGAATGCTTTTTATGGAGATTTAAATCAAGTACATACCCTAAAAGTATATGAACTCAATGAAGATTTAAGTTTCGATTCCAGCTATTACCATTCTAGAAAATTCAACCACAATCATACTGAAATTGGCTCTTGGACTGGTAAATTCAATTTAAACGACACAAGTATCATAAAACTCGGAAGTCAAACCTTTTATCTGCCACCTCATATTAGAATTAAAATGAACGATGCCTTTGCCCAAAAACTCATTCAAGCTGAGGCTGCGGGTAATTTTTCTAGTACCAGCAATTTTAAAAAGGCTTTCAAAGGTTTGATGGTGGTTGACGAAACAGACTTGGGTAACAATACGGGTGGTATAGCCTACATTAGGCTCAACTCTAATGTTTCTGCTTTAACAGCTTATTACAAAGATTCACTTGAGGCTGATTTTCCAATTATAGGAGGAAGCGAAGTAGCGGCAAACGCAGTGAGTCACTATTCAGCACCTGCAAACTTTCTACAAAAATCATTTGTAGGCACCCACAGAGACAGCTTGGCTGTTCAATCACTTTTTGGCACAAAAGTGAGAATTGAATTAGCCGATTTGTTAAACAAATTTGGAAATAAGAAAATAGCAATCAATGGAGCTGAAATGGTTTTTACTGTGTTGGGTGACAATGGCGGTTTTAAGTTGCCTGAACGCCTGCAATTGGTTGCTTCAGACACAAGTGGTTACAACATATTTACAAAAGATTTGGCATTTGAAAGTTCTGCTTACTATGGTGGTGTACTCTATGGAGGAAAAGAGTATCGATTCAATATTGCCCGTCACATGCAATATTTATTAGATGAATACAAATCAGGTAAAAACATGGATAAATTAACTGGTTTGTTTTTATTTATTCCAGTAAACAACCCTTTTACTGCAGCTAGGTTAATGCTTGATGGCAAAAAAGACAGTGGTAAAATAAAACTAAAACTTACTTACTCTGTTTTAAAAAATTAGCAGCTTTGATTATTCAACTCCATAAAAATTATACAGCAGAAAACCTTCACCAAGTAAAGGCTGTACTAACTTTGAACCAATTTGAATATACTTTTGTTGAGGCTAAATCTTGTTTGGTAGTTCCTAAATTAAAAAGTCCAAATTTTCTCATTGGTATTGATGGAATTGAAGGAATTGTAGAAATTGAAACCCCATTTCAGCTTTCATCAAAAAAATTCAAACACACAAGTGTTTTCGAGGTAAATGGTGTTGAAATTGGAGGAAATCATACCAACTTAATTGCTGGTCCTTGTAGTGTTGAAGACGAAAAGCAAATTTTTGAAACTGCTGCATTTCTTGGTAGAAATGGCTTGAAATTTATGAGAGGGGGCGCATACAAACCCAGAACATCTCCTTATGCCTTTAGAGGCTTAGGGTTAGAGGGTTTAAAAATGATGGCTCAAGCAGCAAAAGAAAATGGTTTAAGTGTGGTTACAGAGCTAATGGACTTGAGTCTCTTAGACCAAGTTTTGGCTCATACAGATATCATACAAATTGGCAGCAGAAACATGAGTAATTTTTACATGCTTGCTGAGTTAGGAAAAATAGACAAGCCCATTCTTTTAAAAAGGGGAATGTCTGCCCGAATCAATGAGTGGTTATTAGCTGCCGACTATATTTTGTGTGGTGGTAATCAAAAAGTCATATTGTGTGAAAGGGGTTTAAGAAGCTTTGATACAGATGTTCGTAACCAAATGGACATAACTGCAATACCAATGGTTCAATCCATGAGCCACTTGCCTGTATTTGCTGATCCAAGCCATGGCACAGGTTCGGCTAAATTTGTTAAGCAGCTTTCTCTTGCTTCAATAGCAGCTGGTGTAAACGGCCTCATGATTGAAATACATCCAAATCCATCAACAGCACTTTCAGATGCTGATCAAGCACTTACATTTACTGAATTTGAACAATTGTTACACGAAATGCGAGGATTAAGTACGTATTTCAACAAGCCAATTGAGTCGAGTTTAAGTTTGTATAAATAATTCAGTCTTTTTTATTAATTTCGTCTTATGTGTGGAATTGTTGCTTATATAGGCCATCAAGAGGCTTGTCCAATTATATTAAAGGGTTTAAAACGCCTAGAGTACCGAGGCTATGACAGTGCCGGAATTGCATTGTTAGACAATGAAAAAAACTTGAAAGTTTACAAAAAAACTGGTAAAGTAGTTGACCTTGAAAACGAAATAGGAAGCAAAGATATTAAAGCCTCTACGGGTATGGGACATACGCGTTGGGCAACGCATGGTGCTCCAAACGATAAAAATGCTCATCCACACCTTTCAGGAAATGCTGAGTTTGCCATTATACACAATGGAATCATTGAAAACTATGCATCCCTCAAGGCAATGCTTATACAAAAAGGGCACACTTTCAGTAGTGAAACAGATACTGAAGTGTTGATTCATTTGATTGAAGAAGTATACCAACACAATGATGTAACCTTTGAAGAGGCCGTTAGGATGTCTTTGACCCAAGTAATAGGTGCTTATGCAATAGTCATACTTTCTAAAAGCAATCCCAATTATTTAATAGGCGCTAAAAAGGGAAGTCCTATGGTTATTGGTGTTGGTAAAGGTGAACACTTTATAGCCAGCGATGCCACTCCCATAGTTGAATATACCAGAAATGTCATTTATTTGAACGACGGAGAAGTGGCCATTATTGATGGCGAACAACTTACCATTAAAACCATTGACAATACACTCAAAACACCTTTCATTACTGAAATAGAATTTAACCTTGAGAACATTGAAAAAGGTGGTTACGAACATTTCATGCTTAAAGAAATTTTTGAGCAACCAAAAAGTATTTTAGACTCCTTCAGGGGTAGAATCCATCTGAAAGAAGGCCATATCAGCATGGCTGGTGTAAACAAGTTTGAAGACAAACTCAAAAACATAGATAGGATCATTATCATTGGGTGCGGCACTTCTTGGCATGCTGGATTGGTTGGTGAATACCTATTAGAAGATTTGGCCAGAATTCCAGTTGAAGTAGAATATGCTTCAGAATTCAGGTACAGAAACCCGGTTATCAGCGAAAAAGATTTTGTAATTGCTATTTCTCAATCTGGAGAAACTGCAGATACTCTAGCTGCAATTGAACTAGCAAAATCTAAAGGTGCAACTGTATTTGGCGTTTGTAATGTAGTTGGCTCGAGCATACCAAGGGCAACTCATGCTGGTGCATACACCCATGCTGGTCCAGAAATTGGTGTAGCATCAACCAAAGCATTCACCGCACAGGTTACCGCACTGATTTTAATTGCACTTTCTGTAGCACAAAAAAGGGGAACCATTTCAAATGAGCGCATGCGTGAAATTCTCAATGAAATGGAAACCATTCCAGCTAAAATAGAAGCTGTTCTTAAATCAGATGAGTTGATCAAAACATTAGCAGACAGGTATAAAGACGCTAAAAACTTCCTCTTTTTAGGAAGGGGTTATGGCTTCCCTGTTGCTTTGGAGGGGGCTTTGAAATTAAAGGAAATATCCTACATACACGCTGAAGGTTATCCAGCTGCTGAAATGAAGCATGGTCCAATTGCTTTAATTGACGAAGAAATGCCTGTTGTTGTAATTGCCACACAACACAGTAACTACGAAAAAGTTGTCAGCAATATCCAAGAGGTAAAAGCCCGTAAAGGTAAAATTATAGTGGTTGCTACCGAGGGAGACGAAGAGTTGAAGCACATGGCAGACCACGTGATTTACATTCCATCTTGTGAAGAAATTATGCTGCCGTTAATTGCAACCATTCCATTGCAATTGCTGTCGTATCATATTGCTGTCATGAGGGGTTGCAATGTAGATCAACCTAGAAACTTAGCTAAATCGGTAACGGTGGAGTAATCCTGATACTGGGTTTTTGGTTTTGACCCCAAACCCTTTTCAACGAACACAATTGGTATCCTAAAATTAACATCCAATTGGTAGGTTTTATTGATACAATCGAATGACAAACTAATATGGTCTACTATTGACCATAGTACTTCTCTTTTTTGTTAACAGGCAATTGGTCGTTAACTGAAGTGATGTCCTTAAATCGTTCTATTATTCAAACCAACTAGATTCGTTTCCTATAGTTGACAGATGTGATAAACTAAATATATTCGAATTATAACATACTTTTTAGATGAATAAATTACTATTAATAACGGGAGTAATGTCGATTCTCTTTGGATGCAATTCTGAAAATGATTTCAGTGAAAATGATTTAGAAAAAGAAAATTTGAAAGGGGAGGTTCTATATATACATGAATCTGAATTGAGTGAGGGTAATGATATACATGAAGAGAGGTATATCGAATATAATCAATTGGGTTACAAAGTAACCGAATTTGATAATACTTCATGGTCTCAGTGCTTTTATAATAAAAATAAATTAATAAAAGTATTATCTAAAAAGTTTAGTTATAACACCTCAAGTGAAAGTACTCAATTGTTTCTTTATGATAAAGAAGGACATTTAATTAAAAAGAGAACAACCGACAAAAATAATAAAGCAGAATCTTATTCTTCATTTTCATATGAAAATAAAAAAATAAGAAAAGAGACAAAAATCGAGAACGGCAAAGAAGTTGGTTATGTAGAATTTTATTACTCAAAAAATATAGACTCAACAATTCAAAAGGATATTATTAATTTGTCTAAGGTCGAAACTGCAAGATTTGAAGTTATTTCCTTCAATGAAAATGGTCAAAAAATAATGTCAAAATCATATTGGTTAGAAAATGGTACCATGAATAACTTATTGATTCAAGAATTTTCATATGATAATTATGGTAATGAAGTCAAAAATATAGTCACATTTGATGACCAAGTTACTATATTTGAAATGAAGTATGAATACGATTCACATGGAAACTGGATTAAATGTATTCGAGAGGGGGATGGTAAAATAATTTGGACTAAAACCAGAAATATATATTACATAAATGACGATATTTCTGATATCAAAAATAAACTTAAACACAATAAGAATGAATTATTCTCCAGAAACAGTCCAAACCAAAAAAATTTGAATTCGAACAAACAAGTCAAAACAAAAGTTCAACAACATCAAATTGAACAACAATTAGTCAAATGTAAATGGTGTTTAGGAAGAGGTTTTAAGGAATGTGGATATTGTCGAGGTAGCGGAATACGCACTTCGGGTGGAGGAGAGTGTTTTCAATGTCCACCAAGTGGATTGGTTGAATGTGGTTTTTGTCGAGGAACAGGTTATCGACAATAAACATTTCAGAATAACTCCATAATAGACTCCCAATTTCTCATGCTGGGTTTTAATCAAATGGTACAGTTCGGTTTGGTGGAATGAACAAGTTGACATCCAAAGATTCGAAGAGGTAAGTTGTAGATTCAAAACGAGAAATTCACGTTGGGTTTTACTAATTTTGGTGTTGAAATTATCCTGCGTGAGTAGAAATTGACATACCGTAGAGTAATCCTGACGCAGGGTTTTTGAGAATACAAACCGGTTTAACGCTTACCATAAAACTTCAATTATTCAATTAAATCCAACGCGTGGGCCAAGGCTCTATCCTTGCTGGTAATGGTATTTCCCTCATCATGAGTAGATAAACACACGTGTACTTTGTTGTATTCGTTAGTCCATTTTGGATGATGGTTCTGCTGCTCAATTTCAACACTTGCTTTCACCATCCATTGAATGGCATCCATGAAAGATTTGAACACAAAAGTTTTACTCAGTTCATTGTTGTTTTCGTTCCAGTTATTCATACCGTAAATGTAGGGTGTTTGAATGACCTTTGAATAAATGCATGAAAATCAGCAACTGTAATGCTGACTTTTAACCTAGGCATTGTTTAAAAACAGCAGAGTAAAATTTTATAAAGTAACAATTGGTGTTGAACCAAGCAGGTTACCCTATATTCATAGCACCTTTATACGTTTGAATTCTTCTGACAGTTTTCTTGGAAATAAAAGGACTAGCATATTCTCCAAAGTCACAAAACAGCGGTGGATAAGGCATTTGTTTAACACCTATTTTTTTTGTTTATTTGGTAATTGGGGAATTCAAAATACCCATTGCAAATAAAGTCTATTGAAAAAAACAGTATCATTTATGTTTGTTGTTGATTTTGTGGGATTTGATGCCAATAAAAATGTATTAAACTTATTGAATACAAGTTATGTTCAAAGGAATATTCAATAGGCTTTACAGAATCAATATTGGTACCCGAACGGCTTTTAGTTTTTTAGCCGTCGTAATTGTATCGCTTTTTTTCTCTGTAGCTGCTCTTTTGTTGCTAGAATACAGTAAAAAAATAGACACTAAAATTTCCGACAAATACAGGCCTGTTATTTCAGCTCTCAAAGATTATCAAAGTCAAATTGAAACTACCATTTTGCTTAGTTCTGACATCTCATCTCAATACAACGAAAAAAAGCGGAGAGTACTTACCAAACAACTAGACCGAACTTATAACGAAAAAAAACTTACTGTTATTGGCATGAGCCAAGAAGCAAGTATGGAAGGTATTCGTTTAAACATCATTGAAATTGATGGCAAGTTCCAAAAAATCATAGAAAAAGAGCGTGCCATACTCGCGCTATTAAAGGGGCCAGATGACTACAATGACAAAGAAAAACTCAGGGTTGCCAGATTAATCAACGATGAAATAGAAATCATGAACAATCCTTTGAGTGCAAAACTAGAGGAAACCAGTATGGAGGCCATTTACATTTTCAGAAAACTAGAGGCGCAAAAATATGCCAGTTACCGAACCCTCTCCTATTTATTGGTTGTAATGATTGTCATTATCATTGTAGTAAGTATTTTCTCTATCTATATTACCCAAGAAACCATTATCAAACCCATCAAAGAAATCAGTAGTATTTTAGATGAGTTGAGTGAAGGAAAGGTACTCACTTTTCAATCTGAGGTTTATAGAAATGATGAAATAGGAACCATGATTGAATCTGCCAAAAAGGTAGCAGCTGGTTTCAAAACAAAAACAGAAGTTGCCAACGCCATTGGAAAAGGTAATTATTTAATCAATGTGCCACTTCTGAGTAAATCAGACAAGCTTGGAAAAGCATTGGTTGAAATGAGAAACAACCTACAAAAGGCAAAAGAAACAGAAGAAAAAAGCAGGTTAGAACTACAAGAATATACTGCCATTTTAGAAAAGAAAAATCAAGAGCTTGATCAATTTGCCTATGTAGCATCGCATGATCTTAAGAGTCCGCTCAGGGGAATTCATAACTTAACCGACTGGATTCAAGAAGAATTAGGAGACAATTTACAGGGTGTAAGTTTGGGCTATTTCAATATGCTTAAAGGTAGGGTGCAACGAATGGAGAGTTTAATCAATGCGTTATTGAAATACGCCCGTTCTGGCAAAACCCTCACCGAACAGGTTTTGTTATCAAGCAAAGATTGTATTGTTAATGTTCTCAAAAGAATCAATCCACCCAGCAATACTGCTATTTATTTAGAAGAAACGCTACCAAGTGTATTTGGCAACAAAAAAGATTTTGAAACAGTTTTGTATGTATTTATCACAAATGCCATCAAACACAATGACAAAACTGAAAAAATAGTAAATATTACTTTTAAAGAACAAGGTTCAGAAATTGCTTTTTGCATCACAGATAATGGACCTGGAATTGAACAAGAGTTTCATCAAAAAATATTTGGCATTTTCCAAACACTGAACAGAAAAGACGAGGTTGAGAATTTAGGGGCCGGATTGGCCATTGCAAGAAAAATAATTGTAGAGTATGGTGGTGCTATCTGGCTCGAATCTGAACCAGGTAAAGGATCTTCTTTTTATTTTACTTGGCCTAAAGACAATCAAGTTAAATTGGTGTAAAGCTGAGCTTTTAGATTTAAAAAAAATGTCTGATATTGTTATTTAATTAATGATTTACTGTTACAATACTTGTAATAAATTCAATCTTTATTGAAAAAAATATGAACGAAAAAATCATCAACATCCTGCTCATTGAAGACGATGAAGTGGATGTAATGAATGTGAAAAGGGCTTTCAAAAAAAACAACATAACCAATCCGCTTGTAGTGGCAAACAATGGCTTGGATGCTTTACAATATTTAAGGAAAACCCAACTTGAAAAGCCAAGTGAATTGCCAAGAATCATTTTGCTTGATTTAAATATGCCCAAAATGGGTGGGATTGAATTTTTAAAGGAGCTTAGACACGATGAGCATCTCAAAAATTTAAGTGTATTTATTATGACAACTTCAAATGAAGATAGAGATAAAATAGATGCTTATAACTTAAATGTTGCCGGCTATATTCTAAAACCTTTAAGCATGGACCGCTTTATTGAAGCAGTATCAACCTTGAACAACTATTGGAAACTGTGTGAGTTCCCCGACTAAGCTATAAAAAATGTCTGAGCAAGAAAACAAAATAACCTATAGAATTTTATTGATAGAAGACGATGAAGTAGACATTCAAAGTTTTCAACGCGCAATAAAGAAAACTGACCTAATTCATAATTTAACTGTTTGTAACAATGCTGCTGTAGGTTTAAAAACACTTCAGGAACAGCTTTTTGATTGTGTTTTTTTAGACTATCAATTACCAGGAGAGGATGGACTTCAAGTTTTACTTAAAATGCGAGAGCTTGATATAAAAACTCCTGTGGCGGTGATGACATCTCATGGTGATGAAAAAATTGCCGTAGAAATGATTAAAAGTGGTGCTTTTGATTATTTTACCAAAACCGAAATCAATCCAGATAAAATTTCAAAAGTTGTATTAACTGGTATTCGTTTAAACATTGCTGAAAGACAAAGAATCATTGCTGAAAAAGAAATCATTGAAAACAACAACAGACTCAATGCAATTTTAGAAAGCACCAAAAACTTAATTTATGCAGTAGACAGAGATTTAAAACTGATCTCTTTTAATTCTTCTTTCAAAGAAAACATCGAACACCTACTAAAACTTCATGGCATTGTTAAAAGCGATATCAGTCTTACAGATTTACCAATAGCTTATGACAGAAAAACCACCATCATTGCCAACGTAAATAGGTGTTTAAAAGGCGAACAATTTCAGGTATTGGAACAAATTAGTTTTAGTAACGCGCTAACAGAAATTCCATGGTATGAAACCACTTTCAACCCTATTATCAATGAACACGGAGAAGTAACAGGCGTTGCAATCTTTTCTCAAGATGTTACAGAAAATAAAAAATTCGAGTACGAGCTTTTAGAGGCAAGAAATGCAGCCATTGCAGCTGCCAAGACAAAATCAGAGTTTTTGTCTAACATGAGTCACGAAATTAGAACCCCAATGAATGCTATCATTGGTCTGAGTGAACTTTTACTTGAAGAGGGATATACTGGCAGTACCCTTGAAAATTTAAAATCCATTAAATACTCGGCAGACAATCTACTGGTTATAATCAATGATATTTTGGACTTTTCTAAAATTGAGGCTGGAAAAATTACGTTCGAATCCATTGATTTTGATATCAGACACCGCATGTCTGAATTAAAGCGAACTTTTGATTATCGCGCACATGAAAAGGAGCTGGCATTTGATGTAATTGTTGAAGAAGATGTTCCACCGGCTTTAATAGGTGACCCTTACAGGTTGAATCAAATTTTATTTAATTTAGTTGGTAATGCATTGAAATTTACTTCATCTGGTAAAGTAACTGTTAGGGTTTCGCTCGAACAAAACACAGGTGCAAATGTTTACATTAAATTTGAAGTAACTGATTCTGGAATTGGGATACCAAAAGAAAAACAAGACAAAATATTTGAAAGCTTTACCCAAGCAAATACTGATACAACCAGAAAATATGGGGGTACAGGACTTGGTTTGGCTATCACAAAAAATCTCACCCTTTTACAGGGTGGTAGCATCGATTTAATATCAGAAATAGGCAAAGGAACAAGTTTTTATGTCATCATACCATATTCCTTAGGACACAAAGAAATTATTGAAGACAACCTAAATAAGTTCAACGATGTAGTTCATGATTTATCTAGAGTTAAAATTTTGTTGGTGGAAGACAATACCATGAACCAATATGTTGCAAAACAGTTTTTCAAGAAATGGAACAACAATGTATTGGTTGCAAACAATGGTGCAGAAGCGATTACATATTTACAAGAGCACAACGACATTGACATTGTACTAATGGACTTACAAATGCCCGAAATGAGTGGATTTCAGGCTGCAGAAATTATACGTGCAGACCACGATAAAATCAAAAATACAAGCATTCCAATCATCGCGCTTTCTGCAGATGCATTCATAGAAACCAGAAGAAAAGTAATAGAGGCGGGTATGAATGATTTTGTAACAAAACCCTTTAAACCTGAAGAATTGTACCACAAAATAATGAAATATACCAGGCCGGAGGCAGCGGTGATATGAGTACATTTTTAAATGTTTCAGAGAATGCACTAGAAGAAATCAATCGGCGTTGTGAAAACACACTTAGCCAATGGATTGGAATTGTTTTTACAGAAATTGGTGATGATTTTCTTTGTGCAAAAATGCCTGTTGACCACAGAACCATTCAGCCGCTTGGCGTAGTTAATGGAGGAGCTTATTGTACTTTAGCTGAAACAACTGGTAGCATGGCCGCGAACCTCTGTATTGATAGAACCAAATTTGTTGCACTGGGTTTGGATATCAATGCCAATCATGTAAGACCGGTGGGTTCGGGATTTGTTCATGCATGCGCAAAACCACTTCATTTAGGAAAAAGAACACAAGTTTGGGAAATTAAAATGACCGATGACCATGGCAATCTGTGTTCAATTAGCCGATTAACTATGGCTGTAGTTCCTGTATAAACATGTCTGAGTTTGTTTTATTTAAACTTCCTAATGAACCACAAATTTATTTTTGGGAAGGTAATTTTAATTACAACGCCAAGCATTTTTTGTTTGAAAACAGCAACGATACATTTGTGCTGAGCGAATTCAATGCTGGAAATACATTGGTGTATTTGGAGCCTATGAAGAAACGTGTGGTTGGTATAGACGAATTGTTCAATTTAGCTTTTGAATTCAGGGAGCAATCCATCAACCAAACTAACCAAGATGAATATGAACAAATGGTGCTTGAAATTCAACAAGCAATCCATACCCATTCAAATCTCAATAAAGTGGTTTTAGCAAGGGCAACATTGGTAAATCAAAAACTAGACTTATTAGCCAGTTTTTATGCTTTATGTAAAGCTTTTCCCAATGCTTTTGTATACTTGGCAAGTAGTCTTGTTTATGGTACCTGGATTGGTGCCAGTCCAGAGGTGTTTTTATCCATTCGTGGAAATAATTTTGAAACTTATGCACTTGCAGGAACCAAAACCAATCATCAAAATTGGAGCAAAAAGGAAATTGAAGAACAAAATTGGGTAACAAAGTACATAGAGCAACAATTGTGCGAACTTGGTGTTGTTTATTCCAAAACGCCAACTGAAACAATAGCGTCGGGCCTGCTTTTTCACCTAAAGACAACTTTATTAGGGAAAGTTCAAGAACTTTCTAATTACAATGCCATTATTCAAAAAATGAACCCAACTCCAGCTGTGGCTGGCATTGAAAAAAATGAAGCAATTGCGCTTATTAAAAAACTCGAAAAAAATAACCGTTCTCTCTATAGTGGAATCATTGGGCCTGTATTTGAAAACAAAAGTGCGCAACTTTATGTGAACCTTCGGTGTTTAGAAGCGTATGCGAATGCCTATAGTTTATATGCTGGTGCTGGAATTACAAAGGACTCCAATCCTAGAGATGAATGGTTCGAAACCGAAAAAAAATTAGAGAACACCAAGCGGGTTCTTATTTAACTTCCTCCACAGCAGTAAGTAAAAAAGAGATCAAAGGATCCATCAAACTAAACGATGTGATGAGTTCTTCCTGAAAAGCCATCGGATTTTTAGTGACACTTTCTGAAAAATTTTTTTGTAAAACAAAACTCTTGTGTTTTAAAATTTCTATCATTGGGTGATTGACGTCGAAACCTTTAGGTGCTTTTACCAATTTTTCTCCTTGTAATTGACCAAAATTGGCAATCAACTTTTTTTGACTTAAAATAGCAGTAATTGCTGCTGCATTGTAATCTATTTCTTGTCTGATTGCTGCAAGCGCATTGCTTGGAGGCATATAAATACCGCCAGCCACAAAAGTATTTTGTGGTTCAATGTGTAAGTAATAACCACAAAACAAATCTTTTCTATTCAGGAAGTTAATCTGCATGCCAAAATTAGTTTTGTAGGGCAATTTGTCTTTAGAAAATCGGATGTCTTTATTGATTCTAAAAATGCATTTTTTAGGCTCTAAATCAATTAAGACAGGGTGTGTTTTTTGCAGATGGTTCAACAAAGCGCCAACAAACTCAATCCAATCCCTTCTTAATTCTTGGTATTCGGCTTTGTGCGCATCAAACCAAGGCTTGTTATTATTGATTTTAAGCTTTGTTAAAAAGGCATATAAGTGGTTAAATTCCATTCTTTTAAAAGTAATTGTTTCAAAGTTAATATAATTGGTATTTTTGCAAGGAAAGAATATATCAGAATGTTTGATAGAGAAAGACCCAGTTTTGAAGACAGCAACAATGTTACCGTAAAGCGTTGTTTTTTTGCTTATGAATTTGCCGCAAGCTATGTTAAAGACAAAACCACTGCTGATATTGGTTGCGCAGATGGATATGGAACACAATACCTAGCTGGTTTTACCCAAAAAACAACAGGGGTAGACTATAGTGCTGCAACCGTTAAACTGGCTAATGAAAAACACAAACACCTCTTGAATCTGAATTTTGTTTCATGCAGTGTTCCGCCGTTACCATTTGAAAACGAAAGTTTAGATGTTGTCACAGCATTTCAATTTATTGAACACATAGAAAACCGGAAAGGCTTTATGGAAGAGGTGAAGCGGGTATTAAAACCAGGTGGTCTTTTCTTGTGTTCAACGCCTAATAGTAAAATGAGTATAGCGCGTAACCCTTTTCATGTGCACGAATACACTTTCAAAGAAATGGAAACAGAAGCTGGATCTGTCTTTGGAAACATTGAATTAAAGGGTCTTCAGGGTAACGAAAGGGTAAACAAGTACTACAATGAAAACGCTCAATGGGCAAAAAAAATGCTCAAATTGGATCCACTTGGTTTGCATAAACTATTGCCTGCATCATGGTTGGTAATTCCTTACAATTGGCTTACATCAAAAATGAGGAGCCAACTCAATGATAAAAACAAAGATGTAGGAATAATTGGCACGTCAGATTTCTTTCTAACTAAGCAAGATTTAGACAACACCTGGGATATTTTCTTAATTGCAATTAAAGGCTAAAGCAGTTTCTGAGGAATGAAAATTGCCATTGTGAATCGCTTTAGAAACTGGTTAAAACGTTTTCCATTGATACGGAAATTTTTAAAGTTTGGTATTGTAGGTGCAACCAGTGCTGCTGTAAGTTTAGCTGTTTTTTGGCTCATTGTTAACCAATACCCATCTCTTAACCTGTTATCCAAAGGCATAGGCTATGTAATGGGTTTTTTTGTGGGTTTTACACTTAATAAATTTTGGACTTATATAGACCAAACTGAAGATGGCGAAAAGTATTTACTCAAATACATTTTGGTTTACGCTATCACCTTCTTTGTGTACTTGGTTTTTAATTTTGCGTGCGACCATTTTATACACCCTAATACCTGGATTGCAGAAATGGTCACCTCTTTTGGATATGGAAGCTACGCCAATTGGCTCAATAACAATGGCCCATTGGTTTCCAATTTGCTGGCAATTGGTTTGAATGTTTTTTTGAACTTTTTTGGCACCAACTTCTTGGTATTCAGAGTACCTGAACCCAATAAAATTTTTGATTGAACCCAATAAAATCCATCTACTTGCTCAGAAACATGCTCTTTTCTTTATAGAGTGTTCTAAAGTATGGGTCATTTAAATCAGCAATGAATCGAATGGCCTCACCAGTAGATTTCATTTCTGGACCCAACTCTTTGTTTACGCCAGGAAATTTCTCAAACGAAAATACAGGCTCCTTAATGGCAAAACCAGTAAGTTTTCTTTCAAACGTAAAATCGCTGAGTTTGTGAGTTCCTAACATGATTTTAGTAGCAATGTTTACGTATGGGATTTGATATGCTTTGGCAATAAATGGAATGGTTCTACTTGCTCTTGGATTGGCCTCTATTACGTATACCTTTTCGTTTTTAATTGCAAACTGTATGTTTAACAACCCATTGATACGCATTTTGGTTGCAAGCTTTTTGGCATAGGTTTCCATCTGTTCCGTAACTTTATTACTTAAACTAAAAGGGGGCAAAACCGCTGAACTGTCACCACTATGAATACCTGCGGGCTCAATATGCTCCATCATTCCCACAATATGCGCTTCTGATTTGTCACAAATTAAGTCAATTTCTGCTTCTTCTGCTCTGTCTAAAAAGTGGTCAATGAGTACCCTGTTACCAGGTAAATCTCCCAACAAATCAATCACAGCTTGTTCTAAGTCCTCATCATTGATAACAATTTTCATTCCTTGTCCACCCAATACATAACTAGGCCTTACCAACACGGGGTATCCAACTTTGTTTGCAACCTTAATTGCTTCTTCAGCATCTTCAGCTACTCCATAATCTGGGTATGGAATATCCAATTCTTTTAGCAAATCAGAGAAGCTTCCCCTGTCTTCAGATATGTCCATATCAGGAAAAGTAGTGCCAATAATTTTAATTCCCTGTTCGTGTAGTTTTCTCGCTAGTTTAAGTGCAGTTTGACCCCCCAGCTGAACAATCACACCTTCTGGTTTTTCTAGTTCTATAATCTCTCTTAATGTTTCCCAGAAAACAGGTTCAAAATACAATTTATCGGCCATGTCAAAATCTGTGCTGACAGTTTCTGGATTGCAATTGATCATGATGGCTTCAAATCCAGCTTCTTTAGCGGCTAATAAACCATGTACACAGCAATAATCAAACTCTATTCCCTGTCCAATTCTGTTTGGTCCAGAGCCAAGTACAATTATCTTTTTCTTGTCTGTTGGAATGCTTTCATTTTCTCCATCAAAAGTTGAATAGAAATAGTTGGTTGGAGAGGCAAACTCTGCAGCACATGTATCTACCATCTTGTAAATTCTGTGAATACCGAGTGATTTTCTTAAATCCCAGATATCGTCTTCTGTAGTATCACCTCCCAATAAATAAGCAATCTGAATATCACTGTAACCTTTTTGCTTTAATTCAATGAGTAATTCTTTGGGAAGGTTCTTTGAATTAAAACGCTTCGTATCTGATTCCAATTTTACCATGTCGTTGATCTGGTTCAAAAACCAACGGTCAATTCTGGTTATTTTCTCTAATGATGAAACGGGCATTCCCATGCTCAAAGCATCTTTAACTGCAAACATCCTATCCCAACTAGGATTTTTTAGTTTTTCAACAATGTCTTCTAATTTTCTTTGTTGGTATCCATCTGCCCCCAAACCATTTCTTTTAATTTCCAAACTTTGTGTTGCCTTTTGAAAAGCCTCAACAAAGTTTCTACCAATACCCATTACCTCCCCTACTGCTTTCATTTGAAGGCCAAGTGTTTTGTTTGACCCTTTGAATTTATCAAAATTCCATCTAGGTATTTTTACAATAACATAATCAATGGCTGGCTCAAAATAGGCTGAAGTGGTTTGTGTAACAGGATTTTTTAATTCATCTAAATGGTAACCAATTGCCAACTTTGCAGCAATTTTTGCAATTGGATAACCAGTTGCTTTCGATGCCAAGGCTGAAGACCTTGACACCCGAGGATTGATTTCTACTGCTATGATTTGTTCGTCATCAGGATTAACCGCAAATTGAACATTGCAACCACCAGCAAAATTTCCAATACTTCGCATCATTTCAATGGCCATCGTTCTCATTCTTTGAAAACAAGTATCACTCAAGGTCATTGCTGGTGCTACCGTAATTGAATCTCCTGTATGAATACCCATTGGGTCAAAATTTTCAATGGTACATATAATGGCTACACTGTCATTTTTATCTCTTAACAACTCTAACTCAAATTCTTTCCAACCGAACACCGCTTTTTCTACAAGTACCTCGTGAGTTGGAGAGGCGGTAAGCCCTTTTTGTAAAGCCCCATCTAATTCTTCTTTGCTCCATACAAAACCACCACCAGTTCCACCCAATGTGTATGAAGGCCTGATCACCAATGGAAAACCTATTTCTTGAGCTATTTCTTTACCTTCTAAAAATGAGTTTGCCGTTCTTGAGGGTGCAACACCAACCCCAATTTCAATCATTTTTTGTCTGAATTTCTCACGGTTTTCTGTCGTGTCAATTGCCTTAGTGTCCACCCCAATCATACGAACTCCGTATTTCTGCCAAATACCAATTTCTTCACATTCAATGGCCAAATTCAGGGCGGTTTGACCACCCATTGTTGGCAATACCGCATCTATTTGATGTTCTTCAAGAATTTTAACAATAGAATCTGAGTTTAACGGCAACAGATATACATGGTCTGCTGTAACCGGATCGGTCATGATGGTTGCTGGATTGCTATTAATGAGCACTACTTTAATTCCCTCCTCCTTCAATGATCTTGCTGCTTGGCTACCGCTGTAATCAAATTCACAGGCTTGACCAATAATAATAGGACCACTTCCAATAATTAAAACCGAACGAATACTTGAATCTTTAGGCATAGTGCTTGAATTTTGTTATTTGTGACAGTGTAGGTATAAATTGTACAAATGTACACCCAATTTTTAAGTGTTTTCCAATAGATTAAAAAGTATTTTTACACAACTTGAATTAAAAATGATTTTGAGTAAAGAAGATTCAGCTATTGTAAATATTTTTGAAAACAGTGGTTTAAGGCTAAACTACTGGTATTGTGGCAAAGGAGGAATTCCCGTTGTCTTTTTTACGGGATTTGGTCAGTTGGCCCATACCTACAAAAAATTACTACCTGCATTGCCCCATAAGTACTGCTTATTGGTAATAGAAACTCCCATCTTGTTTTATTCAAGAGACCCCTCTTGTTTGGCAAATAGTCTGTATGATTTGTTATTGAAACTTGAATTGGGCAACCAATTGTATTTGGGTGGGTTCAGTTTTGGCAATTGGGTTGCAGCTGGATTGATTAAAAGTAAGTTATTAACTGTAAAAGGATGGGTTTTGATTTCACCAGCTAACCCTTTTAATTTTAAAATGCTGCAACTTTTAAACAATTACAGCTATTTAAACAAGATTGCTTTAAAGCTGATGAGTTCTAGGTTGGCAAAACAATTAGCAATTAAACTGGTAAGCGCATTTGTTAAATCAAGGACTAAAAAAGCCTTCATATTGGGGTTGTTAAGGGGAGACAGGGCTGGGGTTTTAATGCATAACTATTTAACTTTTTGCCCACCCAAGGGTAAACTCAACGAACTTTTCAAGCCTGCAAAAAATTTAAAGATTCCAGTTTTGATTTTAGCCTCCACCAATGACCCAATTTCGAGCTCCAATGAAACCATAAAAATAGCTCAGCATTGTATAGAAGATGTCATTGTTCAATTTGCAAACAATCAAAACCACAACCCTTTTGATGAAGAATTTATAAAACAAATTGACTCTTTTTTAGCTAGATTAAGTATTTAATTGATAATTACTACATTTGAATAATGGGTAAATTGTTTAGATTCATGTTTTATCCCGTATTGGGGGTTTTATTAATTGGTGGAATCTGGTTTGTAAGTCAGCGTTTCAAGGCGCCCGAAGAGCGTTTAACTGAAATTTACGAGCAACACTTCAAACCTTGTTTAAACTATTGGACCAGTGACCCTGCATACACAGATTCAAGTGAATTGAGTCAAATGGCTATGAAGTATTTTGAAAAAGGAGAATATTCATTGTCCATTGAGGGTTTTCAAAGATTTGAACCACGTACAGAGGATGAAGGTTTCTATAACTTTTACTTAGGAATAGCTTATTTAAAAACAGGCTTCGATAATTTAGCAATTAACCACCTAGAAAAGTCTAGTAAAGCCTTTAAGGACTTCAACAATGTACACCTGGCTAAATGGTACCTTTCTTTGGCCTACTTAAAGGCGGGCAGAGAAAAAGAAGCAATGCCTGTCTTAAACGAAATTGTTTCGCTCAATGCCAAGCAAAAAATCCAGGCACAACAAGTTGTTCAAGAAATAGATCAGGCCAAAAACCCATTCAAGGGTTTTTTACATTTACTTGGGTTTTAATTAAAAAGTAAAGTTTAAGTTCACAAAGAAATTTCTTGTTGCCGCTGGGAAATACAGTGGTGTACTACCTAAAGAACCATTTGTTGGATCAATTGTATTGGTAAAGGGCTGAATACTTCCCATTGGACAATAACTTTCATTAAAAATATTTTGAACCCTGAATGAAAGAATTGGGTTCATTTTTTTCACAAACCGAGATAAATTGAATTGAACCCTAAGATCGCTCACCGTGTAACTTGGTAGTAGTAGCCTTGAATTACTTGTGTTGTCAAGAAATTGTTCGCTAACATACCTGTTTGTATACTCTAACTCTACCCATTTAAATGGTACATACCTCAACCCTTGGTTCATAATTAAAGCTGGTGAAAATGCAGCATCCGTGTTTTTAAAAACAAGAAAGGTATCAGCGTAAGTGTTTGAATTTGCATACCTCATTGTAATTGTATTGATTTTATTTTGACTCAATGCACAGGTTGCTATGAATTTTAATTTAGGGTGTATTTTCACATTCATATCTAATTCAATTCCTGCTCTGTAACTTTCTCCCACATTAGAATTGATAGGAAAACCATATGAATTTAACATACCAGTTGCAGCAATCTGATTTTTAAAGTACATATAAAATCCGTTCAGGGCAAATTGCAAATCTGGGTGATTAACAATCATACCGCCTTCTGCATTTATAACCTGTTCAGGTAAAACAGCTGATTGACTCACATTGGTGTTGGCCAAGTCGTCGTTAAAATAATCAAAGCGTGTTGGCTCTCTCTGACTCAAACCAAAATTACTGTAAAATTTAATGTGTTGATTCAATTGATAGTTCAAACCAAATCTAGGGTTCACAAAAAACCACTTCATAGGCTCAACGAGCCAAGTGTGGTCTGGCCGAAATGCCATTTGTTTGGCTAAATAATTGAAGTTTGTTTGCCTAAGACTGATATCTAAGAAACCTGTAAGTTTAGAGTGAAATGCATATGAAATTTTAGCAAATGCGTTCCATTCATTTTTTGTTCCAGTATTGAAATATACCTGGTGTTCCTTCCCTTTTGTTCCAGGAGGTAAACTATCGCCATCTTGAACCACCATAAAATGGTCAGCTACAAAATTATTGACATGCATACCCACAACAGCTTGAAGGCGTTGATTGGTATAAGTCATATTGGCAAATGCACCTGTAAACACTTGATTCAGACGGTAAGATGCCATGACATTACTGGTTGTTACATTAACTGTATCATTTCCATTTAACCAAGACCAATTGGGCAGATTAAAATAGTTTAATGGTGTAAAATCGCTTTGGGGAAAGAAGTATTGAAAATCTGTGGCCTTTCCTAAAACCAAATATGTAGATGCGTTATAGCTGAACCTATTGTTGAGTTGTTTGCTCAATTGTAATTGAAAAAAGTGCTGTTTAAATCCATCAGACTCTCCTTGGGTAAAGGGATTCATTTTTCTATTATTCTTCAAATCTGCAGCTGTTATTCCTGCATATGCCAATTTTGAATTGGCAAAACCACCAAACATATTGAGTGCTATAACCCCCTTGGGTATGAAGTAAGCCAAAGAAAGTTGGTAATTATTTACTTGCATACCAGATGATGCCCTGTATCCATCAGTAGCTACTTGACTAATTCTTGCATAAACTCCAAAATTTTTGTGTATACCAGATTGGTAACTAATTCCAAACCTCCTTGAACCAAAAGAACCCATTCCAGTATACACTTCTGTTTGCTGATTGGCTTGAACAGACTTGGTTAGCATCTGTATGCTTCCAGCATAAGAAGAACCACCATTTCCAGATATACCAACACCCCTTTGAACTTGTATTTGTTCAAATCCACTTGTCATATCAGCAATGTTGTTGAAAAATACATTTTGCGACTCTGGGTCGTTTAATGGAATACCATTGATACTGTGATTAACCCGGCTTTGGTCCATCCCTCTAATGCGTAAGTAACTATAACCAAATCCTGTACCATTGTCACTGTATGAATTCACAGAGGGTGTGGCGTTCAACAAGCTTGGCACGTCAGCACCAAAATAACGCTCAGCAAGGTCTGTTCTTTTAAGTGTTAACTGGCTCACCACCATTGATGGTGAAGTTTTAATTCCAGAAATAATGAGCTCTTGTAAGCTTCCTTTTGACTTAGAAACACTGTCCGATTGGGCTTTCACAAGGTGGCAATAAAATAAACACAGCACACCTAACAAGTAAGATTTTGATTTCATTTTTTAAGAGCTGATTGGTTTAAACAATTGTCATTAGGTGGCGAAGGTGGCCAAACACTTTAAACCAAGGACAAAAATGTCCTACTTTTCCCTACGCAGGCATGATCCTGATCAGGTTAAAGGGTATAATCTCAGCTTGGATTTACCAAACACCCCTAAAGACGCATCAAAAATAAGTAGATTTCAAAAAAATACAATTGTATTCAATTAAATTTTGTTTTTATGAGCATCTTTGAAATTAGAAACAAGTTTTGCGCAGGTGGCGGAATTGGTATACGCGCTGGTCTCAGAAGCCAGTGGGGAAACCCTTGGGAGTTCGAGTCTCCTCCTGCGCACTTAAAAATTTATTGTTTTCATTGAATCTAAGAACCCACTCAATCTTGGGAAATTTTCAGCATCTTTGATGCGCTAAAATGAATCACATGCGCATATTTTGGATTATCGTATTTTTAATGTTTGTGTTTGCTGCCAATGGTCAACAAAAAACAAATGTTGTCATTGTTAAAACGCTTGATGTAAACAACAATAAAATTGAAGGTGCCAATGTTTTGTTCAAACAAAAAGGACAAAAAAACCAAAATTTCACCTCCAATCAAGATGGTATTTTTCTTATCCAAAACTTTGTTAACGATTCGTTTGAGTTGTTCTGTACAATGATTGGGTTTGAAACTTTGAAAAAAACAGGAACCATTGATGAAAACAATAAAAAAATAAAACTTGTACTTGTAGCCAATAACAAACAATTAAACGAATTAAAGGTAACAGGGAGCCAAATCAGGACAGAGCAAAAAGGAGATACAATGGTCATTAATGCATCTGCATTCAAAGTAAATCCCGATGCCAGCACGGAAGATTTGGTAAAAAAAATGCCAGGAATTACGAACGAAAGCGGTACGCTTAAAGCTCAGGGAGAAGAGGTTAAAAAAGTTTTAGTGGATGGTAAAGAGTTTTTTGGTGACGACGCACAAATGGCCATTAAAAACCTGCCTGCAGAGGTTGTAGACAAGGTTCAGGTATACAATCGTTTGAGTGATCAATCATTGTTTTCTGGATTCAACGATGGCAATACCGATAAAACAATGAACTTGGTAACAAGAGGTGGGGGTGTGAACGGGGTATTTGGTAAATTCTATGCGGGGTATGGAACCGACGAAAGGTATCAAATAGGTGGAAACCTGAACCTTTTTGATGGAAATAGACGTATTACCTTATTAGGGTTGAGCAATAACATTAACATTCAAAACTTTACGGCACAAGACATTACTGGTTCTGGAGGCTCTAGAGGGCAAACCCCACCCCAAGGTATGGGTAGGCCAGGTGGAATGGGCAGGCCAGGTGGAATGGGTGGTGGAAATGCACTTTTAAACAATTTCTTAGTTGGGCAACAAGGCGGTATAAACACCACCACCAGTGCTGGATTAAATTATTCAAATAAATTTGGTAACAAACTCGACGTCAGTGCGAGTTATTTTTTTAATGCATCTGTTAACGATACAAAAAAAGAAAGCAATAGAATCTATTTAATAGATACCGCCAACAAGCAAACATATGCTGAAGAAAGTATAAGCGGTAGCAATAATAACAATCACCGTATTGCTGGTAGAATTGAATACAACTTAGACACATCAAATAGTTTTATTGTCAGTCCAAGAATTAGTTTTCAAAACATTGAAACCAATGCAAGCATAGAGGGTATCAATGCTACAGCCGAGAATGTAATTGGAAAAATATACAGCCTTTCTGAAACGAACGCCAATGCAATCAACCTCAACAACAACTTTTTATATAGAAGAAAATTTGCAACCACCGGCAGAACATTCTCTTTCAATCTTACAAGTGATTATGGTAATAGAGAAAACAAACAAAAACAATTGTCAAATACGGAAGGTGCAAACACCACAAAAATTAATCAACTTACAACATCAAATGCAAGCAATAATAACCAAACAGTAAACATTACATACACCGAACCTTTAGGAAAAAAATCACAATTGATGTTGAGCTATTCCCCAGCTATAAACTTCAATCATTCCTTCAGAGAAACCAACGGATACGACTCTACAAAAAATGAATACAATAACTATGTAGCTACATTAAGCAACAATTTTGAAAGTAATATCTACACCAATAGAACAGCAATCAATTACAATTATAAGTGGAACAAGCTGATGTTTGCAATAGGTGCAACACAACAAGTTGTGTCTATGCAAAATACCAATATCACAAGTTCTGAAAATTTAAATAAGCGTTTCGAAAATGTGCTACCTAACGCCATGTTTCAATATGATATCACCAATGAACATGCTGTTCGTTTGTATTACAGAACTGGAACCAATACACCATCTATTAACCAATTACAACAAGTAACAGATAACACCAATCCGCTCATATTAAATAGGGGTAATCAAAATTTAAAACAAGATTTTTCACACATGCTCATTTTACGGTATGGCATTAACAACTCTAAAACTGGAAAGAGTATGTACTTTTTTACCATGTTGAACCATACCAATGATTTCATAGCAAGTTCCAATACTACTTTTAAAAAAGACACACTATTAGATGGGTTAAAAATAAATGCAGGTAGTCAGTTGTCTTCTTTTCAAAATGCAAATGGTAATTTCAGTGTAAGAAGCATGCTTAATTTTTCAAGTCCACTAAAAATTATCAAAAGTAATCTCAATCTCAGTAGTGGCTTAACCTACTCAAGCCTGCCTGGATACATAAATGGCATGATCAATGAAGCTAAAACCACTAGTGCCAATATTGGGGTTGTAATTGGCAGCAATATTAGTCCAAAAGTAGACTTTAATTTCAGCTATTCAGGTAACATTAATTGGGTTAGAAACACCATCCAAGCTCAATTAAACTCTGACTTTATTACCCAAAATGCCAATGGTAAAATTAATTTAATGCCCAATACTTCTTGGGTGTTAAGCCTAGATGTTACTTATTCAAAATACGACGGCCTTGAAGAAACCTTCAGCCAAGAATTCATACTCTTAAACGGTGGAATAGGGTATAAATTTTTGCCTAAAAAATTAGCTGAAATTCGCCTATCTGTGTTCGATTTGTTGAATCAAAACAACAATATCAATAGAAACGTTACAGAAACATTTATTGAAGACAACAGAACCAAAATTATGCGTCAATATTTTTTATTGACTTTTACCTATTCGCTCAGAAAATTTAATTATACAAACAAGTAAACTGTGGTATTTGTGTAAATTTAACTGAAATATAAAATGGAAGAAAAAAAACTAACAGAAGAAGAAAAGAAAAAAGCAGTTAATGAATTTACTAAGAGAATGCTTAGTAGCGGTCCATTTGTTGTATTGCCAACGAAAGATAATTCTACAAAAGAGAAAAAATAATGGCAACAGTTTCAATATGAAATAGTACAGCTAACTATTTTATGATCACTGAAATTCAGTGCATGGGTTTTGTATTGATGGCTTTTAAAGCTTGGGTCGTGTAAAATATAGTCAATTCTAAACGAGGGCATGTTTCCAATATAGGTTGTGCTAGTTCCCTCTCCCGATTCTACAAAAGCATCTAGTAAATTTCCTTTAATTGTTTGATAAGCATAACTTGTTGGCGAATCATTAAAATCGCCACATAAAATAATTGGATACGGAGAATCATTGAGTTTTTCTCTGATTGTTTCCACTTGTGTACAACGCAGGATGAAGGCGTTTTTAAGTTTTGACAGTATTCGCTTTATGTTCATCCAACCATATGCTTTGCTTTCTGCTTTTGAAATGTATTCAACAGTTTTGTAATCTTGTTTTTCAAAAACAATAGATTTTAAATGTGTATTTACTATCCTAATTGTTTTGCCATCTATCAGCACGTCGGCAAAAACAGTAATGTTGGCACTTTGGTTGAGTTGCTCTAAATAACCACTTTTAAGAATTGGATATTTTGATACAATGCACACCCCGTATCCTGTAGGATAGGTTTGACTCAATCCATCTGCATTAACGGTTTTATAATGTTTGTATTCTTTGAAAAACTGTCTAAACATGGGTTTCTCAAAACTGCCACCTAAATTGGCAAACTCTTGAAGACACATGATATCTGGTTGAATTTCTCTGAGTTTATTGATAAAAAAACTGGTGTCTTGGTCTTTCCTGTCAAACGCTCCCATATAGTGGGTATTAAAACTCAATACATTGATTGAATGTGTACCACTTGTTACTTCCGAGCCCTTACCAATTCTAAAAAACTTAGGTACGTGTACAAGACTCAAAAAAAGCACAAACAGCGACAACCAAAAACGTTTGTCTAAAACAAAAGACCAAAACAGGAAAAACAACACATTTAAAAACAACAAAACAGGAAAAGCCAATCCCATGAAAGCAATTGGCCAAAAACTTTTAGGACTGATGTATGGGGCCAAAATAGCCATACCAAGGGCTATGGCTGTAATCAGGTTAAACGTAAACACTATCCAAAAAAACAAACCAGGTCTCATGTTATATTTTATTGCTCAGTTTTTTTAAAATCTCTTTCTCTGTTTCACTCAAGGCATGAATGCCATTGGCATTAATCTTGTCTAAAATCGTATCAATTTCTTTTTGATAATTTATCTGAGAATCCTCGAGTTTCATAAATTTTGATTTATAATGAATTTTGAGGTTTGACTTAGGTTTTCTCAATTTCTTCAAAATCAAATCAAAGAGGTTTAAATTATAGAATAACTTCACATAGATTAAACCAAAAATTGCACCTCCCAAATGTGCTAAATGTCCACCAGTGTTGCTGTATGGAATGCTTACCAAGTCAAATAAAACTACAAAAAAAACAATCAATTTAAGTCGAACCCATCCCACAAAAAACAATTCAATTTCATAATTGGGTAATAGCGTGGCGGATGCTACAGCAATAGCCAAGACTCCCGCACTTGAGCCAGCCGCTAAGGATGTTGATGCTGATGGAATCAGATAAGGAAAAGTATTGTATGACAACACAAACAACAATGCTCCTATGAAGCCACCCCCTATATATACACGCCACACCCTTTTATTGCCCAAATAAGTAATGAATAGCTGCCCAATCCAATGTAACCACAACATATTAAACAAAAGGTGGATAAAACCTTCATGTATAAACATATAAGAGATCATTGTCCATGGTCTAAAAATCAATGATTGAAAAGACGCGGGAAGTAGAAAAAGATTGCGAAATACACCAACAGCATCTATGCCAGAAACAATTTCTATTAGTTCAATACATTTCCACAACAAAAATACCAACACATTCAGTGCAACAATTTGCCAAATAGCGTTGTTTTTATATGTAGAAATGTGGTGTTGCAATTTGATAATTAGAAAAAATTTACTCGGTCTGTTTTGTTCCAATACTTTATTGCAAAAAAGCCAAATAACATGCCCCCTAAATGAGCAAAGTGAGCTACTTGGTCTCCAGGATTATTGCCCAAACCTTCCCATAATTCCATGGCACCCAAAAACACAACCATGTATTTTATTTTAATTGGTATAGGTATAAAAAACAAAAAAACCTCCCTGTTTGGAAAAAGCATTCCGTTAGCAAGTAACAAACCAAAAACAGCACCACTTGCCCCAACCATTGGAATGTTTAATTTTCGTTGAATCAAAACACCTGAAATTTCTCTTGCAAAATCAAGAAACTTGGGGTTTGAAATGTCTTGTGACCACTGATAAATAAAACTAGAAATTTGGTCTGTTGCTAACAAATCGGGGTCCGTTTTCATTAAATTCAAAAACTGGTCATATCCTGGTGCAGTATTGAATGCATCTATGGCCGATTGAATACTTTGAACCTCAAAATAGTTGATGGTTAAATAGGTTACTGCAGCACCTAAAGTAGTAATCATATAAAATGTTAGGAAGCGTTTTGGACCCCAAAAATGCTCTAAAATGGTTCCAAACATCCACAAAGAAAACATATTGTAAACCAAATGATTAATTGATGCATGCATGAACGCATAACTTACCAATTGGAATGGCCTAAAATAACTTGATGCAGGATAATACAATCCCAAAACCTGGTTCAGGTTTACCCAGTTTCTATCTTGAAAAACAAAGGCAGCGAAAAAAAACAAACCATTTATGATGAGTAAGTTTTTAACGATGTTTGGGAGTGCAGAAAATGGAGATCCGGTTTGCATAGATTTTAGTTTTTATGTTCAAATAGTTTAGCAACTTCCTCGAGGCTTAACATTTTAACACAGGTTTTGCCAAGAGGAGATTTAAGGGGTTCAGCACAAGCAAATAAATCATCAATTAAAGAATTCATTTCTTCCGGACCAAGAGGTGTTCCTGACTTGATAGATGCTTTTGATGCCAGGGTTCTTGCTATCAAATCGTTTTTTTGAGAAATGGATTGCTTGCCATTTTTATATGCTTCAACCACTTCTTCTATCAATTTTTGTTCATTGTAAAGGTGTAGTTCTGCCGGTAACCCATTAACAACAAAAGTCTGCTTACCAAAATGATTGATATGAAAACCAAGTTTGTTTATTTCTTCAATTATTTCCAACAAAACTGTTTCGTCAGCAATTGAAAGTTGAATGGTTTTTGGAAAGAGCAATTGTTGGCTTGAAACAGGTTTATCGGCTAATGCTAATTGGTATCTTTCAAACAAAACCCTTTCGTGAGCAGCTTGTTGATCTACCAGCATTAAACCCCTTTTTATTTGAGTAACAATGTACTGATTGTGAATTTGGAAAAAGTGTTTTATTGATGATACAACTTTATTTGTTTCAAACACATTGTTGTCTAGGTATTGTTCGTTGTTGGCCGGAAAGATAAGCTCCCAGCCTTGCTGAACCTCTTTACGCTTTTGTTGGTAGTCAAACTTAAAACCATCTAATGAAGACTTAAAACCCGATCCAACTGTTTCATTATTTACGGAGGTATAACGCAACCCATCTTCTACAGTTCTACTGATTTCTTGTTCAACAAATCGGTTATCGTCAAACACATTCATCATTTGCTCTCCCGCTCCAAAAGCTGTAACAATGGCCTTTCTAACAACCGCTCTAATTATTTGGTAGCAGTTTTTTTCGTCTTCAAACTTTACTTCAGTTTTTGTTGGATGCACATTGACATCAACCATTTTAGGATCAATTTCAATTTTTAATACATAAGCAGGATAGGTTTCATTTGCAATTAACCCTTCGTACGCAGACATTACTGCGTGGTTAAAATACGGGTCTTTGAAATACCTGTTGTTTACGAAAAAAAATTGATCACCCCTGTTCTTCTTTGATTTCTCTGGAGCAGAACAAAATCCTGTTATTTTTAAAATACTTGTTTCTTCATTAATTTCCATCCAATCTTTTGTCTGTAAACCATGTACAACCGCCTCAATACGTTCTTTCAATGAAGCAAAGGGATAGAATGCTGCTTGTTTCTCGTCCTGATACAATTCAAATTGAATGTGTGGATTTGCCAAAGCACTTCTGTTAAATTCATCTAAAATGTGACGAAATTCCAGGGTGTTAGACTTTAAAAAATTGCGTCTTGCGGGAATGTTATAAAACAGGTTTTTTACAGCAACAACTGTTCCTTTTTCAGCAGCCACCAGCTCTTTAGAAACAAGTTTTGAACCCTCCATTACCACAGCTATACCTAGCGCTGCATCGCTTGTTTTTGTTTTTAACTCCACCCTAGCCACCGAGGCAATACTTGCCAATGCCTCTCCCCTAAAACCAAGTGTATGAATCCGAAAAATGTCTTCTGTTTTTGAAATTTTAGAGGTTGCGTGACGCTCCCAACACATCAATGCGTCAGCCTCTGACATGCCTGTTCCGTTATCAATTACCTGAACCAGTGCCTTACCAGCATCTTTAATGATGAGTTGAATTTGTGTTGCATCCGCATCTACTGCGTTGTCTAACAACTCTTTTACCAAGGAAGCTGGCCTTTGTATAACTTCTCCTGCGGCAATTTGACTTGCAACATGGCTTGGTAATTTTTTAATGGTGTTTGACATTCTTCAACAAAAAACCTAATAATATTTATAAAATGTAAGCCTGTGGAGAACTTTCAACCAATTAAGCGTGAATAATTAATTGAAAGCCGTGGCAGAAATAAGCAAATGTTTCAAGTTATTTGCTAATTCATGATAAACTCGAAACACTTCTTAAAAGTAATTTTTTACGGATTGCTGTTTTTAATCTGGGGACGCACTCCCGCTAAAGCACAGAGCATTGATTGGAAAGCGCCGAATCATTGGGTAGATTCTATTCTTGCAGCCATGACTGAAGATGAAAAAATTACACAGTTAATGACAGTAGCTGTATGGACCCAAAGAGATGCCTCTCACGAAAAAGAAATAGAAAAATTAATTTTAGATTACAAAGTGGGTGGTTTAATGTTTATGAAGGGTGGTCCAATCAAACAAGCCAATCTTTGTAACCGTTTTCAATCAAAATCAAAGATACCCCTTCTTATCAGTATAGATGGTGAATGGGGTTTAAACATGCGCTTAGACAGCACACCCGTCTTTCCAAGACAAATGGTTTTAGGTGCGGCCAATAACCTTGAACTCACCAAACAAATGGGACAAGAAATTGCCAAACATTGCAAGAGAATTGGAATTCAACTCAATTTTGCACCAGATGTTGACATCAATAACAATGCACTCAATCCTGTCATCAATGACCGAAGCTTTGGTGAAAATAAATATACTGTGGCTAAACATGGTTTGGCCTATGCAAGAGGCCTTCAGGAGCTTAGAATAATGCCTACCGCTAAACATTTTCCCGGCCATGGCGATACCGAAAGCGACTCTCACCACTCATTGCCAATGATCAATGCAAATACCAACCGGCTTGATTCACTAGAGTTGTATCCGTTTAAAGAGTTAATCAATAACGGCGTATTGGGAGTAATGGTTGGCCACCTTTTTGTTCCCTCCATTGATACCACAAACAATACCGCTTCAAGCATTTCAGTTAAGGCGGTAACAGAATTATTGAAAAACAAATTAGGATTTGAGGGGCTTGTTGTCTCAGATGGCCTTAACATGAAAGGTGTAGCTAATTATGCCGCGCCAGGAGAGGTTTGTGCCAAAGCTCTGGCTGCAGGTGTAGACTTATTGCTTTTTGTTGAAGATGTTCCACAATCGTTGTATTGGATCAAAGATTATATTAGTCGAGGCCTGATCAGCAAAGAGCGGCTAGATGAAGCTTGTCGTAAAATTTTAAAAACAAAATATTGGTGTGGATTAAACCGATATGAGCCCATTCAAACCAATCAACTTGTTGAAGACTTAAATTGTTGTTCAACAGATATGTTAATTAAAAAAATTGTTAAAAATGCTGTTGTTGTTGCAAAAAACGTAGATGGTCTTATTCCATTAGTTCACCCAGAACTTGACAAGATAGCTGTTGTGTCGGTTGGTTATTCAGGCTTTTCAGTATTTCAACAGACCCTCAATAACTATTTACATGCAGATTATTTTAACATAGATAAAAACGACTCTGTTACTGCTTTTAATGAGCTTAAAGCTAAATTGATGAGGTATAGCCTGGTAGTTTTAAGTCTTCAAAACACCAGTAGGTTTATCAGTAAAAAGCTTGGCATTACACAACAAGAAATTGACTTCATCAACCAGGTAATGAATGAACAAAAATGCGTGTTGGTGGTTCACGGAAATCCCTATATCCTTAAACATTTTCAAGGAGCAAGGAACGTGATCTTGGCATTTGAAGATTTACCTGTATATAATTCCGTTTCAGCTCAAATTTTAGTAGGAGCAATAAGTGCTTCGGGTAAAATGCCGGTTTCTATTTTACCCGCTTTTGGGTTAAATGTTGGTACTAAAACACATTTAACAGAAAGAAATGAATTGGTTATGCCTGAAGAGATTGAAATTGACCATACGCCACTCCAACAAATAGATAGTTTAATTTCACAAGCAATCCGTGCTGGAGCCACACCTGGTTGTCAAATTTGGGCAAGTAAAAATGGTAAGGTTTTTTACCAAAAATCTTTTGGTCGGCATATATACGACACCCTATCACCTGAGGTTCAAAATCACCATTTATATGACATTGCCTCTCTAACTAAAATCATGTCAACAACCCTGGCCATGATGAAACTATATGAAGATGGTAAAATTGGCTTGAATGATAAATTAAGCTTGTATTTGCCGTTTTTAAGGGGCTCTAACAAAGAAAATTTAACCATCAGAGAGGTGTTGTTGCACGAGGCTGGGTTAATTCCTTTTATCCCGTTTTATAAGCAAACAATTATTGATGGCCAACTAGACACCAATGTATATCGTTTTAACAAACAAGCGGGCTTTGAAAAACAAGTGTGTGATGATCTTTTCATCAGAAACAATTATGAGGAAACGCTATTCGAAGCCATTGCTAAATCTGAACTCAAAACTCCCGGAAACTATGTATACAGCGACCTGGGTTTTATTTTACTGAGAAAACTGGTTGAAGTTGTTGCACATGATGAATTTGAAAATTTCTTGCAAAGAAACTTTTACAAGCCGTTAAATTTAGCCAACATGGTATATAATCCTTTATCAAAAGGTTTAAATCCCGGTTGGATTGTACCAACTGAGAACGATCAATATTTTAGGGCACAACTTATCAATGGTTATGTTCATGACCCTGCCGCCGCTATGATGGGTGGAGTAAGTGGTCATGCAGGACTATTTGCAAACGCAAATGATGTTGGTGTGGTTATGCAGCTTTTATTAAACGGAGGAACATATGGTGGAAGACGTTTGTTAAAAGCCACTACCATTGAACTTTTTACTAAAAAAAGTGGTAAAAAATCAAGAAGGGGATTGGGTTTTGACAAGCCCGAAACTACCAACGGTAAAAGCTCCCCTGCTGGAAATGGAGCATCTGCCTTGTGTTTTGGTCATACTGGGTTTACTGGCACTTGTACGTGGGCTGACCCTAAAAATGAACTTGTGTTTGTGTTTTTATCTAACAGGGTTTATCCTACGGCTGAAAACAAAAGATTATCCGAACAAAACATCCGCACATCTATCCATGATATTTTAATTGAAGCGTGCAAAAAGAAGTTTTAGCCTGTTTTACTAACTTATTTTTTGTAAGCCATAATAAATTATTAGAATCGCTTTGCAAATGAGGGAATTATGCTTAGATTTGATTTTTCTAATAATTTTTATGAACATCTACATCGGAAACTTAAATTGGTCAGCTAGTTCAGAAGACCTCAAAAACTTGTTTTCAGCCTACGGCGAAGTATCATCAGTAAACATTGTAAACGATAAATTTACAGGCAGAAGCAAGGGCTTTGGCTTTGTTGAAATGCCGGATGCTGGAAGTGCGCAACGCGCAATTGATTCTTTAAATGGTCAATCGTTTATGCAAAGAAACATTACCGTCAATGAGGCTCGTCCTAGAGAAGACAAACCACAAAGAGAAAGACGTCAGTACAACGACTAACTAAAATTAAAACCCGCCTAGGCGGGTTTTTTTATGCAATTTAATCTCTCTTTCTCAACCTTTTCTTTTGTGCAGCAGACATGCTATTGATTCTTCTGTAATAACCCGTCTTATTGGCTTGAACATATATTTTCAATACCGCTCCTCTTTTTACCTTACCCCTGGTTGTTTGCTTTTTATTCCAACCTTTAATGTCTTGTACAGATACATCAAACCAATCTGCAATGTCAGTTAAAACATCTCCCCTTTTTATAGTGTACCTTACAGGTTTTAGAGATTGAGCTGTTATTTTTTGCGTTCTTGAATCTTTTTTAGAATCTGTAACAATTGGATCGCCCTTTAATTCAGAAGAATCTTTTTCTATAGCAATTGGTTGAATTTCCAATGCGTGGTATTGTTTGTATACCGTATCCCTTAAAAGACTAAATTTAGCAACCTTATCAGAGGGAATTCTCAAAAAATAAGGTTCTTGAGAGAAGGGTATGATGTCTTTTTTAAAAATCGGGTTTAGGTCTCTTAATAATTCAACCGGAACAGCTGTTGCGGTTGAAATTTGTTGAAAAGACAACCACTTTGAAATCCAAACAGTATCACTATTTGGAAGTTGTAGCGACTCTATGTATCGAATACCATGCTCTTTGTAATAATTTAAAACGTAAACAGTTGCAATTACTTTTGGGTATAGGTCCCTGCAGCTAGCGGGCATCACTTTATAGATATCCCAAAAATAAAAACTATTTCCTGCAGCATGTATTCCTTTGTTTAGTTGTACCGGTGAACATCCGTATGCGGCTATTGCCAGTGGCCAGCTCTTGTAAATTGCATACAAATCTTTAAGGTTTTGGGCTGCAGCAAGGCTTGACTTAACTGGGTCTCTACGTTCGTCGATATATGTATTTTGTTTTAATTTATACATTTTGGCAACCGCATACGACATCATCCAAACACCACTGTTACCATTTGGGTTCAATGCAGTAGGGTCTAAACCCGAAGCTGCAGCAGCAATGTATTTGAGGTCGGTTGGTAGGTTTTTTTGTCTGAGAGACTTTTCTATAGGAGGAAAATAAAACTTACTCCTGCTTATCAGTGACTTTATTAGCTCTGGATTGGCTAAATATTGTTCTATGTATGTTCTTACTGAAGGATTATAGTTGACTTCAATAGTGGTTTTTAGTGCTGCTAATCTTGATTGATACAGTTCATCATTGTTTGCAATTGCATGAAGAGATAACAATTCAAGAAACAGAAAAAAACCAAAAAAATATTTAATACGAATATTCAAATGCATGTTGCAAACTACTGAATTAACAACTCATCAATTGATAAAGTAATTAAGATGTCAACACCTCGCTAAAAGAATTGACTAAAATTGCACGGAAAGGCTCTCGGTAAATGCAAGCAAATCTGCATCTTTGCTTCTGCTTGCCATCAATTGCATACCTATTGGCATACCCATTTCATCCGTACCAAAAGGAATTGAAATGGCTGGGTTTCCCGATATATTGGCGTGTACAGTAAATATATCTGCCAAATACATGGCTAGGGGGTTAGAGGCTTTTTCACCAATACCAAAAGCAACGGTTGGTGAGGTTGGCGATACAATAAAATCAACTTCTTCAAACAACGAATCTGTATAATTTTTAACCAATCTTCTTACTTTTTGAGCCTTACTATAGTATGCATCATAATATCCTGATGACAACACAAAAGTACCGGTCATGATTCTTCTTTTCACTTCGGCACCAAAACCCTCTGATCTTGAAAATTTAACTGTAGTTTCTAGGTCTTTTGCTCGTTCACTTCTTCTACCATAATGCATTCCAGCAAATCTGCTTAAGTTAGAGGATGCCTCGGCTGTAGTTAAAGTATAATAAACTGGAACCAGTACATCTAAGTAGGGAAAACTAACTTGTTTCACTTCATGTCCAAGTTCTTTTAACTTTTCTATGAAAGCAATTGTTTGTTGCTTAACCGCTGGTGCTATACCCTCAGAATCAATTGCTTCTTTGAAATAAGCAATTTTCATCTTCTTAGTCATTTTTTCTGGTGATTTGGGCAATAACACTTTTGTATTCAGAGCTGTAGCATCATGCCCATCAGGACCTGATATTACCTCCATTATACTTGAAGTATCGCCTACTGATTGAGTAATTGGACCAATGATGTCAAATGATGAAGCATAGGCAATCAAACCCCATCTAGAGATTGCGCCATAAGTAGGTTTATAACCAACCAGGCCACAAAAAGAAGCAGGTTGTCTGACCGAACCACCTGTGTCGCTTCCCAGGGCGGCCAAACACATATTTGCTTGAACAGAAACAGCAGCACCCCCTGAAGAACCTCCAGACACTTTCGATGGATTAATTGCATTTAAAACCGGTCCATAAACAGAAGTTTCATTTGAAGCCCCCATTGCAAACTCATCGCAATTACTTCTGCCAATAATGATGGCATCTTCCGCTAAAATACGCTCAACAGCTGTTGCGGAAAATAACGACTCAAACCCCTTTAAAATTGCTGAAGATGCGCTTGATTGATGCCCTTTGTAACAGATGTTGTCTTTGATTGAAACAACCATACCTGCAAGTTTACCTGCTTGGCCATTGTTGAGTTTTGTTTGAATTTTGTCTGCTGCTGCTAATGCCTCTTCACCATACACCTCTACAAGTGCATTTAGTTGTGGATTGTGGATTTCGATGTTTTTCAAATACATCGCAACTAAGCCCGGTAGGGTTATCAATCCAGCAGTCAAATCTGCCTGTATAGCCTTTAAGGAATTGTATTGGTTCAACTTTGGAGAATTTATAAAATTCCTTATTTCTTTTCGTTGTCTTTGGTTTTCATTCCCTCTTCAATCTGATCTTTAACGTTCTTTTTAGCATCATTAAATTCACGAACGCCCTGACCAATCCCTCTCATCAACTCAGGAATTTTTTTACCCCCAAAAAGGAAAACCAATGCCAACAAAATAAGTATCCATTCTCCGCCACCTAGGTTACCGATAAATAAAAAAGTAGTATTCATTTTATGAATTGTTAAGTTGCAAATTTAGTTAATAAATCTATTTTAAAACACCAAATGGGTTTAATTATTTCATTTTTAGAAGACGTTTCAAGGACTTCACCTCTTTTTCTGTCAAGTGTCTCCACTCTCCGCGTTTTAACTTGCCCTTTTCAAGATCGGCATACAATACCCGATCTAACTTATCAACTTTGTATTCCAAGTGCTCGAACATTCTATGAATGATTCTGTTCTTACCACTATGAATTTCAACACCTACCACTTTTTTGTCTTTGGGGTCAGACATGGCTATGGCATCTGGTTTTATAGGCCCATCTTCTAAAACAACACCGTTCGACAGCGTCCACATATCTGTTGGCTTGAATGGTTTGTCAAGTGTAGCACGGTAAACCTTGAAAACCTCGTATTTAGGGTGCATCAATCGTTGGGCAAGTTCGCCATCATTTGTAAGCAATAAAACGCCGGTAGTATTTCTATCTAAACGCCCAACCGGAAAAATGCGTTCTTTCATTTTTCCATCAAATAATTCCATTACGGTGTTTCTGCCCTCTGGATCATCAAAGGTGGTAATGGTATCTTTTGGTTTATTTAGCAAAACATAAACACGCTCTTCAACCGATAATTTAGAACCATTAAATTTAACTACATCTCCTTGATTTACTTTTGTTCCTAGTGTTGTGATAATTTTATCATTTACGCTTACCAAACCAGCATTAATCAATTCATCAGCCTCTCTTCTACTGCATATTCCTGCATTTGATATGTACCTATTCAAGCGAATACCCGAACCACTGTCTAAATCAGATTCGGCTGTGTTTTTCTTTTGTTTACTTGGCTTTTCATCTGTTTTTGATGAAGCAATTCTACTGAACTTATTGAATGGCTTTGTTCTTTCTGGTTTTGCACCATATTCGCCGCTTTCTGAACCCTTGGTGTATTGTTTACGGGCCTTATTGGTACCAGGGTTTGTTCTGGTAAATTTCTTAGAAACATCAAACCCTCCGTCGGTTTCTGATCCAGGTCTTGCTCTTTCTGGTTTTGTAACATATCCACCCTTTTCAGAATTGCGAGTATTTCGCTTATATCTGCTTGTATTGGTATCTGTTTTATGGTATCTGTTATTGCTATCAAACCCATTCTCTTTGTCTTGAATTGGCCTTCTTCTTTTGTCAAACATGGGTTTTTCACCCATATCTGTTGGTTTTGCAGCATATCTAGAAGAAGCTTTATTCAAATTTGATGTAGTTCTGTTGGTTTTTTTCTTAGAAAAATCAACATCTTTCCCTTTGCTTCCAGGCTTAGCAAATCTGTAATCAACGGGCTTGTCATCCGTTTTCTTACTCCAACCCTTCATTTCAGATTTTTTTGTAAAGCCCTTTCTGGGCTTAGCGCTTCTTCCCTTTTTGGCAAATGCGGGCTTTTCGCCCGATTTATTGACTGTTCTACTTCCAGAACCTTTTGCTTCTCTTTTCATATTACGACCTACAAAGATAGGTTTTTATAAACAGAACCTTGTAAAAATATAAAAGCAGGTTTTGAAAAGCAGGTTTTGTGGAATTTATTTACGTCTTACAACGGTATGGGTTTTTCCGTTAGACGAAACAGTAAAGGTTGCATCACATGTTCCTGTTCCAAAATCGATTGTTTTTGGGAATCCACCTTCTCTCATCAGTTCAATTGTTCCTGAAACTATTCTCCATTGACAAGCAATTACAACCCTCAATGGATTGGTGATTGTTGAAGTGTAATTTTTACCCCTTCTATTGACCCCATTTGTACTTCCTGTTACCGTGTAAATATCATCTGAGTTACTTTGTGTTTGCTCGCCTTGTATCCAGGTTCTGGTCCTAGTTGATGTCCAATTGATACTTTCACCAGATGTATTGGTGATTTTTATCATGGAAACAACATTAAACGCTAACTGTTCAGCAGCGTTTCTTCCCATATTTGTTACTGTTTTGGTTCCTTCAACTTTGTTATCATTTTGGTAAAAGGAATCAAAAGTAATGGTTTTTACAGAGCCGGTTTCTCTGTATTTTCCTGTCCAACTAACCAATATTTTACCGCGTCTGTATTGTCCATCATCACATAAAAAATTAGCGGTACCGTAATCTATTGATATGGTTCTGGTACTAGCAATTGTATCAAAAACAAGAATCGGAAATGTAGATTTTCCCAATCCCGTATTTTTTGCAGCATTTTCAACTTCTTTCATAATCAAATCACTGTTTAAATCTGCAGTGTTTTGGTCTTGCATACTTGTCCAATCTGTGTCTTCGGCTGTTTGCTTTTTACATGAAGCTATTGCAAAAACAAGCAGGGTTGCTAAAATAATTTGGGTGAATTTCATATTAATTGAATTTGTTACTAAGATACGGTTTGAGTGGATTGGTTTAATGATTTTGAATTTTTTTTGTTATTCCTTCTCAAAATGAGCCTTGGTTCTTATGTTTGAACAAATCAAAAAAGCATGAAAAAGAATCTTATTGCAATCTTTGGAACCTCCTTGTTAGCTGCTTCAGCTTTTTTGCATTTATATACCACGCATTTTCTGTTAGGTTTTTGCATTGACCTTTTGATCTTGATACTAATGGGATACCACGCATTTGTCAGAAAGAGTTTAACCTGGTTTATTTTGTTGGGAATGGCATTTGGTTTAATACTTGGTTCGGGGGCAAAACAATTGTCTGAAATCAGTGGTATAAATTTTATTGAGTTTTGTAGGGGTTCAAAATTATTCAGTGATGTTTTTCTTCGTTTAATTAAGTGCATTATTGCCCCCCTATTGCTTTCAACATTGGTTTTTGGTATTGCTGGGCATGCAAATCTGAAACAGGTTGGAAGGATGGGAATAAAATCCATCATTTATTTTGAATTGGTTACAACTTTGGCTTTAGTTATTGGCTTAATAGCTATCAATTTCACTGGTGCTGGAAGAGGAACAAGTCTTATTCCAGAAACGGATCAAATAGTTAAAGCAGAAAAAATTATCGAACAAAAACAGAGTCATAATTTTATTCTAGAGGCCTTTCCAGAAAACATTGCTAAATCAATAGCCGACAATCAAGTGCTTCAAGTGGTTATTTTCAGTATTTTACTGGGAATGGGTCTTGCAATGGTAAAGAATGATGAAAAAAAGAAGCCACTGCTTGCACTTATGGAAAGCCTTGGAGAGGCAATGTTTAAGTTTACAAACATCGTTATGTGGTTAGCACCTTTTGCTGTGTTTGGAGCAATGGCTTTTGCTGTCTCAAACATGGGTATATCGGTTATTGGGCCCCTGTTAAAACTTGTTGGTACACTATACTTAGCATTGATGGCATTGGTGATTTTAGTTTTCTTGCCTGTTTCATTGTTGGTAAAACTTCCAATATCAAAATTCTTTCAAGCAATTTCAGAGCCAGTATCCATAGCTTTTGCCACAGCAAGTTCGGAAGCTGCACTACCTAAGGCTATGGAGAACCTTGAAAAAATGGGCATCCCAAGAAAAATTGTCGCCTTTGTTTTACCAACAGGGTACAGCTTTAACCTAGACGGAACAACCCTTTACCTTTCTTTGGCTTCTGTTTTTATTGCTCAAGCAAGTGGACTAGAGCTTAGTTTGGCGGAACAAATTCAAATGTGCTTGTTGCTAATGCTAACCAGTAAGGGGGTGGCAGGTGTAAGGGGTGCATCCTTTTTGATTTTAGTTGGTACCGTATCTACTTTGGGCTTAGATCCTCAAAAAGCATTCGCAATTTTGGCGGTTGACGCACTCATGGATATGGGCAGAACCACTATTAACGTAGTAGGAAACTGCCTTGCAACCTATGTCATTGCTAAGTGGGAAAAAGAGGTGTAAACCTGCGCAATGTATTTAGTACAATTCACATATTCTGATGAAATGTTGTGAACTTAGCCCAATCTAATCTATTCAACAGGGGTTAAATTTGTGGTTAAACTTCCTTATTTTGATTGAATACACAAAATTTATTCTAGACAACGGGTTAACGGTCATTCATCATCAAGACACCTCAACAGAGTTGTGTGTGTTGAATTTACTATATAAAGTTGGTTCAAAGAATGAAGAAGCCAATAAAACCGGTTTTGCTCACTTATTTGAACACCTTATGTTTGGTGGTTCTGTTCACATACCTAGTTACGATGAACCACTCCAATTAGCAGGAGGCGAAAACAACGCCTTTACATCTAACGACATCACCAATTATTATTTAAGCCTACCAGCAAATAACGTAGAAACGGGCTTTTGGCTTGAAAGTGATCGAATGCTCGGTTTGGCTATTAACCCTAAAAGTTTAAGGGTTCAGAAGGGTGTTGTCATTGAAGAATTTAAAGAGCGGTACCTGAACCAACCATACGGTGATATTTGGTTAAAGTTACTGCCATTAGCATATAAAAAACATCCATATAAGTGGCCAACAATAGGTAAGGCAATTGCCCATATAAAACAAGCCAAACAAGAAGATGTGAACGCATTTTTTAAACAAAATTATGCACCTAATAACTGTATTTTAGTTGTTGGTGGAAACATTGATCTTGATAAAACAAAAGCGCTTTGCAATAAGTGGTTTCTTCCCATACCCGCTCAGCCCATCCAATTGCACGTACTTACAAAAGAGCCAACACAAAAGAAAATGAGGCGCAAAGAGGTCTATGCTGATGTGCCAGCAAACTTAATCGTAATGGCATTTCACATGGATCAAAGACAAAGTAAAAACTTCTATGCAATGGATTTACTCTCTGATATAATGGGAAGTGGAAAGGGTTCAATTTTATACCAACAATTGGTAAAAAACAAAACCCTGTTTTCAGAAATTGATGCTTACATAACAGCTGATGCAGAACCTGGTCTTTTTATTGTGGAGGGAAGGTTACTTCCGCATACAACATTTGAACAAGCGGAAGAAGCTATTTGGTTGGTTTTAGATCAAATTAAAAGTAAAAAAATGGAAGAAGATGATTTAAAAAGAGCACAACATAAAAACGAAACTTCTATCCGATTTGGTGACATTAATCCACTCAACAGGGCCATGAAGCTTGCCTATGCAGAATACCTTGGCGATGTAGAATTGGTTAACAAAGAAATAGATAACTACCTTTCTATCAATACCCAAGAAATCTGCATTGAAGCAAAGAAGGTTTTTAAAAAATCAAACTGCTCTGTCTTGAGCTATAAAAAGAAAAATGATGAGTCTAAATAGAGTTTTGCAACCCAATATTGAAAAAATTAAATCGCTTAATTTTAAATATTTTGAGCACATAGAATTAGCCTGTGGTGCACCAATTTATTACCTATCAGGAGGTACAGAACCAGTAATAAAATTTGAGTTGGTGTTTGATGCGGGAAAAGCAAAAGAATTAAAGCCATCTGTTGCATCTTTCACAGCTTCAATGATGAATGAGGGAACTCAAAAAAGAAGTGGTAAAACCTTAATCGATGATCTTGATTATTGGGGCGCACATTTTCAGGTAAAAACCTTCAATGACGATGCAGTTGCAACTTTATATTGTTTAGAAAAATATTTAGATGGTGCGTTGCCCTTATTTATAGAGGCTTTGACCGAGTCTGTGTTTCCAGAAAAAGAGCTAGCGGTATTAAAAAGAAATGCTGTTGAAAGACTAAAAATCAATAATAAAAAAAACGAATACATCTGTAGAACATCATTCAATGAGCTCATTTACGGAATTAAGCACCCATTAGGCAAAAAAAATACAGTTGAAAATGTGCTTAATATTGATCGTAATGAACTTTTTTCTTTTTACAATGATAACTATTCATCTGGCTTTAAATATGCAATACTAACGGGTAAATTTAGTCAAGAAACCCTGAATAAAACACAAAATGTACTGAATGGGTCGGCGCTCAAATACAAAGCTAAAAAAAGTGCTATAACGGAAATCACAGTACAAGAATTTGGTAAACACCGCGTTGAGGCGCCCAACAAATCACAAGCAAGCCTTAAAATAGGTAAAATTGCTCCAGAAAGAAATAACCATCTATTCACTGATTTTCAAGTACTTAATCTTGTATTTGGTGGTTTTTTTGGCTCAAGATTGATGAAAAAAATTAGAGAAGACCTGGGTTTAACGTATGGCATTCATTCATATTACGAAGCTGGTAAAATTTTAAATATCTGGAGTATAGAAGCTGAAGTAAACAATAAAAACAAAGAACTTGCCGTTTCTGAAATACATAAGGAATTGGAAAAAATAATAAACGATGCCATTCCAAGTAAAGAAATTGAGGTAGCCAGAAATTATTTATGTGGGGCAATTTTAAAGAGTTTAGACAATCCGCTTTCAATGTCATCTAGAATGAAAACACATATAGATTACGATTTGGATTCCAATTACATGAAAAGATACATTGATGAAATTTATAGTGTTAACGCCGTTTCGTTAACAGAGGTAGCTGCTAAATATTTGTCAAATGAACAGCTCATTGAAGTTATTGTTTCATAAGTTTTTATTAGCAACATGTTTAACAATAAGCATGTTAAATAATGTCAATGCTCAAGAAACAATCTTTATTAGAAGGGTTTGTCAAGACACGGTAAATAATAAAAATAACACAATATATTGGTCATTCAACCAGGATAGCTGTAAGATTATTGGCGACTTAACTTTATGGGGTAGAGATGGTTCTTTGGCAAGCCCATTTCAAATTGTAAATGCAGGTATTAACCCAACAAACTTTGAAACCACACACGCGCTAATGGCTTCTAGTACTTGGGAATACTATATAGAAGCAACAATAAATTGCGGAACAGCTAACAAAAGTTACAACTCAAAAATTGTAAAAGTTGATAATAACAACCCATCTAAAACCGAGATAGATTCTGTATCTGTAGATATAAAAACCAACACCCCTGTAATAGGATGGAAGAAGGGCTTAGAGGGTGATATACACAAATATGAAGTATACTTCACCCCCAATTCAGGTGCGGGTTTTATGATAGGCTCTACCGTTCAAAGTGCGTACATGGACTTGGGTGGCCGAAACCCCAAACTAAGCAAACTCACCTATCAGATTACCGCTGTTGATAGTTGTGGCAATAGGCCAGCAACAGGACTTCCACATACCTCCATTTTTTTAAAGGGACAAAGCGACACCTGCAAAATGGAAACCCTATTAACATGGGAAAATTACAGGGGTTGGGGAACAGGTATTAAAACCCAAATTTATCAATTCAGAAATGATTCCTTTTTATTGTTAGGAGAGGTTCCTTTTGATACAACCCGATTCATTGCCGAATGCCATGAAAGAATGAATCCTTGTAAATATTTTATAAGATCAATAAAATCAAATTCACCACAAGTATCTTCAAGTTCAAACTTGATTGAAAGTACTCCTGTTTATAGACTAGATACAAAAGCACCAGTCATTAACTTTGTTACAACAGACCCAATTTCTGGAAACAGCGCAATTTCTATTTCAACCCAAAACACAAAAGATAGCTCAATTGTATACAGTTTTCGTGCAAACGGGGGGTTAGTTGGGGGTCAAAAAACAAGTGGGAGCTCGGAAATTAATCTTGGCTTGTTAAGCGGGGTGCAACAATTTGTGGCTGTTAGCTATGGGGATTGCCCAACTGATTCAACAGCTAGCCCTACTTCTAATAATATTTATTTAAAATTAAACGGAGGCTTGCTAGAGTGGAATCCTTATTTCACGTGGAACATGGGGGTTGAAAAGTATGTAATAAGCTCTTTTTCTGGAGATTATGTACCCTCTATGATAGATTATAAGGAAGTGGGTTACACCAAAGACACAAATTATGTGGTATCAAGTGAACCAGGGGTGAGGCTTCATTGTTATTATATTGAGGGTATAGAATTGGGGGGTAGTAAAACAAGTAAAAGCAATAGTGTTTGTGTTGGTAAAAATTCTGATGAAATATACTGGCCAAATGTAGTAAGAATTGGGTCGGGTAATTCGGGATTAAGGTTTTATGGTGTAGGTGTAGTAGATGAGACAGCATTAAAGGTAAGCGTATACAATCGCTGGGGAGAGGAAGTATATGCTTCAACTAATGAAGATTTTGTTGGTCGTGATGCAAATGGAAGAGATCTAGATTCAGGGGTATATTTATTCAAAGCAATGGTAAAACAATTCAATGAGACAAAAGAAATCACAGGAACAATCAGTATTATCAGGTAATATCCAAATTAACAAGAACTCATATACAGTAAAAATAAACAAACCTGTTGTAGTAAATTGGTTGAGGCAGGTGGCTAACCATCATGGTAAAAAAATAGAGGACCTTGAGTACAACTTTATGAGTGATGAGGAGCTACTTGTATACAATATTGAATACCTTGGACACGACAATTATACCGATATAATAACTTTTGATATATCCGAAAACGAATGTATCAACGGAAGCATATTGATAAGCATTGACAGGATTAAAGAAAATGCCAAAGCTTATAAGTGTTCACAAACAAAAGAGTTGATGAGGGTAATGGCACACGGCTTATTACACCTAATAGGGTTTAAAGATAAGTCAATAAACCAGCAAAAGGAGATGAGGGCAGAAGAGGATAATGCACTATATTTGTATGAAAAGTTAAAAAGTTCCACGTGAAAATGATGAATTCAACATATGATTTAATAGTTATTGGGGCGGGTCATGCGGGGTGTGAGGCTGCAAATGCCGCAGGCAAAATGGGGTCAAAGGTGCTTTTGATAACAATGGATATGAATAAAATTGCCCACATGAGTTGTAATCCGGCTATGGGGGGAATAGCAAAGGGGCAAATTGTTAGGGAAATAGATGCACTTGGAGGTGGCTCAGGGATAGTTAGTGACAAATCAACGATACAATTTAGGATGTTGAACAGGTCAAAGGGTGCAGCAATGTGGAGTCCAAGGACACAAAACGACAGATTTGTATTTAGTTACGAATGGAGGATGATACTTGAAAAAAATCCAAATGTTGATTTTTGGCAAGACAATGTAAACGAGATTATAATAGAAAATGGTAAAGCAAGGGGAGTAAAGGTTTCACTAGGCCTTTCTTTCTATTCAAATGCTGTCGTTGTTACAAGCGGTACATTTTTAAACGGAAAAATTCACATTGGTGAAAAAAACTTTGGAGGTGGTAGGGTTGGAGAGAGCGCATCGAAGGGTATTACAGAACAGCTAGTTGGTCTTGGCTTTGGAGCAGGAAGAATGAAAACGGGTACACCGCCAAGAATTGATGGTAGAAGCTTAGATTATTCTAAAATGGAAATTCAGGAGGGTGATGAGAATCCTGGTAAATTTTCTTTTTCGGATGAAACCAATAAGGTAAAAAATCAAAGACATTGTTGGATAACATATACAAACGAATTGGTGCATGAAATTTTAAAAGAGGGTTTTGATAAATCACCAATGTATGCAGGAAGAATAAGTGGTTTAGGACCAAGGTATTGTCCATCTATAGAAGATAAAATCAATAGATTTGCTGAAAGGGAAAGACACCAACTTTTTGTAGAACCTGAAGGTTGGAGTACGATTGAAATTTATGTAAACGGCTTTAGTACATCTTTACCTGAGGATATTCAAATGAAAGCCCTCAGAATGGTTCCTGGTTTTGAACAAGCAAAAATGTTCAGGCCAGGGTATGCAATTGAATATGATTATTTTCCACCAACACAATTGAAATTAACTTTAGAGACAAATCTAATTGATAATCTTTACTTTGCTGGACAAATCAATGGAACAACAGGTTATGAAGAAGCTGCTTGTCAGGGCTTAATGGCTGGAATCAATGCTCACCTCAAAATAAACAACAAGGAACCATTTATTTTGGGGAGAGAAGAGGCTTACATTGGTGTTTTAATAGATGATCTTGTTACAAAAGGAACTGATGAACCCTATAGGATGTTTACCTCTCGGGCTGAGTATAGAATTTTATTGAGACAAGACAATGCTGACATTAGATTAACAGAAAAGGGACAACAAATTGGTTTAGCTAGTATTGATGCACTAGAAAAGGTAAATACAAAAATAAGTCAAACAGAAAAACTGATTAGAGCATTTAAAGAAACATCTATTAAGCCAATAGCAATCAATGCTAAATTAGAAGAATTGGGAACATCTGGCATACCTCAAAACTATAAAATTGACCAAATTATTGCCAGACCACAGGTATCAGTAACAGATTTATTGGCAATAGACCCTATTAATCAACTTACTTCGGGATTAGATGATGAAGTTTTACTTCAAACAGAAATAAGAATAAAATACGAGGGTTATTTAGAGAAGGAGGTAGAGCAGGCAAATAAAATGAAAAAATTAGAGTTCATTAAGCTTGGGAAAAACCTTGATTACAACCAAATCAATTCATTGTCTATAGAAGCAAGAGAAAAACTAAGTAAACACAAACCAGAAACTTTGGGTCAAGCTTCCAGAATCAGTGGAATTTCACCTTCTGATATTTCTATTTTAATGGTACATTTGGGTCGTTAATAATTATAACAATTGGAAAAACTGAACACCTGTCCAATATGTGACGGAAAAAAATTAAAGTATGTACACAGTTGTACTGATTACGTAGCAACAAACGAGCATTTTGACATCAACAGCTGCACAAATTGTACACATAAGTTTACTAATCCAAGACCTAAGAATGAATCAGTAGGTATCTATTATCAATCTTCTAATTATATATCTCACTCTGGAAATGAAAAAAACAACCTGGGTATAACGTATCGGTTGTACGATTTGATAAGAAATCTTAGTATTCAAAATAAATTAAGGGTAATTAAAAGATATAATGATACAGGAAAATTATTAGATCTTGGATGTGGTTTAGGGTATTTTTTGAATGGTGCCAAAATAGATAATACGTTCGTTGTGGAGGGCATAGATATATCGGAAGAGGCGCGAAAATATGTTAAGCAGAACTTCAATATAACAGTAAAAGAAGAAGTGGCATTAACAGAATATGAAACTAACTCCATTGACGTAATAACACAGTGGCATGTGTTAGAGCATGTATATGATTTGGAAAGAAGAATGTTGGACCTTAAAAGGGTATTATCAATAAATGGTACCCTGTTCATTGCTGTTCCTAACTCCAACTCTTTTGATGCTAAAATGTACGGAAAATATTGGGATGGATATGATGTACCAAGACATATTCATCATTTCAATAGAGTTAGTTTGAAAAGATTGTTAGAGCAATCGGGTTTTGAAATTATTAAAATAAAACCAATGTGGTTTGATGCTCCTTACATATGTATGAGAAGTGAATACCATAAAGGAAACAAAACTTTAGGTTTCTTATTGGGTGGATTAAAGGGTATGTTTTCCAACTTGATTGGTTTATTTTCAGGAAACTATTCAAGTATTTTAGTGATAGCTAAACACAATGCAAAATAAGGTACTTTATATTTGCTTAGTGTGTATGAGTGTTTTGATTGCATGCGCACAAATAGTAAACCCAACTGGCGGAAGAAAAGATGAAGAAAACCCAATTGTTGTTCAAAGTGAACCAATAAACGAATCAGTTAATTTTGATGCTGATGCAATCATCTTGAACTTCAATGAATTCATTGAGCTTAAGCATCCAGAAAAGGTTATCATTTCACCACCTTTAAAAGAAAAACTCTCCATTGACTATAGAAGAAAACAAATAATTGTATCACTTAAAAACCAAAAACTTGATAGCTCAATTACGTATTCAATAAACCTTAGTGGTAGTATAACCGACATACACGAGGGATTACCATTAAAGAATTTCACTTATTCTTTTAGTAAGGGTGACCATATTGATAAAGATAGTATTTATGGAACCGTCGTTGATGCTTTTACAACAAAACCACGCAAAGAATTTACAGTAGCTTTGTATGATACAACAGGTTTTAATGATTCTATTCCTTTCAACACAAAACCCAGCTTTTACTGCATCTCTAATGATTCTGGTTATTTTGAAATAAAGAATTTGCCAAAAAAACTTTTTTGGGTTTTTTGTTTCAATGATGCTAACAAAAACATAAGGTTTGACAACAATGAAGAATATGGGTTCATAGATAAACCACTTAGTAGTACAACTTCAATTAGCCAGCGATTGAGGATTAATAAGTCAGACTTGTTTCCGAAAAATAAAAAATTAGATGCATTTAAAATTGGAAGTAATTCATATGCTTTTGTAATCTATCAACCAGAAAAAATTAACGTAGCGCACATAGGTAAAGATTTGGGTAAAACAAGTAATGTATACAAAGAGGGAGTACAACAATTTGATACAATATTCTTTACTTCAGAAAATCAAACACCAGATTCATCTGTTGATTTTGTTATCAAAGTGGAAAGATTAAAATCAGATACTGTCTCTTTAAATAATTACAAAAAAGTAAAAAATAGAAAACCTTTCATCAATACTCAAACACTTATAAAAGTTGAAGATACTGTAAAAATAATCTTAAATCATCCGTGTTTGTTTTTAGATACAAATAGAATTAAAATATTACTTGATTCCACTGAGATAAAATATAAAACCATCAATTCATCGGCTTTGATTAAGCACCTTTTATTTAAAAAAGAAGAAGGAAAACTATACAAAATTACATTCAAAGATTCTTCTTTATTATCTGTTGATGGTGAATACAATGCTAATAAAATAATAGAAGTTAAAACTTATTCAAGTAATCAAACTGGTGAAATAAAATTAAACATCATAAATAATAAACAAGTTCCATTAATTATAAGTTTGGTTTCTAATAATGAAAAAGAAGAAGAATTATTTAGTATTCCAAATAATAGAAATCAAGAAAATACAATCAAATATTGTAACCCAGGTGAGTACAAAATAAAAGTAGTTATAGATACAAATAAAAATGGTAAATGGGATAAAGGAAATTGGTTTACAAAAATAAATCCTGAGCCTATTTATTACCTAAATGAAGTAATTGCTGTTCGTGTATTGTGGGAAATTGAACAATCTATTTCTATAGATAACATTTTAAAATAACCAATAATTAAATCATTTATTTATACCCAATTTTGTTGATATTAAAGTGGATGAACCTGTTTTAAAATGTAGGTAAGTTTTTTAGTCCAGTAGAATGTGAATGAGTGTTTGTAAGTTTTGGCTTTATGATAAGTTTACCAACATTAAAATAAATAAGAAGTTATGTTCATTATACATGGTATAAATAAAACTTGTTATGTGAATTAAGTTCTTACTAATATGATTTACAAGCGTTTAATATGTTAAGTATATGTAAATAAAAGCTTAGTAAAAAAAAGTCAAGAAAGAAAATAATAAGAAATCAACGTAATTCACATGACATTAATATATACATTATATAAGTAAATAAGTATATAATATTTATTGAAGTGGATGAATTGAAAATGAGAGAGGAGTTAAATTACTTACCTTTGAAAAGTTGATGATAAAATAAATGAAAGCTAAACTTCAAGAATTAATAGAAGAAATGAAAAATGTTGTCATTTACTCAAATGACGATATAGAAAATTTTAGATTAAAGTATTTAAGTAAAAAGGGTGTGATTAATGATTTTGTTTCACAATTCAGAGATATAGATCCTTCTCAAAAAAAAGAAATTGGTCAGTTACTAAATACAGTAAAGCAATTTGCTCAAAATAAATGGGAAGAAGCATGCCTAAATATTTCTAGTAAATCTTTAAATAATGAATCAGAAAAAATAGATTTTACTTTACCGTCAGAACCAGATTTTTCTGGATCTAGACACCCACTATCAATTATTGAAAATAGAATCATTGGTATTTTTAGACAATTAGGATTTGTTTTACATGAAGGTCCTGAAATAGAAGATGATTGGCATAATTTCTCAGCATTGAATTTTCCTAAAAATCATCCAGCAAGAGATATGCAAGATACTTTCTTCATTGCTGAAGAAATTGCACTGAGAACTCATACATCATCTGTACAAGTAAGGTTGATGGAAAAACAAAGTCCACCTATAAGAGCAATAATGCCAGGTAGGGTTTATAGAAATGAGGCTGTTTCAGCAAGAGCTAATTGTTTTTTCCATCAAATTGAAGGTATTTACATTGATAAAAAAGTTAGTTTCAAAGACTTAAAACAAACTTTATATATTTTTGTCCAACAACTTTTTGGAGAAAAAATTCAAGTTAGGTTTAGACCAAGTTATTTCCCATTTACAGAACCAAGTGCAGAGATGGATATTAGTTGTCAATTGTGTCACGGAGAAGGTTGTAATGTTTGTAAACATTCAGGCTGGTTAGAAATTCTTGGATGTGGAATGATTGATCCTAATGTTTTAAAAATGAACGGAATTAACCCAGATGAGTATTCAGGATTTGCATTTGGAATGGGAGTAGAGCGCATAGCAATGCTACAATTTGATGTAAAAGATTTAAGAACATATTTTAATAACGACTCAAGATTTTTATCACAATTTAAAAACTACTAAAAATGACAAAAGGACCAGTTTCACAATTTATCGAGAAACACTATAAACACTTTAATGCTGCTGCACTTATAGATGCAGCTAAAGGATATGAAACACACCTATTAGAAGGCGGTAAAATGATGATAACCTTGGCAGGTGCTATGAGTACCGCTGAATTAGGTAAATCGCTTGCAGAAATGATTAGAATGGGTAAAGTTGATATTATCAGTTGTACTGGCGCGAACCTGGAAGAAGATATCATGAATTTAGTTGCACACAGTCATTACAAAAGGGTTCCTAATTACAGAGATTTAAGTCCACAGGAAGAATGGGATTTATTAGAGAACCATTACAATAGGGTAACTGATACATGTATTCCTGAAGAAGAAGCTTTTAGAAGGCTACAAAAACATATTTATAATGTTTGGAAAAACGCAGATGAAAAAGGCGAACGCTACTTTCCTCATGAATTTATGTATAAAATTCTCTTATCAGGAGAACTTGAACAATACTATGAAATTGATCCAAAAGATAGCTGGATGTTAGCAGCTGCACAAAAAAACATTCCTATTGTAGTACCTGGTTGGGAAGACAGTACAATGGGTAATATTTTTGCTTCTTATGTAATTAAGAATGAAATAAAAGCAGTAACCATGAAAAGTGGTATAGAATACATGGTATGGCTTTCAGATTGGTATAGAAATAATTCAGCTGGTAAAGGGGTTGGATTCTTTCAAATAGGTGGTGGAATAGCAGGTGATTTTCCTATTTGTGTTGTGCCTATGATGTACCAAGATTTAGAATGGCATGATGTACCTTTTTGGGGGTATTTTTGCCAAATATCAGACTCTACAACATCATATGGATCATATAGTGGAGCTGTACCCAATGAAAAAATAACTTGGGGAAAATTAGATATTCAAACGCCAAAATTTATTGTAGAAAGTGATGCCACAATTGTTGCACCTTTAATTTTTGCTTGGATTTTGGGTTGGTAAAACCAGTTGTTTAAATATAGAAAGACATTTCATTTTGGATTGATTTTGCTGCATCATGTGCTGCTGTGGCAAAATCAGCACCAGAACTGGCATATATTATAGACCTGGAAGCATTAACCAATAATCCAATTTCACTATTTAATCCATTTTCACAAACACTTTTTAAATTTCCTCCCTGCGCACCAATTCCGGGTACTAGAAAGAAAGAATAAGGCGCCAGCTTCCGAATTGTTGCGATGTCTTTATCATTGGTAGCACCAACAACAAACATAAGATTTTCAGTTCCATAGCGGCTATACAAGTCTTTAACAACCCTTTCATAAAGTTTTTCACCTGTTGTTAATTCAAGTTTTTCAAAATCATTGCTTCCCTTGTTAGAAGTAAGAGCCAACACAATACTCCATTTGTTTTTTACGGCTAAAAAGGGGTCTATAGAATCGAACCCCATGTATGGAGAAAGCGTGATTGCATCAGCTTTTAAATTGTCGAAAAAGGCAGTAGCATATTGTGAACTTGTATTGCCAATATCACCTCTTTTTGCATCAGCAATTTTTAAACAATTGTCTGGTATATAAGAAAAAATTTCTTCCATTAAATCCCATCCACGAGCACCCTGAGCTTCAAAAAATGCAGTATTTATTTTATAAGAAACACACAAATCTTTTGTTGCGTCAATAATGGCTTTATTGAATGCCAGCACCCCATTCTTTTGATTTTTTAAATGTTCAGGAATTAAGTTTGGATCAACATCTAAACCTACACATAAAAATGTCTTTTTTTGTTTGATTTGGGCAATTAAACTAGATTTATTCAATGGATTAAAAAATTAATTGAAAGGTGAGTGTTTGGTTATAAAAAGTACCGCCTTTATTGGTAGGTTTAATGACAGAAGCGTTATCTCCTGAAGGCCAAGATTGGGCATTGTTGATATTTGAAAGCCCAATACTGTAACTTGTTTGTAGGTAAAAATAATTGAATTTTATTAGCCATGAAGTTACAATACCCCAATCATATTCTTTAATTGGAAGTGCACTTTGATTTGCTGTTAATGAACCACCATTAGAAGACAGGCTAGCGTTTATAAGTCTGGCCATGTAAAAACCAGTACCTATTTGGTTTTTTTGTGCTTGTTGGTATGTGTAAAATATTTGCAAGGGGGTCTCTAAATATAGAAGTTTTAAAGAATTGTAATAATCAGGTTCTGAACGGTTGAACCTGCTTCCTTTAAATCCAATATTAATTGCTGGCTGGAGCGTCAATCTTTTGCTGAAATTATACCTTAAATAGGTTCCACCAGTAATGCCAACAAATGGGGTTGCTCTTTCTGATTCTGATCCACTTAAAATAGACACCTGTGCACCTAAACCAACACCAATTTTAAGTTTACCTTCGCTTGGTGGGCTAATTTTGTAAAATAAAGTATCTGATTCTTGATCAGTATCGTCTTGTGCTTGCAATAAACCGGTTAAGCCAAGAAAAATATAAAAGAATAACAGAAACCTTTTCATAAGTAAACAAATCTACTATTCTTTATACATTTTGAAACAATTAGATTTTATTTTACCATGTAGCGAAAACGCTTTACATCAAAGGTTGCAAAGTAACCAACAGCACCACCTTTTATGTTTGTGGGTAGGTTTGCTGGTTGTTGTCTAAATGGACCTGGTGCCCCTGAAGATTGACTGCCATACTCTTTTAAGAAATCAAACATGTCTTTGTCTATTGATCGGAAGGTACAAAAAAACAGGGTACCACTGTTGAATCGGGTAAATGGAAGTTCAAAAGCATATTGTCGTCCGAGTGGAATAGAATTGTTATCAAACAAAACCAAATTGTTTTGGGTTGAGTCTTTTCCCTTATCAGCATCAAAGAAACCAGATTGAAAATAGGTATATTTTATAGGCTTACGGTCGTCAAACCCCCAATAACTTATACTGTAGCCTTCTGGTAAAAAACCTTCTTTTGGCTTGAAGGTTTGTGATAAAGAGTCTACCCTAAACATAGGAACCATTGTAGATGTTGAGGTGTAGTTTTTATCTTCATAATTGATACTGAGGTTATATGTAGAATCAACTTTTCCAATAAAACCATCATAAGGGCGATAAATGCCACTTCCTTTATGAATAAAATCAATGCCATTAACCCTTACCACTGCTGTTTCTACAGTTTTGTAGTTTGGACTGGCATAATAATTAGAGCTCAAGGATAATTTTACAAAAGAACTGTCAAGTTCTGAACTCACAACACCCTCAACTACTAAAAGTGGGTTGTTATTTGGAATGTCTATGACGATAGGGTCTTTGCATGATGCCATGAGCAATACACCCATACAGAGTTTAAATAACTGCTTCATTAGAATTTAAAATTGTAAGTTACCGATGGAACAAAAGTAAACAAGTACCATTTTTGAATAATTGGATTACCAGATTGGTCATTTTCATAGCTCAATGTGTAGGCGTTTTTGCGCCCATAAACATTGTAAATTGAGAACACCCAATTGGATTCATTTTTATAATTGACACCGGGCCTTTTCTTTCTATTAATAGTTACTGAAACATCCATCCTGTGGTAATCTGGTAACCTTGCACCGTTTCGTGCCCCGTAAAATATGGATGGTTGACTTGAGCCCAATATTTGATAACGTTGACTGGCCTCTGTGTAGGCTTCACCTGTAGCATAAACAAAATTTGCGCCCAGGCTGATTCTTTTACTCAAATCATGGTTGACCACAACTGTTAGGTAATGCCTTCTATCAAACCTAAAATTGAACCAATCACCGTTGTTTATAAAATTTGCTTTGCGTTCAGATTTAGAGAGTGCGTAGCTAATCCAACCCGTTGTTTGGCCGTTCTGTTTTCTGGCAAACAACTCAATACCGTATGACCTGCCAATTCCAGCTACAACCTGTGACTCTATCGCCTCATTGAATTGGATGTCTGCACCATTTCTGAGTTCTACAGTATTGTTCATCCATTTGTAATATACTTCAGCACTCAATTCGATGGTATTGTCTTGCATGTTTTTAAAATAGCCAAACGCAACCTGATCGGCCGACTGCGGCTTGATATACCTGTCTGTTGGTGTCCAAAACTCCTGTCCTGTTGATGCTGTAACGTTTTGAATTAAATGCATATATTGATACATTCTGTTGTATGAAGCCTTGAGAGAGCTTACGGAATTCAATTGATATACCATGTTGATTCTGGGTTCTATTCCCCAGTTAGTTTGATAGACATCCCCTGCCTTATAATTGGTAAATTGTGCATCTCCAGTTAACGGTGTTCCTTCTTTTAAGAATCCGTTCTCTAATACAACAGTTTGGTTGTTTAAGTAATTGATAGACCTACCTTCACCAATATTTGAAAACAGCGTCAACCTGGCACCATATTCAGCACTAAACCTTGCGTTGATTTGTAGGTTGTGACTGACAAAATAATCTTGTTGAAAAGCTCTTTTTGCGGGTAAACTGGCATCATTGATGGTAGAGGCTGCAGTTATTTTAGTTCTAACCCCTGGTTCAAATTTTAAATAGCTCGCCTTTGCCCCAAATTTCAGGCTGTTTTTAGGTGATAGGTAATAGTTCCCTTCAACTTTTAGGTTCAAATCATTGATGTAATTAGAGCGTCTAAAGTTTAAGTTATCGGAGATGTTTAAATCAAAACCATAGTCGTATTTGCTATAAACCAAACTAGTATTGAAGAAGAGTTTGTCGTTGTATAGGTGGTTCCAGCGAATGGTACCTGTATAATTACCCCAACCAAATCCAAAGAACTTTCCAAATCCAAGTTTGTCTCGTCCAGCATAACCAGAAACAAAAATCTTGTCGTTTTTACCCAGGGTCATGTTAGCCTTCAAATTGATATCACCAAAAAAAGCAGTGGCATCTTTTGTTGCCTCGCTAAACGGAAAAAAGACATCAAAATAGCTACGTCTTCCAGAAATCATAAATGAACCTTTGTCTTTGACAATTGGACCCTCTAATGTTAGCCTAGAAGAAAGCAACCCAATACCACCCGATGCAGAAAATTGCTTATTGTTCCCATCTTTCATCCGAACATCTAAAACAGAAGCCAATCGCCCACCAAAATTCGAAGGAATTCCACCCTTGTAGATTTCAAAATCTTTGATGGCATCACCATTGAAGACTGAAAAGAAACCCAATACATGGGAAGGGTTGTACACTACCGCTTCGTCTAACAATACCAAGTTGTGGTCTACATTGCCACCCCTTACCACAAATAGCGTATTGCCATCTCCAGCTTGCTGTATCCCTGGTAGGAGTTGGACTGCTTTAACAATGTCTAATTCGCCCAATAACAATGGAATTTTTTTAACCTGTTTGATATCAAGCTTAACAACACTCATTTTGGTTGATTGCACATTGACCGCATCTGGTTTATCTGTTTTTACTACAATTTCATTCAATTCACTTTCTTTTACTTTTAATGAAACTGGAAGTCGGGTGTTTTCGTTTAGGTCGATGGTAATTTTTTGTGTCTGGTAGCCTACATAACTAATTTCAAGATCATATTTGCCTGGAGCCAAACTCAATGAGTAAAATCCATACGCATTTGTAGAAACTCCAAGTTTCAATGAAGGAACAGCTACCACAGCCCCAATTAAGTCTTCACCATTTTGGGCGTCTTTAACTTCACCACTGATGCTTATTTTTTTGTTCTGAGCGCTGAGGTTGATGGAAAAAATTATTAAAAAAAATACTTGTAAAAAGCGAAAAATATTCATTCTGTGATTAAAGATAATTTATAGATTAAATGCCAAAATGGGGAAATTGTTTTGATTCTGTGTTGTTTTATTGTGGCAGAGCCGATTTGCTGTTCTTGTATCCGTACAAAAAGTAGATGGCTAAACCAATGACCAGCCAAACACCAAAACCAATCCAATTACTGAGCCCAAGTTGGGTCATTAAATAGAAATTTGCGATTAAACCCAAAACGGGAATCAGCGAAAAGTGGTATAGAACCCCCAACACATTGAACCCTAAAACCAATAACAGCGTGAGCGCTGTTGGCACATCAAGTGCCCTACAATTTTCTAAGAAAACGCCGATGTCCCCACAAAACCAAACGGCCCCAATTAAAGCTAAGGAAGTAAGGATTGGTAAATAAAGTGCACTGTTAAAATAAGGAACTTTAAAACCCTGATGTTCTTTGTTTGTGTGACTTTTCATTTGTATAACTCCTGCGCATACTGCTGCAAAAGCAAACAGGGTTCCAATACTACTTAAATCGGTCACCTCTTTCAGGTTCATAAACAATGCAGGAATTGAAACAAAAGCCCCCGTAACCAAAGTTGAAAAGGTGGGTGTTTTGAAGCGTGGGTGTATTTTAGAAAACTTTTGAGGCAACAACCCATCCCTACTCATGGTCATCCAAATTCTAGGTTGACCATTTTGGAACACCAATAATACGCTTGCCATTGCAATAACGGCACTGATAGCAACAATTCCACTGATTTGTTTCAACCCAATTTTATCAAATACAAACGCCAAAGGATCACCAACAGCCAACTCTTTGTAGCTTACGAGCCCAGTTAAAACCAAAGCGATTAAAATGTATAAAACAGTACAAACCAACAAGGAAACAATCATACTTATTGGAAGGTCTTTTCTTGGATTTTCACACTCTTCTGCGGTTGTTGCAAGTGCGTCGAAGCCAATGTATGCAAAAAACACAGAACTCACACCCATTAAAACCCCCTTTATACCGTTGGGTGCAAATGGGCTCCAGTTTTCGGGGTTTACATAAAACGCACCAACTACTATTACCAAAACAATTACAGATAATTTAATGAGCACCATTATGTTTGACGCAATTTTGGTTTCTTTAACCCCCCTATAAATTAACCACGTTATTGCCAATACAATTAACAATGCGGGTAAGTCTGCAATGAATTTTAAATTGCCAATAATGGGTGCATTAGACCAAGCTTTATAAGCTTGTTGTTGAAAGGTACTGAGTTGATCAAAGCCCAGAGAACCATTTTTTAGGAGATAATTTGCTTCTTTAAAACCTGTTTTGGCACTGAAATAATCCATGGTAAAGTGCTCGGGAATGTGTAATCCAAGGCCATCCATCAACCCGGTAAAGTAATCGCTCCAACTAATTGCCACCACAATGTTGCCTATGGCATATTCTACAATTAGGGCCCAACCTATAATCCATGCCACCAACTCACCAAACGCCAGATAGGCGTATGTATAGGCACTACCACTTATTGGAATAACCGAGGCAAATTCTGCGTAACACAATGCAGAAAAGCCACAAGCAAATGCGGTAAATATAAATAGTAAAATTACTGCCGGACCCCCATTAAAACTTGCATTTCCGATGGTTGAAAATATACCCGCACCAATGATAGCGGCTATACCCATTGCTACCAAGTCTTTTACCCCAAGTGTTTTTGTAAGTCCTTTTCCGGAGCTGTTTAACTGCCCCTGTTCATCAAGAATTTGTTGAATGTTTTTTTTGCGGAACAGCGAGGCAAACTTCATAGGATATTATTTAAAACAATGATTTTTCAATTCCATCTATCAAAGAGTGGATGACTTTGATATGAATTTCTTGAGCTCTGTCAGCGAAATCACTGTGAGGTGCGCGTATTTCAACATCACAAAGATTTGCCATTTTACCCCCATCTTTACCTGTAAGCCCAACAACGGTAATGCCAAGTTTTTTAGCTACTGCTATTGCGTTGATGATATTTTTACTATTTCCAGATGTTGAAATGGCCAACAAAACATCTCCTCTTTTACCAACAGCTTCTAAGTAACGACTAAACACAAAATCGTAACCATAGTCGTTGCCAACGCATGCCATATGGCTTACATCACTCATTGAAATGGCTGCAATTGCGGGCCTATCATTTCTATATTTACCAGTTAACTCTTCTGCAAAATGCATGGCATCACACATGCTTCCCCCATTACCACAAGATAAAATTTTGCCCCCACCTTTGATGGATTGAACCATGTAGTGTAAGGCCTGTTCAATTTTTTCAAAATTAGATTCGTCAGCAAGAAATTTTTCAATTACCGAATGAGCTTCCTCAAAATGTTTTTTAATGTTGCTTTTCATAGGAATTATTGCTGGTAGTTTTGGATACCATCTTTTAAAAATTGGATGAAACGTGGAATGTCTAAATCATACGCCCGAGGCTGAGTGAGTAGCTTTTCATTTGCATCTAAAATAACATAATAGGGCTGAGCATTTGCATTGAATTTTGTGATTTGTAGATCGAAGTTTTGCTTACCAATTGTCTTTTTTTCTTTGCCGTCATATTTGCTTACATACCACTCGTTTTCAGGCAACTCTGTTTTATCGTCAACGTACAGCGCAAGCACCACAAATTCATTTTTCAAGATTTTTAAAACCTCAGGGTCACTCCAAACATTTGCCTCCATTTCTCTGCAATTGACACAACCATGTCCTGTAAAATCAATAAAAATGGGCTTGTTTACTTTTTTAGCATATGCCAAAGCCTCTTTGTAGTCAAAAAAACCATCAATGTTATGAGGTAATTTAAAAATGTCTTGATATTTAGTACTCTTGTTGGTGTGACTCGTTTCTGCTTGTGTTGAAGCCCCAGGGTTTGCCTTAAAATCAAGTGTTTCTATGGGTGGTAAATAACCAGATAAACCTTTGAGTGGGGCACCCCACATTCCAGGAATTAAATACACAACAAAACTGAATGTTGCAATTGCTAAAAACAACCTGGGTACGCCTATGGCTTGATTTTCCCCATCGTGATTCAAGCGAAGCTTTCCAATCAAGTACAAGCCCATTAAGGTAAATATTGCAATCCAAATGGCAAGGTATACATCTCTGTCCAGAAGCCCCCAATGATAGGTTTGGTCTGGAATGGATAAAAATTTAAAAGCCAATGCAAGCTCTAAAAAACCGAGAACCACCTTTACTGAGTTTAACCAACCACCAGACTTAGGTAAACCTTGAATCCACGAAGGAAAAATTGCAAAAAGGGTAAAAGGAAGTGCTAACCCCGCACCAAAAGCAGCCATTCCCAATAAAGGTTTAGCAATGGCACCCCCAACCGCTTCAATGAGCAAACTACCCACAATAGGACCTGTACAACTGAAAGAAACCAGTACCAGCGTAAATGCCATAAAAAACACCCCAGCAAAAGAGGCCATGCTGCTTTTAGAGTCTATCTGGTTTACAAAAGAATGTGGCAATGTTATTTCAAACAACCCCAAGAAGCTAGCAGCAAATACTATGAAAATAATAAAAAAAAGAATATTTGGAACCCAGCTTGTACTTAACCAGTTTCCAAAGTCTGGTCCTAGTCCTAACAAGGAAAATAACAGACCTAAAGAGGAGTATATGAGTACAATGCTGAAACCAAAACCCAAAGCACGCTTAATTGCCAATGCCCTGGTATCACTTTTTTTTGTAAAAAAGGTAACAGTCATTGGTAGCATTGGAAATACGCAAGGTGTCAGCACAGCAACAAACCCCCCCATTAAAGCAAACATTAAAAAGGCCAAAAGGCTAGATTCTGATTTTATGGGAGCGTCATCAGCTTTGGTTTCTACTGCGGGCACCTTGGTTAAGTCCTTTGATGGACTTGAGTCAACCAAATTTTCTGGTTCTTTTGTAAGGGGCGCTTCAGTGGCACCGACTTCATTTCCTGATGTTTTTACAGCAAGACTTAATTCATCCTCAAACAACACACACATTCCAGTTACTTGCGAACACTCTTGAAATTCCAGGCTTATTTTAACTGTTGGGTTTTCCTTAAGCACCTTTATTTTTTGGATAAAAACCGCCTCCTTTGTAAATGTTGAAACCTCACCACCAAAAACCTCATCGAACTTTTTGTGGTTACCCTTGGGAGTTGTTTTACCTATCAACTCAAACGCCTTGTTTTTCCTAAATTCTATTTGCGCAACCACAGGACCAACATCTTCACTGAAATCATTGGAATACATGTACCAATCTTTCTCAATTGTGCTTTTTAATTGCACTTCTGCCACCTCTCCAACTTTAGGATGAGCTGGATTGATAGAAACAATCCAAGATGGTTTTTTCTTCAATTGAGCGTTGACATTGCCAATGATTAAAAGCAACAATAAAAGAAGGATATATTTAAATATTCTTGTCATGAATATGGGAGTTTTTTTACAAAAATAGCTTTTATAAGCAAAGTCCAATCAGTATCTATTGAACAATATAGTGTACAATGTTGGCAAAGCAAGGCAAAACCTTTTGAAGCAATGTTTCTGCCTATTGTGTGTAAGGTTAAATTTGTGGTAATCAAATGAAAAATAGTATAATCATTTTCTGCACCCTATTGTTTGCAACACCCTTGTTTTCTCAAGATTCTACAAATCTTCCAGTTGTTAAACTCACTGTTGAACAATACATTCAAAAATATTCACCATTGGCGGTAGAGGAAATGCACAGAAATAAGATACCAGCTAGTATTACTCTTGCTCAGGGTATTCTGGAGAGTGGCAATGGAAACAGCCGTTTAGCCATTGAAGGAAATAATCACTTCGGCATTAAATGTAAATCAACATGGACAGGTGAAACAATTTATGAAGATGATGATGCACCCAACGAGTGCTTTAGAAAATACAAACATGCAGCTGAGAGCTACCAAGATCATTCAGCGTTTTTAATGAGAAATAGCAGGTATGCCTTTCTTTTTGATTTAGATCCAACCAATTATGTAGAATGGGCTAGGGGATTAAAAAGGGCTGGTTACGCAACAAACCCTCAATATGCTGAATTGTTGGTTACCTTTATTGAAAGACATCATTTACAACGATTTGATAAGGTACAGAATTCCATCATCGAAAATGAAACGTTGGCTGCTTTTAAAAAAGAGGAACAAAACGCATTTGGAAAGCAGGTAATGGTGAATGGTGTGCCTGGGGTGGTTGTTAAAGCGGGTCAAAGTTATGCAGAAATTGCAATTGATTTTGACTTGAAAGTATTTCAGGTGTATAGGTATAACGACCTTAAAAAAGATGCTGTTTGTAAGCCGGGTGACACCGTTTATATCAAACAGAAGAAAAATAAATCAGAAGTTTTGGTACACATTGTTGCTGAAGGACAAAGCATGCACTGGATAGCGCAACACTATGCATTGAGACTGGACAAGTTGATGGAGCGCAACCTTTTGCAAGAAGGACAAGAACCAGCCAAAGGTGAATTCATCCAACTCAACGAAACCAGAACAAGTCCACCAAAACTGTATCAATCGGTGGTAACAACTGTTGTTTTAGCAGATACAACGTTGTCTAAAACTAGCTATAATGAACAGGTTACAGACAACCCCACTCAAAATATTGAAACAACGAAGCCAGTTGAAATCAATGAAACAACCAACCTGGACTCATTACATGAGTTTAAGGAAAACCTCAGCTTTTTTCATACAGTTCAAAAGGGCGAAACTTTATTTGGAATTGGTAAAAAGTATGGCATTCGTGTTGATGCCATTCAGTTTATCAATGCGCTACAATCAGATAGCATAGAAGTGGGTCAAAAGCTAATTATTAACCCAGCCATTAAAACAGCAGATACGAAAGAGCCCCAAAGAATCCCAGGTATTCATACGGTTAGAGCAGGAGAAACACTTTATTCAATAGCCAATACCTATGGCATTTTACTTGAAGACTTGATGGCAACCAATAACCTCAATAACACTCAAATTCAAATTGGACAAGTGTTGGTTGTAGTTCCCAATATAGAAAATGAAGCAATTAAAGAGGCTTTTTATCATGAAGTTCAACAAGGCGAAACCCTTTACTCCATAGCCAGGAAATATGGTAAAACCCCAAATGAGTTAATGGTATTAAACCCAAACCTATCAGACACAATCAACGAGGGTCAAAAAATTAAAATTAGATAGTTGCAATAGCCTAATTCATCAAATAATTTTATTAAACTTGTAAATAAGTATTTTAGGTTTACTGAATTACAAATAACAAACGCATGAAAAAAATATTGATTTTAAGTGTTTTATTTTTAAGTGGTCTTTTTGCAAGTGCTCAAATACAATTTGGATTTGCTGTTCAAGGCTATGATAATTTTTCGAATACAGATACTGCTGCTGCTTTTGAGTTGGTAGTGTTTACACCTAATAACGATACCTTAGATACCCAGGTTGGCGCCACCTTATCAAGCATTGATGGGTCTGCGTCTAACGGTGTTCATTATAACTTTGCTCCTCAAGCCTATAAATTTCCAATTGGTACCACTATTTATAATGGTAGCAACAGAAAGAAATTTAAAATAAATCCAGTTGCTGATTCAAAATTTTGGGGTAAAAAAGATTTCATCATCACCCTCACTAATTTAATTGGTGTTGATACCACCGCTTTGATGTATAAACAAAATACACTTAGAATCATCATTGATTACGATGGAACAGGCATTGGCTTGCCAAAACTAAGTGTGCATGACTATAAGCTTTATCCCGTTCCAGCTTCAACGCATTTAACTGTTGATGGAGTTCGTTGCAATACTTATAAAATTGCTGATTTGAGCGGCAGAATTGTAGCTGAAGGAATAGCCTTAAACAACAGCATAGATGTTTCTGGTTTGTCAAATGGCATTTATGTGTTGACCGCCATTTCAGACAAAGGAATGATTCTAGAAAAATTTATTAAAGAGTAGTAAGAAAACCTATTCTTCTAATGTGCGTGAAGGTCTTCTTTGTTCAAGGGCCTCATACATTGCAATGCCTGCAGCAACAGATACATTCAGAGAGCTAACTCCAAAATCCATTGGTATTTTTGCCAAGTAGGTGCACCGCTTAAGTAGTTCAGGAGAAATTCCCGATTCCTCATTTCCCATCACTATTGCAATTGGCCCACTCATGTCTGTCTGACTCAAACGGTCTTTGGCCTTTTCTGTGCAAGCAATGGTGCTAAAACCAGATTGATTCAAATATTCCATTGTGGTTTTGAGGTGCGCCTCTCTACAAACCGGTATTTTTAGTAAGGCTCCCGCTGAGGTTTTAATAGCATCCTCATTGACGGGTGCTGCATCAGTTTTAGGGATAACAATTGCATCAACGCCTGCACAATAAGCTGTTCGGGCAATAGCACCAAGGTTTCTTACATCAGTAACCCTGTCTAATACCAACAAGAAAGGATCCTTACCCGCTTCAAATAATTGGGGGATCAACTGGTCGAGTTGGTGGTAGCTGATAGGAGATATGAATCCACAAATGCCTTGGTGGTTTTTTTCTCGAATAAAATCAAAACGCTCTCTTGGAACGAATTGAACGGGTATTCCCGCTTCTCTGCATGTTCTAATGGCATCGTCAAGCAGCTGACCAAATGAACCACGTATGGCCATTACTTTGGTGATATCAACGCCCGCACGGATTGATTCTATCAATGCGTGCGGGCCGTAAATGAGTTGATCTGGTTTGCCCATATTAGATGGGCGTTTATTGACCGGCCTGAAGTTTTCCAAGTCGTGTTTTTAATTCTTCTTTCAAAGCTTTTTGTTGATTGAATTCAGCCATTTGCACCAAATAATTCATGATTTGCATGTGATCCTCAAGCTCTGGTTTTACTTGACCCCTCTTATCTTTGAAAGCAAGGAAATATTTAGCCCTTTCCTCAAAGAAATTAAACAGGTCTTTGCTCAATGCTACAGCTTTATCTTTAGCACCAGCAGCGTAGTAAGCCTCAATTAATCTCACCACAAAAACATCGTATTGAACTTGGTCTTTAGGTAGAACTTTTAAGCAGTAATCAATTACTTTAACAGCAGAGTCTTTCTTTCCTTCCATGGTCAATGCTTCCGACAACCTGAAGAAAATATTTCTGAAGTTTTTGGTTTGTCTTAAAATGGTTTCGTCTAAATAAACACCCTCTGCTTCCATGTTGCCCCATTTGAATTTGTTCATCAAATGGTCATATAAAATATTGGTATTGATGCGACCCGTGTTTCCGTCTTGGGTAAACGTGTTGAGAACTGGTACCAATCTGTATGTTAATCCTTCTAATTGGAAGTAAGGTTGTAGGTTCAAATACACATCACTACCCGTTGTGATGGCCCAATAGATGGGTCTTGTGTTGATATTGCTTGCAATGATATCTAGCAGAATAAGGTCTGCTTTCATGAGTGTTTGGTTGCCAATTTCCCATTTGATGCTGTCTACCATTAAAGGCGCATCTTCAGGTCTAACCACACCATTTTTTAGGCATGCTTCTTTATCAACTTTTAAGAAAAATTTCTTGGTAGGATAGTATCTCAAAGATTCGCCTCCTTGTGTTTGAACGGCTCCCATTGGATCGTTGTCATCACTCATGAAGTTAATGATGTTGGCAAGGTTGTAATAGTCTGTATTATTGATACCATATCGCTGAGCCAACTCTGGATTTTCGTAATGAACCACATAGTCTCTGGTACCTTGTTTGTATTTGTCTGGCGTCATGCTAAAATTAACAGGAAGGCTTCCATAGGCAGGTCTTTTTAAACCATCTGCATACCAATCCGTATTCAACAAACTTAAATTGATAACCCTGACATCGGAACGTATACCCTCAACGTTTTGAGCGTACCAGAGCGGGTAGGTATCGTTGTCGCCATTGGTAAACAAGATGGCGTCTTTGTCACAGGAGTTTAAATAATCCTCTGCAAAATGAAGCGCCGTGTACCTGTTTGAACGGTTGTGGTCATCCCAGTTTTGAGAACCCATCAATACAGGAACAGCAGCTACTGCTAAAATACCTGCACCTGCGGCAGCAACATTTTTATTCATGCGTTTGCCAAACCATTCCACCAAAGCTAATACCCCCAAACCAATCCAAATCATAAAGGTTTGGTAAGAACCCACATAGGCATAATCCCTTTCTCTTGGCTGGTGAGCTGGGAAGTTAAGGTAAAGGATAATGAAGAAGCCAGTAAACAAAAACAAAGTACTGACCACAATTGCATCTTCTTTTGCCTTTTTGAAATGATAAAATAAACCAATCAATCCAAGGATTAAAGGCAGGAAGAAATACGTGTTGTGCGCCTTATTGTTTTTGATGCTATCAGGTGCTTGTGAGATGGGCCCCAACATACTTTCATCAATAAATTTGATACCAGACAACCAGTTACCCCTTAATACATCACCATATCCTTGTTCGTCGTTTTGTCTGCCTATAAAATTCCAGAAGAAATACCTCCAATACATAAAGCCCAATTGGTAGCTAAATAAGAAGTGCACATTTTTACTAAATGTAGCTTTTTTCTCGCCTGGCATTTTTTCCCATTCGCGGTAAGCCGCAACATAATCTGCTCTGTCTGCCCACATTCTTGGAAAAATGGTACAATCTTTAGGGTCGTAAACGCGCTCAAGTTTTTCGCCGGTTGCAACATACTTACCATCCGAACCTTTTGCATATTGCATGGGTCCCTTTTTGATATCTATAACCTTAGCATAGAAGTATTGTCCATAAACAAGTGGATTTTCTCCGTATTGTTCACGGTTTAAATAACTCAATAAAGAGAAAGGTTGTTCAGGGTCATTCATATCAATTGGAGGGTTGTCCAACGAGCGTATGATGATCATGCTGTATGAGGAATAACCAATTACTACAAATGAAAAGCACAATACCAAGGTGTTTACCAATTGCATTGCTGTTTCTCTTTTAAATACAAAAAAGTAAATACTGTAAGTTAAAATTGCCCAGAAAACAATGCCTGTTATGCTTGCATTGATAATTAAGGTAGATAAGGCCAGAGCTAAATAAGAACCGATGGCAATGTATAAGCTCAATGATTTTCTAGTGTGTGTATATGATAGGGCAGCAGCGCAAAGGGTTACTATGAGCGCAACCATTAACAGAGCACCACTGTTATAACTCAAACCAAAAGAATTCACCAATAAAAAATCTAGTTTGGTTGCTATTCCTGGTAGTCCTGGTATGATACCAAACTGAACAATTCCAATAGCAAGAATAGCAACGGCTGTTGCCTTTAAAAAACCAGCAGTTTGAAACTTGTTTTGTTTAAAGTAAACCACATAAACAATTGCAGGAATAACCAATAAGTTTAACAAATGGACACCGATGGCCAAACCAATTAAATAGGCAATCAAAACCAACCAACGGTTTGCACCAGGTTCATTGGAAATGTTTTCCCACTTTAAAATACACCAGAAAGTAAGTGTTGTGAAAAAACTAGAAGAGGCGTAAACTTCTGCCTCAACCGCCGAGAACCAAAAAGTATCAGAAAAATTTAAGGTTAGTGCACCAACAATTCCTGAGAAAAGGATGGCAATGGATTGCCATGTTTCTTGACTATTATTTTTAACCAATATCTTTTTCGCCAAATGGGTAATGGTCCAAAACATAAACATGACCGTGAGCGCACTTGTTACTGCAGATACCATGTTTACCCAAAATGCAACTTTTGACACATCTGCTCCAGCCATTAGAGAAAACAAACGACCAATCATCAAGAACAAAGGAGCTCCCGGTGGGTGACAAATTTGTAGTCTGTAAGAAGCTGAAATAAACTCTCCACAATCCCAAAAACTAACTGTAGGCTCAAGAGTAAGGGTGTAGGTTGCCAAAGAGACTGCAAATAAAAGCCACCCCAAAAGGTTGTTAAAAAAAGAATATTTATTCATTATACATAATTAAATTACAATTCAAACGAGGCTTTGAATTTTCTAGTATTCCCTAGTTTCTATCAAAGACACCCAAGCAAACATAAATATTTTAAACGAGTAGACAAATATTGGAAGCTTTAAAATGCTGCTATTTATTAAACATTCAAATTGTATTGTTTGGGTTTGAATACACCTTGCAATCAGCTTTCTTTGTACGAACAAAACATAAAAACTAACATTGAACAATAAAGTAGTTGTGATAGGAGCTGGTGCAGCTGGTTATTTTTCAGCCATTACTTGTGCTGAAATGAACGCTGAAAATGAGGTTTTTATTATAGAAAAGACAGGTAAAACCCTTCAAAAGGTAAGTATATCTGGGGGAGGGAGGTGCAATGTTACCAATGCGTGTTTTGAGCCCAAAGCATTGAGCTTGAATTATCCGAGAGGGGAAAAAGAACTCAAAAGTGCGTTTAGTAGGTTTCAGCCTAAAGACACTATGCAATGGTTTGAAGAAAGGGGTGTTCCGCTTAAAATTGAACCTGACAATAGGGTTTTCCCACAATCAAACAACTCACAAAGCATCATCAATGCACTTGAAAGAGCTGCTCAAAGAGCCGGTGTTCAGGTTTTACTCAATTCAAGTGTTGTGTCAATTGTGAAACACCAAGGGCACTTTGAAATCAAGCTTTCAAGTAACAATAGCATTATTGCACATAAAATTATTGTTGCAAGCGGGGGTTCGCCAAAAGCCTCTGGTTTGGATTGGTTAAAAGAGCTGGGTCATGAAATCATTAGCCCAGTACCATCCCTGTTCACCTTCAATATAAAAGATGAAGCGTTGCGTTCACTGAGTGGCATCAGCATGGACCCCGTTCAATTGAAAATAGTTGGCACCAAAATAGAAACAGTGGGATCAATTCTGATTACTCATTGGGGTTTTAGTGGTCCTGCGGTTTTAAAAAGCTCTGCATTTGCAGCACGTATTTTAGCCGAAAAAACATATTGTTTTGAATTGGAAATAAAATGGTTATCAGGAAAATCTGAAGATGCACTCAGACAGGAATTGATGAACCTGAAAGCAGCAAACCCGTCTAGACAAATGCAAACAGGACTACCTTTTCAGCTACCCAAAAGACTTTTAAATTATTTATTGTATAAGTCTGGTATTGAAGAAAATGCTAGTTGGCAAGAAGTTTCAAAAGAAGCTCTGAATAGGTTTATTGTTTCATTGCTTTACGACAGGTATTGGGCTGAAGGTAAAACAACCTTTAAAGATGAATTTGTTACTTCTGGTGGGGTTGCAAGACCCGATATCAACTTTAAAACCATGGAAAGTAAAAAGGTGAAAGGTCTTTATTTTGCTGGAGAGGTGATAGACATTGATGGTGTAACAGGGGGGTTTAATTTTCAAGCAGCATGGACTACTGGATTTATTGCAGGAAGTGCTGCCGCTGCTATTTAACGGGCAATCAAATTCCTTTATTCTGTGTCTTTGCTAATTTTATAAGGATTCTGATTATTTTTGAGGCTTATGACCAAAGCTTTTAACAAATACCTTATTACTGCCGCTTTACCTTATGCCAACGGTCCTGTTCATATTGGGCACCTTGCTGGTTGTTATTTGCCTGCAGATATTTATGTGAGATACCTAAAAGCCAAGGGAAAAGAGGTGCTTTTTATTTGTGGAAGTGATGAACATGGAGTTCCCATCACCATTAAGGCTAAAAAAGAATCAATCACTCCTCAACAGGTGGTAGACAAGTACCATTTAATCATGAAACAGGCATTTGCAGATTTTGGTATAGACTTTACTTATTACGGAAGAACCAGTTCTGAAACCCATAAAGAAACTGCACAATTGTTTTTCCAAAAGCTTTACGATAAAGGTGTTTTCAAAGAAGCAATTACCTCACAGTTTTATGATGAAGCTGCCCAACAATTTTTGGCAGATAGGTATGTTACCGGAACTTGTCCAAAATGTTCAAGTCCTGGGGCATACGGAGATCAATGTGAAAAATGCGGTGCCAGTTTAAACGCCACAGAATTAATCAACCCAACATCTACTTTGAGTGGAAATCCACCAATTTTAAAAGAAACAAAAAACTGGTTTCTACCTATGGGTGAAATTCAGGATTCGGCAGATTTTAAGCATTACATTCAACGAATTGACTCTTGGAAAAGCAACATTAAAGGTCAATGTAATAGTTGGTTAAGCGAAGGCCTTCAACCAAGGGCTATGACCAGGGATTTAGATTGGGGTGTGCCAGTTCCTTTGCCTGAAGCCGAGGGCAAGGTTTTGTATGTTTGGTTTGATGCACCAATTGGTTATATCAGTGCAACCAAAGAATACCTCAAACAACAAGGTAGGAGCGGTGAATTTGAATCCTATTGGAACAACGAAGAAACAGCCTTGGTACATTTTATTGGCAAAGACAACATTGTATTTCATGCAATCATTTTTCCGATGATGTTGATGACACATGGTAATTTTAACTTACCAGTTAACATACCCGCAAATGAGTTCCTCAATTTAGAGGGCGACAAGATTTCTACCAGTAAAAACTGGGCGGTTTGGCTGCATGAATATTTAACAGATTTACCAGATAGACAAGATGAGTTGCGTTATGTATTAACCTCCATATCACCAGAAACCAAAGATTCTGAGTTTACATGGAAAGACTATCAAACGCGCGTAAACAGCGAATTGGTGAGTATTTTTGGCAACTTTGTTAACCGTGTAGCAGTGTTGTGTCAGAAATTTTATGATGGCCATATTCCTGCATCAGTTAGTTGTAATACCGACTTGTATGTAAAGGCTTTAGACGTTTTGACGGCTGATATAAACGCCTCAATAGAAAGCATGGAGAACAACCTGAACCAAGTAAAAATTAGAGATGCTCAAGCCGATTGGATGAATATAGCCAGAGCGGGTAATAAGTTTTTAGCAGAAACAGAGCCTTGGAAACTGGTTAAAACTGATCCTGAAACTGTAAAGGCAATTTTGTTTGAGGCTGTTCAATTGTGCGCCAAACTGTCAATTGCAGCTCAAGTGTTTTTACCGAAAACAGCTCAAAAATTAGCTGAAATGTTTGGGATGAATAACCTCTCGTGGAACCTATTGGGTGTAAACCAAATTGTGTTGCCAGGACAAGCTTTGGGTAAGGTAGAAATATTATTCAAACAAATAGAAGATGAGCTTGTGGCATCGCAAATTCAAAAATTGAACGAAAAGCGAACACAACCAACAGGAGTTACACCTGAACTGCCTGGGCCCAAACCAGAAATCACTTTTGAAGATTTTAGTAAAATTGATTTGAGAATTGGCAAAGTGATAGCAGCAGAGCGCGTGCCTAAAGCAGATAAATTATTGAAACTTAAGGTTGATTTGGGCTTTGAAGAAAGAACAATTTTATCTGGAATTGCTGAGTTTTATACCCCAGAAACCATGCTAGGCAAGCAAGTTGTTGTTGTTGTTAATTTGGCTCCACGCAAAATTAGAGGAATTGAATCACAGGGTATGTTATTGATGGCCGGAGATGGCAAAAATGAATTGGTTAGTATTGTTCCTGAGCAAGGTATAATGCCTGGTTCAGAGATTAAATAAATTAAATTGCCATTTGTAATTGCACAATAAAAAGACCCAAACGGTCTTGAACCCTCCAATTGGTATTGTTGTATATAGGCCTGTTTTGGTAATCGAGAGATACTTTTGTTTTGTGTGCTTTCAAAAAGAAATTCAATCCCAAATCAAACACATTCATGGCGTCGTTGAACTTATCATATTTGGCATGTGTTAACATAAAATAAGGCATTACCCTTACAACTTTATTGTTTTTGTTAGGTAATAAGTATCCCCCTTGTAAATAAAAAACATTTCCGGTTCCAAACATTGGAAAGGCAGTACCTGGCCCACTTCCATTGGTGCTTCCTGCCAAAACAGCATCAGACAAATTCATGGGTGCGTTGTTTCTTACATAGTTTTTACCATAATTGGCTTTAACAACTGCTGCATATAAACTAATTGCAGCTCCAGATCTACCAATTGGAGCATCATAAAAAGCATCAATAGCAATGTTTAATAGAGGTTCTGAAATGGTGTCTCTTCTTAAGGTGTCCGATAGGTGCCACATAGCATCTTTTTGGTATTGAAATCCAACACCGATATTGAACACTCTTTTTTTGCCCATATAGGTACCTACAGTGTAAGGTATGAGGTTGCTTTCTTCATCTAAAAACTGGTACATCACATACGCACTGCTTTGAACAGCTGCAGGTTTTAAAGAAAAATCTGATTGTATATCAATGGCGTTGACACCGGTTGCATATTGAATAGCCATTGGTGTGCTGAGCATGATGCGGTAATCCAATTTACCCAATTTCCCTTTCCCATAAACCCCCAACTTCCTTAAAAACTGATCAGAAACATCATTTGTTGTTTGTAAGAACAAAGGCACATCTAAACCCATAATGTTTGCCACAGCAGGTGAAGAAAAACGAGACATCCCACCCCAACCACTTAAACCCATACCAAGGTGAAGTGTGCGCTTACTGAGGTGGTATTCTCCTACTACATCATGAAAAAAAAGTCCAGGTTTTCTGCTACTATTGACTCCAAAATTATTGATACCAATTTGGGTGTAAATGAATGATTTTTCATTAAGCATTCCATACAGTTGCAACCTTGAGCGCCTAATACCAACATCAATATTATTTGTTGCAACAAATCCAGCTTGAGTGCTACCTGGATTGTTTTCACCTAACCTTAACCACATTTGTGTAGTTAGGTTCAGCTTGAGGTATGAGGAGCCACTCTCATTGAGCCTATAACTTAACCCCTCATCTGTAATTGCCTGACCTTTTAATTTTGAAACCAAGCAACAATAAATAAATACACCCAAAACAATTCTTTTCATGAACTTATTTTTTATCAACTGTAGGTTTAAGTGTTGATGTATTTACATGATTTTCTAGCCCTATAATTTTAAAAGTACCACCTGCTTCCTCATATTTAGTCTTTATTTCGGTCAATCCTTCAATTACCGTATGATCTACTAGTTTTGTGTTTTCAAAGTTGATTTCAATGGTTTTTCCTTTCGGAAGTGCTAATACCTGTTTTTTAAAACCAATAAAGTTACTAAATACTGCAGAATACAAAACCTCTACCCTGTATGTATTTTCGTCTAATTCATTGATAGTTAAAAAGGGCTTAAATATACTTTTAATGGTTAAACCATTAAAAAGATGAATGAATAGTTTTACCAACACGCCCACCAACACGCCCACCAATAAGTCTACAGCTATGGTAAAAAATATGGTAGCAAGGAAAATTGCAAATTGTTCCTTTCCAATTCTATACGATTGAATAAATGCTTGTGGAGAGGCCAATCGATAACCAGTTACCATAAGCATTGTGGCTAATGCACACAAGGGAATTTGGTGAATGATACCGCCTAAGAATACTACAAAAAACAATAAAAATAACCCATGAAAAAAATTGGCCCATGGCGATTTGGCTCCATTGTTAATGTTTGCCGAACTTCTTACTACTTCTGCAATAATTGGCAACCCACCAAATAAACTTGACAAGATGTTGCCACCCCCTTTAGAAAACAATTCTTTGTTAAAATCTGAAGTACGTTTTTCAGCATCTAAGCGGTCAATTGCAGCAGCCGTTAACAAAGATTCCAGACTTGCAACCAGCGCATAAGTGATGATCATTTGTATAGCAAAAGGTGTAAGTATATTGCTAAAATCAGGCATAACTATACCGTCTAAAATATGATCAGGAACCGATACCAAGTACTTTGTTTCTGCCTCAAGATTGAAACCATGTCCTAGGGGAATGGCAAACAAAATTACAGCTAACGGTGCAGGAAATTTTTTGATATACTTGTTTTTGATGTGAGGATGTCCAACCAGGATTACTAAGCTGATAGCTGAAATGATTGCTATATTGGGGTGCAGGTGTAAGATGCTTGAAGGAATGGCCGCAATAACTTCTAACATTTCTTTTGCCTCAGGTTTAACACCCAGTGCAACGTGAATTTGTTTTGAGAAAATCATGATCCCAATTGCAGCCAGCATTCCATGTACAACTGATGAAGGAAAAAAACTGCTTAAAACACCCGCTTTTGCAAAACCAAATAAGATTTGCAAAACCCCACAAGTTAATCCAACGGCCAAAGTATTTTGGTAGGCAAAAAGTTCAATTTGTTCAGGGTTTAAGCCTGCTGGGGCTATTTGTTTGAAGCCCTCTATGCTGTTTAAAACAATAACAGCCAAACCAGCAGCAGGGCCATTTATGGTAAGGTATGAACCCCCGGTTAAACTTAAAAAGAGTCCACCCACAATACCAGCTATTAAACCAGCCATAGGTGGCAATCCGCTTGCCATTGCTATACCAAGACATAGTGGTAGTGCAATGAGGGAAATAATGAAACCCGCACTTAGATCAGCTTTCCAATGTGTTTTAAGGCTACTGCTTAAATAGGCATATGATATTTTTTGATTGGACATATTCACACACCTATCACTTAGTTGTTTGGTACATTATAAAATTATAACAATAGGTATTATTAACTTATCATACTTGGAATTTTGATTGGTTTCTTGCCCAGCCCTCAAAAGCAATGTGATTCATTTAATACTGTTTAACCTCATAAATTGACGTGAAGCAGTTGCTTTAATTAAGCTAAAATAAACCTTTCAATGACCTATCAAACAGTAGTTAAGCTATAACATGAATGCGAAACTAATGCATAAATTCTTAATGCATCAAATAGTTTCAAGAAATCGTATCTAAAAGAGTAAAATTAATTATTTTATAAGGAACTGATCTGGTTTTTTCTTTCAATTGCTTTTAAAGCAGCAGAAACGATGTTTTCAGCATCTAAACCATATTTTTTCATCAATTCATCTGGTGTTCCACTCTCTCCGAAGCTGTCATTTACGCCCACCATTTCAACAGGTAATGGTAAATTAACTGCCAACAATTGACAAATACTGTCGCCCAAACCACCATTTAATTGATGTTCTTCAGCAGTTACAACACATCTGGTTTTTGCAGCAGAAGCCAATATTGCCGCACTGTCTAGAGGTTTGATGGTGTGGATATTTATGATTTCTGCAGAAATTCCTTGTTCTGCTAATCGGTGACCGGCTTCAATTGCTTTCCAAACCAAGTGACCTGTTGCAAAAATACTCACATCTGTACCTTCGTTCAACATCAATGCTTTTCCAATAATGAAAGGTTCAGAAGTAGATGTAAAGTTTGGAATAGCAGGTCTTCCAAATCTCAAGTAAACAGGTCCTTCATGATCTGCAATGGCAATGGTTGCCATTTTGGTTTGGTTAAAATCACAAGGATTGATAACAGTCATGCCTGGCAGCATTTTCATTAAGCCAATGTCTTCTAAAATTTGGTGTGTTGCACCATCTTCGCCAAGTGTTATTCCTGCATGAGATGCACATATTTTTACATTTTTACCAGAATAGGCTATTGATTGCCTGATTTGATCGTAAACCCTACCTGTACTAAAATTTGCAAAGGTTCCTGTAAACGGGATAAACCCTCCAATTGTCATACCGGCAGCCACACCCATCATGTTTGCTTCTGCAATTCCAACTTGAAAAAAACGCTCTGGAAATTCTTTTTGAAAAGCATCCATTTTTAGTGAGCCCGTTAAATCAGCACAAAGTGCAACCACCTTTGGATTTTTTCTTCCGAGTTCTAATAATCCTTCTCCAAATCCGCTTCTTGTGTCTTTTGTATTTTGAATTTCAAAATGCTTCATATCTTAATTGGTTAATTGAGTACAATATTGGTTGCTTGTCCGCTGTTAATTTTAAATCCCCTTTCAAAAGTATTTGCACTTTTGTAACTGGACTTTGATCTGTATATAATTTTATAATCTCCCGGTTGTATGACAAACTGATGCACCCTTTTGTCGGAGGGAATTTTACATACCCAAGTCAATTCGCCACGTATTTGTTGGTAAATATCGGCATAAAAATCTTGAACTTGATAATTAACAATCAGTTTACCAGGCTGCGGCAATTGGATGGTTGTGGTGGTGCTTTGGTCAACAGAAACCCCTTTAAACAGCATCCTAGGCAAGCTCATGACTTCCACATCATATTTACCAACTAAATATTTTTCTTTGTTTGAGGCGTCCTGAATATGCAGTATTGGACATGTACCCGCTTGTTTAACAATGGCTTGTAAATTGCTGTAATTGGTAATTCCATCAACCCGAATAGCCAACTCACCTTGGGGTGCATCTGCCGCAATGATGGTATGTTTGCCCGGAATCAATTCAATGTTTTCCTTAATAACTGGCGGAATGGTGTGCACAACCATTTTATAGCGGTAAATTGGATCTAGCAAAACCGTATCTGGATTTCCCCTTTCGTTGATGGTATGTATGTAGTTGTTTAACAAAAGACCACTGTGCATGTCGTAAAAGCTCATGTTTACATTGGTTTCAGAGGGCTTGTTATTGATGTCTAATAAGTTAATTTGAGCTGTGGTATTATTTAGTGCCTGAGATATAACAACATTGAGTACTGTGTTGAAGCTTTCCTCGCTGTTGGCATCGTAATACCTTCCAACACAATCAAATGCTTTTTTAAAATCTTCGGTTGAGCCCAATCCAATGATAAAAGGCTTTAAAATGACACCCTTACTTTGTAAAGCCTCAGAAACAGCACAAGGATCACCCTGGCACTCTTCAATGCCATCAGTAATTAAAATAATAACATTCCTGCTGTTTTCATTTTGAGGAAAATCTGAGGCAGCTTGTAACAATGAGTGTGCAATGAGCGTGGTTCCCTTTGGCGTAATGTTCTGAATTTTTTTAATGATATCTTGGTGATTTTCTGGTCTGAAAGGAACTTCCAGACGGGTGTCTTTGCAGTTCCTTGCACCAGGTGGGGATGTATGACCATAAACGCGGAGGGCCAGCTCAACATTTTTTTCTTTAGCTAAGCTATCAATGCTTTTTGACAACAATCTTTTGGCAACATTTATTCTGGTATCGCTACCCAATTTGGCGTACATACTACCACTTGCGTCTAATAAAAACAGAATGCGTGTTGTTTGTTTTTTACTTACTTTCTGTGCAAGCAGAACATTTGGTGTACACAACAAAACACTTGTTATAAGTACACAAACAACACGTAAAAGTTTAATGCTAGACACGTTAAATGAATGGCTTAATAGTCACCAAATGTTTCGGGTAATTGTCCTAGAGCGTTGGCAAGTTCATTGTCGTTTGGCGCAACACCATGCCACTTGTGGCTCCCCATCATAAAATCTACAGGATAGCCCATTTCTGTTTTCATAACAATGAAAATTGGTTTTCCCTTGCCAATGTTTGTTTTTGCTATTTCCATGCTTTTAAGAATGGCTTCGTGGTTGTGACCATCCATTTCAAGTACCATCCATCCAAATGCTTTGAGTTTGTCTATGACATCAGTTCCAATTCCCAATACTTCCTTGGTTGAACCATCAATTTGTTGACCATTTAAATCGATGGTTACAATTAGGTTGTCAATTTTATGGTGTGCTGCAAACATAAATGCCTCCCAGTTTTGACCCTCCTCTATTTCACCATCACCCATGAGGGCATATACAATTTTATGGTCTTTGTTTAATTTTTTTGTAAGCGCAGCACCAGCAGCAACCGAAATACCCTGGCCAAGCGACCCAGAAGCTATCCTTACACCTGGCAGGTGTTCATGTGTTGTTGGGTGGCCTTGTAGTCTAGAGTTGAGCCTTCTAAAGCTTGCTAGTTCTGAAATGGGAAAATAACCAGAACGTGCCAATACACTATAAAACACAGGCGAAATGTGACCATTTGATAAAAAGAACAAATCCTCATTGATGCCATCCATTTGGAACTTAGGATTGTGGTCCATGATATTGAAATACAAAGCAGTTAAAAAATCTGCACACCCTAAACTTCCTCCAGGATGACCACTTTTGCACCCGTGAACCATTCTTAATACATCTCTTCTCACTTGACTTGACATCTTTGTGAGTTCTTGAGCCGAAAATTTGTCCATGAAATCTAATTTTGGCAACAAATGTAAAAAAGCCTATCAAACATTTGATTTTATTTTTTCATAAACATGTGGAAATCCATTTGTTTGAAAGTGAATGATTAATATTGTGAGAGATTTTTGGGATAAACACTCAACTCATGCAAAAAGAAATTCAACTACAAATAAGCCCTGAAGAACAATTCAATCAAGAGGCTATTCTGAAAAGAATCCTAAACAATTTTGGGTATCAAACCAGCGATATATCTGGTTATAGTATTATCAAGAAAAGCCTAGATGCCAGGAGGGTTCCTATTCGCATTAACCTGAGCCTATTGGTTTTTTTGAATGAAACACCCGGCCCAATTTTATCCGAGTATAAGTTTCAAAATGTTGCGAATGCTAAAGAGATTGCAATCATAGGTGCTGGTCCTGCTGGTTTATTTGCTGCTTTGAAATGTGTAGAGCTTGGCATGAAACCCATCGTGTTTGAGCGCGGTAAAGATGTTCAAATGCGCAGAAGAGACTTGGCCAATATTACCAAAAACAATTTAGTAAACCCTGAAAGTAATTATTGTTTTGGCGAGGGTGGTGCAGGTACTTACAGTGATGGAAAATTGTATACAAGAAGCAGCAAAAGGGGAGACGTGAAACGCATTTTGCAGTTGCTCGTTTTACATGGAGCCAATCCTGAAATATTGTATGAAGCTCATCCACACATAGGAACCAATAAGTTGCCAGGCATCATTACAAATATCCGAAAAACCATTGAAGTTGCCGGGGGTGAAATTAGGTTCAATGCAAAACTAACAGACATTCAGGTTGAAGGTGCAGCAATTAAAAGCATTGGTATAAATGATGAGGTGTATAGGTTTGACCATGTAATTTTAGCAACAGGTCATTCTGCTAGAGATGTTTTTGAATTACTTTACCGAAAAAAAATTGCCATTGAGGCAAAACCCTTTGCACTTGGTGTTAGGGTGGAGCATCCACAAGAGTTGATTGATCAAATTCAATACAAATGTAAAGGCGCCAGAAGCGATTATTTACCTGCCGCTAGTTATAGCCTTGTGCAACAAATTGCAGGTAGGGGTGTGTTTTCTTTTTGTATGTGTCCGGGGGGTATCATTGCACCTGCAATGACCTCGCCAGGTGAGATTGTGGTGAATGGCTGGAGCCCCAGCAAAAGAAACAATCCATACGCCAACAGTGGTATAGTTACTTCTGTTGAAATCAAAGACCTGAAGGCTTTTGAAAAGTTTGGTCCATTGGCTGGTGTGGAATACCAAAAAATGGTCGAACAAAACTGCTTTCAACAAGCCGAAAAAAGTTTAAAGGCACCAGCACAGCGCTTACAAGATTTTGTGAATGGGAAAACATCCTCTACTTTACCTGAGCACTCTTATTTACCCGGAAGCGTAAGCAGGAATTTGAATGAAATATTACCAACAGATATTGCTAAAAGTTTACAAGGGGCATTCAAAGCTTTTGGAGAAAAAATGAAGGGTTATTTGAGCAATGAAGCCATTATTTTAGGAACAGAATCCAGAACTTCTTCACCGGTTCGAATTCCTAGAGACAAAGAAACGTATCAACACATTGAAATTAAAGGATTGTATCCATGTGCAGAAGGTGCAGGTTATGCTGGAGGCATCGTATCAGCAGCCATGGATGGCGAAAATGTAGCGCAAGCCATTTTTAATCAAGTAGCAAACAACTTGAAGTAAATGTTGTTGTTAAAGTTGTGATACGTTATGCAATACCTTTAATAGTTGGCATCTTTTTGATAGCATGTCAACCAGTAAACAACCTTCAAAATAAGTCAGAGATGAATACAAAAAACCCACACGAAGTCATCGAAATAAACCATCCATTTAGGGTGCAACATACCCAAGAAGAATGGGAACAGATTTTAGATGAGTCAGCCTATCAGATTTTGAGAAATAAAGCTACAGAGCGCCCCTTTTCAAGTCCTTTAGAATTGTTGTCAGACACAGGAAATTATTTGTGTGCAGGCTGTGGCACTGAATTGTTTAAGAGTAACCAAAAGTTTGACAGTGGTTGTGGATGGCCTAGTTTTTTTGATGCTGCAAATAAGCAAGCAATAGTAACAGCTGTTGACAATTCTCATGGCATGCAAAGAATAGAAATTTTGTGTGCCAATTGTGGGGGTCATTTGGGTCACTTGTTTGACGATGGACCAAGAGAAAATGGTGGACTCAGGTATTGTGTGAACGGTAAAAGCCTTCAGTTTAAGCCACAATAATCTTAAATACCAATAGCCTGAATAATTGTATGTGGTTAACAGATATTTTTGCATCTTTGCGTTAGTTAAGAAGAAATAAAGATGTTTAAGTTTTTGCTCTACTCCTTTTTGTTTTATTTTTTATTTCGTTTTTTATTTGGCGGAATATTAAAAATCAAGGTATATAACCACGTGAACCATCACCATTATCCACCAAGAGATGAAGCAAAAAAACCAGAGGGGACCATCACCATTGACAAGAAAGTAGAAAAAAGTAAATCTTCAAACGGTAATAAATTGGGTGAGTATGTAGATTTTGAAGAGGTAAACGAATGATAATAGAGAAAAAAATCAGGTCTGTACTCTTGAAAATTTTAGGTATTGAAAAATACCTTGAACTAGTGAGTAGCACTTATATCAGGTTAATAGAATTGGGTATGATGAAAAAAAAGTACCCAGAATTGTTTTATTTGAATCAACTCATTCAACCAGGCAATGTATGCATTGACATTGGTGCCAATGTTGGGTATTATTCGGTTTTGTTATCAAAACTAAGTAGTAAATCTGGGCATGTTTATGCAGTTGAGCCAGTTCCTTTGTTCGGACGCATTTTTCTTAAAAACGCAGGAAAATTCGCTCTCAATAACATTACACTTTACCAATGTGCTCTTGGTGCTGAGGAGAAAGAAATCACCCTTGAAACACCCATCATGGAGGGTGTATTTAGGCACGGCCTCACCAAAATAGTTGATGCTCAAAATACCGATGCAGTTCAATACAAGGCACAAATGCTAGTGCCAGATGTATTGTTCAAAGACCTTAACAGGCTTGATTACATTAAATGTGATGTTGAAGGTTATGAGACAGTGCTAATGCCTCAAATGTTGCAAACCATTGCACGTTTCAAGCCCACTATACAAATAGAATTAAGCGCTGCTGAAAACAAGCGCATCATTTATGAATTGTTTGCTCAATTGGGTTACGCAGCATTTGTTTTAAGTGGTGGTAAGCTTAAAAAACTTACCCAACAGACATATTTAACAGATGAGTCTGGAGATTACTACTTTAAAGTAGCGCTTTAGAATTTATTACCAATCATCTTCATCAACCAACTTAGGCTCTTTCATGGCTGAGGTAAAACTCTTAATCAATGAATTGATGTCTTTGTCGGCAGCCCTTAAGACAGCATCATATATGCGAACATTCACATTACTTGACTGGTAAAATTCAAAGTAATTTCTGCTTGGTTTGTCTCCGGATGAAGGTTTCAATGATTCATGAACCAAGTTTGTAATTTGGTATTTGTAGCGGCCTTCTTTGATTAAAAAAGTCAATCTCATTTCGTAGCGACCATTTAATTTTTTACTGTATTTGCTGGTATACGAATAGGCTGGAATGCTTGCCAAATAAACCAATTTTTGGTTTCTTTTGTCTAGTTCTGGTTTGATTTCTTTACCAAAAGTTTTAGCAGCCCAACTTTTAGCCCTTAAATAAAGCGAATCAGTACCACTTTCTTCTTGTTCAATAACTCCAGAATAAGTAATCAAGTTGGTAATAGAATCAATGTTTAATACAACCCTCTCATAAGGTCTCAATTCAGGAGCCAATTGCTTGGGCTCTTCGGTAGTAGTTGTATTCTCCACAGATTGTGAGTCTGTGACAGCAGTAGAATCAGCACTGTAGCTGAAATCATAACCGGGTGACGCTGGGTCTTGAACCTGAGCATTCAACCCTTTTGAAAGAAACATGCAAATAAAAATTGCTGCAAATACTATTTTGTTGGTTCTCATCAGCTGATTGATTTATGTAACAATGAGGGTTTCAAAAATATAAAAACTACTATAATATCAAAGCCCTTGTTCAAAGACTATCGAAATAACTTATTTTTTATTGTTTTTAGTTGTGGGGCCTAATCCATTTTTCTTGAGTGCGTTCCAGTAATCTTTACCATAAGCCACAAAAATTTCTTCACCTGGTTTGATGTTTCTACTAGCAACAATATAGGCCCTGTTTTTCATTACTTCATACCTACAGTTGTTTTTAACTCCGGCTATTCTAACAAAGCCTGCTGCATCATTTGCGTACCTTGCAAGTGCTTTTAAGTCGTATTGGGCATCAATGCATCGCTTTTCAGAGATGTAAAAATAATAGCCACCAAACCCTTCTTGTTCTTCGTTTCTTTTTTGACAAACTTTCCAACTCACAATTTCTCCGGTATATTCAATTACAATTTCACCCTTTTTAATGGCATCTTTTGTAAAAAGACCTTTTCCTGCATTAGGAATGAGTGATGGTTTAACAATTAAGTTCATAAATTCAATTAAGTTTACAAAGGTCTAAAAAGAATTGAAACCACAAGCAAAAAATTACGAACCCCAATAGCTGTCTAAAATTAAGACGCAAAATTGGGTTGGTGGATTGTTTTCTGTTTTAAGTTGAACACGAAGAAATATTTTCGTACACATGACACCAAGTATCATATTAGTTTGTATTGCCTTGTACTTTATTGGTTTATTGAGTATATCGTGGTTAACTGCAAAAGAGAGTAACAATGATTCTTACTTTACGGGTAATCACCAGTCTCCATGGTATGTTGTAGCCTTTGGAATGATTGGCGACTCGCTCTCGGGCGTAACATTTATTTCTTTACCTGGAACTATTTTAACCGGACAGTTTGGCTATTTACAAATGGTATTTGGGTATGTATTGGGCTACTTTGTTATTGCAAGGCTACTACTTCCGCTTTACTACAAATTGAACCTGACCTCAATATATTCTTATTTGTACGAAAGATTTGGTGCATATAGTCAGAAGACGGGCTCATTTTATTTTTTAATTTCTCGCATTATTGGCGCAGCATTGCGCTTGTTTTTAGCAGTCAGTGTGCTGCAAATTTTTGTGTTTGACAATTGGAGTATTCCTTTTGAGGTATCGGTAGCACTCATTATTTTATTGATGTTGGTTTATACTTACAGAGGTGGAATCAAAACCCTTGTTTGGACAGATTTATTCCAGTCTGGATTTTTATTGTTGGCTGTTATATTGTCTATTTACACCATTTTTAACCAATTGGATTGGGGGTTGTATGAAGGTATTCAGCAAGTAGCCAGCAGTAGTTATTCAAAAATTTTCTTCACCGATTGGCATGAAAAAAACTATTTCCTCAAACAGTTTTTAAGCGGAGCCTTTATTACCATTGTCATGACTGGGCTTGACCAAAATATGATGCAGAAAAATTTGAGCTGTAAAAGTTTGCCTGAGGCACAAAAAAACATGTACTCTTTTGGGGTGATTGTATTGTTGGTGAATTTGTTCTTTTTGTCGTTAGGTGCTTTGATTTATTTGTTTGTATCGGCCAAAGGAATTGCTTTGCCATTGAACGAATTGACACAATCAGTGCAAACGGACAAAGTATTTCCTATGCTTGCTTTGAACCATCTTGGAGTATTTGCTGCCCTTGTATTTATAGTTGGTTTAACCGCTGCAACTTTTAATAGTGCAGACAGTGTTTTAACAACATTGACTACTTCTTTTTGTATTGACTTTTTGGGTTTTGATACCAACCCAGCTATTTCAGAAAAAAAGAAAACCCATTTGCGCCACTTGGTACATGTTGTATTTGCTTTGATTTTATGGATTGCCATTGTGTTGAGCAGACAACTGAACCAAACTTCTGTATTAGATGCTATCTTTACAATTGCTGCATATACTTATGGCCCACTATTGGGCTTGTTTGCCTTTGGTTTGTTCTCTAAACGATTTGTAAACGACAAATGGGTACCGTTAATTTCTATTGTGCCTCCAGCACTATGCTATATAATGTATGTGAATGCTTCAGATTGGTTTTATGGTTACAAGTTTGGCTATGAATTGCTTTTGTTGAATGGCTTGTTCATGTATGTTTTTTTGTGGTTAAATAGCAAAAAAAACAGGCTTACCCAATAGTGTAAGCCTGTTCAATGTATTTGCTTTGAAAGCTTATTTCAGTTTGAAAGCTTTTTTCACTTTGTCTACATAGTCTAATTTCTCCCATGTAAACAATTCAACTTTTCTACTTACTTTTTTACCGTCTGGTCCTTTGAAATCAATGGTTTTAATTTCGTTCTTTCTTCCCATGTGACCATAGGCAGCCGTTTCGCTGTAAATAGGATTGCGGAGTTTCAAACGGGTTTCAATTCCATATGGTGTCATGTCAAATAGTTTACCAACTATTTTGGCAATTTCTCCATCACTCATTTTAACTTTTGAAGTACCGTAAGTATCAATGAAAATTCCCATAGGGTCTTTCACGCCAATGGCATAACTTACTTGTACCAATACTTCTTTACACAAACCAGCTGCCACTAAGTTTTTAGCAATATGTCTGGTTGCATAAGCAGCTGAACGGTCTACTTTTGATGGATCTTTACCTGAGAATGCACCACCACCGTGCGCACCTTTTCCACCGTAAGTATCAACGATGATTTTTCTGCCCGTTAAGCCAGTATCACCATGTGGACCACCAATTACAAATTTTCCTGTTGGGTTGATATGGTAATTGATTTTATCGTTGAACAAATGCGCAAACTTTTTGTATTTGGCTTTTACTCTTGGAATTAAAATTTTAACGATATCAGATTTAATTTTAGCCAACATTTTAGGCTCTGTATCAAAGTCATCGTGTTGAGTAGACACCACAATAGAGTCAATCCTTACAGGCACATTGTCGTCACTGTATTCTAAAGTCACCTGACTTTTTGCATCTGGTCTTAAATATTTGATTTGTTTGTTTTCTCTTCTCAAAGCAGCCAATTCAATCAAAATTTTGTGAGCCAAATCTAAAGCCAATGGCATGTAATCTTCTGTTTCATTGGTGGCATAACCAAACATCATACCTTGGTCACCAGCGCCTTGGTCTTGTTTTTTCTTGCGCTCTACACCTTGGTTGATATCTGCTGATTGCTCATGAATTGCAGATAAAATACCACATGAATTTGCTTCAAACATGTACTCGCTTTTGGTATAACCAATTTTTCTGATTACACCTCTAGCAATTTCTTGTACATCTAAATAAGCTTTAGACTTTACTTCACCAGCCAAAATAACTTGTCCGGTAGTAACAAGAGTTTCGCATGCAACTTTTGAATCAGGGTCAAAAGCTAAAAAATTGTCAATGAGCGCATCAGAAATCTGATCCGCAACTTTGTCGGGGTGTCCTTCACTAACCGACTCTGAAGTGAATAAATAAGGCATATGTTTAATTATTTCTATTTAGTGCATCGAATACCCGCACAAACCTTGGTCAAAGGGTTTTGAACATTTTGACACGCAGTCCGCATTGTTTTACCACCGTGGTGTTCTTTCTCGGTTGGCATTCCGTTTCGGGAATTCTGAATGCAGTGCAAAAGTAGTTGATTCTATTAAAAAACAAAGTATTATCAATTTTTAGTAAGCCAAATTAGGTGCAAGCCATTTTTCTGTCTCTTCCAAGCTCAAACCTTTTCTTTTAGCATAATCTGTCACTTGGTCTTTTTGAATTTTACCCAGTCCAAAATATTTAGCTTCTGGATGAGAGAAATAGTAACCACAAACTGCAGCAGTTGGATACATGGCATAACTATCGGTTAGGCTCAAGCCAATGGTTTTTTCTGCATCTAATAAGTTAAACAAGGTCTTTTTCTCGGTATGGTCTGGGCAGGCCGGGTAACCTGGAGCAGGCCTGATGCCTTGGTAGGCCTCTTTTATCAAGTCTGTTTTGCTCAAATTTTCATTAGGGGCATAAGGCCAAAGTTCGGTTCTTACTAATTCGTGCATGTATTCTGCCAATGCTTCAGCCAAACGGTCGGCTATGGCTTTTACCATAATGCTATGGTAGTCGTCATGGTCTGCTTCAAAAGCAGCTACCAGTTTTTCAATGCCAATACCAGCAGTTACAGCAAATCCACCCATGTAGTCGGTGGTGTTTTCGGCAACAAAATCCGATAAACAGTGGTATTGCTGACCACTTGCTTTTTCATTTTGTTGTCTTAAAAAGTGTAAAGTTGTTGTGGTTCCAGCAATATCAAGTTTTACATCATCACCTTGTCTGTTTGCAGGCCAGAAACCAACTACAGCATTTGCTTGCAGGCTTTTTTCTGCAATGATTTGATTGAGCAAAAGATTGGCATCTTTAAACAATTTAGTTGCTTCTTTTCCTACCACTTCATCGTTTAAAATTTGAGGGTATTTACCAGCCAATTCCCATGTTTGAAAGAATGGGGTCCAATCTATGTATGCTTTTAGCATTTCAAGGTCAATGTGCTCAAAAACTTTGGTGCCAGTAAAGGTTGGTTTTACAATGTTTTTGGCATCAACTTTTACATCAAAACTTCTAGCTTGTTCTATAGAAAGGTATTTTTTCTCTCTTTGTCTGTTGGCGTATTCTTCGCGGTATTTGGCGTAATCTTCTTTGATGTTTTGGTGAAACAGTGGTCCAGCTTCTTTGCCTATTAATTTTTGTACAACGGGTACACTTTTACTCGCATCTACAACATGTACCACAGAACCGCTGTAATGCGGGTCTATTTTAACGGCTGTATGAACCCTGCTAGTAGTGGCACCACCAATTAACAATGGTGTTTTGAGTCCGGCTCTTTCCAATTCTTTGGCAACCCCAACCATTTCGTCCAAACTTGGTGTAATCAAACCACTCAAACCAATCACATCCACATTTTCTTCAATGGCTTTGGCAATGATTTTTTCGGTTGGAACCATCACACCCATATCAATGATATCAAAATTATTGCAGGCAAGAACTACACCAACAATGTTTTTACCAATGTCATGCACATCACCCTTTACGGTGGCCATTAAAATTTTACCTTGTGAATTGCTGGTATTACCACTTTTTAGCTTTTCTTCTTCCATGAAAGGCATCAAATAAGCAACAGCCTTTTTCATAACCCTGGCGCTTTTAACCACTTGTGGCAAAAACATTTTGCCAGAGCTAAACAAATCACCAACTACGTTCATGCCAGCCATCAAGGGCCCTTCAATCACTTCAAGCGGTCTGTTAAACTGTTGCCTAGCTTCTTCTGTGTCTGCATCAATAAAATCAACTATGCCTTTTACCAAGGCGTAGCTCAATCTTTCCTCTACAGGTTTGCTTCTCCATGCTTCATCTACTTTTTCTGTTTTTCCCTTTTGCTTAACTGTTTCAGCAAAAGTCAGCAAGCGTTCTGTAGCATCTGCTCTTCTGTTAAGCAAAACATCTTCAACATGTTCCAATAAGTCTTTCGGAATATCATCGTAAACCTCCAGCATGCTTGGGTTCACAATACCCATGTCCATACCATGTTGAATGGCATGGTATAAAAATGCAGCATGCATGGCTTCTCTTACAGTATTGTTTCCTCTGAAAGAGAAAGAAACATTGGAAACACCACCACTCACATGTGCACCTGCTAAGTTTTCTCTGATCCATTTGGTTGCTCTGAAAAAATCAACGGCATTGTTGTTGTGTTCTTCCATACCTGTTGCAACAGGAAAAATATTAGGGTCAAAAATGATATCCCCTGGAAAGAAGCCAACCGTATCAACCAGAATGTGGTAAGCCCTTTCACAAATTTCTATTCTTCTTTCGTAAGTATCAGCTTGACCCTGTTCATCAAAAGCCATTACTATTACAGCTGCACCATAGCGTTTGATGAGTTTTGCTTGGTGTATAAACTCATCCTCTCCCGCTTTCAACGAAATAGAATTCACTACACATTTGCCTTGAACCACTTTAAGTCCGGCTTCTATGATAGGCCATTTTGAAGAATCAATCATTATCGGAACCCTTGCTATGTCTGGTTCTGCAGCAACTAAATTCAAGAAGCGGGTCATGGCTTCAACGCCATCTAACATGCCCTCATCCATGTTCACGTCAATGATTTGGGCACCACCCTCTACTTGTTCTCTTGCAACCGCAAGTGCCTCATCATAGTTGCCTTCTTTAATGAGTTTAAGAAATTTTGCTGAACCCGTTACATTGGTTCTTTCACCTACGTTCACAAAATTTGATTCTGGAGTTACCACTAATGGCTCCAAACCAGAAAGCTTTAATGTATAATCTTTTTTCATGAATGTTAGTTGTTGTCAGTTGACTGTAATTTTTCAAGAGGTCTAGGTGCATACTTTGCAGCCACTTCAGCAATGGCTTTGATATGATCAGGAGTGGTACCGCAGCAACCTCCAATGATGTTCACCAATCCTTCTTTTAAAAACACCTCTATTTGCTGTGCCATGTATGCCGGACTTTCGTCGTATTGTCCCATTTCATTTGGTAGACCAGCATTTGGATGCGCGCTGATATGAAATTCAGATTTATTTGAAAGTATTTGTAAGTAGGGTCTTAAAGCGGCAGCACCCAAAGCACAATTCAGTCCAATACTTAATAATGGAATGTGTGAAACAGAAATTAAAAATGCTTCAGTGGTTTGTCCAGATAGGGTTCTTCCAGATGCATCAGTGATGGTGCCACTTACCATGATTGGCATACGGCAATTTAGCTCTTCAAAAACCTCTTCAATGGCAAACAATGCTGCTTTTGCATTCAACGTATCAAAAATGGTTTCAACCAATAAGAGGTCTACGCCACCATCTATTAAGCCTTTTACTTGTTGTTTGTAGGCTATTACCAATTGGTCATAATTAACAGCCCTGTAACCCGGATCGTTTACATCCGGAGAAAGTGAAGCTGTTCTATTAGTTGGACCTATTGAACCTGCTACAAACCTTGGTTTATTAGGGTTTAGAGCGGTAAACTCATTGGCAACTTCTTTTGCAATTTTGGCAGATTGGTAATTGAGCTCGTCTACCAGAAACTCTAAGTGGTAATCGGCTTGAGCAATTGTAGTGCCACTAAATGTATTGGTTTCACATATATCCGCACCAGCTTCAAAGTATTGCCTGTGTATGTCTTTGATGATTTCAGGTTTGGTAATAGAAAGTAAATCATTGTTTCCTTTTAAAGGATGTGGATGATTTGCCAGAGCAGCATTTCTAAAATCTTGTTCTTCTAAGTGATGGCGTTGAATCATGGTTCCCATGGCTCCGTCCAATACCAGTACACGCTTTGCTAAAAGTTGTTCAATATTCATGTTTTTTAATTAACAACTTAATCCGGAAAGCCAAGCAGTATCAGGGTTTAACCCTAGTGTAGCTTATCAGCTCCTAATTGTAGGATAGGTATTGGCACTATTACACTATGTAACTTGCCAAGACATCACAGGGCCCAATCCCTCCGTCTTTCTGGATAAGTGGTGCAAAGATGCTTTTTATTTTATAGAAACCAATATGTAACGTTAAAAAATACCTATGTTTTTGCATGAGCTACGATTTAAATATACGCAACTAAAACACACATTATTTTAAACTTTATTTATCATTTTCAAGGGATTACGAAATATTGTCATATCTTTGCCGCTCATTTTTAATAAAGTACTTTGAAAAATTTTAGTGAATTGGGCGTAGACACGCTCATCCTGAATGCGATTCAGGAATTGGGGTTTGAGAACCCCACAGCCATCCAAGAACAGTCAATTCCTGTTTATTTGGAAACAGAAAGAGACATCTTGGGTTTAGCCCAGACGGGCACCGGAAAAACCGCCGCATTTGGCGTTCCGATTATTCAACTCATAGAGCCACAAAGCAAATTTGTACAAGCTCTAATTATCTGTCCTACCAGAGAACTTTGCGTTCAAATTAGCAAAGATTTAAATGCGTACGGAAAATTTAAACCAGGCATCAACATTGTATCTGTATACGGTGGAAGCAGCATTGAGCGTCAGGTTTCTGAACTTAAAAGAGGTGCTCAAATTGTTGTTGCAACACCAGGAAGACTGATGGACCTCATGGAGCGTAAAGCAGTTCAAATCAAACATGTAAAATATGTTGTTTTGGACGAAGCAGATGAAATGCTCAACATGGGTTTTGAAGAAGACGTAGAATTTATCTTAGGTCATACACCTGATGAAAAACGTGTTTGTTTGTTCAGCGCTACTATGCCAAAACAAATCAGAAACATTGCCAATAGGTACATGAAAGACCCTGTTGAAATTTCAGTAGGTAAAAGTAATTCGGGCAATGCCAACATTACACACCAGTATGCTACCATTCATGCAAAAGACAAGTATGCTGCCTTAAAGCGTTATGTTGATTTTAACAGCGACAACATTTATGCAATCATTTTCTGTAAAACCAAAAATGAAACCCAAGAGGTAAGCGATAAGTTAATCAAAGATGGTTACAATGCAGATTGTTTGCACGGCGATTTAAGCCAAGCACAAAGAGAAAAAGTGATGAACAGGTTTCGTCACCATGCCATTCGTATTTTGTTGGCAACAGATGTAGCTGCTAGAGGAATTGACGTAACTGGTTTAACCCACGTTATTCACTTCCAATTGCCTGATGAAATTGAAAACTACACACACAGAAGTGGTAGAACAGCCCGTGCAGGAAAAACAGGTGTTTCATTTACTTTGTTAAACATGCGCGAGGGTGGACGTTTAAAAGACATTGAGCGCATTAGCAATGTGAAGTTCGAAAAAATCATGATTCCTTCTGCTCAAGAAGTAAGAGACAAAAAATTATTGGCATTTACCGATACCATCATCAATACAGAAATTGAAGAACATATTTTTGATGTTCAGGTTCAAAAAGCTGTAGATGCTTTGATGGGATTAGATACCAAAGAATTGGTTCAAAAAATGCTCTCTTTAGAGTTGAGACGTTTCTCGGTTGACTTTATGAATGAACCAGATTTAAATGCATCAGGTTTTGACAAAGGTTCGGCTGGAAAGGATGGCTCAACCAGAGGTTATAAAGGTTCTAGAATTTTTGTAAGCTTAGGTAAAAAGGATGGTTTTGACATCCGTAGTTTCAAAGACTGGGTTGCAGACGCTTCAAATATCAGCTGGAAAGATTTACGTGTAGATGTAAGTGGTGTTTACAGTTTTGTAGATGCTTTACCTGAACATGCACAACAAATCATTGCGTCATTGAACGGACAACAATATGCAGGAAGAAGCGTAAGAGCTGAACTTTCAGGAGACAAATCAAGTGGTGGCGGCGGAAGCTATGGGCGTGGTGGTGGAAGAAGTTACGGCGGCGGCGGATATGGCGGCGGTGAATCTTCAGGCAGAGGTGGACGTAGTGGTGGTGGAGAAAGACGCAGCTATGGTGGTGGTGAATCATCAGGCAGAAGTTACGGCGGCGGCGAAAGACGCAGTAGTGGTTCTGACAGAGGCGGAGACCGTCGTTCGGGCGGTGGAGCCTATGGCGGTGGCGAAAGACGCAGCAGCTCAGAAGGAAGCTCAAGAAGAAGAAGGTCTTAAATACAAAATAGCCGGAATGTTCAACATTCCGGCTATTTTTGTTTAAAAGCAATTGCAATGAAAACGGAACAAGAAATTTGGGACGCTTTGAGCTTGGTAAATGACCCTGAAATTCCTACCCTTTCAATGGTAGATATGGGTATCATTACCAAAGTTGAAGTGAAAAGTGAGCGTACAGTATATGTAGAGATGACGCCAACATTTACTGGATGTCCTGCAATTGCCATGATGGAACAATTGGTTAGAGAGCAGCTTTTAAAAATTGGCATCCAAGAACCCATTGTACAAACCACATTCGACAAACCTTGGGACAGCAATAAAATAACAGAACGGGGTTTGCTGTGTTTGAAAAAGCATGGCTTGGCGCCACCACCTAAACATCAAGGCGAAATCACCGAGGAGCTGTTAACCGATATTTGCTGTCCATTTTGTGGCAGTAAAAACGTTGAAATGAAATCGCCATTTGGACCTACTTTGTGCAGGAGTTTGCACTATTGTAACAATTGTTTGCAAGCTTTTGAACAATTTAAACCGGTGGTCTAGTTTGGGGCTTACTCTTGCTAACAAAGATGGATTCCTTTTATTGTTACTCTCTATCGTGTTGAATTGGGATGCAGCAACTACTTTGGAACCATTGTAAAGTTGAAGCAATAAACATTGGCATCGTTACCTTAAAACAATCAATGTTTTTCTCTGTTTGATAGGTATGAAAACACAATTAATTCAGAAATACATTCAATATACCTTAGATCATAATAGTACACCTCAAAGTGTTTACCTCTTTGCCAAACACCTAGACATGGTTGAACAAGATTTTTACAACCATTTCGCAAGTTTAGAATCTTTAGAAAGTCACATATACCAAAACTGGTTCGAAGCAACCATGGAGCAATGTAGCCAAAGTGAACCCTGGAATTCATATAGCTCCAGAGAAAAAGTATTGTCTGTATTTTACACATTCATAGAGAATTTAAAATCTAATAGGAGTTTTGTTCAGTTTTTAAAACAACGCGATTGGAAGCCCAGCCTTCAGTGGCCTGCTTATTTAAAAGGCTTGCACCAAAGTTTTTTGTCGCAAATTCAGCCCATATTATCAGAAGGAATAGCAACCAAAGAAATTGAAGAACGGAAATTCATAGACAGTAAATACGTTGAAGGTCTTTGGCTTAACTTTTTATTTGTATTGAAGTTTTGGATTGATGACACCAGCAATGCATTTGAGAAAACCGATGCTGCCATTGAAAAAAGTGTGAACTTGGCCATGGATTTAATGGGTAAAAGCCCATTGGATGCAGCTTTAGATTTTGGTAAGTTTTTGTTTCAGAACAAGTAACCTATTCAAATGGAACAACATAGCATTCCAAGCACCAAGGTTCAGCGTGCCATGCGTTTTGTGAAAACAGGTGCGCAAATTGGCGGTAATTACATCAAGCATTATTCCAAGAAAATGGTAGACCCATCTACCTCTAAAGACCAATTACACGAGGACAATGCAACAGATGTATACAATGCGTTAAGTGAGTTAAAGGGAAGCGCACTGAAGGTTGCTCAAATGCTGAGCATGGAAAAAAACATTTTGCCCAAGCAGTATACCAATAAATTTCAGATGGCTCAATACGGTGCACCGCCACTTTCAGGGCCACTGATTGTGCAAACATTTGTGAAAGCATTTGGAAAAACACCCCAACAAATTTTTGATACGTTTGAAATGAAAGCTGCCAATGCCGCAAGCATTGGTCAGGTTCACAAAGCCACTTTAAATGGCAAAGAGTTGGCTGTTAAAATTCAATACCCAGGTGTTGCAGACAGCATTCAAAGTGATTTAAAGATAGTCAAACCCATTGCTTTTCGTTTGTTAGACATGAACGAAAAAGAACTCGACAAATACATCAAAGAAGTTGAATCTAAATTATTAGAAGAAACCGATTATGAACTAGAATACAAAAGAAGTACAGAAATTACCCTAGCCTGTCAACACATTCCCGATTTGGTTTTTACCAATTATTACAAGGAATTTAGTGCCAAGCGAGTCCTAACAATGGATTGGTTGAGTGGTTTACATTTAGATGATTTTTTAAAAACCAATCCTTCACAAGCTATTAAAAACCAAATAGGTCAGGCCATGTGGGACTTTTATGACATGCAAGTGCATACGCTTAAATCGGTTCATGCAGACCCTCATCCTGGTAATTTCTTGATGCAGGCAGATGGAAAATTGGGTGTGATTGATTTTGGTTGTGTGAAAGAAATACCAGCAGATTTTTATTTGTATTATTTTGCTTTGCTCATTCCAGAAGTGGTTCAGGATGACACTACCATTCAAAAAATCATGTTGAACCAACAAATCATCAACAATAATGACAGTGCTGAAGAGCAGCAAATTATTACAACAGCTTTTGTTAAAATGACCAACCTGCTCCGAGCCCCTTTTGATGTGGATGTGTTTGATTTTGGAAACAATGCATACATCCATCAAATATATGCGTTGGGCGAAGAGCTCAGTAAAATAGATGCCCTAAAAAAATCTAAAGAAGGAAGAGGTTCACAGCATGCACTTTATATCAACCGCACCTATTTTGGTTTGTACAGCATGTTGAATGTGTTGCAAGCACAAGTTAAAACAGGCGAGCGCAATTGGAAAGCACCATTGATTCAATTTCATTTAGGCAATTAAGTTTTATTAAAAGGGCTGATAACCTATCAATCAGCATAACGGGAACAAAGCAATTGTTTTGAACCATTTTTATAAAGATCAATTTTCTCAAAAAGGGAAATCAGCGCAGTATTAGTTCCAATTTGGAACAAAAGTTATAACCCCATTTGTTTAAACAATACTCATCTAACTTATTGGTAGCTAGCTGTTAAATGTGTTTTTAACTTTTTTGGCATTGTTTTATCAATGTAAGAGAAAAGTTACAGTATGAAATACACCAAAATTTTATTGACCAGCGCTTGCTTACTTCAGCTTGGTCTTTACAGCTGCAGAAAACAAGAAATTGTAAAAGCTGAAAATGGAACAGCTCAAACAGCTGAGTCATTTGCATCAATCAAAACGCCTCAAAATTTCAAATGGGCTACTAACAATGTCATCAATGTTCAAATTCAACCAAATCAAAACGACACAAGAAAATCAGTTTTGAAAATTGTTGATGCGGAAGGTCGTGTTTACATGAAGAAATTTCACAGTGCCAATGAAGCTTTTACTGCTTCTATTGAAGTGCCATCGCATATCAAAAACTTAAAAGTTGTTTTTGGTAGAGTTCAAAAAACCTTTATTACTAGCTCAAGCATGGTTAATCTTAATTTAAAATAAACCAATAATGAAAAAGATATATTCACTAATTTTAATATTGTGCCTTGCAGGTTTCAAAACTTGGGCTCAACCTACAATGTCACCCTCAAATGGTGTGGCTTCAAACATTACATCAAACTCACTAACTTTATCGTGGACCAATGGCAATGGGAATAAAAGAATTGTTATTGGTAGAGCATTTGGGCCATCTACAGAATACTTAGCTAACTGGACAGATTATTCTCAAGTAGATCCAGCTAACACTGTATTTGGATCGGGTAAAAGTTTTGGCCAAGGCTATGTTATTTATGTTGGCACTGGCAATACTATCAATGTAACTAATTTAAACCCCTCAACATTTTATGCCTTTCATATTTACGAAGCTGCTGATATGGGAGAGGCTTATATGGTTAACGCGTCTTACCTAACACTTAATTCAACTACATCTGGATCAACACCTCCACCAAATTTAACTCCAACAGTAGGTGCAACAAGCTTAATTTTCCCAGTTGTTACAGAAACAGGTTTAACATTGGCTTGGAGTAACGGAAATGGATCGAAAAGAATAGTTATAGCCAACCAGGGTTCAGCAGTATCCACAAACCCTACCAACGGCATCAGCTACACTGCCAATACCATATTTGGAGAAGGAAGTCAAATAGGTACAGGTACTGTTGTATACAATGGCACAGGTAGTTTTGTTAGTGTGACAGGTTTAACAGGAGGTCAAACTTATTACTTTACTGTGATAGAGTACAATGAAGACATTGAAGGTGAAGTGAGTTATTTGTACGGAACCAGTTCCAAAACCACAGGCAATGCAACCACAACAGCAGCACCATCTGAAGGCGGAGATTCAGATGAAGATGGCATAGCAGATTCAGAAGACGATTATCCGAACGATGCTTACAAAGCCTTCAACAACAATTACCCAGCCGAAGGCAATGGCACCTTGATGTTTGAAGATTTATGGCCATCAACAGGAGACTACGATTTCAACGACTTGGTATTGGATTACAACTTCAATGTAATAACCAATGCATCAAACCAAGTAGTAGAAGCTAAATATACCTTCTATACCAAAGCAATTGGTGGAGGCTTACACAATGGATTTGCTTTTCAATTGGATGGAATTGCAGCAAGTAAAATCATCTCAGTAACAGGAACCAAAACAACAGGTATCAGTTATACAAGTATGAATTCAAACGGCACAGAAGCAGGTCAAACTACAGCAAACATAGTAGTCATTAAAAATGCAAGCGAGTTGTTGCCACATAGCGCAGGATTTGCTTTCGTAAACGTAGAAGCAGATGCACCCAATGTAGGAATGGATACGACCGTTGTAACCATTAAGTTTGCTGAAAATGGTGTATTTGCAGTAGAAGAAACACCAATATCTATTGCCGACTTTAGTTCAACTATATTCAATCCGTATTTGATAGTTGGTCAACAAAGAGGCAAAGAGATTCACTTGGCAGACAGAACACCAACTGCATTGGCAAACCAATCGTATTTTGGACAACAACAAGATGCAAGTAACCCATCAACAACAACGTATTACAAAACAGCAAGTGGATTACCATGGGCTTTGAACATTGGTCAATCTATTCCGCAAGCAACAGAGAAAACAGATTTCACACAGGTGTATTTGAATTTCAGCAATTGGGCAACCAGTGGAGGCAATACTAATACGGATTGGTACTTAGACCTAGCAGGTTACAGAAACAACACCAAGATTTTTTCTAAATAAATTAAAACAATCATTCATTGAAAAAAGCTGACCCGTAAAAAGGGTCAGCTTTTTTGTTATGACCTGCCAATAAGAAAATTGCAGAAAAACATTTATTGCAGTAAATTGTATTTATAACATGAAACAGCTAATTGTTTTTCTTTTTTGTTTGCTCATTCATTTTAGTGCGAATGCGCAAAAACTTTATGGAATTGTACGCAAGAACTTTTATACTACAGTTACCAACCCTCTTGATAGTACCTTTACTCCTTACGAAAGATTTGATTCTTCAACCATCCGTTTGGGTGAATTGAATACCCAAACTGGTAATGTAGCCAACATTAGTTCAGATGAATACAACATGGCAGTAAACTTAACAGGTGCTGCATTGAATCCGTTCGATAACAGTTTTGTTTTTCTTGGAGCAAATAACCTCAATACTTTCAATCTGAGTAATGGTCAATTAGAGAACAGTATTGCAGTAAACTACGGAACAGTAAGTAGTTTCTTTGATAATTTCAGGTTCTGTCATGCAGATAGTACCATGTACGGCTTGTCCAGAAGGGTTATTTATAATCCAACTACATTTACTTATACTGGTGAGGTATATTTGGCTAAAATTGATACCAAAACAGGAGACATTACTCAAATATCAGCCAGTTCAGTGGTTCCAGGTTTTGCCCTAGCTGGCAGTGCCATAGACCCTTTTCAAATGGTGTATTATTTCTCAACAGGTCAATATTTAATTGGCCTAGATTTATACACAGGAAGCATCTATAGTAAATCGGAAATCAATATACCTGGTGGCGGAATTTTTGACAATTTCAGTTACAGTTGCGCCGACAATAGTTTGTATGGTTTGGTGCGTAAAAATTATTTTTCATATTACCCTGATCCTTTTAACCCAGTCGATTCATTTGCACAATTTGATTCTTCAGTGGTTAAGTTGGCCACAATAAATGTCAATACTGGCATGGTAACCATTCTTTCTCCTTATGCCGTCACCAAGGGTGGTTATAGCCTAAATGCAGGCAGTGCCATAGATCCAGAATCCCTAACATTTTATTTCAATCCAGGTAATAGTGTTGTAGGTGTTTCATTGGTAACTGGATTAAAAACCAGTGAGCAAATGCTTTCATTTGAAAAGGGTGATTATTTTGATTTGATGCGAAATTTTGAAAATTGTAAAACAGCATATGCCAAAAGAAAGTCATCGGCTCAAACCAGTATACAGGAAGAATTAGCAACTAGCTTGAATGTATCTGTTTATCCCAATCCAGCTGCAAATTTTACTCAGGTTTCAAGTGCGTACAATTTGGTTCAAATTCAATTGTTTGATAGGAATGGAAAGTTGGTACTCTGTCAAAATCCAAATACAAAAAATGTTAACATAGCACTGAGCAGCTTACCAGAAGGAGTCTATTTCTTGAAAATTACAACCGAAAAAGGTGTAACAACAACTAAAAAGCTGTTGCACTTGCTTTAAAACAAGGAGTGGCTTTTTAAATTGATTATTAGGCTGCTAGCAAATACAATATAGCTATGGTTACAATTTATCTCATTAGGTTAAAACTATCTTGATATTTATCTGTTGTCATCAAAAATTTAAAACATGAAACTACGTTATCATTTCCCAATTTTTTTGAGTCTTGCTATTTTAACCTCTTGTGCTACCGTTTTTCAAGATGAGGTAGCTGTTAAAAGAACTTTTGGTAAACTTAATGGGGATGTTTATTACTCAGGGTTGCGCATCTACAATCCACTTTTCTCAAAAATGATCAGGGTTCCTATCAATACCGTGAATTTAGAAATAAATGTAGGCTTACCCTCAAAGGAAGGTTTAACCGTTCAATCAGAGATTTCAATTTTATACAAGATTAAAACCAACGAAGTACAGAACATTCTGAAATATACTGGTTTAAACTACCAGGGTGTACTCATATTGCCAGTATTTAGGTCAGCATCAGCAGATGTATGTTCGGAATTTGATGCCAAAGATATGCACAGTGCCAAAAGGTCTCAAATAGAAAATAAAATTAAAGAGCGCATGATGCAGGTATTAGAACCCAAAGGTTTTACAATAGAAGCTGTTCTTTTAAAGTCAATTGTATTACCTCAAGGGCTTTCAAAAGCAATTGAAGAAAAATTGCAAGCAGAACAAGATGCCCAGCGCATGGAATTTTTGAAAGATAGAGAAAGAAGAGAAGCTGAAAGAAAGGTGCTTCAGGCGGAGGGTGATAAAAATGCCAAAATTATAGCGGCAGAAGGTCAAAAGCGCATTTTAGAATTAGAGGCAGAAGGTAGGGCAAATGCAATAAAAATTGAAGCAGACGCAAATGCAAAAGCAAATGACATGCTTGAAAAGAGTTTATCACCACAAATTCTCAAGTTTAAACAAATTGATGCTTTCAGAAATTTATCAACTTCTCCAAACGCTAAAACCATTATAACAGATGGCAAAACACCCCTTATTGGATTGCCGTCAGATGGTAAATAAATAGCCCTTTTAGGAGGCTTTCTTATAAGTACTTATCTATTTAATTTTAGTTTTTGTTGTATACACCATGCGTTTGTACAATAATTACTGAAATCAATTACTTTTGTTGTTAGAAATTAAATGCAAAGAAAAATATTCCATATCTCAAGCCTTTTGTTTGTGCATTGCTTCACAATTCTCTTGTGCGTTGTTTCTGTTTCTAAACCGTTAATCAATACTCAAAACGCTGTAGGTGTCTTTGATGCTTCAGGTGGATTGAATGATGATTTGGAAAATACTGAACAAGAAACAGACAGCGATAAAAAGGAGTTAACCCAAGACGACTATTTTAGCTGCTTTAACTTTATACCAAAAGTCATTTCTTCAGCTCATGGCACCTTGTTCTCAGTTGAAAATGAAACCTGTTCAAATGGCTTCATTTTAATTTCAATACCGCCACCAAAGGAGTACTTTTCTTAATAAGTATCATTCCTTTAACCGACACATTCGTGTCTCAACAATTTTACGTATGAAATTAAAAGTATCAGCATTTTTTGCTGCATTTACATGTATGCTGGCTGCATGTAAAAATAACAACAATAACAACGAACAAACGCATTCCTTTCCAGTAACAAATGTCATTTCAAAAGACACATTTATTTATACCGATTACATATCAGATATACATGCAATTCAAAATGTGGAAATTAGGGCAAGGGTTAATGGATACCTAGAAAAAATATTTATTGATGAAGGCGAGCAAGTGCATGCAGGACAACTGCTATTTACCATTAACAACAAAGAGTATTTAGAGGAACTTGCCAAAGCAAAAGCACTTTATAAGGCTGCCGTTGCAGATTTAGATGCCGTAAATTTGGAGTATAAAAATGTACTAAAGCTTGCTGAAAAGAAAATTGTATCTACTACAGAAATTGCCTTAGCAAAAAGCAAATTGGATGCCCAAAAAGCAAAAATGGAAGAAGCATTGGCGCATCAATCTTACATAAACATTAAACTATCGAATACTGAAATTAGAGCGCCGTTTTCAGGAATTGTTAACAGAACACCTCAGAAGTCTGGAAGTTTAATTGAGGAGGGGACGCTGCTCACAACCATTTCTAATTCCAATCAGGTTTTTGCATATTTTGATGTTTCAGAAAAAGAATACTTACGTTATGCCCGTAATTTAAAATCGGACACTCTTGAATCGAACACGGTGACATTAATTTTGGCTGATGGCATGGAGCACAATTACAAAGGTCAAATAGAAACGATTGAGGGTATTATAGATGAAAGCACTGGTAATATTGCATTTCGAGCCCGCTTCCCAAACCCAGATAGAATTATCAAACATGGGGCAAGCGGAACAGTTCGTTTGGTAAAACATTTCAATGACATACTTATTGTTCCTCAAAAATCAACATTTGAGATTCAAGACAAATTGTATGTATACGTTGTAGATGAGCAAAACAATTTGCAGCAGCGTAACATTGGCTATGTGGCAAGACTACCCCATGTGTTTTTGGTTAATAATGGAATAAAGGCTAGGGAGCGAATTTTATTTGAGGGTATACAAAATGTTAAACCCAATATGACAATCAAGCCAGAGTTGCACCATATGTCAGAGCTTCTGCAGGGGGTTTCTGTAAAATAATTTAATTATGTTTAAAAAATTTATTGAGCGACCAGTGTTATCACTGGTGATATCACTTTTTATAGTTTTATTAGGAGTACTTTCCATTTTTCAATTACCAGTTACACAATATCCGGACATTGCTCCTCCAGCAGTTTCTGTTATTACTAAGTATACGGGTGCCAACGCAGAGGTTTGTGCTAAAGCGGTTGTAACTCCACTAGAGCGAGCTATCAATGGAGTTCCTGGAATGTCCTATATGAGTTCTGTATCAGGAAACGACGGTACAAGTATCATTCAGGTTTATTTTAAAGTTGGTACAGACCCTGATGCTGCTGCTGTAAATGTTCAAAATAGGGTAGCAACTGTATTAGACGAACTCCCCGAAGAAGTAATTAAAGCGGGTGTTTCAACAGAAAAAGAAGTTAATAGCATGCTTTTGTATTTGAACCTGATTAGTAGTGATACCACTTTAGACGAAAAGTTCATATACAATTTTGCAGATATCAATGTTTTAGCAGAGTTAAAACGCATAGATGGTGTAGGTTTTGCAGACATCATGGGATCACGCGAGTATGCCATGCGCGTATGGCTTAAACCTACAAAACTTGATGCTTACGAAATTTCAGCAGAAGAAATTATACAGGCATTACGTGCGCAAAATATTGAGGCAGCACCAGGTAAAGTAGGAGAAAGCTCTGGTGGTAAATCTCAATCATTGCAATATGTATTGAGGTATACCGGAAAGCTTACTCAGAAAGAGCAGTATGAGAATGTTATCATTAAAGTAAATGAGGGTGGTAAGATGCTAAGGTTAAAAGATGTTGCCGATATTGAGTTTGGCTCACTCGATTATGATGTGCTGTCAAAAGAAAATGGAAAACCTTCTGCTGCTATTGTGTTAAAGCAAAGACCAGGCTCAAACGCAAGTAAGGTTATTCAGCAAATCAAAGAGAGAATGGCTGTGCTCAAAGCATCTACATTTCCACCTGGAATGGATTATACAATAAGTTATGATGTATCAAGGTTCTTGGATGCATCTATACATGAGGTTTTAAAAACACTTTTAGAAGCCTTTGTACTTGTTGCTTTTGTAGTGTTTATTTTTCTTCAAGATTGGCGTTCAACACTAATTCCAGTGCTTGCGGTTCCCGTATCGTTAATTGGCACATTTGCTTTTATGCAATTATTCGGATTCTCAATCAACTTACTTACGTTGTTTGCATTGGTTCTTGCAATAGGAATTGTAGTTGACAATGCAATTGTGGTAGTAGAAGCAGTGCATGCTAAAATGGAAGAGAAAAATTTAGATGCACACCAAGCTACCATAGAATCAATGGATGAAATTGGAGGAGCAATTATTTCTATCACATTGGTTATGTCTGCAGTATTTATTCCTGTTGCATTTCTAGACGGACCAGTGGGTGTTTTTTACAGACAATTCTCAATTACCATGGCCATTTCAATTGTTATTTCTGGAATAAATGCCTTAACACTTACTCCAGCTTTAACAGCATTGATGCTAAAAAAACCACAACACCACCAACACAACAAAAATTATTTATCGGTTTTCTTTTCAAAATTTAACCAACATTACAATTCTATTTCCGATAAGTACAAAGGCATATTGAAACAAATAGTGAATAGAAGAACCATCACTGTTGGTGCATTGCTTGTTTTTTCGTTTTTAACTTGGGGTACTGGAAAGTTTATCCCATCAGGTTTTATTCCTTCAGAAGACCAAGGTACCATTTATGCCAATGTGACTACACCTGCAGGTGCAACATTGGAGCGAACAGAATCGGTTATGAATTCTATTGACGAGGTAGCAAAATCAATTCAAGAAATAGAGTCTACCTCATCTCTTGCTGGTTTTAGTATGATGACAGATGGAGTTGGAGCATCGTTTGGTATGAGCACCATTAGTTTAAAGCCTTGGAATGAAAGGGATCAAACAGCCGATGAAATTATTGCAATGTTAGACAACAAAACAAAGCACATTCAAGATGCCTCCATTCAATTTTTTCCTCCTCCTGCTGTACCAGGTTTTGGAAATGCAAGCGGGTTTGAAATGCGTTTATTAGACAAAACAGGTTCAGGAAATTTGCAACATACTTTTGAAGTCACTCAGCACTTTATTGAAGAAGTAAAAAAGAGAAAAGAAATTAAAAATATTTTCACAAGTTTTAATCCCACCTTCCCACAATACCTCATTCATGTCAATCAAGACCTTGCTGCTAAAAAAGGAATTTCAGTTGAAAATGCAATGTCTAACCTACAAACTTTAATGGGTAGTTATTACGCATCTAATTTTATTCGTTTTGGTCAGATGTATAAAGTAATGCTACAGTCTGACCCCAAATTCAGAGCAGAACCCAATGACATTTTAAAGTTAAGGGTTAAAAATAAAGATGGCGAAATGGTTCCGTATTCATTGTTTAGCAAAATTGAAAGGGTTTATGGACCCGAGCAATTAACGCGTTATAACATGTATATTTCAGCTATGCTTAATGGAGAACCTGCACCAGGATACAGTAGTGGGGATGCAATTAAGGCTATAGAAGAAGTTGCTGAAAAGAGTCTTCCAAAAGGTTTTTCATACGACTGGTCAGGAATGACAAGAGAAGAGATAGCATCGGGCAACCAGGTGTTTTTTATTTTCTTAATTTGTTTACTATTTGTTTACCTGCTCTTGGCGGCACAATATGAAAGTTTTCTGTTGCCATTGTCTGTTTTACTGTCTCTGCCGTTTGGTATTTTTGGCTCTTTCTGTTTTCTACTTATTACGGGTTTAGAAAACAATATTTATGCCCAAGTTGCAATGATAATGCTGATTGGTTTATTAGGAAAAAATGCTGTTTTGATAGTAGAGTTTGCATTGCTTAAACAAAAAGAGGGTTTGTCTTTGTTAGAGGCTGCCATTGAGGGAGCAGAGGCTCGTTTAAGACCCATTCTTATGACTTCTTTTGCATTTATTGCCGGTTTGGTGCCATTAATTTTTGCCACAGGTGCAGGTGCTATTGGAAACAAAACAATTGGAGTAACAGCTGCTGGAGGCATGTTGTTTGGTACTGTTTTAGGATTACTGATAATACCAGGGCTTTTTGTACTGGTTGCTAAACAAAAAAGAAAAGAAAACAATTCACAGGAATTTCAAATAAAGCGCATTCATGAATAGATTTAATTTGGTTTTCTATTATATACTTTCTGTTTTTCTATTAACAAAATGTTCGACACCCAAAATTGGTTCAGAACCGTTAAAAACAAAAGTTCCTGATACGTTTCAGCCCAATAGCAATGATACTGCTAAGATACATATGGTTAAATGGAGGACCATTTTAATTGACTCTAGTTTAACTACGCATATTGAAACAGCGCTTAACAATAATTTTGATTTGCGCTCAGCATTGCAAAGAGTTCAAATTCTCAAGGCTGGACTGTATCATGCAAAAGCCATACAAATGCCAGATTTGTCCTTAAACTTGGCTTCTGGTGTAAGAAAATTTGGCGAATACACAATGGACGGAGTGGGTAATTATGATACAAGATTTTCTCCCAACCTGAGCTCCAATCAACAAATTCCCAACCCTTTACCAGATTATTATGCGGGGTTTCAAACATCTTGGGAGATTGATTTTTGGGGTAAACTAAAAAACAAAAAAAAGGCTGCTGCAGATAGGTTTATGGCATCGCAATATGGCAAAGACTTTATTGTAACCAACCTCATCAAAGAAGTTGCTTTAGCTTATTTTGAGCTAGTAGCTCTTGACAATGAGTCTTCAATGCTTCAAGAAAACATTGCACTACAAGAATCAGCACTCGAATTGGTAAAAGCCAAAAAGTCTGTAGGAATGGCAAATGAATTAGGCGTAGAGCTGATGAAAACTCAGCTAATAAATTCACAGGTAATACTTGCTGAAGTGAACCAAAGAATTATTGAAACAGAAAGCCAATTAAATTTCATATGTGGAGCTTACCCGAGCAGAGTTAAAAGAAGCACCAGTTATTTTTCAGAACATGTTCAACATTTTATGACCATTGGTGTTCCTTCAGATTTAATGCGCAACAGACCAGATATTCGTCAATCTGAACACGAGTTAAAAGCTAGTAACGCAGATTTAAAATCAGCTCAAGCAGCATTCTTTCCAAGCATCAATATCAATTCAGCAATGGGTTTGCAGTCATTCAATTCAGCCCTTTTATTGGAAACACCTGCATCTTTGGCGTACAATTTAATAGGTGGTTTAACAGCCCCCATCTTCAATCGCAGGAAGTTAAAAGCAGAATTGATGGCCAGTAAGGCAGAACAAAATCAGGCATACAACAACTATGAAAAAACTGTTGTGAACGCTTTTCGAGAGGTGTACAATGCTGTAAATAAAATTAACAATACCCAAAAAATGTACGAACTCAAAAAGGAAGAAGTTGAAATACTTAAAAAATCAATTGTTACAGCAACTGAACTTTTTGCAGTTGGAAGGGCTAATTACCTTGAAGTGATTACTGCGCAAAAGAATGCACTACAAGCTCAGATTGAACTCATCAATTGTTATAGAAACTACAATTATTCTTTTATTGAATTGTATATTTCAATAGGAGGAGGTTGGCAGTGATAAATTTTTTATAAAAACTTTAACCTAACAATGAATGGGATAGTCTCGACGTAAGTCGAAATTGAAACAAGTGTTTAGGGAATAGCTAATAAAAAAACGGACACCCCTAAAAACACATAAAATATTAGTAATCAGTATTATATGAAAATATTACTGATCAATAATTAGTCAATCATTCACTAAAACTTGAACTATTTGCACTGAGCTCTTGCACTCGGTTCTTTTGGGTTCAGTAAAATACTTGTTTAATTTACTGAAAATCAAGTTTGTAGTCTCGACAGGAATCGAACCTGTATCAAATGTTTAGGAAACATCTATTAAAAAACGGACACCCCTAAAAACACATAAAACATTAGTAATCACTATTATATGAAAACATTGATTGTCAATAATTAGTCAATAAACCATAATAATTCAATAAAACTTGAACTAAATTGAACTACTTGCACTCAATAATGCAAGTTTTTTGAGCTTCATTTTTATCCTTTAAATTGGTTTGAACTTATACTCTGAAGATACTAAGTGATAGAACCCATTTTTATTTGTTCTGGTTGATTTTGTTATTTAAAACAGATTCTTGCTCTAAAACTCAAAAAGGTTCAAACTGGTCAAATAAAAAGGAGGTAAAAACCTAATTAAAAAGTATTGACAACCAGATACTCTTTGTAAAAAGGGACATTGTTTTATATTTGTATTGATTGTTCTATTGTTAGATATTGATTTTCAATTACATATACTTTGAAAAATACTTTTCAAATTTGAAATTTTGTCTTTGAAACTTATAAAACTAAAAATTAGAAAAAAGTGTATTTTTGAGTATTCCGAGTAAGAAATATTACTCATTTCTTAAAAAGCTATAGCTGTATCCATCCCATTTGAAAATCACTTTTGATACATAAGCATTAGGCCTACTATACATAGTTCCTGGATCATAGACATCCATCACACATCGATATTCACAATTACCTAAATATGAAACAGAAATATCATTAACTCTCATTCCCATGCTTTCTGCCTTTCTTAATTGCCCTTTTTCTATTTTAGACTCATTACCTTTACAATTATCTGTAAAACTAATATTTGATTTACCTCCTCTGAAAATAAAGAAACATACTATTCCAACAATTCCAATAATCAATAAAATGGTTGTATATGAGAAATCGTTATTATTTTTAGTTGTTTTTTGAGATTGAAAATTATCTTCATCTATTCCATTGGCTTGCCCCAAATATGTTCTAACCAAGTTTGTTACATTTTCAAATGTTTTTGATTTAATTCTTTGAGGAACTTCTATTATTGGTGTAATTCCAAAGCTTTGTTTTTTCCAATTGAAATTAAAATATACAAATGTTACATTTTGATTTTCCCGAAAATATATTTGAACATCTAAACCTTTTTGCCAAGAATCAGGTGTTTGAAAATTTAACGTATCTTCATTTGAAAAAATATTTGAATAATTAAGCTGAAAGCAAGCATTCTTGAACAGAGTCATTATCTCTGTTTTATTTCCTTCATATTTTCCTTCATATTTCATACTTAAAATGTTTATGTTTTTGATATAATAAAAATAATTATTCTACAATATTAGAATATTATATAGACCTACCTATATATTAAGATTGTTTATAGATTTTTTATTTAACCGAAATTCTACCTGTTTTTAAATCCAAAATATAAATAAGTAATAAAAAACGGACACCCCTAAAAACACATAAAATATTAGTAATCAGTATTATATGAAAATATTGATTATCAATAATTAGTCAATAAACAATAATAATTTAATAAAACTTGAACTAATTTGAACTACTTGCACTCAATAATGCAAGTTTTTTGAGCTTCATTTTATCCTCTGAATTGGTTTGAACTTATACTCTGAAGTTACCAAGTGATAGAACCCATTTTTATTTGTTCTGGTTGATTTTGTTATTCAAAACAGATACTAACTCCAAAACTCAATGATAATTGTTCTGGTCAAATAAAAAGGACTGACAATCAGTTAATCTTTGTAAAAAGGGACATTGTTTTATATTTGTATTGATTGTTAAAAAGACAATTATAAATTAAAACTATGAAAATCAACTACTCGATTTCTCTTTTTATTTTAATGTCCCTCCATACTGCTTGTGGTATTTCTACTGAAGAACAAAAGAAGAAAGAAGAACAAAGGATTCAAGATTCAATTGAATTATCAATGAGGATTCAAGATTCTATTAACTCATTAGAAAAATCTAATCAACAAGAAGAACTTAGTCAATCAAGCACTACAATTGAAAATCAAAATGAACCTACAAAACAAGAAGAACAGGTATTGCTAAGTGATGAATCATCTTTGATATCTTACTTATCAGGAAAGACATTTCACGGAACCAATATTACCATAGAAATCAATCCATCTTCAATAGATATAGACGGTATAAACAGATATTTTAACCTTTCTTTTTCAGTTATTAGTCCAACAATGGGACGGATAAGAGGTGAATCATTATCAAATCCAGATGGGATTATTTATATCACAGTCAATACCCAAACTGGATGTATTGAAAATGATGGGGGGAGTTTTTGTCAATAAATAAGCATATCAAAACATGAACAACAAAGTTATTTATTTCATCATTATTGGGTTTGTTTTATCAATTTTAGCTGTAACAAATCCAACATTAGAGAAACAGAAAGAGTTATTGGTAAAGAAGATGATCGATGACTCAGAGAAAATCAAGAAAGATAAAGCGGAGAAACAGCCTGAAAACGCATTCGATAAAATGGCAAATGAATTAGGACAGCAGTTTCTCCAGCCAGAATTCATTACTAATCTGATAGATAATAGCTTGAGTAGAGACAATTATATATTCTTTTCATTACCAAGAATGACCATAATGAGTAAAACAAAGATTATTGGAATTGGTATTGCTGGAAATGTAATTTGGTTTGAAAAGACAACATTGAAATGATTCTAACCAATCAATGTAACTCGAAAAAGTATATTTGAATCAAGTTTAAAAATTGATTCAGAAATTTCAGGGTAAAACTATAAAGCTATTTATATTGACAAAAAGTAATCCTAATTTTTTGAAAAATTCATAATAGTCTAAATCAACTCAAAAATTCTTTAAAGCATAAAATTTAAAATTATAATTAATTTAAAAATGTTAGAAAATAAAAACAGTTTAAGATACTCACAAACCCAACTCCAACTGAAAAAAGTTATACTATCAATTTTAATGTATCTGATATGTTCAAACATTTCGGCACAGAAATATAAAAAGTTATACGAAACAAATGATTTACAAAAACTCACTGAAAAAATAGACAAAGCATATAAAAAAGATAGCGCTAACCTTTTACTAATCTATTATAAATCAAAAATACTTTCATCAAGTGAGACTAAAAATTTAAATGAATCATATCTCTATATTGATAAAGTATGCAATTTAATAAATGATGTAGAAGATGTTAAACTCAAAGAACAATTCTTAGAGGATGATTTATCATACAGCTATGCCAATGAATTTAAACAAAAAGTTTGTTTATTGATTTTAGATTCAATTGAAAAAAATAGCTCGCAAATTAAAGAAAGCTATAAAAGTTTTATAAGAAATTACAGTTGCGAAGTAAATGAAAAAGTTAAATTTAAAATAGATGAGATTGAATTTTTAGAACTCAAATCAGATAGTAACATTCAAAAATGTGATAAATATTTAGCAGAAAATAATAGTTCGTTTCAAAGTGATATACTCAGAATTATTGAATATAAAACTTACCAGTCAATCATTAAAAATGAAAAGTCTGATGAATTATGTCTTAAGTTTATTAATAGATTTCCAAATTCTATTTTTTCGCCTGAAATCACTTATCTTCTATACGAAAGTAAAATAGCCAAAGCATATGTATACAATGATACAAATAGACTTAACATCTTCAAGGTAGAACTCAATAAATATTACCCTAATTCCTACACAAGAAAAGCAGCTGAGTTAATTGAACAAACAAAAGAGAAAATTTATTATCAACTATGTGAAAATAAAAAAGATAAAGCTACTTTAAATTTATACTTAAATACATTTAGATTTTCAGTACATTATGATAGGGTAATTTTTATAAAAGACTCAATTGAAAACGAAAATTCCTTAATATCTTTAATTTTTAATAACAACCCCTATAATCCTAAATCTAGATTTAAATTTGATACCCCAAAATTGAATTTAAGTGGCTTTATCAATGATAAAAAGCCTATATTTTTGATTGGTAAAATTACACCAAGAAATGAATATGAAAATGAAAATGAAGATGGGGAATATAGTAACGTTAATGGTGATTATTTTGAAAATATATATGTAAAACAATATGATGAACTAAAACTTTTTTCACTAAATAAAAGAGTACAACTGTATTTTTCTAGCTTTATAAATGACACTATTATTGAGGCAATTTCAACAAACTCAGAAACGTATTATATTTTTAAAAGTGCACTTTATTCAAATCAATTAAGTAGTTTACCTGTTGAATTTAATGATGACAATCTTGAACCAGTTTTAATGTATTTTTCGAAATTTAAGACTAATCCTAATTTACAAAATTCCTTAAGATGTTTTGTTGAGTCAAAATTATCAAGATACACCTGGAAAACAGAATTTGATTTTAAAGACAATTCCGATTTACTTATTAAAAAGATACTTTCAGGTCTAAACCAAAGTGTTGTAAATAACTATGATAAATATTATAGAATTTACAATGGAAAATTTAGAATTTATGATTTTGAGAACACATCATTTACTGTCGATTTAGTCAAATTGTTGGGAAATTCAAGGCTTTTTCAAAATGATTTTAGTTATAGAATTATTAACAAGGATTTATTATCAACTGGCAACGAGGTTAAATTTAAATGTAACCCAAATGTTGCTAGAGAAATTTCTAAGCTTTTTGACTCTGATAGAAATGTCAAGATAAAATTAATATTAGCCCCTTCAAATTATTTTGACTTGTGTATATGTGAAAATTGTTATGCTATAGATTTTAAAATAAAATCAATTTTAGTAAGTAAAGATGATAGTTTTAATGATTCAGACACAATTAGAATCAATCTTGAATAGAGAATGAGATTTTTTTTCTTGTTGATTTATATTCCTAAATTTTTATTACAACCAGAACCATGTGATTATATAAGGGAAAAAACTGAACAATTGTCAAATCAATTTTCAAATTCAAATATAAATTTAAACAAACCATTCTATCTATCAAGAAAAGAATTGTTTAGTATCGTTTATCCTGAATATGTCACATTTTCTTCCACTACTAATGAGTTGGAGCTGCTTCTTATTAAATCAAATTTATTACTTCATCAAAAAGAATTTGATTTATCATTTGGACCATTTCAAATGAAATTAAGCTTTATCATTGATATAATTAACAAAGCACCTATCAATAAACTCAATAATCCTATCTTTATAAAACTTAGGCTTAATAATAATTCAATTATATCGTCAGATATTGATCATCTGAATAGATTAGAGGTACAGTGGGAAATATTAAGATTATTTGAATTATCTAATTATGCAATTTATAAAGAGTACGCTTTGTTGGGTTTATATACAGTTTATAATAGAGGAGACATTAAAAAAGCGAGAACTATATTTCACAAAATAAATTGTAAAAAAATGTCTTACGAAGATTGGTGCATAGAGTTTTTAAAATATAGACATAACTGAAAAATGTAAATACAACCTAAATTAAGCTAATCAAAATATAGTATTTATGAGAATGTTTATGTTTTGTAATAATTGCTTAAAAGGCGGTGTTAATATTTAATAAAGAGTAATTTAAAAACAAAAAACTATCCTTGTAATTTCCAAATTATATATAGCTATTCTTAATTTAAATATGCATGTTAAAACGGTAGCAAGCAATTATTTTATATAAGTTACTACTATGTTTGTTAACTTGAAAAAAAATTAGGCTAGTTAATTTTTCCATTTTTCCATTTTAACTGCAATTGCCCTTCTGTCCTCAGCGTTAAATTTTTTGACAAAATTTATGTTCAATGACAATCCACCTTGGTAAAATAGTTGACCCTTCGATTCATAATCTGTGATGTATTTCATCCCAGCATTTAAATCAAAAAATAAAAGTTTTATTCTTACTCCAAAATCATGTGTATATTTAATATCGTTTCCCAATTTTTCAATTGGAGAATTGACACCATAACTTAAACGAAAAATTCTTAATAAAGTTCCACTCAATTGAGCCTCTCCTAACTCAATTTTGCTCCTTACTAACTCATTATTTGTTAAATTAATAACAGAGCCTGTGTTTGTCTGATAACCTAACTTTATTCCTATCAAGTTAGATCTACTTTTATCTCTTCCTCTGTCTGAAAATTTAGTTTTGGTATTTATTTTTTTATATAGTTCAAAAGAATAGTAAGGTGTTAAGAGTTTAACTTCATCCGGTGAAAATCCATTAGGATTATTATAATCTATTAGACTTTGATAGCTATACCCTAATTTAATACAATACAAATGAGGCCTTGTTGCTAACAAATTCTTTTTTTCAAATTTAAAAATAGAATTTTCAAGTTTTGAATTTAAACGTTTGATTGTATTAGAAATGTCTTTTTTAAGGCCATAATCTTTAGACATTTGTACTAATACTGAAGAGGCATTCTCATATTGATTGTTATCTATAAAATGATAAAAACTGTTTGTTAATTTATTTTGGTTTATTTTATTAATTATTTCACCAATATCATTGTATTTTTCTTTAAATCTATCTGAGCCAAAAAAATTCATTTCTGAATGTATTCTTTTAGCTTCTTCCGAGTTAGTTTGTATTACATTTTTAATTGTTTGAAATTTGTAATTGAAGTATCCAGAAATTAACTTTTCTTTCCGGGATTTCATCATTTTTTCAAATTCAGGAGATATCCAAATAAGTGAATCTATTGTATACAATGCCGACTCGTAATCTAACCTGTTTTCATGATAAGATAGTCTATTCATTAAGTTAGATTCAATACATTGTAATGCTTGAGCTCTATCTAATTTTATCCTTTCATCTTCAGGATTTGTAGTATACAAATCTTGTAACATGTTATAGGACATTTCACACTTTTTCTCAATGAGTAGTTTGTTAGCTTCCTTGTATTTATCTTCAAATTCTTTACCGATAATTCTACTAATAAACTCACTCTTTTGTTGTTTTAGACTCACAAACTCTTCATACAATGTATTGTAATTCTCATTGAGTCCTATGCTTGTTAGTATATTTAAGTCGTTTTCTAGTTTTGAAATGGTTTCATTTATTTTTACTAACATTTCAGTCAAATTTGATGTTTCAATATTTGTTGTGAGTTCACCTAGTAATATTGTTTTATCAAATTGAAATTTTTTAATATAGAGTTGAGCTAAGTTTTCTTTTTCTAATTTAATATAACCATATATTGTTTTAACTTTTTTGGTATTGTCTGTTGGCCAAGTTTTTATTTCACATTCTGGTAAACTAATATCTGTAGAAATTGTGTTTTTAGAATTATAGTTATTTTGGTAGTGCAAATTATCGTTACCTTGAATTTGCCTAGTTTCACTGATATCAGTGCTTTTTACATTTGTGTTTATTTTTTTGGATAATTCTAATTTAAGATTTTGTATTAACTTTTGGTGTTGTAATCCAAAATTATCTTTATCTACACCTTTAATTTCAGTTTTGTAGTAATAACAACAGTTTGTGTATTTTTGTTCTTCATCTGTATATACCCATGAGGGTGAATCTTGAGCAAACAGTACTGAATTAATAATTAATAAAACAGAAAGATAAATGTACTTCATTTATTAAATAACTTTCAACAATAATTAATTTTTAGAAAACGTAGATATAAAGATAATCAGCAAAATTTAGAGTTATGTTTTTATAACCCATTTTCACTCAAACCTTTCCTGAAACAGTTATTTATAATTTGTTTTTGCATACTATCTTATGAAGTATATTCAGCTATAAAACTATTTTAAACTTAGATTAAGTCTAATAAAATCTTTAAAAATGAATCATTGTTCATTTAATAACTTCTCCATTTCTCTTTCATAGATTTCCTCAAATTTCTTTTTGTCATACTCTAGTTTTAACCTTTCATTTTTAGATATTTTATTGTTAACGCCCTCTAATAAAGATTGTTTTGTAACTTCTATTACCACCCAATAGGTGTAAGCACCATCCCTTTCCCTAAAAATTTTTTCTTCTAATAGTTTTACGCCAGCCAAACTTTGACTCACAACTTCTCTTGTTGATTCCTCAAATTTATTTTCAAATTCTTGTTTATTGTCTATAGTTATTTGATTTGTGTATTGATCATTTACTCTTTTAATGAGAGTTTTGATATTACTGGCCAACTCTGCTTTTGCATTTTGTAAGGCTATTTTTTTAGCAGTAGCTAAATCCGGACTTTTCCCAGAATTTTTTGCCCTGAAATTATCCTTATCAGATTTATATTTACTTTCGGAAAATGGAACTATTATTTCTTGAGACTTTGAGGATTGTTCAATCTTTTTAGCACTATTGCAGCTTGCCAAACCTATTGCAGCTGCCAAGCAAATTAGTATTGTTTTTTTTGATTGCATTTTGATATTTAAAAATAACTTGTTGAAAATTTTAATTTCTCAATTTTACAAAAAACACTTGAATTATCATACTACTAAAATAAATGACGTTTGAGTGCTATTTTTTTATATTCAACGCATTATTTAAAATAGGTCAAAAATATTCATTAAAAACAACACAAAGCACTATTTTCAGGAGCGCCGATGAAAGTCATTTTAAACCAAAATATTATTTAGTAAAAACCTTTAAAACATGTCGGTAACCTAGAAACAAGAAGTTTCATAATTGTATTTTTTAAATTCTGTAATAAAGTAAATACATCCAGAAGTTTATTATTCAATATGTTTGATGCCACTTACACTCAATAATGCAAGTTTTTGAGCTTCAATTTTATCTTTAAAAGGCTTGAAAAATCCTACGAACAAAATTTATACCACTGTTTTATTTTTGAATAAAATAATTTTTAATGGTTAATTTTTACAATTTGTTAGTTATTATTGTTAAAAGTATTAAAATTAGCAAAATATGACACAGTCAATTCCAAAGTTTAAAAACGAACCAATTTTAGTTTTACTGCTCGGTTTTTTAACCTGTGGCCTATATCTAATCTATTGGAATATGAAAGCAGCTGAAGTTATAAATGCTGCTGCGGAAAAGGAAGTTATTTCACAACCTATTGCAATTTTTGCTGGTTGTTGCTTCCCAGTTAACTTGTATTTTTATTATTTGGCGGGAAAAGAAGGCTTACCAAAAGTTTATGAAAAAAGTGGGCAAAGCTCTAAAGATGATTCTATACTATTACTTGTGCTTGGATTTATTTTCCCAATGGTAGCAGCCATGATTGTGCAAGGTGATATTAACAAACTTTATGACCAAAATTAATATAACTCGAAAGTTATTTGCATCAACGAGTGTTTTAATTATTCTAATATTTCCACTTTTTATAAAGTTAACCTCTGGTACTAACAATATAGAAACCTCTCAATCATTTTGTCCATTTAAAATGATAACAGGCATGCCTTGTCCAGGGTGTGGAATAACAAAATCTTTGATCTTTCTTTATGAGGGGGATTTGTTAAAAAGCATCTCTTACCACCTTTTTGGACCATTGGTATTTTTATTTGGAATCATCATTGTTATTGTTTCATTCATAGAGCTGCTTGCAAACAAGGAGGTTCTAAATAAGATATATCAAAACAAAAAACTTGGTTATGCAATAGGGACTACCTTATTTGTTTATCACTTTATACGGGTTATTGTTTTTATTTCAATAAATAATATTGATTATATTTTACAGGAATCAATTTGGAAGTAAGCTTAGAAATTCTCACTATGCATAAAAAATTTACAATAGTTAGAAAGCTTTTGTTTTTTTTATTAAAGTACTAATAAAAAACGGACACCCCTAAAAACACATAAAATATTAGTAATCAGTATTATATGAAAATATTACTGATCAATAATTAGTCAATCATTCACTAAAACTTGAACTATTTGCACTGAGCACTTGCACTCAGTTCTTTTAGGTTCAGTAAAATACTTTTTTAATTTACTGAAAATCAAGTTTGTAGTCTCGACAGGAATCGAACCTGTATCAAATGTTTAGGAAACATCTATTCTATCCATTGAACTACGAGACCAATTGAATCTGAATAATTAATTTTCAAATTCAGGCTTCAAAAGTACATATTTTAACGTAATTCTTTACAAATCTTCCTGCTTGTTTTTGCAAGCGCAATGCTTAAATTGGTTTATTAAATTGCCAACCTGCATATGAGATTATTGATAGTAACCCTATTTGGATTGTTATTGATCCAAAATGTAAAGGCTCAGAAGGTATTCGCCGTTGATTATGCCAACCAAGCCGACTTAAAAGTATTTGTTGTAAAATATGCCAATCAGGCCGACTTAAAGGTTTACAAAGTCAGGTATGAGAACCAAGCTGGTGAAAACAATGGCGAATGGTATTTTACTAAATACGCCAATCAAGCACACAAGAAAATTTATTTTGTAGACTATGAAAATCAAGCTGATTTAAAAATCTACTTCGTGCAATACGAAAATCAAGCAGGTTGGAACCGTGCCAGTAAGAAGGCATTGCTGTATTAGTTACTGCCCAGCGTAAATAAAATAATTACCGCCAAACAAAGTAGGTTGCATCACATTGAAGGCTTGGCCACCACCAGTATTATTTACACTGTTGAACCCGTTGAGTCCTCGGTCAGACATTTGAACAGTTCCATTGTTCCATCCGCCACCATCGCTCCAATGTGCGCCATAACTATGACTATGGCTAGGCATTTCATTCACTGTTTGGGTATGGCTTTCTTCTCCTACTGAGTTTCCCATTGAACGCGCCGTTAAGCCCGACCCTGTTCCAATACCGCCTGGCACCCTACCTCTAAAATCGGGTAGGGTAAAAGTAGTACTGCCATTGCCCACACCAAAACTGGTGCCTATGATTGCAAACAAGCTGGCATAGGTGGTTCTTGAAACTGTAGCACCATTGCAAAGCAACCAGCCATTGTGGTTTGCTGATTGTGCCGAGAGTTTAAAATCTCCAATGCTATAGGGCGATTGCCAGGTAGCCAAACCATTGGCATCTGAAGTGAGCACTTTATTGGCACCTTGTGTGCCATCCACTACTTTGAGTGTACCATTGATATCTAATTTTGCACCCGGTGTACTGGTACCTATGCCCACTTTACCTGTTCTGTAAATGTCTGCGGTTTTGTTGCTGCCAGCATCTGTTGTGCCACCACTTAAATACCATGTTGAATTGGCGGGTGCTGTATAGGTAACATAAGTAGTTCCATTGTAAGTCCAAAGGCTGTTGTCAACAGAACTGATATAAACGTAATTGGCGCTTGCAGGATAATTGGGCGTAAAAGAAACACCTGATGTGGTAGGTGTTGCTTTGTCAAAATTAACAACGGCATCGGGTTGCTGATTGAGGATGCGTTGCCAGGCTCCTCCTGCATAATAGTAATAACCCGGAATTACATTGTTGGGTGAAGTACCTGCAGTTGCTGTATTGTATACCAAAAGGCCATCGGCAGGGTTGCTGATGGTGGATTGATCGTTTGACCCCGTCAATGCAACTCTTGGAGGTAAAAAACCTTTATTAGTTGCTGATACTTCTAATTTTGCTGAGTTGTTTGGCGTGTCGGTGCCAATTCCTATTTGTGCAAAAGTAGCATTGCTCAAAAACAAGAGTAAAAGAAAAGCTATACAATACTTCATGAGACCAGAATTTAATACCTACAAAATTGATTTAAAAAATGGCTAACCGCCACTGAACTTTTCATCAATTCCGGGCCTTTTAAAGGCAAACGTCTAATTCTGCTTACATATTTGGATTGGAGCTAATTCTCAACTGGTTCCCATTGATGCTAACAAAATATTGTTTCAAGCCTCTTTTGGCTTCTCCAGCCACTACACCACCATTTTGTGCCGAAAACTTTGATTGGCAACATGTGATGAACTTATTGCCAGAATAGCTGCCACAAGCCAAAAACAAAGCATTGTTTTCCATGCTTACTATGGCACAACTGCTGTCTGTTTTGTATGGGCAGGCCCTGTCAAACGCTACATATTGATCAGAACCTGAAAAGCCTGTATTGTAAATGACTATTCCTTTGTACCCAAAATTGCTGTACATAAATCCATTGGGAAACTTTAAATCGGCTGCATCTGGTAGGTCTAGGTTTACATAAAAATCTACATAAACAGGATTGAAAAAATCTCCTATTTGTTGGTTGTTGTTGCTGTTCTTTTTACAGGCTCCAGCTAACAAAAATAAACAAGACAAAAATAACCAAAGCCTATTCATAGCTGTAAAAACCCTTTCCAGTTTTTCTGCCATGGTGCCCAGCATCTACTTTTTGTTGTTGTATCCTGCTAGGTCTGAATTTGCTATCTTGGTGAAACAAATGGTACATGCTACTGGTAACTGAAAAATTGGTATCTACCCCAATTAAATCCATCAATTTAAAAGGCCCCATTTTAAAGCCACTCGATTCTAACAAAGCGTCCATATCTTCAAATGTGGCAACTTGTTCTTCAAGTGCTTTCAGGCTCTCTACATAAAAATGTCTGGCCACACGGTTTACAATAAATCCAGGTGCATCTTTGGCCATGACACAGGTTTTACCCATGGCTTCAATCAGTGTTTTACACTGCATTGCTATTGACGGATTGGTGGCAACACCAGCTATGATCTCTACCAATTTCATAACAGGAGCTGGATTAAAAAAATGAATACCCAATACCCTCTCAGGATGTGGTATGAGCGCAGCAATTTGTGTTATAGGAATGGACGATGTATTGCTTGCCAAGATACAAGTAGGGCCGTTGATTTCGGCCATTTGGTTAAAAAAGGCATGTTTGACTTCGATTTTTTCAACGATGGCTTCAATGATTAATTCAGCTTTGACTGCTTGGATATCGCTGGTAAAAAGGAGTTGATGGAGCGCTTTTTGACTCGACTCTGAACTCATTTTCCCCTTCTCAACCAATAGGTTCAACCCCTTTTCAATGCTTTGTTTTGCTTTGGTGAGCATGTTTGGATTGAGGTCAAACAATACCACTTTGTAGCCTGCCTGCAGGCAAACTTGTGCAATTCCTGTACCCATTGTTCCTGCACCTGCTATTCCAATGGTTTGAATACTTGATAAATCAATCATGTAAGAACAAATTTAATGGCCATTTCGCGTATATGCGAATGTTTCCTTCTAAGTAGAACAAAAATTTGACAGTTAATTTGAGTTTGTTGTTTGGGAAAGCACTAATTTCGTAGAAATAATTTACCAATGATTACTGTAACAGAAAAAGCTAAAAATCAGATTTTCAACCTGATGCAAACTTCTGGCTATTCCGACAAACACTTTTTGAGGGTGGGCGTTGACAGTGGAGGTTGTTCAGGCTTGTCTTACAAATTAGATTTTGATGATTTGGTCAAAGATGGTGATGAAGTAATTGAATTTGAAGGGGTTAAGGTAGTTACAGATAAAAAAAGTGTTTTGTATTTGTTTGGAACAGAATTGGATTTTTCGGACGGATTAAACGGAAAAGGATTTACTTTCAACAATCCAAATGCCACACGCACATGCAGTTGCGGTGAAAGTTTCGCAGTTTGAGGATAAATTTTATTTTGAGATTTGGAATTCAAATCTATTCACTATATTTGCATCCCTTCATTGAGGACAATAAAGGTTAATTAGATTACTAAAGCATATGGCAAACCATAAATCAGCACAAAAAAGAATTCGTAACAGCGCAACGAAGCGTTTACGTAACCGTTACCAAGCAAAAACAACCCGTACACTTTCAAAGCGTTTGCGTTTGTCAACCGTTAAAAGTGAAGCTGAAAACTTATTGAAAGAAGTAAGTGCAATGCTTGACAAATTGGCTAAAAGAAGCATCATCCACAAAAACAAAGCAGCTAACCAAAAATCAAAATTGGCTAAAGTTGTAAACAAATTGGGTACTGCTGCTCCTGCTGCTGAAAAGAAGACAACTTCACGCAAAAAAGCAAAAGCTTAATTGCAGTAAAAAATATATTTTCAAGGCTTTCCTGAAAAGGAAAGCCTTTTTTCATGCTTTTTTTTGTAGGTATGAAAAACTTCCGCTCGGTACAACCAAAAAGCATCAAGTCATTGTCTGTTGAAGACAGGCCAAGAGAAAAACTGCTCGACAAAGGTCGCTCAACCCTTACCAATTCAGAGCTATTGGCAATTATAATTGGTGCAGGAAATGCACAAGCAAGCGCTATAGATTTGGCCAATCAACTGCTCCAAATTGCCAATTATAATTTAAATGAATTGGCTCAATTTACTATTCAGGATTACCTTAAAATAAAAGGCATAGGTAGGGTAAAGGCCATTGCTTTGGTGGCAGCTTTTGAAATTGGTCGCAGGAAAATAGATTCAGCAGTTTTACAAAAACCGGTAATTTCAAACAGCAAAGAAGCCTATAACCAATTAGCAGGACAGCTATCAGACTTGAAACACGAACAGTTTTGGGTATTGTACTTGAACCGTGCTGGTAAATTGCTTTCAAAAGTCAAAATCAGTGAAGGTGGAACAGCAGGTACTGTTGTAGACCCTAAATTGATTTTTTCTCAGGCAATCAACTTATTGGCCAGTACTTTGATACTTGCTCATAATCACCCTTCAGGTAATAACCGACCGAGTGATGCAGACCTCACCATTACCAAGAAAATAAAAGAAGGAGCCTTGTTATTGGATTTATTTGTTGCAGACCATATCATTGTTTGCAACCAAGGCTTTTACAGTTTTGCCGATGAAGGAATGTTGTAAGTTCTTTTAATTGTACAACGGAAATTTATTCATCAATGCATTTACTTCATGCTTCACTTGTTGATGCATGCTGTCATTTTCAGGATTCATGAGTACACGGTCTATGAGTGAAACCACTGTTTGCATATCCGCTTGCAACAATCCTCTTGTAGTGATGGCTGAAGTACCAATTCTAATTCCTGAGGTAACAAATGGAGATTTGTCATCGAATGGAACCATGTTTTTATTGATGGTAATATCGGCTTTAATTAAGGCATTTTCAGCAGCTTTACCACTGATTCCCTTGTTGCGAAGGTCAATCAACATCAAGTGGTTATCAGTACCTCCAGAAATAATTTCATATCCTAAATGGGTAAATGCAGCCGCCATACTTTGTGCATTCATTTGCACTTGTTTGATGTAAGCATTAAAATCAGGGCTAAGTGCTTCACCAAATGCAACAGCTTTAGCTGCAATAACATGTTCAAGCGGACCACCTTGTGTTCCAGGAAAAACAGCTGCATCTAAAACAGCAGACATCATTTTTGTTTCGCCTTTTGGTGTTTTGTGTCCCCATGGATTTTCAAAGTCTTTACCCATTATAATGATCCCACCTCTTGGTCCTCTTAATGTTTTATGAGTGGTACTCGTTACAATATGACAATGAGGAACCGGATCGTTCAATAGTTTTCCGACAATTAATCCGGCAGGGTGTGAAATGTCTGCCAATAAGATAGCGCCAACATGGTCTGCAATGCTTCTTAATCTGGCGTAATCCCAATCTCTGCTGTAGGCAGATGCACCGCAGATGATCATTTTGGGTTTTTCTTGTTCAGCTTTTTGAGCAACTTTATCCCAATCAATTAAACCTGTTTCTTTTTCTACACCATAAAAACTTGGGCTATACAATTTACCTGAAAAATTAACAGGCGAACCATGTGTCAGGTGACCACCGTGTGACAAATCAAAGCCTAAAATTTTATCGCCAGGGTTCAAACATGCTAACATAACCGCAGCATTGGCTTGTGCTCCGCTATGTGGTTGTACGTTTGCCCAAACCGCACCAAACATTTTTTTCAAGCGGTCAATGGCAATGTTTTCAACTATGTCTACCACCTCACAACCACCGTAGTACCTTTTTCCTGGTAATCCCTCAGCATACTTGTTGGTCAATACACTGCCCATGGCTTCCATGACTTGTTTACTTACAAAATTTTCAGAAGCAATTAACTCTAAACCGGTTTCTTGTCTGTGTAACTCTTCCTGAATCAATTTAAAAATTTCCGTATCTTTTGTCATAAATCAAGTATAAGAATTGCAAGTTATTTGAACTTCACTAAACCCAAAAGCTTTTTTTAAATAAATTTCAGCTTTCTAAGGAAATTTAAATACCAAATGAAAAAAAGACTTTATACCTTGCAGTAGAATCAAAAGATGACTAAAAACATGAAAGCAATTATACCTGTTGCAGGAATAGGAACCAGGCTCAGGCCCCATACCCATACCCAACCAAAAGCACTGATTCCAATTGCGGGCAAGCCTATTTTAGGTCATATCACAGAATACCTTCATCAACATGGCATCAATGAGTTTATTTTTATCATTGGTTATTTGGGCGATAAAATTGAACAATACATACTCAAACAGTTTCCAAATATTCAAGCAAAATTTGTCATTCAAACCAGTGGTAAAGGAGTAGGTCATGCCATTTGGTTGGCAAAGGAACATGTGCAACCCAACGATGAAGTTTTGATTGTTTTTGGTGATACCATAGTAGATTTAAATGCCGATGCGGTTTTAAAATCTGACTGTTCTATGTTAGGGGTTAAAAAGGTTGAAGACCCTAGATTGTTTGGTGTTGCAGAAATTAACAAAGAAGGCGTCATCACCAAAATGGTAGAAAAACCTACTATTCCAAAAAGCAATATGGCTTTAGTGGGTGTTTATAAAATAAAAGAGAGTGCGTTGTTGTTTGAAGCACTCGAAAACAACATTGCAAAAAAACTAACCACACATGGCGAATACACATTAACAGATGCCTTAATGAGTATGGTTGAACAAGGCGTTCAATTCAAAACTTTTGATGTAGACAATTGGTTTGATTGTGGTAAAAAAGAAATTTTAATAGACACCAATGCCTTGCTGTTAAAACGACTCAACTACGATACCTCTGCTTATCAGTTTGAAAATACAATTATCATTCCTCCGGTTTTTATTGGCGAAGGTTGTAAAATTAGCAATAGCATTGTGGGTCCAAATGTGTCTATTGGAGAAAATGCCATTCTGAATTATGCCACAGTCAAAGACTCCATTATTGGTCCTTATGCGCAAATTGAATATGCCATCTTGCACCGTTCTTTAATTGGCAATGATGCATCGCTCAAAGGCATGATTCAAAGTTTGAATATTGGAGACAGTACAGAAATTAATTTTGGATAAAATGGGCAATGCAATCACCAAATTATTTGGCATAGAATTTCCAGTTGTTCAGGGTGGAATGGTTTGGTGTAGTGGATGGAGACTGGCATCGGCTGTAAGCAATGCTGGGGGCCTTGGATTGATAGGGTCTGGTAGCATGCGACCTGATATGTTGAAAGTACACATTCAACAATGTAAACAAGCCACATCTAAACCATTTGGGGTGAATGTTCCTTTGTTGTATCCATATGCTGAAGCACATATACAAACCATTATTGAAGAAAAAGTACCAATAGTATTTACTTCAGCGGGCAACCCAGCGCTTTATACTTCCACATTAAAAGCTCATGGAATAAAAGTGGTACATGTAATTGCCAATACAAAATTTGCCTTGAAGGCAATAGAAGCTGGTGTAGATGCATTGGTTGCTGAAGGCTTTGAAGCCGGCGGGCACAATGGGAAAGAAGAAACCACCACCATGTGTTTGGTTCCAGAAATCAGAAAAGTAACAAATCTTCCATTGTTAGCTGCTGGTGGCATTGCCTCTGGTGCCGCTATGTTGGCAGCAATGGCTTTAGGTGCAGATGGTGTACAAATTGGTTCTGCATTTGCAGTTTGTGAGGAGTCGTCTGCTCACGAACTATTCAAAAACAAAGTAATTACCTGCAAAGAAGGTTCAACAGCTTTGACATTGAAAGACATTACACCCGTAAGGCTCATTAAAAATGAATTCTATGAACAAATTAGTTCGGCCATAGCCGCAGGTGCAAGCAAAGAAGAGCAGCTCGAAATTTTAGGAAAAGGCAGAGCAAGAATGGGTATGCTAGAAGGAAATTTGACAGAAGGAGAGTTAGAGATAGGGCAGGTTGCATCACAGTTAAAAAGCATTCAGCCGGTTTCAGTTTTTATGAAAGCACTGATACAAGATTACCACAAAGCACTTCAAAGCATTCAAAACCAATTAGGTTAATGTTCGTTGTCAATGTTATTTTTAACGCGGTCTATTTTGTCGCGCATTAACCTGAAAAATTGGTTTCGTTGTTTTTCAGCAATGCCACTTAAAAGGGTAGATTTTTTAACCAAGTTTTTTAACCAATGTTCATTTTCATTCACAAAATCTGCATTGGTAGTACTCATCATATTGAATGTGTTGTTGCTCACATAAGCAATTTTTGTAGTGCCTATGTTTGCCAAAATACTATTGTTGCCAATCATCACTTCGCTCTTGTAAAACCTAAAATTATCAGCGTTTGAGGCATCACCCAATTTGTTTCCTTTGGCTACTTTTTCTTGCAAAAGATTGATTTCTTCATGCAATAAATCACAAATTAACAAAGCATCAGCTTTCTTTTTAAAAAAACCAGATTCCCAAAAATATTCAATTTGTTTAAGGGTGCTATTGATGGTATCCTCAGTCCAAATTTCTATGGAGGTTGTTTTATTGTAATTGTTGAGTAAGTCTTTGGCGTATGTAATTAAATCGTAGTCAATTTCTTTTGGATCAAATAGTTTTTCGCTGAATTCTGGTGCACATAAAATACACTTGAGCCAATAAAATAACTTAAAAGAAATCATCTCATCACTGAAAAAATGATGCCATACCGGAACATCATCGGCAGCATACAAGATTTCATTAGAGCTTGAAGTTGCAATTTTTTTGATATCATTTCCCATGGCGTGTAACCACAGTTTAAAATTGTCTTTTTTGTCGTCTAACTTCAAATAATCAAAGCTCACCTTATTTGCCAAATGTTGTAATTCTGGTTCAAATGAAACTTTAAAGTGCTTACAAATGAGTGTAATTTCAGCAATATTAAAGAGGGTTTCGCAACGAATTCTTCTGTATGCACTATCTGTACTGAGCGAAAGCAGATCGGCCAATTCATCAACAAACGACACATTGGTTGGCAATGCCGACTTAATTTGCTGAATAAATTTATCTTGAATAATTTTTGCGTTCTCTTCCATGTGGCTCAACAGGTTTCTTTTGCCCTTGTTTGCAAGTTATAAAAATAACCCTACAAAACGTTTGCTTATTTGTATTTAGATTTTAATTGCTTTTCATGAATTTGATGTGTCCAAAGCACTTTACCATTTTTATCTAAACAGTTAATGTCTAAAAGTCTTTGTCCCTTTTTAGTACCTGAGATGTTAATGGTGCAGAAGTTATTAGCCACTACTAAAGTACCCGGTATGCGTTGCGGATTATTGGCCTCTTCAGTTTCTAAAACATTAGAAACACCAGAGCTTAAAGGCGATGATGTGATATCAATAAATGGATAGCCCAATTCGTTCATGTAGGAACTATCTGTTAAAATTTCGGTGTGGTGCCTATCACCACTGATGAATACAACCCCACTGATTTTTTGGTCAACAATAAATTGCAACAGCTCTTTCCTTTCTTTTTGATACAAGTTAAACGATTCCTTGTCGGTGTGTTTGTTTAATACTTGACCTCCTACACAAACAAATTTAAATGGCGCTCTGCTGTGTTTTAAATTGTTTTTTAACCAGTTCAATTGGGTTGCACCTAATTGGGTTTTGGAGGCTTTACTTTCATCTATATCACTTTCACTTCTGAATGTTCTGTCGTCAAGTAAGAAAAAGGCTGCATCGTTGTATTTGAAACTGCTGTATACGCCAATATTGTTTTCACCAAACGTTTTATTTCCCCAATAATCCACAAACGTTTTTCTGGTATGTGCTTTTAAATCATAACTTTCGTTTCCATCATTGTCGCCATAATCGTGGTCGTCCCAGGTGGCATAATGATGTGTTTTGGCTAAAAATGCTTGTAAGTTTTTTTCTGATCGGGTGTGCTGATACCTGTAATCAATGCCACTTGCAGAGGCATAATCAGCCTCTCTCATGTAGGTGTTGTCTCCTAGCCAAATCATAAAATCTACAGGAGTATTTGTCATGGCATTTAGTATATCAGTACCTTGTCCATAAGGTTTACCAGGTCTGTCATAGGCGCTGTCATTTATATAAAGGCAAGAGCCAAACATGAATTTAAAATCGGGTGCTGGAGTTCTCCATTCCCACAAAGATTTTGTTTTGAATTGAAAAGGATAGTCGGGTTTAAAAATTATTTTCTTGTTCAGTAAAATTTGGTACTCGTAGGTACTTCCAAAAGCTAAATTGGTCAATATAATTTTATTGTTTTGTGCATTGCAAGTGCCATCTAATTCAAGGTCTTTCTGGCTCCAATTGGTTTCGTTTGTTTTTTTGTATTTGATACTCAATTGTTTGACACAGCTGGTTTGAATCCATATCAAAGCTTCACTGTATTCAGCATATCCATTCATTGGTCCGGCCAGTACTTTGGGTGTTTGGGCTTTTACTTTTACTACAAACAAGAGGCTTAATAAAAGCACCAAGGTGTATGGAATCGTTTTCATTTTATTTTAATTTAAACAAGTCTTTAGGGCTTGCGTTACTATTTCAAATAAAGGATTAAATTGCCAAATAATGAAGCATGCCCAACTAGTTACAAGCGAATTAAACGACCAAGAAAAAGCACTATGGTATAAAATTGTTTTCGATTTGAAAAGACAATTTGGAAAAAAGCCAGATATGAATGGTCTTTTGTTCATCATTGGCGTTCAAGAACTAGGGGTACTCAGAGAGTTTAATAAACAAGAAAAACTAGAATTGATGCATATTGCTACAGCAAAGCTGCTCAGTTTTGAAGGGTATTATGCCTTTGAAAAAATTGACAGTGATGGATGGCCACATTATACTTTAATTCAAACCCCGCCATACCTTGATTTAACAACCCAAGAAGAATTACTCAAACGACTGGTGATTAAGTATTTTCAAGAGCAAGGTTTTTTTGAAAATTGACTCAATGTCAACAATTAAAATCTTTTGATTTTTTATATTGCACAGATGAAATTTGCAGCTAGAATGAAAAAATACCTGTTTTTACTTTTGTCACTCATCTTAGGTTCGGAGGCCTCAATGGCTCAAAAAAAAGCTTCGCCTAAAATTCAACATACTCAAAAATATGTTCCTAAACCCATTCCAAAACCAACAGCATTAAAAGATGAAAGATTGGTAGAAATAACAACAGATTTGGGTGTGATGGTTGCCAAGTTATACAATGAAACACCTCAGCACAGAGACAACTTTATTAAGTTGGTACAAGAGGGTTTTTATGACAGTTTGTTGTTCCACCGCGTTATTCCATCTTTTATGATTCAGGGTGGAGACCCACTTTCAAAGCACGCAGACAGCACAACCATGTTGGGTTCTGGTGATGTTGGCTATAAAATACCAGCTGAATTTGTGAAAAAGTATTTTCATAAAAGAGGGGCCTTGTCTGCCGCCAGAGACAACAATCCTGAAAGGGCTTCTAGCGGTTGTCAATTTTATATTGTACAGGGTAAAACCTTTACCTTAGAAGAACTAGAAAAGGTAATTAATAGCAGGAATTTGAGCAGAAAACAAGCCATGCTTTACGAGTTGGCTAAGAACGATACCATTCAACAAAAATTAGGTGAGTTACAAGCTGCTGGAAAAAAAGATGCTTTTCAGAATTATGTACAAAGTTTACAAGCTATCATAGAGAAGCAATACAATAAAACTGAACCTGATAAAATTGATTACGATCAAGTTGATCATTATTTAAGAATAGGTGGTACTCCTCATTTGGATGGAGACTACACTGTTTTTGGTGAATTGATTTCAGGTTTTGAGGTATTGGATAAAATTGCAGCATCTAAAACATTACCCGGAGACAGACCAGTAAAAGATATCCGCATGAAAATGCGTTTGTTAAACTAAGCTTCCCTGAATGCGTTTTTTCATCTACCTCTTTGTTCTCTTTCCACTGTTTGTTTTTTCCCAGCAAGAAACCGTAGTTTCAGGTAAAATACGTGACAATAGAACCAAAGAGCCATTGCCTTATGTGAGTATGGGATTCAAGGGTTTTGCAGGTGGTACCACTTCTGATTTTGAAGGCAGGTTTAAAATAAGCAGTAAGCAAGAGGTAGACAGTTTAATAGTAACCTACATGGGCTACAAACGGAAAGCCATTAAAATTAACCGTCACCAAACACAAGTACTTACTATAGAACTGGAGGAAAAAACACAGGAAATGAGCGAGGCTGTTATAAAGCCAGGTATCAATCCTGCACTTAGAATCATTCAAGCTGCTCGTATCAACAGAAAAACCAACGACCAAGAGCGTCAAGCACATTACCAACATGAAAGTTATTCAAAGCTTGATGTGTCGCTGACTAACGTTTCTGAAGACATGAAAAACAATCCGGTTTTTAAACCACTGCAATCTTTGTTTGATACCATCAACCAGATGAAAAATTTAGAGGGTAAGCACATTATTCCTATAATGGTAAGTGAAACCTACTCTACATTTTATTTCCAAAGTAATCCAATTAAAACCAAAGAGGTTATTCATGCCAACCATTATTCAGGAATTGGTGTCAACAAGAACTCATACATAACAGATTTATTGGGAGGGGAACTCATTCGTTACAATTTAAATGGCAATTTTGTTCGCTTATTGGGTAAAGATTTTATGGGGCCAATTGCGGAGGGATCTAACAGTACATACATTTATACTTTACAAGATTCAGTAGAATCAAACGGCCATAAAAATTATAAAATACAACTGAATTTACGCCGAAAAAAAGATTTAGGTTTTGAGGGTACAATCTGGATAGAGGATTCATCTTACGCCATCAATAAAGTTGATTTAACCATCAGCAAAGAATCCAACATCAATTTCATTAACCGCATTCGAATTCAACAAGAATGGGTGCCTGTAGAAAACCAAACATGGATGACTTCAAAAAGCCGTATTTATTTTGATTTTGATAGAATCAGTAAAAACAGCACTGGGGTATTGGCTGGTTTTTATTTTATCAATAGCAATTTTACTTTGAGCCAGAAAAAGCCTGATGATTTTTTTGATTTTCAGGTGGTCAATAATGCGCAAGAAGAAACCAAAGACACTAGTTTTTGGAACAATAAACGTTCAGAGCAACTCTCAAACATTGAAAAAGAAATGTTCTTGAAGGTGGATTCTGTGAACAACCTCCCTGTGGTTAAAACATACATTGAAATTGTTCAATTAATTGTTGAAGGACACAAACGTATTGGCAAACTAGATTGGGGGCCATATTTGAGCCTTGTATCCTACAACCCCGTAGAACACCTCAGACTGCGCTTAGGCTTTAGAACAAATTTTAAGTTTAGCAACAAAGTGGCTTTTGGAGCTTATTTGGCTTATGGACTCAAAGATGAAAAATTTAAATTTGGCATCAATGCCGATTATATTTTTGAACCTAAAAATTGGACTAAACTTTCTGTTTCTTACAGAGATGACTACGATATTTTGGGTATTACAAATTCACCCATTAGCTCATTGGCAAACAATGGCATTTTTCAATTCTTCAATTTCTTTGCTGAAAAGGTGAGAATGAATTCAACACAAGAGTTTAAACTTAACTATACCAAAGGATTCAGTAATTATTGGTCTTTAAATTCAACCTTTACCCTTGCTACATTTAAACCAATTGGTTTGTTAAAAAATGAGTTCAGCTATTTAATTGCAAACAAAAATGGGTTGGTAGACACCCTGCATCAATTTTTAAATACGAGTTTAACAATTGAGGCCAGGTGGGCATACCGAGAAAAAATGATAACAAGAGGAAATAGAAGAGTCCGATTGCAACAAGCAAGATTGCCAATTTTGGTATTGGCTTATCAAAGGGGTTTTAAAGGATTGGTTCCTGGCCAGGGTTTTGATTATGACAAAGTAAGCTTTACCTTATCGCAACACATCAATACGGGTATTTTAGGTACTGCAGATTGGTGGATATATGGAGGAAAGGTGTTTGGTAAATTACCTTATCCTTTATTGGATGTAGCAAGAGGTAACGGCAGTTTCTTATACAGTGATTACAATTTTAGTTTGATGAATTTTTATGAATTTATAAGCGATCAATTTATCCATGCTTCATATGTTCAACATTTTGAAGGGTTGCTTGTAAATAGAATACCAGGTTTAAGGGCATTGAAATTGCGTAATATGTTGATTTTAAAAACAGCCTATGGTACCATTAACCAAGCAAACATTGCTGTCAATGATTTACACGTTCCCGGTGATCCGATTGAAAACGATAGATACAAGTATATTCAGACATTTTCACAAGGCCCATACGTGGAATTAGGTTACGGGTTTGAAAATATTTTTAAAGTATTCTCTGTTAGTTTTCATCACCGATTGAACTATTTACATCCCAATCCTCAAAAGGGTTTTAGAACTAAAGATGGAAGGCCATTTGGTATAAATCTGGGGTTGCGTATTCAATTCTAAGGAAGTATGGGTATTTCGGGTTAAATTTGTTTTTAAATTTAAAACGTGCATAAACAAGTATACACAATTGCTAGAGTGTGCAGTGAGTTTGGGTGTACACACGCCATCATTTGTCCGGGTAGTAGATCTGCTCCTTTATTATATGCATTTAAACAAGAACCAACAATTACCTGTATATCTGTTATAGACGAACGTAGTGCAGGTTTTATTGCTTTGGGTATTGCTCAACAAACAGGTAAACCTGTAGTTTTGATTTGTACTTCAGGTACCGCTTTACTGAATTTTTTTCCTGCAATTGCTGAAGCAAAATACCAGCAATTGCCATTAATTATTTTGAGTGCAGACAGACCGCCAGAAATGTTGAACCAACAAGATGGTCAAATGATCATGCAAAAGGGTGTGTATGGTAAACATGTGAATTATAGCCATGAATTGATGTGTGAGGAAGATGGCAATTCCGATCTTTTATTAACACAAAGAATTGTTCAAACCGCTTTGGTGGAAACCATGGAGCCTGGGAATAAAGGACCTGTTCATGTAAACGTTCCATTAAGAGAGCCCTTGTATCCTTCATCGTTGAAATTTGAATCGCCTCAATTGGCAATCTTTGACAACATTTCAAATACCAGTTTGCCTTTTTCTCTCAAAGACCTTGATCAGTTTTCACAGGCATTCAAGCAGGCAAAAAAAGTACTGTTAATTGTTGGACAGCAAACTCCTGATACTGAATTGTCGGATGTTTTACATCAGTTTTCAAAATTTGAAAAAGTTGTTTTGTTGGCTGATGTGGTTTCTAACCAACAACAAAATTCAGTGGTGCCAAATTATGATGCAATTATTCAGTATGCCAGTCCAGAGTTGTTGCAAACGATGGCACCAGACTTAATTGTATCTTCGGGTGGTCCAATTGTATCAAAAGCTTTAAAATTGTGGCTTAAAGGACTCAAACCTCAGTGGCATTTTAGGGTAAGTGAAGAGAGTAAACCAATAAATACCTATGGTAACCTGACACATTTTGTAAGAAGTTCTTTACAGGTTCTACTTACTAGGTTTCTAGAAATAAATACCAGTTCGGTAACCAATTTATCAAATTATGCTGAGCAATGGATACAATTAGGTACAAAAGTGAATGAGCTCCAACAAGCCTTTTTATCAAAACACATTTGGTCTGAACCATTTGTTGTTGACCGTATTTTGAAGTCAATACCTGAAGGCTCTCTTTTACACATTGGCAACAGTGGCTCCATCCGATTTGCAAGCTGGTTAGGACTAAAAGGTTTTCTTGGAAAAGTATACGGAAATAGAGGTACAAGTGGAATCGAGGGTTCAATGTCAACAGCAATAGGTGCTGCAATAGCTAATCCAAACGCCCCTGTATTTTTAATTTGTGGAGACCTTTCATTTTTATATGATACAAATGCTATGTGGTTAAATTCAATGCCACAAAATTTAAAAATAATTGTATTGAATAATGCTGGCGGAAAAATATTTGAATGGATTGAGGGTCCATCCAAATTCCCCGAACATTTAGACTTTTTTACTACACCTCATAGCAGGAGTATTGCTCAAACAATTGCAGCATTTGGAATTCAATGTATAACTTGCAAGTCTGAATTTGAGTTTGAAAATGCTTTGGATGGTTTTATTCAATCAAATCAAACAGAAATATTAGAGTTGGTATTTGATACTCAAATTAATTTATCAGCTATTCAAGAATTTAAATCTATACAACTTACTAACTAACAGCTTATGCAGTCAAAATTTGCTTGGGAAACCATTCAACCGTTCAAAGAAATTTTATTTCAGTTTTACGATGGCATTGCCAAAATAAGTATCAATAGACCAGAGAAACACAATGCTTTTACTCCATTAACAGTTAAAGAAATGTCTACAGCAATGGAGATTGCCAGACAGCGAGAAGATGTGTATTGTGTTATTTTAACTGGTGAAGGGGGAAACGCTTTTTGCAGTGGAGGTGACCAAAGTGTTAGAGGACATGGAGGCTATGTTGGCGATGATGGTGTTCCTCGTTTGAATGTATTGGACTTACAAATGCAAATTAGAAGAATACCCAAGCCAGTTGTTGCTATGGTTGCCGGATGGGCAATTGGAGGTGGTCATGTATTGCATGTAATTTGTGATTTAACCATTGCCGCAGAAAATGCAAAATTTGGTCAAACAGGTCCTAAAGTGGGTAGTTTTGATGGTGGTTTTGGTGCCAGTTATTTAGCCAGATTGGTAGGACAAAAAAAGGCCAGGGAAATTTGGTTCTTATGTGACCAATACAATGCGCAAGAAGCATTAGATATGGGTTTGGTAAATAAGGTTGTTCCGCTTGATCAGTTGGAGGAAACTACAGTTGCTTGGTGTAAGAAAATGATGGAGAAAAGCCCTATTGCATTGCGCATGCTCAAAAGTGCATTCAATGCTGAATTGGATGGTCAGGCAGGAATACAAGAATTGGCAGGCAATGCCACTTTGTTGTATTATTTGAGTGATGAAGCCAAAGAGGGTAAAAACTCTTTCTTAGAAAAAAGAAAACCTGACTTTAAAAAGTTCCCTAAATTTCCTTAATCTTTTTAGCACAAACCAAAATTCCATTCCCATCATTTTTGGGTAGGTTAAAGTCTAGCATCATCAACACGCAATTGATGGGGGTAAACAGTACAATCAACAGCAGGCTAATTGCTTTTATGAAGATGTTTCCATGAATAAGTAAAAGGTTTAGCCCTGAACTGATTTCGTGACTGATTATACCCAATTTGCCGTAGGTATAGGTTTTTGAGGTTGGCTCAAGACAGGCTTCTTTTAATTTACACATCAATTCAATTTCAGAGTAAATGCGTTGTCTGTTATGGATGCTTTCGTAATTGGGGTATCGCCTACAAACCCATTCATAAAAACAAGTGATTGCTTGTCCATTTATGGGCACATAAAGCAGTAACTCCCCATCTTTTTTTAAGGAAGTATTTATATTCCTCAGGGCTTGCTTGTCATCAATGATGTATTGTAAAACACCAACGCACAATACTATATCTGCTTTTGTATTTAGGTGTTCAGCAGCTATGTCTATTGCTTTTGAATAGAGGTTATTAATTGGATAATTTTGAGCAAACAGGACACTTTGTAAGTGATTGTCTATTGCCCAGAACTGAGCTTTTGGATACTGATTACAAAAAGGAATTAAGTATTGAGACTCTCCCGATCCCATATCAACTGCGATGAAGTGAGAGGGTTGTTTACGGAGTGTTTTTTTCCAAACAGATATAATGGTCCACTTTCGAAGTTGTACATAGTAATTTAATATGAAAACCAAACGAATGAGCACCGGATTGCGCATCAACCATTTAGGATAATGGTAGTTTAAAACGGTAGCTTTACTGCCCAATTTCATGTATCTTACTCATCATTTACAGCTGTAAAATATGGACAATTCTGATCATTTTCACAACCCTTGGAAAATCAATCACTCAACAGTAACCTATGAAAATCAATGGATACAAGTTCAACACCACGATATTGTTCACCCAACAGGAAAGCCTGGAATTTATGGTGTAGTACATTTTAAGAACCTTGCTGTGGGCGTTTTACCTATAGATGAAAATGGATATACTTATTTAGTTGGACAGTACCGGTTTCCTTTAAATACCTATTCTTGGGAAATACCAGAAGGTGGCTCTGCATTTGGTGAAGCGCCGCTTGAAACAGCAAAGAGAGAACTGGAAGAAGAATGTGGTTTGTTAGCTTCAAGCTGGGAACAATTAATGGAACTGCATTTGAGTAATTCTGCCACCGACGAAAAGGCCGTTGTGTTTGTTGCAAAAGATTTAAGTATAGGTAAATTCAATCCAGAAGAATCAGAACAATTAGAAATTAAAAAACTACATTTTAATGAGCTGTATCAACTGGTAATAGATGGAAGCATTACCGATGCCATAACGGTTGCAGCAGTTTTAAAATACAATGCAATGAAGGCTAAAATATAAAACAAAAAAAATGCCGCGTCAGCGGCATTTTCAATTTATCTGTTAACCCAAATTTTCTTACTAATTCGGCTGTCGTTCATTCTTACCTGAACGAAGTAAATTCCGTTGTTAACTTCTGGCAAGTTGAAGTTGTAGTTTTTGCTACCCATGCTTTCGTATGAGTTTTCAAGGTTCAACACTTCTCTTCCTGTTAAATCTACCAAAGCAATTGCTACATTGGCATTCTTTTTTAACTCAAATGCAAGGTTAAGTGTTTTACCTATAATTGGATTTGGATACAAACTCAATTGACTCAAGTAATCGTTTTCGTTGATTCCAGTTGCAGATTTTTCTATAACAGTTAATTTTTGCGTTCTAGTAGTGCTTTTAGTGTTAGCAAATGCACCATAAAAATCTACAGGACCAGTTCCTGAAACAGGGGCTTTCCATGTAAACGTCCATACTGCCGGAGAACTTATTTTTGCTGCTGTATGCGTAACGTATTTACCATTTACAACGGTGTTGTCTGTGCCTGCAGTTAATGTTCCTGCCAGTGTTCCATCAGCTAATTGTGGACTTACTTCAAAACCTTTTCTACCACCATTGTTAACGGTAACGGTTATTGTATAAGAATTGCCACCGGTATATCCTTCAGTTGGAACATCAGTGCTGATAATACTATTTGTAGCTACTGTTGCTGTGCCCCCATGACATGCTGGATTTGCACAAGTGGTACCTGATTCTGCAGGTCCGCCAGCGTATCCTGCAGGTGCCCCATAAGGGTATGATTGTAAATTATTGATTCCAATAAAACCAAATACTAAAATTAAAACTGATAAGTAAATTTTTTTCATGCTATCAAATTTGTTAATAAATCAAATATATCTTTTTTAAACATCATGTAAAGTCAAAATGCATTAAAATTTAACGTAACCACTTACTTGGATCCTGTAAATTGGTTTGTTTATAAATTTCAAAATGCAACAAAGAATGGTTTTCAGATTCATTTTGTGACAAGGTTCCAATGCTCTCTAAAGCATCTAATTGCTGACCTTTTCGTACTTTAATATTTTCTAAACGGGCATAAACTGAATAATATTCACCATGGTTTACCAATACCACATTGTCTAAGCCAGGTATGGTAAAACACCGAACTACCTCACCTTTGAATACACACCTGACATCTGCACCAATAGACGTTTGAATGTCTATCCCATTGTTTTTAACCATTACGCCTTTGAGTTCAGGATGTTCTCTGGTTCCAAACCTAGAGGCAACAGTTCCGCCATCTACCGGCCACGGTAACTTGCCTTTATTGTCCTCGAAATTTTTGCTCAGAGCCAATCCTGAACTAGATAAATAAGAATTTGCTGTAGTTTGTTTTTGAGGTTCAGGCTTGCTGTTAGCTTTTTTTGCATTGGCTAAACGTTTGGCCTCTTCAGCTTTGCGTTTGGCTTCTTCAGCCTTTCGTGCTTCAGCAATTTCTCTTTGAATGAGTTCTCCAATTGCTTTATTTAACAAGTTAGACATGCGTTCTTGTCGAATAATCTGTCCCTTTATATTGCTTACTTGTTGTTGTAATTTTTCTAATAAATTGGTTTCCTCTTTTTTGTCTATTTCAAGCTCTTTTTTCTCTGTTTCTTTTAAGCCCAACAATTCCATTTTTTGAGTTTTGATGGCAATCATCTCGTTGATAGCTTCAATGATTGATTTCTGTGTTTTTAAAATCAATTTAGATTGCTCTACGCGGTACCTTCCATATTGGTTTAGGTACTTGATTCTTCTGAACGCTTGAAAAAAGTTTTTTGAATCAAACACAAACATCAGTTGGTCGTTGAAATTTCTTTTTTTGTAGGCAGCTAATATATTTTTAGCATAATCTTCTTTGAGTTGAACCAAATCATTTTCTAAGTTTAAAACTGCTTTTTTTTGACCTTCAATTTCAATAGAGAGTTCAAATGTTTCCTGACCAATGTGGTCAATCATTTGTTCTCTAGTTTTAATTTGAACACCCAATACATTTAATTGTTTCAAAGAATTACTTTCTTCTTTTTTAGTTTCAGCCAAACGCTTTTTATTTTCTTCAATTTTCAGCTGAAGTTCTTTTCTTTTAGCTTCGAGTTCTTTTCTTTTTTGACTTGCTTTTTGACCCATTACTCCTGTAAATAAAAAGCAAAAAACAACCAAAGCTAAAAGCTTTTTGCTTCCTTCAGATTTTAGAGAATTGATGTTATTGACGAATTTAAAACACATTTACTTTGTAGTTTTTAGGAACAGACAATTGCCAGTCTCTTTTTTTGATAAAAGAAAGATTATTCATAAGCATTTCTACACGCAATTGCTTGTCGCTCTTTAATAGAATATCAATTTTTTTAGGGAATTGGCTTTTGTTTTCTTCAAGAAACTGACTGTATTCAATATCAAGACTTTGTGTTTTGCTTGTATCTTGAATACTGGTTTGAATGACTTTAAAAAGATGGTTGTAAGTAATACGCTGTTTAAAACCAGAGAATTGGTTGTAAGTGCCAATGCCTGAATTGTTTTTTTGAACAATGGTTGAATTTAAATCAAGAGGAAATAGTACGTTACCTAGTAACAAATTTTCTATTTGGGTATAACTCAATGGTAGGCTTGTAAAATTTGCAAGGTACTTGTACGATGCACTTGTGTAAGTTCGGTTGATATAATCCAGGATGCGAATAGAATCCGTTTGAAATGCAATTCTGGCTACATTGATAAATCCCATTGCTTTTACATTGATCCAGGTTTCTTTGTTTTTTTCCAATTGAATTTCTAAGTCTAAACCAATTGATTGTTTACCATCGTCATATTTAGCAGTTGCCTTGGCACAATACCAATTGGTTTGATTAGCATGACTGTTTATGAGTTTGATTTCCTCTTCGTAGTTTTTACTTTTGATTTGTTGTTTTTGAGGGGGAGGAGGAGGCTGGTTTGTTTGAGTGATGGCTTTTTTAGATTTGCATGAAGTAAACACCAAAATACAGCAAGACCAAAAGAGTATTAATTGCTTTTGAAGAGCTTTCATTGTTTTAGTTTCTTTAATAATGCTTCATTATCAGCACCCAATTCTTTTGCTTTTTGCCAAGCATTTTTTGCGTCTTGTAAACGGCCTAATTTGTACAATACATCTCCTAAATGTTCTCTAACCTCTGCGTTGTTAGGAGCCTTTTCCAAAGACTTTTCTATATAAATCAAGGCTGTATCGTATTCCTTCTTTTGGTAAAGAATCCATCCATAAGTATCGGAATAGGAAGCATTTTCCGGATCTAATACCATGGAGCGCTTACTCAAACTGTCTGCAAGGTCCAATTTTTCATTCCGCAACGATAAATAATAAGCATAGTTGTTCAGTGCGTAGGCGTTTGATGGGTCTGATTCAAGCGAGTTTAGGTAGGCTGAATCAGACAAGTTGTATCTTTTAGCATAATGTGCCGCATCCCCCATCATGGCATACATTTGCGATTTTAAATTACTTTCTTCTGCATAATCAATTCCCATTTGAACTGCTTCTATGGCATCGTTGTAATCTTTCAATTGAAGGCATGCAAAAGCCCTATGGTAATAACCCAATGCATAACTTGGAAACAATTCATTTATTTTTTTTGCATCCGTTAACACCATTTTGTAATCACTCATCAATTGGTCGCATTGTAAAATTTGTTCCCAGGCTAACAAACCTCCATCATTTTGATCTGCAGCTTTAAGGTAATATTCACGGGCCTTTTCCGGATTTCTGCTTTCTAACTGTAAGTCGCCTTTTATTAAATAAGGAGCAGCATTTTCTGGGTTATTCTCAATTAAAATATCAGCCAAATAGTTACAAAAGGTATTTTGTTTTTCACCAAAAAAGTTGCTTGGAATGATGCTTGTAAATGCACTTACTTTAGACTTAATGTCACCATTTCCTTCTAAACCTTTTTTAAGGTATTGAAAACAGGAGTCCTTTTCGTTTTTTAACTTATAAAAATCGCTCAATGCAAAGCATGCATAACTATTTTTGGGTTCAACTTTTAAAACAGATTGATAGATTGTAATTGCTTGTTTTTCTTTTCCATTTGAAAGGTACAAATCGGCTAGAGCTCCTCTGTATTGTTGGTTTTGAGGAAATTTTGCAATGAGTTTTTTGAGTTCATTGATGGCTGCTGGCAACTTGTTTAGTTGTAAGTATATTTGTTCTTTTTGTTTGGTAATGTCTTCACTAATTCCTACTTTTTTCTCAAGTAAGTTCAGGCTTTTAATTGCCTTTTTAGGTGCATTGTTTTGCAATTGTATAAATGCAAGTTCATACAAGAAATCAGGGTTTTTACTCAATTTGTACCGTTCTTCTAAAAACAGTTCAGCTGCTATGTAATTCCTATTGTACTTATAAATATCTAATAAGTTTTGAGCATACCATTCATTGGTTTTTTCTAATAAGTATGCTTTTTCAGCATAAATTTCTGCTTCAGATCCCTTCCTTTCAGCAAATAAAACAGTGCTTAACTGAAAATTTGCATTGGCTTGATTGGGCATGATATGCAAGGCCTTTTTGAATTCGTTGACAGCTTCTTTGCTGTTTCCCTGCATTTTTTCTTTCATTCCATTGAAAAAATGGGCATCAAAATTTTGTCTGGTTTGTTCAGGTATATTTTGAGCAAAACAATTCCCCCCAATTGCCAACAATACAATTACAATTAAAATGTGTGTTCTCAAATTTTTGTTGAATTATGCTTCCGTACTGTAATCACCCAAACTTAAATCTTTAGCTTGTCCTTTGTATACAACATGGCTTCCTATCATAGCATTTTTAATGACTGCATCTTTAAGAACGGTATTAACCTGTACAATGCTATCTGAAAGTATTGTATGTTCAATGATACAACCGTCACCTATACTTACGTTGGGTCCTACTATCGCATTTTTGAGTTGTACATTGTTTCCAATAAAAGAAGGTTGAATTACTACTGCATTTGTTTGTTGCACGTTTTCACCAATCATTTTTTCTCCATTTGCGGCCATGAAACTTAAAATTCTTGAGTTGGTATACACTGTAGCATTTTTGTTGCCACAATCCAACCATTCAGTTACTTGTCCGGGAACAAATTTGGTTCCCTTTTTCTTCATGTTTTCTAGGCCATTGGTCAGTTGGTACTCTCCTTTTTCACGGATGTCTTCATCGAGTAAGTATTGCAATTCGCTTCTTAAATAAGCACCATCTCTAAAATAATAGATGCCAATAATGGCCAAATCAGAAACAAATGTTTCGGGTTTTTCTACAAAGTCAGTAATGGTATTGTTTTCATCAACTTTAATTACGCCAAAGGGTTTTGGGTCTTCTACTTTTTGAACCCAAATAATTCCTTCTTGACTTCTGTCTAAGGTAAAATCTGCTTTGAATAAGGTATCTGCAAATACAACCAAAACATTGCCATCCAAGCTTTCTTTGGCACACATGATTGCATGCGCAGTTCCTAATGGTTCATGTTGGTAGTAGATTTTTCCTGTTGCGCCAACACTATTGGCTACAGCAATCAATTTCTCCTCAACCTCCTGCCCAAATGTTGGACCAATTATGTATGCTACCTCTTCAATATCGTTTCCGCAAACCTTTGATAGGTCTTCAATTATTTTCTGAACGATTGGTTTTCCTGCAACAGGTATCAGTGGTTTGGGAACTGTCAGGGTGTGAGGCCTCATTCTTTTCCCCATTCCAGCCATTGGTACAATGATTTTCATATTATGCGCAATAATTTAGGTCTGAAAATTACAATTTAGTTTTGAATCTTTTTAATCTGTGTTTTTGACACCTGTGCTTCCATATCCGCCAGCACCTCTCAATGTTTCGTCAAGCTCGTTAACGGGTTCCCAAGAAATGCTTTCGTGTTTAGCTATGACCATTTGCGCAATTCTATCGCCATGTGCAATTCTAAATACCTCATTTCCGTGGTTCATTAACAATATTTTTATTTCACCCCTGTAGTCTGAATCAATGGTTCCTGGACTGTTGAGCACGCAAACACCATTTTTATAGGCGATGCCGCTTCTCGACCTTATTTGAGCTTCATAGCCTATGGGCAGTGCAATTGAAAGTCCGGTTCCAATCAGTTTTCGCTCGCCTGGATTCAAATCTATTGTTGTTGTCAAATTTGCCATGAGGTCCATTCCAGCTGAATGTGCTGTTTGGTATGCAGGTAATGGGTTTTTAGCTATTGATTTGATTTTAATTTTTTGCATGCAATTTGGTATTTGATTTTTCGTTGATAATCGCAATTAAAATAAATACGAATAAAAGACCGTTTCCTATGAAGTAATATGTGCTTCCTTGAACAGAACTGTTTTGTAAGTAGTAACCTATGGCATACAACAACAAGGCCAATGCTGAGTAGCCAAAGAAGCTTCGCACCTTGTATGGGATTGGGTAATATTTCTGACCCATTGCATAACCCATTACCATCATGGTTCCATAGCAAATTGCTGTAGAAATTGCTGCCCCATAATAGCCCAAGATAGGAATCAACATATAGTTCAGTATAACAGTAATGATGGCTCCGGCTACTGCAATATAGGCTCCCTTACTGGTTTGATCGGTTAACTTATACCAAATGCTCAAGTTATAATAGATGCCTAAGAAAATATTTGCCCATAACAATACAGGCACTATGATTAAACCTTCTCTGAATTCTGCGCCAATGAATTGCTCAAATAAACGCATGTTCAACATCACCAGCAAAAAAATCGATAAACAAACCAAAATAAAAACATGCATGACATCTGCATAAATTTGTGTTTTACTGTTGTTTTTTCCGTGTTTAAAAAAGAAGGGTTCTGCTGCATATTTGAAGGCCTGTATAAACAATGTTATTACAATGGATAATTTGTAGTTTGCCCCATATATACCATTCATCCTTAATGCTGTTGATTGGTCTGGAATCAGTTGAACCAACATAATTCTATCAAGTGTTTCATTGATCATGCCAGCAAATCCTATAAACATTATGGGAATGGCATATTCAAGCATTTCTTGGTACAACGCCCTATTGCGCTCAAAACGAATTTTGATTATTTCTGGAATTAATAACAAAAATGTTAGGATGCTACCACACAAATTAGCAATTAAAATTACTGAAGGATCTATTTGATTTGTTATGAATGGAAGTTGAATGTGTTTTTCGCTTAAACAATAGGGTCCAATGACCATGAAGTAGATATTTAAGAAAATGGTTGCAGCTATTCCAGCATTTTTAATCAATGCAAAACGCAAGGCTTTGTTTTCTTTTCTGAGCAACGCAAATGGAATGGCCGCTATGGCATCTAATGAAATGATTGCAGCAACAATTTTAATGTAATAGGCTGTTGCACCCATGTGTATCAGTGTTGCTATTTGATTGGCAAACAAAAAAGTTAAAAATCCAAAAACCAAACTAAAAAACAATACTGAGCGCATTGCTGTTGAGTATATACGCTGTTCATGGTTATGTTTTTCTGCAAACCTGAAAAAGGTTGTTTCCATTCCGTGTGTAAGCAATACATTTAAGAAAGTAATGTAGGCGTATAGTCCAGTAATGGTACCAAATTGTACCAAGTTGAAAACCCTTGTTTGGATAGGAACCAGTAAATAATTTAAAAAACGCCCAACAATTGTGCTCAAACCATAGATGGCTGTTTGACCTGCAAGTTTTTTAATGTTGCTCAAAGTTTTTTATGCAATAAACAAAAATATTTGAATCCATTGGAATTCAATTTTACACATTTTGCATTTATGCGCTTAATTTAGCGGGATGTTTCGAAAGTGTACATTCATCATAACAGCTATTTTTTGTTGCTGTGTGTTTTCTACATACGGTCAGCAACAAGAGGAACAATTAGCCAATCAGTTTACCCAAAATGGTGAATGGGAAAAGGCTGCAGAATTGTATGAAAAGCTAGTTAATAGAACACCCAACTCAATTTATTACTACGACAATTTGTTGAATTCATACCTTCAACTCAAACAAGAAAGCAATGCCTTTAAACTGGTTAAAAAGCAAAGTAAAAAGTTTCCAAGAGTATCCATTTATTTAGTAGATCAGGCATACATTCACCAATTTTTCGGTAATAAATTACTTGCATCTGAAAAATGTAATGATTTCATTAAGCAACTGTCTCGGAATGAACAAGCAATTACTGATTTGTCAATGGCATTGATAAAAAGGGGTTTCTTGAATGAAGCTACTCAAGCATATATCAAAGGCAGGGATTTGTTGGGCAATGATCAATTGTTTTGTTCAGATTTGGCATCCCTTTACACTGATTTAGGAAACCGAAAGTTAGCCATTGAAGAATGGATTAAATTGTTGAGTATAGATCCTACCAAAATGGAGGAAATTCAGGGTTTATTGCAGCAACTACTCCAAAACAATCAAGATTTTGAACACTGTAAATCAGCTTTGCTCAAACAATACAAGTTGTATCCTGATGAAAATACCATTCAAGATATGCTCATTTGGTTTTATGTTCAAAAAGCTGATTATAGTGCTGCACTTACCTTTACCAAACGAATAGACAAAAAGCAGGGATACGAAGGTAGAAGAACGCTTGAATTGGGTTTATTGGCGTTTTCAAATCACAAATATGACGATGCTATTTATATTTACAACGAAGTGTGTAACCTAGGGTCAGCCTCCCCATTCTATTATTATGCAAAGCAAGAGTTGTTAAATGCCAGGACTCAAAAATTACTTTCAGGTAATTATACCCAGGCAGACTTAGTGCTCGTAGAAAGGGAATACATCAATATGCTTGCAAAAGAAGGAGACGATGCCAAAACAAGGTTCAATTTGGCTAGTTTACAGTTCAATTATTTACACAACTATCAAGCGGCTATTCTTAATTTTTCTAAGGCCATTCAGCTAGCAACAGACCGTAGTTTTGCAGCAACTTGTAAATTGGAATTGGCAGCGGTGTATATTGTTACAGGAGAGGTGTGGGAGTCTATGTTGTTGTATGGGCAAGTAGACAAAGATTTTATAGAAGATCCATTGGGACAAGAAGCCAAGTATAGATCTGCCAAATTGAGTTATTTTATGGGTGAATTTGAATGGGCCAAAGCACAATTAGATGTATTAAAAACAGCTACAACGCAACTCATTGCAAACAATGCCATGGAGTTGTCCTTATTCATTCAAGAAAATACAATTGACAGCAATCAAAATGCTTTGAAATTGTTTGCGAGAGCAGACCTATTAGCAGCCCAAAAAGATGGGAATACAGCAATACACTTATTGGATAGCATAGAGCGGATGTTTCCAAAGAATGTTTTATTAGATGACATTTATTTCAAACGAGGCGAAATTGCTGAGGCCATGCGTAATTATGAATCGGCATTTGAACAATTCGAAAAAGTATATACCATGAACGCTTCAGATGTATTGGCTGATCAAGCCATATTTAAAGCAGCTCAATTGTGCGATTTTAAATTAATGAAAACACAAAAAGCCATGCAATTGTATGAGCTTCTGATTCAACAATATGCTGGAAGTGTATACAGCAATGAAGCCAGAAAGCGTTTCAGACAATTAAGGGGCGATCAATTTTTAAACCAACAAGAACAAACAAAATGATCATTTACAATGTAACACTCAATGTAGACGACAGCATTCATGAAGAATGGTTGTTGTGGATGCAGCAAACGCATGTTCCGGAAGTAATGGCAACAGGGCTTTTTCAATCATCAAAAATGCTCAGGTTGTTAACCAGACAAGCCGATGAAACGGGAGAAACCTATGCCATACAATACCATGCTAAAACCATCCAAGACTATTTTACTTATCAAGAGCAGTATGCCCCAACATTGCAGCAAAAAACACTCGATAAGTATGGTAACAAGCTTTTGGCATTCCGCACCCTAATGGAAGAGGTATAGCCATTTAAATAGACAAAGCGTCTAAATAGCCATTCAAATAGCCATATATTAAGCCACAAAAACTAAAAAAATCATAAAAACAACCATTTAAATAATATAAAATGCAAAATAAATAAATTTTATTCAGCTCATTCAGAGGGCATTACAAGCTAAGCCCCATTTAAATAGTAAAAACCTCCATTTAAATAGTACATTTGAATTGGCAATTCGATTGTACAACCATTTAAATAGAAGTTTTATGAAAACCCTCAGCTTAAACAACGCTCAGCAAATTCAAAACCAACAAAATACTTTAAAAGAACGTATTGGTTATGAAATTGAAAAAGGTAAGAAAGAATTGGTTGATTTTGCTAAATATTTATATGTAGTTGCAGTTTTGGTTTTATTGGTAGTTGCAGTATTAGAGATTAAACGCATGTACCAAATAGACTTATTTCCTGGCATAGACACTCCATTTGACAATGTTTATTTTGCTGGCAAAGAACAATTTGGTCAGGGTGTCCTTTAAGCAAAAAGCTTGTAATAAAGTATTCTGATTAAATCTCTTTCCTAAGCCTAGCCACAGGAATATTCATCTGTTCCCTGTATTTGGCAACGGTTCTACGGGCTATATGGTACCCCTTTTCTTTGAGAATTTCCATCAATTTTTCATCAGGAAGTGGTCTGGATTTTTCTTCAGCCTCTATGGCGTCTTTTAGAATCTTTTTTACTTCTCTGCTACTGACTTCTTCACCATCTTCGGTGGCTATACCTTCACTGAAAAAGAATTTGAGTGGAATTACACCAAAATCAGTTTGAATGTATTTAGAGTTGGCAACTCTGCTAATGGTAGATATATCTAGGTTTGTTTCTTCTGCTATGTCTTTGAGAATCATTGGTTTGAGTTTGGTCTCATCACCTTCTTCGAAATAAGCCATTTGGTAGTTTAAAATGGCATTCATGGTTAACAATAGCGTATTGTGCCTTTGTTTAATGCTGTCTATGAACCATTTTGCACTGTCTAATTTTTGTTTGATGAATTGGACTGTTTCTTTTTGTTCTCTACTTGGACTTTTACTTTCTTCATAACCCTTCAGTGTTTCCATGTAAGACCTACTGATTCTCAAATCAGGTGCGTTTCTGGAATTGAGTTGAATCAAATATTTGCCATCTTGTTCAACCAAAATAAAATCAGGAGTAATGTACTGAGTTGCAGTATTGTCAATTGCTTCACCTGGTTTAGGGTTGAGCTTTGTTATTAAAACTATAATTTCTTTTAATTCAACTTCAGATATTTTAAGTGTTTTGATGAGTTTCTCGTAGTGCTTTTTAATAAAATCTTCAAAATACTGTTCAAGTATTTTTATGGCATGAACTACTAAAGGATTGCTTTGGTCTTTTCTGTGCAATTGAATCAGTAAACATTCTTGTAAAGTAGTTGCACCAATTCCAGGTGGATCTAATTTTTGGATTTTGTGAAGCACACGCTTCATTTCCTCAAGATTTGTATCAATGTTGATTGAAAAGGCTAAGTCATTGACGATGGCTTCAAGCGGTCTTCTGAGGTAACCATCATCGTCTAAAGTTCCAATTAACTGTGTACCAATGGCAAGCTCTTTTTCTGATTCTGCTATGCTGTTGAATTGTTCTTGCAATTCTTCATGGAAAGAATGTGATTCTACAATGGGTCTTTCTTTTCGCTCTTCGTCTCCTTCATCACTTAAATGAAAACCCTCCGGATCATATTCATCATTCACATATTCTTTTACATCAAATGACTCGTTGGCAATGAAATCTTCTACAGATAAATCATCTGAAGAAACTTCTTCAGTATTGGTTTCGGTTTCTGTTTCAGATGGTGCTGCATCTTCGTCAGACGCCCTTAGCAATGCAGGATTTTCAATCAGTTCTTGGTCAATGCGTTGGAGGATGTCTACACTATTGAGTTGCAACAGCTTGATAAATTGTATCTGCTGCGGCGAAAGCTTTTGTAGTTGACTCTGTTGTAATCCTTGTTTTAGCATCGATGATGTTCAAACAAAAATAAGGATTTATCACTTGAACAGATACAAACACAACTAAAATAGTACGGAATTAATAAAAATTAATCTCCTTCCTCTGAGTTTAGTACGAATTTATAGCCAATACCTCTTGCAGAATGTATGAAATTTGGCTGTTTGGGATCGTCCTCAAAATATTTTCTCAATGCCAAGACAAAATTATCAATGGTTCTGGTGTTGGGAATAACGGTGTAGTCCCAAACTACTTTGAGGATGCGCTCTCTGCTAACAACTTGGTTCTTGTTTTCTATGAGTAAGCGCATGAGCAATATTTCTTTTTTGGTAAGTTCAAATACCCCATTTACCCCTTTTGCTTCATGACTTTCAAAGTTAATCCAGTTGTTTCCAAAATGGAATAACTTTGGAATGCTGCTTTCATTTTTGATTTTTATTTGTTTGCTTTTTTGGAGCAGTTTTTGAACCCTTAAAATCAGTTCTTCAAGTTCAAAAGGTTTGGTGAGGTAATCATCGGCTCCCTTTTTTAGTCCGTTTATCCTGTCTTCTGGTGTGTTTTTAGCAGACAAGAACAAAATAGGAATATTTGCATCGTACAACCGCAAATTTTCACATACCATTAAGCCATCCATTTCAGGCAGCATGATGTCTAGAATTACCAAATCGAACTTTTGTTCCCTGAATGCTTTGATACTTTCAGTGCCTGTTTTACAAACAAAAACACTGTAAGATTCTAGTTCAAGGTTGAGTTTAAGGGCATGTTGTAAATGCAGTTCATCTTCTACCAGTAAAATTCTATCGCTCATGGGTTTTAAATCTAATTTTGAAAACACTTCCACCATCAATACCATTTTCTACAACTACACTGGCACCTAACTTGATGGCGAGGTTCTTCACAATGTATAACCCCAAACCCGTTCCATTTGTTTTACGGGTATTTTCATCCCCAATTCTATAGAATTTATTAAATAATTCCTTTTTAGCAGATTCATTGATACCCGGCCCTTTATCTATTACAGATAGGTCTATGTGGTTGTCGTTTTTTTTGAGTACTACTTGAATAGGGGTTGCTTCAGGTGCATATTTTACTGCATTTGAAAGCAAATTTGTTAAAATAGTATCTACCGCAGATGCGTCTGCGAGAACAAAAATATCTTCTTGAATGGTTAACTCAATTCGCTCTTTTAAACTGCGTGGAGCAGCAAAAAACAAAGCCGATTTTTCTACCAAAACGCTCAAATTTACTTTTTCTAAATTCAAATGAAACTGCGTACTGTCAAGCCTAGCAGATAAAAGCAGGTTTTCTACCAATAGGTTGAGTCTTTCGTTTTCAGCAAGTGAATTTTGAATGATGGTTTCTATTTGACTTTGCTCTAGTTTTCTTTTTTGAAGTGTTTCTAAATAGAGTTTAATTGCTGTTAAAGGAGTTTTGAGTTCATGGGTAACAGATAGCAAGAAATTTGTTTGGTTGCGCTTGAGTGCTAAGTCTTTCTTAAAGGTTGAATAGATTCTATACAATCCCCAAAAAATTATGGCCATTATTGCTATTCCCTCTAAAATGTACATCCAAAGTTTTCTATTGTAAGTTGCTTTGAGTGATAGGTATGAAGATTCCAACGGCCTAATCATGAAATTAGAAACAGGATCGCCATTAGGCAAGAAAACCAATTCGTGTTTTGGAAAATTCAGTGTGAAATACTTTTTCATACTAACACTGTCGTCAAACAATTCTTGTTGTTTGGCCAGTTCAACATCAATACTGGCTTTGTAGCAAATTGTTTCTAGGTTATCCTTTTCAAGTTCGTAAATCAATTTTGCAGACCTACAATGGGCATAAGTCCACCAACTAAATGCACTAATGATGTAGAAAGAAAGTAAAATGAAAATCAGTTTTGGGCTAATCACCTGCTTTTAAGAATTTAAGATGGTTCTTTCTTGTTTGATGTATTTTTTTAGGTTAATCCAGAACGCCATTACCAAGTATACTATTAATGGTGAGCCAATAGTTAAGCAAGATGCATAAATGAAATACAATCGAATTTTACTACTCGAAATTCCAAATTTTTCACCTATGTAGCTGCAAACTCCAAAGGCACTTTTTTCTATACTGTACTTGATATTGACCATATGCTTCTTTTGCAAGTTAGGTTGTTTTAGGTTCTTATGAAACAAATCAGGAATTTAAAAACATACACGTTTGCGAATTTGTTATCATATTCATTTAAAATTACTATTTTGCATTGCTAATTACTCATGTAAAAAGCAATAAAATTGAATACATGAAAAAAATAATTTTTACTTTTTTGGGAATTGGGTTTTTAATAGCAAATGCCCAAACAACTTTACCAACCTCATGGAGTTTTGCAAACCCAGCTCCAACAGGCTCTGCTTCTCCTAATCCATCAGGACCAGAATCTGCAGGACCGACTGGTTGGTCAACCAAATTAGATGTTACTGCTTCAGGAACAACTCCTTTTACATACTCTTCTGGTCAAGATGGTAATGCGGCTTGTAAATTAGATGCTACAGGAGAATACGTGAAAATTTGGTTCACGGATAAACCTGGTCCTTTAAGTTATTACATCAAAGGAACTGCTATTTCGCCTAATCCGCCCTTCACTGGAACTTTTACGGTTCAGCAATCTGTTGATGGATCAACTTGGTCAGATTTACACGTGTTTACACAGGCAAATTTAACTTCAACAAACTTTACCAATTTCATCGATACACCAGCTGCAAATGCGCGTTATGTTCGTTTTTATTACACACAAAAGATTTCAGGATCCAACATCTCTCTCGACAATGTAACACTTGCAAGTGCCCAGGCAACACCTGTTGCTAAAATCAATGTTAAGCAAGGCAATGCAGATATTGTAAATGGTAGCACATTTGTGGTTGGTAAGGCTGCTGCTACTGCTTTTACTATTGAGAATAAAGGTACTGCAGATACTTTGTACATCACAGGAATTAATACAACAGGTGATGCTGTATCAGATTTTAGCATCAGCGGAGCCCCGCTTGCTATTCCAGCTAACAGTTCAGCAACTTTTACAGTGAATTTCAATGCCAGCATCAATGGTACTAGAAAAGCATCGATGACAATCAATTCAAGTGATCCTGATAAATCGCAGTTTCTAGTGAATTTATATGGAATTGGAGGTGATTATGCTACAGAACCAACAGGTCAAGTAGCTGCACTGAATTTTAGTAATGTGAAAGCATTTAGCTTCAATGTGAGTTACTCGCCTTCAGCAGGATCAGAAAAATATTTGGTACTGAGAAAATTAGGTTCGGCCATTACTGCTGTTCCAGTTGATGGTCAAACTTATCAAAGGGGTGATATTGTTGGTGATGCGCAAGTAGCAATGGTTGGCACCGATACACTATTTAAACCTGCTTATGTGTTGGCCAATTCAACTTATTACTTTGCTGTTTTCCCGTTCAACGGACCTACAGGCTTTGAAAATTACAGCAGTAATTCAAACTCAAACAGCATCAATACCAATGGTCCAAACCCAGGAAATTATTATTCGGGTATAGACCCAACTAAAAATACATTCTTGACAGATTTATCTGCTAAAATCAATACGCATGATACCATCTTTTATAGCAATTATTCAAGTTCTTTGGTAAACAATTGGTTGGCAAAAGATACTACCGAAGGCAGAAAAGTGGTGTATTGTGTGTATACGAATTTGCCATATGTATACAGCGAGCCTTTTGTATGGGCTAGTTCAACTTCAAATGGGAGCTTAACCAGAGAGCATACATACGCTCAAAGTTGGATGCCAAGCAATATAGGCAATGCCAATTGGCCGAATGGATCTAACAACAAAGAACTTCCTGAATACAATGACCAACACCATTTGTTTCCTGCAGACCAACTCAATGCCAATGCAGTTCGTTCAAACGCACCATTTGGAGAAGTGGTAACGGTTCAATCTATTGCATCAACTGGCTTTGGAAAATTAGGAACCAATGCCAATGGTATCAAAGTGTGGGAGCCAAAAGATGAACACAAGGGAGATGTTGCGAGAGCATTGTTTTACATGGCAACTTGTTACAATGGTATAGATGCAAAAAATTGGGGAATGGGTATTGGCGCTTTCAGTCAAGACACAGCTGTTTTAATGAAATGGCATAGACAAGACCCTCCAAGTAATCACGAGATTGCCAGAAACGAATACATTTTTTCAATTCAGAAAAACAGAAATCCATTCATAGACAACCCAGAATGGGCAAATGCAATCAATTTTGTAAACATGACTTGGATTCCAACTTCTTCAGTAGGTATCAAAGAACAACATGCTTTGAGTCAAGTTCAAGTATATCCTAACCCAATTCAAGAAGCTCAAATTTCTTTGAGTGGTGTCCCTTTTGGAACACAGGCTTTGTTGTTTGATTATTCAGGCAAATTGGTTTTCAAAGGTGATGTAACTGCAGACAATACCCTTCAAACAGGAAAATTAGCAACTGGTATGTATATATTAGAGCTAAGTTTCAATGGTGCCAAGAGCTATCACAAAGTGATGAGTAACTAAATTTATTTTTTATTTTTTGTTCAAAAGGAGGCCAGCAGCCTCCTTTTGTGTTTTTAAGCAATGAATTCTTTTTTAAAATTCTTACCTTTATAGCAAGTATTATAGCTATCAAATGTTTAAAACACCGCACATATTACTTTTTGTTTTTTGTTTTTTGTTTGGTGTGTTTTCTTCTAAAGCTCAAATTTATTTTTCTGAGAATTTTGATCAAGCATTTCAAACCAATACAAATGCACCAACTGGATGGAACCAAACTGCCCTGAATTTAATTGGGGATGGAACAGTCACCCCTACAGGAATAGATGGTCCTAAAAATTGGGAACAGAATGTCAGACAGCAAACCTCATGGTTAAAAGGAAACGCACAAGGAACTTCACCAATTAGTGCTACAGGAAATGGTGTTTTGTGGCTCGAAGATTTTGCATTTGGACCACAAGCAAATACCATGTCGAGGAGATTAGAAAGTCCAAGTATCAACTTGAGTACTGCCGTTCAACCCTATTTGAAGTTTAATTATTTTTGCGCTCAAGCTTCGAATGCATCGTATCCTTTGGTTATAATGGCTTCGGCTGATAATGGAACAACTTGGAAATCCATTGCGCATGTTCAACCCAATGCGGCAATTCAAACTACCTCGAGGTCAGGCTCTGGTTTAATGAGTTCTTCAACCCCTTGGTCAACAATTCTTGTTAAGATACCAAGTGTTTTTATGGTTTCACAAGCAAAATTTGCTTTTTACAGAAATGCCTCGTTCAACCAAACTGCCAATTTGTTTATTGATAGTTTATTGGTAACAGAATACACGCCAAGTACCATTCAATCCGTTCAAAGTGGTTTGTGGAGTAACCCTTCTACTTGGTTAGGAGGCATTGTACCTGATGCAAATTCACATGTAGTTATTGCAGCAAATCATACGGTTGAAATTGATGTAAACATTGCTAGGACTCAGCAGTTAACCATTGATGGAACATTACGCTTTTTTTCTTCATCTAGTGAACAGGTATTGCAAACATTTGATCAGATGACAATCAATGCAAATGGTGCATATACATCCAATACATCACTGACTAATTTGGTTGCCAGGTGGACATTTATTGGTGCAGGGCTTACCAATAATGGAAGTGTAAATGTAAGTGGTGCCACAAGTACTGCTTTGTTGTTTTCTGGCGGAAATCCATCAGTTATTAATGGAGCAGGAACATATATCAATGGCCACATACCAAGAATTTATCAACTCAATTCAGGTGGTTTAAGTTTTTTATCTCCACTTACAGTAAGCAATGCATTTTACTTGATTGAGGGTCCAGTTTTGCAAGCTCAATTATTAACAATTGGTTCTGTAGCATTGGGAACTACGGTCACCATTGTAAAAAATGCTCGATCGTCATTTTTAAACAGACCCTTCTTACCCAAATTAACAGTTAATAGAAATGTATTGTATGGAGGAACAGTTAATGGCAATATGCCAGCTGCAATTTTAGGAAGGGATACAATTTTTAATGGTTTAGAATGTGATTCTTTGAGTGCAAACGAATCTATTATTTATGGTGGTTTAACCATCAACACGATGGACCATGTTAAGCTCAGCTCATCGTTAAGAGTTGGAAGCTCCACAATTGGTGGTTCATTTTCATGTCAGAGAGGGATTGTTCTTACAAGCAATTCAAATATGTTAACTTTGGGTCCCTTGAGTACAGGAAGCATTGGTATTGATCCATCCACTTCAAATCCACCAACCAGTCAAGGTTCGTATGTTCTTGGTCCAATAAAATTTGAGAGAAACAACAGTAACTCAAATAGTATTTTTATTCCACTTGGCTTAGGGGCATCTTATTTACAAAATACTGTAAGTGCCAATCACCTCAAGACCCTAGTTTTGAATCCAGGATCAAATTGGAACAACCAACAACTCACTTTTAGACTTTTAACGCAAACCAATGGCCCTTTGGATACAGGTTTAACATCGTTGATGTCTGATAAAACCTATCAAATTGATTTAAATGGGGGAAATGACTTACCTACTTCTGCAACCCTAACATTGCGGGGTATGAACTATACCTTTGGCAATAGTGATAATTTATCAGGCAATATTAGTCAGGTATACGTTGCACAAGCTACCGGACCTGCCGGAAATACATGGAGAAGAAGGGGGCTGGCTTCAAATAGTGCAGGTACTTTTGTACCCAATTCAATTTATACATTTACCTCTACTACTTCAACACCTTATGGTCCCATTGCACCTTTGGCTACCAGAGGTGCTTTTTTTTCATTGGTTTCAAATGCACCCATCATGGGAATTTCAAGTACAACTATTGAGCGCAATACAGCAGCACTTGCAGCGGGTTCACAAAACAATGTTATGCTAAGAATTAGAATTAACACCAATGGTCAGCTCAATAGAAATTTAACCCAATTCAATTTATCAACCAACGGAACTAAAAATATTGCTGCAATTGCAAGCGCAAGAATCTATTACACAGGACTCGATTCTAATTTTTCTTTAGCAACACCATTCGGATCAAACATTGCCAATCCATCTGGTAATTTTATTTGTTCAGGTAATCAGACTTTATTGCCTGGTAGCAACTATTTCTGGGTTGTTTATTCTGTTTCAACTCAGGCACAAATTGGAGACAGTTTAGCAGCAAATGTTAATAGCTATGTTTTCAATGGTACCACACAAATACCCATATCACCTAATTTAAATTACCGTGTGGTAACAGCAGGAATGAGCCTGCTCAATATCCAAACAATTCAAACAAATTTCAATAAAGTTGAACAAGGTTCAGTTAACAACCAATTATTAGATATTCGTTTGGTGATGAGTAGCACCGGTGCACCTGTAACCGTATCACAATTTAATTTTAACACCAATGGTTCTGGCGTCAATTCAGCTGCTTTGATAGCAAATGCTCAATTGTATTACACTGGAAATAGCCCAATTTTTTCTACTCAAAACTTAATTGGTAAGTTCAACAATCCTCAAGGGTTGTATACCATTTTATCCAATACCAATCTTGTGAATGATACCAATTACTTTTGGTTAACTTATGACATTTCAACTTATGCAACAATAGCTGATTCTGTTGGTTCAAATTTACTTTCGCTCGCTATTAATGGTCAAACATTCAATCATAATTCAACAGGAACCTTCAATCGAAAAATTTTTCAAGCGTATTGTAAATCAAATGCCCAAAGCATTACCGATCAAGAAATTTGGAATGTTACATTGTCAAATTTAAATCAAACTTCCAATTGCAATTCAACAGGAGGAAGCGGTTCAATTCTCAATGCATACAGTAACTATACATTTTTACCCGCTGCTAATTGTACCAAAGGTCAGAGTTACCAATTGTCTTTGACATTAGGTTCTTGTGCAGCGAATCAAACATCAAATGCTGCTGTGTACATAGACTTCAATCAAAACAGTGTATTTACAGATGCTGGAGAGTTGGTGTACACAACCGGTGCGCATACCAGTAACAATACCATAGGATTGAACTTTTCTGGAACAATAAAAGTACCTATTTATGCATTAACAGGACCAACAAGAATGCGCGTTGTATACGCCGAACAAATTCCAACTCCTTCTTCTTGTGGTGCATATACCTCTGGAGAAACAGAAGATTATACAATAGTTATAAACGACCCTGTTGCGGGAACTTATACTTGGACAGGTGCAGTTTCTAATGATTATTCACAACCAAATAATTGGTCACCTGCACGTTTAATACCAAACATTGCTGATAGGCTTGTGTTCAATCATTCAACGAGTATACAGCAGTTGAATTCGGAACAGGTTAAGTCTGTCTTTTTTGCAGATGGAATAAACATAGCTTTTTTTGCAAGTCAAAGTGTTGTACTGAATGCATTTGACACACTTATGATAGGAAACAATACCTCCATTCAATTACAAAATACGATTCAATTAAAACTCGGTGCAGACACAAATTATACGGGTTATTTGATTTGCAAAAATAATGGAGGTATTGCTGGTCAGTTCAACAGGTGGATGAATGCAACAAATGATAGCTTACTTTTTCCATTAATTGATTCAATGGGTTTGAATAAGCATTTGATTTTAACATTTAATCAATTGCCTACTAACTATGGTAACGTGTCGTTTGAATTTATTCAGCAAAACCCTGGAGATTTAGGTTTACCACTGTTTGATCAAAGTGCATCAAAGTGGGCACATTTAATTGGCATCAATGGTTATTGGGAGATGAGTCAACAAGGTTTTCCCTCATTGTTAGACTTCAATGTTCAACTTGCAGCTAATGGATTTTATGGCATTCAAAATGTAGCTGAATTGTTAATCTTATACAGACAAAATAACAACACGAATTGGCAGTCTATTGGAGTTCATGTACCAACTACTGGTTCTAATTCTATGCCTGTTTTAAGAAGAGCATCATTGACACAAGTTGGTCAGTTTGGAATTGCTTCAGATGCAAACTACAATTCTTTACCTGTAAGATTTTTAGATATTGATGCATGGAAGAGCTTGGATGATGTTTTGGTTTCTTGGAAGACTGCCATGGAAATAAACAATTTAGGTTTTGAAGTACAAAGAAGTACCGATAATTTTCAATTTGATTCAATCGGATTTGTGAAAGGATTCAATTTTAGCATGACTATAAAATCTTATTCATTTAAAGATGCAAAAGCATTCACTTATACAGCTGCAAACAATTTATATTACCGCATTAAGCAAATTGATATTGATGGGAAAACATCCTACTCTGCAACTAAACAGGTTTTCAGCCATTCCATTCCATTCAGTGCAGGACCAGTTCCTTTTACAGATAAATTAACGCTTTCCTTCTCAATGCCAATTGCAGGTAAAGCAAGTATTTGTTTGTATAATTTGTCGGGTCAAATGGTGTTAGAAATGAATCCTGAATTGCAAAGCGGGAACCAACAATTTGTGCTGCAAAATTTAGATGTATTGCCTACAGGTATTTATGTTTTAAAATTCAACACTGATTTTGAAAATTGTATGCTGAAGGTATTGAAATGATTTAATTGATTTATAGTATGATAGTTAAAAAATTATTTTTACTGGTTGCTTTTACTACTATTTTAAGTGGGTGTACCAGCGAAAAAGATGCAAGTTTTAGTGACAACTGTGGAGGAAAAGCTCCAGGAGGTGCTGTGGGTTTGTTGATGGATGTTTCTAAAGATTATCAGATGGGACTTTCAACCGCTCTTCAAATTGATGGTGATACAAAAAATTATCAGGTGTTGGATTCTGCAAAATTTGCCACTGCATATGGGTATTTGTATACCATCCGAAACAATATTTTAAACTCGGGAAAAGTATATTACAAAAATGAATTCCCATGGCGTATGCGCATAATCAAAAATGATAGTGTATTGAATGCTTTTTGTACACCTGGTGGTTTTGTTTATGTTTATACAGGTATTATCAAGTACCTAGACAATGAAACGCAATTGGCTGGAGTGATTGGTCATGAAATAGCTCATGCTGATAGAAGACATGGTGCCAATCAAATGCTCAAACAATATGGTTTACAATCTTTGATAGATATTTTCACAAGTGGAACAACCCAACAAGTTGCCACCTTAGCTCAAAATTTATTGATGCTTAAATTCAGTAGAACAGATGAAACCGAAGCAGATGATTACAGTGTAAGGTATTTATTAGGTACACCCTATGACCCTCAAGGTGCAAAGTTTTTCTTTCAGAAAATTGGAGGTGCGCAGCGTTCTCCTGAATTTTTGAGTACGCATCCAAATCCAGACAACAGGGTAAATAATATTGAAGCTACTTGGAGCTGCTTAGGAAGTGGTGGTAACAAAGAATTGTTTACGCAACGCTATGCCTTGTTTAAAGCAAGCTTACCATAATTTTATAAGCTTTTGTTATAAGCATCTACTGGAGTCAAATCAAGTAAGGCAGCCCTGTTTTGCTCAAAGAATGCATAATTTAAGTTACGAATTTCAGCTTCGTCTTTAAAGGTAAAAGGATAAGGTTTTTCTGGCGTATTGGGTTTTCTTTTTGTTACAATCCCTAAACCTTGGTCAGTATCTACTACGCAAACATTGAGGTCTTTTCGGAAAGCTTTTAAATAAACAATTGTTTTCCAAACGTCTCCTTTCCACCCACCTGTGAAACCCCTTTTTTTCCAGTCTGCAAATGAAATTTCTTCTTCTTCGTTCAATGGATTGCAATCATGTAAAATAATTACTCCATTATCAGTTAAATGATTCAAACAGTTAATGGCATCACGTGTAGAATAATCAAATTCATGCATACCATCAATGAAACAAACATCGAATTTTTCATGAGGCTTGTAATTCTCAAAAAAAGCATCACTGGTAATTTCAAAATACTTGGCATTTAAATTAGACATCAATGCCGAACGGTTTGGCTTGGCCAAATATCTAGTAAGTTTCTTGAAATTGTTGAATTTGAATTCAGGGTCAACCGCAATTTTATTTTTCACTTGAATAGAGAAAAAAACATTGCCTTGGTCTACACCAATTTCTAAGTAATTTTTTCCTGAATGTTTATTGATGAAATACTGAATAAAATCGTGTCTTTTGGTTAGCATAAAAAGTTTTTCTATAGGTGGTAAAAATACAAACAATCAGGTATAAAAGCCAAATTAACCTTTATTCACTTGAAACATGTCTATTTTAGACTTAATTTTAAACCAAACATACCAACAATGCTAAACCAAAATGTTAAATGGATTTTCTTGATAGCGATTTTTTGTACCCAATTATTGTGTGCTTGCAGACAAGAACTATCAGGACAAAACAAAGATGCTCAGCTTGCCAGTTTGAATGGAATTTGGTCCGGTCAAGGTCATTTGTTCGATAAAGAACTTAACAAAAACATAGGTGCCATTACTTGCAAGTTTGTCATTGAAAACGATAAAGTTTCTGGGCAAATTGGAGAGGCAAAGTTTATCAGTACAAGGATTAAACAAAATGCAACTCATTTTGTGGTTATAGGCGAATTAGACAGCGATTTTGACAGCCGTTATCCATGTGGTAAAAGAAAAGTAGAGCTATTGGCACCTGTTTCTTCAATTAAACAGCACCAAGAGTTAGACATGGATTTTCATATCAAACAAAACCTATTGCTAGATTTTAGTATGCTAGTTGGTAATGTAAAGTTGAAGTCAAACAGTCAATAGATCACTTATTGCTTCACCACTTTTTTATTGTAAGTAATGCCATCGGTATCCACTACTTGAACTTGATAAACTCCTGCAGCAAGTTGCTGTGTATTGATTTCAGTTGCTTCAGTAACCAATACAAGCTCACCCTTTAAAGAATAGAGCTTTACAGATTGAATGGTTTTATGATTGTTCAATAGCACGCTCATGCTTTCTCTCACAGGTACTGGAAAAACTTCAAAACCGTTGTAGTTCTCCTGATTAGCTAAACCAACAGGAACATCAACAACCACCTCTAATGTTTGGGGAGTTCCCAAACAGCCTTGGTTTGAAGCTTCAGTTACTTGAATATTTTGAATTCCTTTTGTGAGCCATTTAACTTGTACCTGATTTGTTCCTGTACCTGCTGTTACATTTGCTCCTGTTATTTTCCAATTGAAGGATGAATTACTGAATCCATCTACACTGTAACTGGTGGTATCCATTCTCATGACGTTGGTTAATCCTGAAATACTTGAAGTAGTTGGGCTCGGGTTGACAGTTATGTCTAACTCAACTGTTGCCGAATTACAACCGTTTTTAAGAATACTGAGTTGGAACATGCCGGTATAACCTTGGTGAATATTTTTAATGGTAGGCACCCTTAAATTTGAGCTAAATCCTGCAGGGCCGGTCCAATTGTATACAGCCTGATCTACAAATCCTGCATACAATTGCAAGCTGTCTCCGCTACAAATTTTATTGATTGGAAAGCTTGAAATACTAGGTGCTTTAGGAGCTGCATTAATTTGCAACAAAGCTGTTGCAGGTTCACTTGCACAATTCGACAATGTTACAATGCATGCGTACTGTCCGGCTTGGTTCAGTTGTATATTATTGAGACTGATGTTTTGGTTATTCGAAACAAATGCGTTAGGGCCAACCCAACTATATGTTGCTTTGTTAATGAATGGCGTACTAATGCTTACGTTTTCACCTTCACATACAAGATTATTGTAGGTCAAGACAGGTGTTCCAGGCTTCGTATTTACCACTATTGTTTTGTTTTCGTTGGCAGATTTGCAACCGTTTAACGAGGTGTGTAAAATATAGGTTCCACTATTTGCGCTTGTACTACTCAATATAGCGGGTGTGCGTAAATTACTGCTGAATCCATTTGGTCCAGACCAAGAATAAACTGCACCATTTACTGCATTTGTACTGAATTCAATGCGATCGCCTTCACAAACTGCATCAGGAGCTGTGATGGTAGGCGTAGAGGGAACTGATTTTACAAATAAACTACAAGTTTGATTGGCAGATGCACAACCAGAGTCAGTTGCAATTACTTGAAAACTTCCTGCATTGTTTGCACTTACATTTTGAATAAACAATTGATTGCCAATTGCACTAAAATTATTTGGCCCACTCCAGTTGTAAACAATGTTAGGTCCTGCATTGTTTGAACTTGCTTTTACAACAAAACTATCGTTTTCACACAAACTAATACTCGTGCTTGTTAAGATAATAATTGGGGTTGATTTGACAACCAAGTTTGTTTTACTTGATGCCATTAATCCACAAGCTTGAGTACTTACATTTACGGTATATTCTCCTGCCATTGATTTATTCATTGAATTGAATGAAGGATTTTGAATTGAAGAAGCATAACCGTTAGGGCCTGACCAAGCATAATTAACTCCAGCAATTGTATTCACACTTAAGCTACTTGCACTCCCTTCACATGCCGGACCTGCATTGCTGGCAATTGGTAAGCTTGGCAAGTTCAAAACACTGATATTGATTGTAGTAGGTGAAGAAGTACCGCAAGTTGAAGTAGTTGCTGTAACAGAATAGATGCCTTCCCCTGCTTTTGAAATGGAATCAATAGAAGGATTTTGAACACTCGAGCTAAAACCATTTGGCCCAGTCCAGCTGTAGGTTGCTCCGGAAATAGTTGATGCACTCAGTGTCATGGTTTTTCCATTACAAACGGGTGAATTGCTACTTAAAATTGGAACGGGTGCAGTTGCATTGATGCTAATATTAGCTGAACGTGTTGTTGAATTACAATTGTTTACAGAAACATACAAAGAATACAAGCCACCATCATTGGCAGATACATTTGCTTTGGTTGGATTTTGACTAGTAGAACTAAAACCATTTGGTCCTGACCAATTGTAGGTAGCGCCTGCCATTGATGCCGTTGATAAGCTCAAAGTTTGCCCAACACACAACGGACCATTATTGGTAATTACAGGTGTAGCCGGGATACTGCTTACTTGAACCAAAACGTTTTCTGAGGATGAAATACAGCCATTGTTTGTTACATATACACTGTATGTGCCCGCCTGATTTGAGATTGCACCGTTGATACTAGGATTTTGTTGATTACTGCTAAAATTATTAGGCCCAGTCCAAGTATAGGTTGGATTTGAATAGTTTCCGTTTGCCGTTAAGTTGATATTGCCTCCTTCACAAATTGAAATGGCATTTCCAACACTGGGTTTTAACGGATTTTCTTTGCCTTTAACATTTACTATTACAGGCGAAAAATTACAGCCAGTTAGGGTTACATTGAGTGTGTAATCACCTGTATCTGATTTTGAAAAGTTCAATCGAATAGGATTTTGAACGTTTGAACTGAAACCATTTGGTCCACTCCAATTATAGTTGGCACCAACTATGTTTACTGAACTTAGGCTCAACATTTGACCATAACAAATTGGCCCATCACTCGATGCTACAGGTGGATCTATGAAACCCAGTGTTAGAGAAGCAACGGCGCTCGAGCAGGCACCAACTACAACATACACATTGTATTGACCTGCATTTAACATAGAAAAATTATTGATAGTTGGGTTTTGACTTGAGGAGCTGAAACCGTTTGGTCCAGTCCAAACATAAGTTGCTCCAGCTACCGTATTACAAGTCAAATTTACAGTAGCCCCACCACAATAACTGCCCCCACCACCGAGTATTGGTGTTGCAGGCGAAGACTCAATATTTTCTGTTTTAGCATCGATACAATCTATGTAATAACCAGTAATGGTATCGGATAAAGTTACTGTATACGGACCAACGTTAAAGTATGTGGTTGCTGTATCAATTGCAAAACCGCTTACACCGTTTCCAAGATTCCAGAAAAAGCTTTTGTCGAGTGATTTGAAAAAGGCACGGAGATTGTAAAACTTGCTGACGTTGATAATAGATGAATAATTGATAAAATTGATAGGTGTACCAGGAGTGTAGCAAGTAGGAGTTGTTTGAAAATCTGCTTTAAGTTCATATTGAATAACTGGTTCAAAAAGCCAATCAGCATTGAATGGAAATATACCAGTACCTGAATTAAAGTTAATGAAATAAGAACGGGTATTAATCGACCCAAACTTAATAGAAGCGCACCAATCATTTGCCCCATCACCAACACTGGGTTCGTTGGATATCAGTTGTATTGAATTGGTACTGTTATTTTGAATGCTAATCACATAACCAAGTGTGTTGTTAATTAATACGGGTGAGTTGAATTGAACCCTTCTTTTGTAATCTGCTAAAAATCCAGCACCAGAATTGGTATCCAATGAAAAGTTAATACTTTGAAGTGGTGCACCGTTAGGCATAGAGTCTGGTCCTGATTGGTAAATATTGATAGTAATGTTTTGATTGGCTATGCCTAATGTATTGTCTAATCTGCCATAAAAGTTCATGCCACTGACTAAAATGGGTTGAGGGGCAGGATACCATTGATGAGCCTCATTTGCACTGTTTATAGAAGCGTTGTTGATGCTCAGTAATCTCAAACCAGTGGCCTTTAACAAGCCAAATTCAATGCTATCAGGACCACAGGTGGTATTTCTATTTGCGGTTCCATTGATATGAAGGTTGGATATTGTTTTGTTTTTAACAGTTTTTGCTGGTAATGCAATTGTTTGGTTACTCCCGGTCAACAGTTGTTGTGCCAAAGTTAAATCACTGACAATTGCCAATATTAACATTAAAAATAAATTGTAAACTTTTTTCATGCTCAATGTGTTATGTAGCAATTTAAGTTAAAATAATCTAAAAATAAGCTTAATGGAATATTAAATGAATGCGCACAAAAAAACCCGATTGCATGCAATCGGGTTTTTTATCAAAAAGGAAAATATAGTTTAGAAACGGAATCCTAAACGTACACCACCTGAAGTTACACCAAATAAATCAAGTGAACTTGAAGTTCCAGATTTTGTAGTTGTAGTAGTGCCACCAACTGTACTAGAAATTTCACCCTCTCCAACACTTTCGAAGTTGAAAATACCCAATCCAAATTCACCTCCTACATATACACCATCAGTGATATAGTAATCAGCTCCCATGAATGCACCAATACCAACACCTAGAGTACTACCAGATTTTGAGCTTGCTTTGTTGCCACTAGCAACACCAGTATAGGTACCAGGACCACCACCTAAAGCATTTGTGTAATCAACTGTTGCTGCAGTACCGAATCCTAAATTCAATTGTGCTCCATAGTATGGAGACAATTTTGCTGTACCTGCAAAGTGTTTTTCAAAACCAGGGGCAATAGTTAAACCAAAACCGCTGTTAGTTTTTCTTTCTACATCAACACCACCTGTGTTTTCTTTGTCAGTTGCAGAAGTCATTCCTAAATTTACACGTAAGCGATAAGCCATGTTGTCTGAAGCAAAGTGACGGAACCTTAATTCTGGTGTAGTGTAAGAAAATGAATTCAAACCAGCACCCGTGAAATTTACCTCTGCAGTTTTAGAACCAGCAGTTGGTTTTTGAGCAAATGCCAACATACTTAATGCTGCAAATGCGCTTGAAAGGATTAATTTTTTCATGTTTGTAATAAATTTACTCATGCAAGTTCATGATATATTTGTTTAATGCAAGTTCATTAATGAACGCAAAATGTTTACAAGTACTTTTTATTATACACTTATCAATTGGCTTTAAAGAGAAGGTTGTGTAATTGAATATTTACTTAATTACATTTGTGTTTACCATACATTCAAAACAATGAAGCCGCAAATTCAAAGAAGAAATTTCTTGACAAAATTGACTGCAGGAATTGCTACTGCCATTGCAACACCATTGTTAAGCTTTTCAAAAAAACTCGATGCAATTGATTCAAATCAGCCAACAAACCAATTTCTGTTGGCTATGAAACCAATGGGTTTTCAGTGGGAAACGCAAGATCCCTTTTTATTCTGTGTGCATCATGAAGATTATTTTCCAAAAGGAAATTTATCATGCGGTCCTCAAGATTCTTTAGCAGGCAGGCATCTTGGTGATGATTTTATTTTAAAAGATGGTTACCGCATGTACCATGGCAAAACTGTACCTGGTTTTCCCGGACATCCTCACAGAGGTTTTGAAACCATTACTGTTGTTAGAAAAGGATTGGTAGACCATGCAGATTCAATGGGTGCTGCCGGACGCTATGGAAATGGTGATGTGCAATGGATGACTGCAGGTAAAGGTGTTCAACATTCAGAAATGTTTCCATTACTGAATCAAAATAAAAATAACCCTTTGGAACTTTTTCAGATTTGGCTCAATTTACCAGCAAAGGATAAAATGGTGCAACCACATTTTAAAATGTTTTGGTCTGAGGACATTCCAAAAATTGAAATGATTGGTAAAGCTGGTTCAAAAGTTCTCATAGAGGTCATCATTGGTAAATTTAATAAAGTAAAATCATTGCAAGCTCCCCCTGATTCTTGGGCAGCCAATCCAATGAATGAGGTAGCAGTATGGAATGTGTTGATGGAGCCCAATTCAATACTCGAACTACCTTTGTGTTCAAAGGGAATCAATAGAAATTTATATGTTTATGAAGGCGATCACTTGTCAATCAATGAACTACCCATTAAGGCATACCATTCAGTTACAGTAGATGGTTCACAAAAAATGCGGTTAAATTCGGGTGAAACGTCCACACAAATTTTAATATTACAAGGAAGACCCATCAACGAGCATGTGATTCAGTATGGCCCTTTTGTAATGAACACAAAAGAAGAAATTCATCAAGCTTTTGAAGATTACCATGCCACACAATTTGGTGGTTGGCCATGGCCAAAGTACGATCAAGTTCATGCACGTTCAGCAGGGAGGTTTGCCAAACATGCTGATGGTAAGATTGAAAAAAGGGTTTAAAACTTAAAGTACAATGCAGCTTCTCCGGTCAGGTTGTAATTTTGAAAATTATTATAAGATGCATATCCGGTCATTATGTTTAAGCCTATTTGGCTAAACATTGGAATCTCCACCCCGAAGCCAAACCCATTGTTCATATAGCTATCAGTTCTGGTTTCGTTTTTGTTGGTTATGCCATTAAAATAATTTTTATCCTGGTTATAGTAATAGTGGTTGCCCTCGTATAAATACAAAGTAATTTTTTCACTTTCATTCAATTTATAGAGGAAAGTACATCCTACACTGTAAACCTCTTGTGTACTGTTTTTGAATGGTGCAAAGTTTACTTGAATACCCCATTTGCTTGGGGTGTACCTGTAAGATAATCCGTATCCAGTTGTAAAGCCTAAACCTGCACCCAATGAGTGCTTAGATTTTTTAAAAGTTTCGGAGTCTTGCGCATTCAATGTTGAAGAAAAAATGCATACAGACAATAGGGTTAAAATTTTAAAGGTTTTCATTTGGTTTTTGTTTGTTCAAATATATTAAAAATGCAAAAATACCATCTAAGGTTATAAATAAACCTAATATAAGTCAGTATTATAATTCATTTGACTCCTCTATAGAACGGTACCTTTACAGGGTACTTTAATACCCAAATACAATGAAAAAACTCATTACTTTTTTGGCATGTGGTGTCACATTTGCATCACAAGCCCAGCAGACCCTTTTGAATGGAAACTTCGAAAATTGGGATTCTGTAGTTGCTGCTACCCCAAGCTTTTGGCTCACTTCTGAGCGAGAGAGTATTGGTTTAAATACAGCAATTAAAACCACAGATGCATTCAGTGGTTCAGCTATCAGATTAGAAACCAAAGCAGGAGACGGACGTGTAGCTTTTGGCTATTTTGTCAATTCGGATGGAGATCCTACACAAGGTCAGGGAGGCACACCCTACACTCAGAAGCCAAGTTCTTTAAAGGGTTATTTCAAAGGAACTGTTGTTGAAGGAGACAGCGCTGTTTTACTATTAATTTTTAAAAAGAATGGTGCAATCATCAGCAACCAGCAATTTAAATTTCCCCAAAGCCGTAATACATATACAGCATTCGATTTTTCAATTAGCTTGACTGAAAATCCTGATACCGTTATTTTGGCTGGTGCTGCATCAAATGTAGTGGACAATCAAAATCCACCAATTGGAAGCATAGCCTATTTTGATGAACTGTCTTTTGATGGGATTGCAATAACCGAGCAATTGCCCAATAGTAATTTTGATAGCTGGGAAACAACTACCTTTTACAGTTTGCAAAATTGGACTTTGTTAGGTGGTGAAAATGCGCGAAGTACTGATGCGTATAAGGGTAGAACGGCTGTTAAATTAAGTACGCAAATGGGCGGTGAACAAGTATATGGTTCGGCGTTGTTTTACGGTTCATTTTCTCAAGATCAATTCAAAGGTGAGGCTTATTTTCCTTACACGAAACAAAATGACACTTTGGTTTTTTACTACAAATTCAACCAAGTGGGCGGAGATACTGCAGTTGTTTTTGCTTCATGTAAAAAAGATGTTTCTACAATTGGAGGTGCTTATGTTTTATTACAACCTACTACTGTTTATACCAGAATGGAAGTTCCAATCGTTTCATTTCAAGCACCTGATTCATTGATGCTAGGTTTTGGAGTTGCTACAGGACAGGTATTGGCACATCTTGGAAGTGAATTGTGGATAGATGAAGTTACACTTAAATCTGAGCCACTCAATACAACTGGCCTTGCTCATTTCTTAGCCAATAAACCCGTATTACAAATTTATCCAAATCCATGTTCCAATAGTTTAACGGTTTTAACCAATGGCCAAACACCTTTAAATTACATCATCTTTGATATGAACGGAAAAATGATGCAGCATAACCAAGTTATAGACTCAAGCATTGCAACCTCAACTTTAGTTGCGGGATTGTATGTGATTCATTTTTATGAAAACAATCAATTGGTTTCAAGTAAAAGATTCATGAAGCAAGATTAAATACATACATGATTTAAAAGAGAAGGGGCGGCCGAAGGCCGCCCCTTCTCTTTTAAAGACTTTGAATAAATTCATTTTTTATAAAGGCAACTGATTTCAGTTATAAATGTTTGATTCAAAGTCTAGTTAAATTTTCAAATTTTATTCAGACATTTGACGAATGAGTTCAACAGCAAACTATCAAAGACCAAGTTGGGATGCTTATTTTATTGAAGTAATGGAATCGATTAGCAAGCGAGCTACCTGCGATCGTGGTAGGAGTGGCTGTGTCATTGCTAAAGACAATCAATTATTGGTAACAGGATATGTTGGCTCACCAATTGGCTTACCCCATTGTGATGAAGTGGGTCACCAAATGAAAAAAATGCTACATGAAGATGAACGCATCACTGAACATTGTGTAAGAACTGTTCATGCAGAACAAAATGCCATTTGTCAAGCTGCCAAAAATGGGGTTTCAATAGATGGTGCTACTTTGTATTGCAGAATGACTCCTTGTAGGGTTTGTGCAATGCTCATTATCAATTGTGGAATTAAACGTGTTGTGTGCGAACGCAAGTACCATGCTGGAACAGAAAGCGAGGCTATGTTCAAAGATGCTGGAATAGTTCTCGATTTTATACATAACGAGTTGCAACAATACTAAAATAGAGTGGGTTGATTTTTTTGATTTTCAAACTTGACTTGCTTTATACCCTTTTTATTGCACAAAGCGTGTTCATTTTAAATATTCAACAGCCCTGTTTTTCTTAAAATTAATAGCAGCAATTGATTCATGAAGTTGGGTAGCCTACTCATTGCCTTAAGTAATAAAACTTTTATTTGATTTTGGTACTTTAAACTATCTTTCTGAATCCATTTTATGGCTTCTTTTTGATTGCCTAATTTGATACATGAAAAAACAATTCCAAAAATCATTTTACTTTTAAAAGCATCAAACCAGTTTTGTAGTGGCAAAATGGTTTTGTTAGTTTCAAACAGGGCATTTATTTTATTTAAAAAATGTTCGTAAGATGCAATGTTTAATCCATCGCTTGATTTATGAGTAACGTTGTGGTAGTACGTTGTACCAAAGTATTCGCCAATGTAAAAATTGGTTTTCAATGCCAATCTTATCCATAAATCAATATCTTCAGCAACATTTAATTGTACATCATATGAACCAACCTCGAGCAGAATTTTTTTTGATATGGCAACCGTATTGGTATTAATCATTGGAGTTCCAATTGAATAAGAATGAAAAAGGTTGTTCAAAGAATGGCTATTGATGTTTAACCAATTTGGATGGTATGTATTTTTAATTTTATTGCCATGTATTGAAACAATTTCATAGCGGTTTGATACAACAGCAATACCCGGATTTTTTTTAATTAATTCTGCTAAATGTTCTAGGTGTTGGATTTCGTATGTATCATCTGCATCTAAAAAGCAGATGTAAGTTCCTCTAGCTTCTGCAATGCCTCTGTTTCTTGCGTATGCAACACCTTGATTTTTTTCATGAACTAGAATAAAATCATCAGCCTTTAAATCAGAGAGTATTTCAAGTGTTTTGTCTGTTGAGTTATTATCTACTACAATTAATTCAAAATCTTTGAATGATTGATTCAAGACAGATTGGATAGCCCGGTTTACAAAAGCTCCTTTGTTATAAGTTGGAATAATTACTGAGAAGAACATGATAGATTCAGTTGTTGTTAAGGCCGAAATTTTAGTTGTAAACCCATCAAAAAGTTTCTTAAAACTTGATCTTTACAAACCCTGTATTGTTCTTGTTCTGGTTTTCTAAATAAAGCACTCAATTCGTGTTTACTAAATTTAAAATCAGCAAGGGATAAAATGTTTAAAATGTCTTCATCTTTTAAACAAAGTGCAATTTTTAATTTTCTAAAAATAGTATTGTTGTTCAAGCTCTTTTCTGGATTGGGTAATTCACCTTCTTTTTTACCTCTTTTTAAAATGATGAAACCGTTTAAAAATGCAGCTAAATCTTTGTCATAGATGGGTTGATAACCTTCATCCTCTTCTTTTTTTAGCCAAATTTTTAATTGATCCTTTTCAATGAGTGTGCCACCCTCTGCAAACAATTCGAGCATATTGGTATCGTTTAAATGAAAGGCATAACGCAGTCGTCTTAAGATGTCATTATTGTTCATTTCCCAATTATAAGATAAGGTGAAACAGTTAAATAGGAGCTTAATAAAATTAGAATAGGGTAGAAATTTATTTTCATTTTTTACTGATTAATCCCCTAAAAAAATAAAGGTATTTACACTCATACTTTTTGGTGTGATGTCTAAATTTTGTTGTGTTACATCTCCATTTAAAGAAGAGGTTGTATTGGTATTGCTACTCGTAAAATTGATTCTGCCATTCCCCGTCCAACCTATCAGAGCGCTACTAGTTCCGTTCAATGGCAAGGTGCCAGAAGAACTTCCAGAAATGCCGTCTGTTGTAAATGAGCTGAATCTACTATAATTTAATGTAATATTAGGCAATTGGTTTTGTGCAAGGGTTCTGGTGTTTGATCCTGAAATGCTTCCCAAAGCATTGCCGTTTTGTACCAAGTATGTATTTGTGGCATTCGGCAAATTACTCCCAATTCCTAAAGCAGCAGCTTTTACTTGTTGGGTAGCAGTTAGCGTATTGATTGCCCTTCCATCTAGCTTAATCCATCCGTTGTGGTCATTGCTTTGAATGCCTGTTTTGATATCTCCATAATTGAAAGTAAAACCAGTGCTGTTCATAGAACACCATTTGGCACCATCAAAGTAATAATATCCAATTTCGGTTATTTTATTAGTAGCTACATTTGTGGTACCACTTAGGTCGGCAATGTAAATGATGGTACCCTTTTGAGCAGTTGTATATGCTGATTTTGCAATTAAATCTGCTCTATTGATGCGAGGTGCAATAATGCCATCAGGTGTACCCGTTGCACTTGGGTTACCACTGATATCAAGTGTAGCCTTTGGATCATTGTTTCCTATACCAATTTGAGCAAACGCAGGTATGGAAAGGCAAGTAAAGCACAGTAGGTTAAATAAAACTCTCATATTGTTTGATAAACACTTACAGGTTAGGCACCTACAAATATGCGCTAAAATTTTTGCAAGATATCTTTATCAATTAACAACTTGAAGTTCATAAGATGGTTAATGACCATTTAAATTTTCACTCACAAAGTCAGCACAATATTGTTTGATTTGCTCGCGTACATCTCTGAATGCTTGTTCAATTACTGCATCTGTTCCAACAACTTTGGCTGGATCCGGAAAATTAAAGTGTAACCTTTTGGCTTTGCTAGGGAAGTATGGGCAATTTTCTTTGGCATTGTCACAAACTGTTAGGATGAAATCAAAGTCAATACCTGCATATTCATTTACATGGTTTGAGGTATGTCCAGTAATATCAATTCCATCTTCGCGCATGGTTGCAATGGCTTTTGGGTTTACCCCATGGGTTTCAATACCAGCACTGTAAATGCTTGCTTTGTTTGCTGCAAAGTAACGCAAGTAGGCCTCTGCAATTTGGCTTCTACAACTGTTTCCAGTACAAAGCACCAAAATATTTTTCCTATCCATATTAAACAAATAACCAAATGATATTGATGATACTGAACTTAGGATCAAAACCAAACCATAATTGTAAAACAATAACTGACAGTGTAATGATGATAGGTTTTTTGTATTTGATAAAGATTGCTTTCATATTTTAACAACATTTAGAACCAGGTGTACAACTATTGGTATTCAAAACAGTAAGTTCTTTCAAATTAATTTTTTGTTTAGTAGGTATTCCGCATTGATCTTCCGCCAAACAGGCAGTTTTTTTATTTAACAATATAAAATTTGTGCCATCAAATGCAAGTCCATATTTTCCAATGGTTTCTGCCTGGTATTCTACTTCTATTTCTTGGTCTTCAACGCCCAGTTTGATTTCAGAAAGTTCAATGATTTCGAGTAATTTTTCAGGTTTCAATTGGTGTGTAATGTCATTGGCATACCACAATTGAAAGTTCACCATTTTCTCTTTCCTTATGGTACCTCCACAATCTATGTAATGTTTACTTACCATACCTACTTCGGTAATGTGAAAATGTGCTGGTACCATGGTACCATTTTCTAGTTTAAATTGGAGTACATCCATACTTGGTAAAAGTAGTTTTACTTGTGATAGTTTCATGTGATTGTAGTTAATTTAACAACAGGTATTTTTTTGTTCGGTTATCATTAATGACAGTTTGCTGAAATAAGTTTGCAACTGCTCAATGCCTTTTTCATCTATGCAATAACACACAGCATTGCCATCAATACTACCTTTAATGAGCCCAGCTTGTTTGAGTGCTTTTAAGTGCTGTGAAACGGTTGGTTGTGCAAGCGGTAGCTCGTTAACTATATCGCCACATACACAAGCATTTACTTTTGCAAGGTATTCCAAAATTGCAACCCTTGCAGGGTGTCCAACTGCTTTTGCAATTTCAGCTATTTGGTTTTGCTTGTTGGTAAAATGAACTGTTTTAGATGCCCCCATTTGTATATTATAATATTGCAATATTACGATAAATATTTACAACATACACATTTTGATATAATATTTCAATTCAATTCATTTATAGAAACCACTAATTTATTTCTCCTAAAATTTTATAAAATTGATGGATAATTTTATAATTGCTCAAATTTTATAATCTTTAAAAAATGAACAAAATCTCAAAATTTTTATTTTTAATTTCAGCATGTCTGTTGTCTTTTTTTTCATGTAAAAAGGACGATACAAGTTCTAGCAATAATTCAGGAAACACAACCAACAGTGGTGCTTATGTTTTATTGATTGAAAATGGTGCACAGTCTTTGTCTATTGGTTCAAATTTGAACTATTCTGCTGTGCTTATTAAGTCAAACGGAGAAGTAATGCCAGCAACAGGTGTAACATGGACAACCTCCGATCAAAAAATAGCAAGTATCAGTGCCAATGGAGCTATTAATACAAGTGCTACTGGAGCAATTACGGTCAATGCCTCGGTTACTGTGGGAGGTAAAACATACACTGCATCTGTTCCATTGGTTATTTCTACACCTTCTGTTTTTGCGGTTGCTCCTTCTGCAATCATATGGGGACTTAATGATGGTCCTTTGCAATTAGAGCCTATTTATTTTGGAATGGGATCACCAAACTTCTCATACGCTTCTGACAAAACTAACATTGCATCAGTTTCAAGCAGTGGTTTAGTTAGTTTCAATGCCATCGGAAATTGTGAAATTACAGTGACAGCATCTGGTTTAAATGGAAGTCCAGAAATAATTGTACCAGTAATGGTTGTTGGAGCACCAGCTGTTCCATTGCCTGTAACCAAAGTTGTTATTACGCCATCTACTAAAGATGTTTTCAGAGGCGAAACCATTCAGTTCACAGCCAAAGCCTACAATTCAAACAATGTAGAAGTGTCAACTCCAATACAATGGAAAGTGTTAGAGGCAGAATTGGCTAGCATCAATGACAATGGTTTGTTTACAGCTAATCAAATTGGTTCAGTAAGTGTACAAGCAATTGCTCAAGGAATGATTGGTCAGGCAGAGGTTGTGATCAATCCAGATACCATTGTTTCAGTAGAACCCATTTATGTAAGTATTGCAGCCGGAGAATCGCAGCAGTTCAGTGCAAAAGTTTATAAAATAAACAGAGCTAACAAAAACTTAGTTGAAATTACACCAACACCTGCAATTACTTGGGAAATTCCTTCTTTTGGAGTTTCTATTTTTGACATAGGTACTGTTGACAATTCAGGTAAGGTTACTCTTAAACAAAGTGCAATGCCAGGCATGCAAACTTTTGTAGTTGCACATGTTGGAAACTCTGAAACCATTGAGCCTGGTGTTGGAACAATTATGGTGGGTATTTCTGAACCTTGCAATTGTGGTGCAAACAATCCTACAGTAAAATCTATCAGCGTACCTCAATCAAACATTGGTTTGAGTTTTGGTAGTCAACAACAAATAGAAGCAACTGCACTTGATGCCAATCAAAGTCCTGTTGCTGATGCCAATATTGTATTTTGTTCTGACAATGAAGCTGTAGTTGCCGTTGATAACACGGGCATGTTGAGTGCAACAGGTATGGGTTCAGCAAAAATTACAATTTGTGTTGGTAACATTAAAACCACTGTCAATGTAACGGTGAGTTTTTAAGGAATATTTAAATTCAGAAACCATTTGATGAGCATTCAATGGTTGTATAGTGTCTGAAACAAAAAATACTGGTACTGCCAGTATTTTTTGTTTAAAGGCAGTTTGAAGCCAATTGTTAGGGATTCTTGCATATTTAAAATAGACTCAAATGGGTTTATTTTTAACCATTCACAAATAAATTACCAAAATTTTAAAACCTAATTTTATTATTATTGTCTATAGGTTTTAAATATCTACAGAATGAAAAAAGTAATTTTATTGTTAGCATTTTTATTAGGAAGCTTTGTAAGTACTCAAGTTTTAGCACAAGATTTTACAAGTGATGCCATCGTTGGGGTATGGGAAACTGGTTCAGGAAAAGCCAGGGTAAATATTATAAAATCGGGCAATTATTATTACGGTAGAATAGTTTGGTTGCGTGAGCCCCTTAACGAAGAAGGTAAACCCAAAGTTGATAAAAACAACCCTGATGAAAGCAAAAGAAACACCCCTTTATTGGGCATGAGAATGCTTGCTGGTTTTGAATTCAAAGGAGACAACGTATGGGAAGATGGTACCATTTACGATCCAGAGAGCGGTAGTACCTACAATTGCACCATCAGTTTAACAGACAATAAATCTATGAATATTCGTGGATTCATTGGCATTTCTGCCTTTGGAAGAACTGATGTTTGGAGACGTCTTGAACTTAAGAAAAAATAACATCACCCATTATGGGGATACCAAATTCAAAGATACTTGGAAATAAAGCGGATTGGTTAAGGTGTTTACCATATGGTATTTTTCATCTGAACCTATGAGCCTAAATTTATCCCCTTGATCAATATTGAAGTTGTAATTAATACGGTATCCAGCTTGAACAGAGAGCCAAATGAAACCGCTCAATGAGCACTCATAAGTAATTCTTGGCCTTATTTCAGACCTTCTTAATTCTAAATTGTCATAGAAAGGAATAGATGCAACTCCACTAGGATTGCTTATGTTGTAGCTATTACCTTCCAGTTCATATCCTAAAAACAACAGGTTGCGCGTGTTGATAGTTCTTCTAACTGCAAAACGAGCTGGGAACAACGATTCAATTCCCCATTTTCTGTTTTGAAAAGTATGGTTAAACAAAATCAATGGAATTACCCCCAAGGCTCCTGGCCTGTAAGTTCTTGATATTCCAAATCCTAAAATAGAATAATCGCTTCTTTTCTTTCCAAAGAAAGCTGCAGCTGTAATTTTAGGTTTAACCAAATAGGACCCAATATCACTGCTATTGAGTTTGTAGTCGCCATTTGCATCCGCACTGGCAAATGCCAATACAAAGTACTTTTCGTTGAGAGGTTTAAAAATGGTTGTGTTTAAGCCCATGGTGGTAAGTCCGTTCTCGTGCAATTTGTGAATGACATGGTTTGTGCCATCATGGCTTCCCATATGAAAATTGCTTCTCCAATAAGTTGCGCCAAGGTTAATGAGCCATTTGGTGTTTGAAAGAATAGGGTAATTGGCTGCAATTCTTAATCCAGCAGTGTTTTGAATGCTTGCCTGATTTTTATTTCCAATTAAATCATAGGTTTCCGACCCTTCATAATTTTTAAGTGTTTGATTGGTTTGTATATCGTAGCCAACAGAAATCAGTTTACTTGGACTAAGTCCTAGTACTTTACTGGTGCAATATCTTTTAACTTCAGTTGGTTCAACCACTTCAAATTGACTAAAGTCTATCATTTCTTCTTTGGTGCTGTCTACTTGCGCATGAATGGTTACAGTACCCAATATGAAAGCAGATAAGAATAATTTTTTTATCATAAATGTTACTTTTACTTCTGTTTAAAAAGAACAGCTAAATTAATGTTTTAATTTTATATTGTTCCATTTTGATAAATGAAACCCAATGAACCAATTCTTTAAACAGCTGGATGATTTATGGCTCAATTGCTTCTTTTATCAAATTATAGTTAGGCATTGCTTTTGTGTCAATTGTCTTTCAAATCAGTGTCAATTCTTTGGTTTGTTATTTGCTTGCTAAATAGATCAAAGAAATAACCCACCTGCAAAAAGTCTCGACCTGTTTCGTCATTAATTTTGTAGTCAAATTGATGTATGTATCCAATTTGTAGTGTTGTGTTTTTATTGGGCTTGTAATTAAAGGCAACTAACCACCTGTTTCTTTCAAAATAGGGTTCGTTGTCTGTAAAGAATAATTCATTGCTTGTATTCAACTGAAAAGGGTTGTAACCATTTATTTTCTCTCCAAAGGAATAAGATAAACCAACCCTGTATCGGAACCTGTTTCTATACCCATTGCTGGTAAATCTTAATTCGGACCTATAGCGTTGCTCAATTTTAATCCTTCCAATGGATTGATGTACCAATATTTGCGGCCAAATTCTGAATTCATTGTTATTTTTTGGCAAAACAAAATTCCCTCCTTCTTTAAAAGTTTGGTAGCTACCTGTTCCAATAGTCAATGTCAGTTGTTCGTTTGATTTGTAGTTCAATCCGCCTTTGTATTCATAGTAATGGAAGTTATCGTAGAACTTTAGGGAACGTATTTGTGCTTCTGCAAATACACTCCATTTTGTAGGGTAGTTCAATTTTAAATGGAGTACATTCCAACTACCCAAATCAAAGTTTTGAGCAAAAGATGTAAAAGGTATTAGGCATAAAAAGATAGTCCTAATTTTTATCATTTTTTGTGCGATGTTCTCATTTGAATGATATCAACCCCAAATGCAAAAGCCATAGAAAAATAAATGTATCCTTTTGGAATCTCAAAATGGAAACCCTCTGCTACCAATGCCACACCAATCATCATTAAAAAGCAAAGTGCCAATATTTTAAAAGAAGGATGCTTGTTTATGAATTGACTAATAGGTTTTGAAGCAAAAAGAATTATCACCACAGTAACAACTACAGCGGCATACATAACCCAAAGCTCTTTTACCATTCCTACAGCTGTTATAATTGAATCAATAGAAAATACCAAGTCTAAAACAATTACTTCGGATAACATTTTTTTAAAACTGATTTTTTTAGGAATAGCAGGGCTATCTATCATAGCAATTTCAGATTTATGATAAATTTCTTTGGTGCTTTTGTATATAAGAAATAAACCTCCTGTAATTAAAATAATTCCTTTACCCGAAAACTCAACTCCGTATACTGCAAACAAATTTTTATCTAACTGTAAAATCCACGATATAAATGCCAATAAACACAACCTCATTACCATTGCCAATCCAATTCCCCAATACCTTAATTTGTCTCGTTGGTTTTCAGGTAATTTATCGGCCAATATTGAAATGAAAATGATATTGTCTATACCAAGTATGACTTCAAGTGCAATCAATGAAAGCAGTGGAATGATTACTTCTGTCATTTTATTATTGATTTAAAAGTGTTGTGATGCTTTGTTTTTCAATAGCCAGTTGAAATAAAGTTCATTTTGAATTCAAAAATATCATAAAACTATTAACAATTTTAATCTGTGAAAGTTTAAGCCATAGGCTCATTTTTTTGAACTCTTGTAATAATTACCAAAAACAAATCTTTTGTTTTTTGAGCAGGTTCATTTCATTTCCAAGGCCTATTGTTGGGATTTGAAAGAGGGATTTAGTCTTTTGAAGGCTTGATATGAATGCATTCTTTAAAAGTTAATATAGGTTTATTGCTAGAGGGCATTTCTTTACATTTCATAGTAACAGTATCAGTAAAAACCTGACATTGATGATTTAAACGATATAGAAATGTGGGTATTGCATGTACTAAAATCACCTTCAATATGCTGAATGATTAAGCCTTGTTCTTTACGATGAGGAATCAAAAAAGCTAAAAAAGCGAAGCAGCCTTTGATTGGTTCGAATCAAGAGTTGGTAACTACTAAGCTAGTTGATTTTTTTGGGG
>JAIXWI010000015.1 GCA_027491355.1 Bacteroidota bacterium
GCTGCGTCAGACGCGCGAAGAACAAGGACGCAGATAGATTTTAAGCCGATTGGCGGAGGTCTTGATTTTTGGGGTACCTTTTTTATCAAGAAAAAAGGTACGAAAACATGACTTTTAATTGATTCTCGTTCAAAAGCAGCAAACTCTTTTTTTTAATTATTATCAAGACAAAAGAAGGAACAAATAGAAAAAACTCTCAAACGGCCAATCACGCAAGACTAATCAAAATCTCATCCAAAAGAAGATATCAATCGGATGTTCCGACCATTGTCAATCGGCGCACAAAATCACCAGTACTTGTTGTGGGAAGGCCTGCAGCAAGCGAATGCCAAAGCAACAAGTCATAGTTCCATATTAAACAGAAATTTAGATTGCTGCGTCAGACGCGCGAAGAACAAGGACGCAGATAGATTTTAAGCCGATTGGCGGAGGTCTTGATTTTTGGGGTACCTTTTTTATCAAGAAAAAAGGTACGAAAACATGATTTTTAACGGATTACTGTTCAAAAGCAGCGAACTTTTTTTAAGTTTTTATCAAGAAAAATGAAGCAATGAATAATATACCACCACAACACAATTTACACAGATAACTAATCCATTCCCTAAAAAACTATTGATACATTCGCCATTTAATCCCTAATTTAAAAACCCGAGTAGGGAGTGGGTAATGAGGGCTTGCATAAAATCCTCCTTGAATCAAATCCATGTTGGCATGTTCCAATTTGGCAAACAAAACTGCTTTTTTAACCTGTCCGCAGATAAACAAATCAACCAATGGATAATTACCAATGAGTGTATTGTTTTGAATATAGAAGGTTTTACTAACAGGATTCCAATTGTTTCCATAATAAGCAGTATTGTACCAAAAATCTATTCCTGCCTGAATTAATAAAACTTTTTTGAAGATTCGACCATTCAAATACCACCTGCCTTTAGCTGCAAAATCTGGTATTTGAATCACGTTGTTATTACTTTGTTGGAGCAATATACTTTGCTCTAAAAATAAAATTCCCAATTGAAAAGTTTTAGTTATTTCAATGTTGTTCACTGAAATGACTTTGTTGTTTTGAACTGGTTTATTGAACTGGTTTACATAAACCCAATTGTTTAATAGGAAAGATTGGATTTGAATAGAAAAATTATGTCTGAAACCAGTAGTTTGGATACCTGCGAAAAGCTTGCTAACCTGCATCTGTTTCAGAGAATATTCCCAGCTAAATGCATTGCTATAAAAACGCATGAACTGTTCGTTTGGTCTATAGGCCAGTTGTTCTAATCCTGCTTTAACTGATTGTCCAAATAAATTCAAAGTCATGTCCCCTTTTAATTTGAAATCTCCCAAATTGTAACCCAATACATTTAATTCAGTATTGCCTGAAAAGCCGATGTCGTTTTTAGCATTTGCCCGGCGTTCAATGCTACCATCTATAATTACATTGTAACCATTTTGCGAAAAACCATGTTGGTTCCATTCAAAAATTTCTTGCGTCAACCCAATTTCCGAAAAATAATTTTTCCTAAAAAAACCACCGTTTATTCTATTGCGAAGGGTACTTGATTGCATTGAATCACTGAATTCAAAAGTCGAACCACTCAATGCCGGGAAAAGTGTCGCACTTGAGTCTCCTGCAAGATTATCAAAGAAAAAACCATCTTTTTTATATTGAATGCTATGTGAGATGTATGCACTAGGTTCAATGCATTTAAAACTATCTTCACCCTGTTGGATGAAACTTTTTTTACCCAAATAATAAAATTGTCTGGTATAAAAATCATATGATTTGAACCTACTTTGTGCACCTTTTAATTGAACTGCAGCAGATTTATTCGTTCCTCTTAGTGTTTCAAATATGGAGTCGCTGATAATGCCTCCATTTTCATCGTGGACGCCCATATTCCAATTCAAACTGGAAAGTATCCGGTATCTGTTGTTTTTACTTAAATAGCTGCCAAATACTTGTGTAAAATACCCACTGGTAAATTGTCGCATGTAATTTCCTAAATTCAAAATTCTAGAGTAATCAACACCAATATTGATTCTTGGGCTTATGTTGACAGTAAATTTGGTATCTAAATTGATCAATGAATTTGGCCCTTGAGCATAATTAAAATCAACTGTAGGTATTTTTGTTTGGTAATAATTGGTTTGATTGGCAAATTTATAATACAACCAATATGGGTTGTTGTTAAACTGAAATCCTATGTTTTTAGGAACATCAAAAGCTAAATTTCTTGTTGGGCTTAATTGAAATCCAAAATCTTGAAAGGCAATTAAATTTCTGTATCCTGCATGAAACTGCTCTGTTTTAACCAAACTGGTATCTTCGGCTTCATATCCAAGACCTCTGCATAGTTTGTACTCTGATTGTTTATTGGTTAACTGTTTGGCAGCTTTAAATGATATAAAATCTGGGTGTTGAGCCCTTATTTGAAAGGTAGTTAAAAATAACAAGAACCACAACAAGATTTTTTTGTTGGGCACACTATTGGAATTTAATGAGTTTACGAACTTCAATTTGGTTTTCGGTTTTCAATTTCAAAATGAATTGATTGCTAACAAAGGCACTCAAATCCAATTCAAAAGTAGTTTGGAACACTTGTTTTTGCAACAAACTTTTACCTTCAATGTCAAACAATTCCAGTTCAACTGAGTTGAAAGTATGATTATTGAACTCCAAATTAACGATTCCATTGCTTGGATTTGGAAAAACCAATACTTCATTTGCGATCTTATTTTTATTGATACCCGTAATTGCAGGATCAGGTTTTAAAACAAAAAGACCTTCGCCCATATCTAAAATTGCAATGTTGCCAGATTTAAAGTAGGGGTGAACTCCCCAACAACCTTTGTAACCTTCATATGATAAGGGTGGCCAATTTGATGAATGGAAGTATGCTACTGGATATATATCCAAAGGATTGGTAAGGTCAAAAACATACAATCCATCATGGTAATAAGAAACATAAGCAAAATTGCCAACATACCATGCATTATGTGCTGTAGCACCCGAATTACTTTGAAATGAATTGACGAATTTAGGATTTTTAACATCGGTTAAATCATAATATTTAATGGATAAACCACTTGGGATTTCATCAGTAAAAATCATTTTTTTTCCTGTTTTATCTAAGCAACTGCTGTGATTATAGCCATTTTGAGGGTATTGAGAAATGACACTGATTAAATTGGGTTCAGCAGCATTTCTTACATCATAGATATACAAACCAGCGTACTCAGCAGAACAATAGATGGTATCGTTTCTCGCATACAGTTCATGTATGGTTTTAAAAGCCGCGCTGCCATCTGGCATTTTTGGAGACGTGATGCTCCCAATTTTTACAGGTTCAGCTGGATTCACTATAGATACAATGTCAACTGCACCAACTGATCCATTGTTGTATCTATTGGTACACATATACAACCTGCTACTTAGCGAATCAATAAAAATGCTATGGGTATTGTGTGCCAAGCTATCACTTTCATATACCAAATGGACTGAATCGGGTAGGTATTGTAAGTCAAAAATTTGTAGTTTACCTCTGTTTTTATTGTCACTGACACAGTATACATAATGGCTGTAACATTCAAAATCACGGTTTACCATACTTGAACAAGCGCCATATTTTACAGTTACTACTTTGGGGGCATTGGCTTCACTGATATCAAAAAAATAGATACTATCGGCGCTTCCAGCAATGACATATTCTTTGTTGTTCTGTAAATCTGAATAACCTGTTAAATCATTCCAAATTTGGTAACCATCGTTTTTATTCAAGCTTGTATCATTCCAGTGACCAAGTAATTTTAATCCCATGCTTTGTTGGGCGAATAAGTTGTTGTAAAGAATAACAACCAATACAATGCTTAAAAACGAGAATGGCTTTTTCAAATCAAGGCTGTTTTATGAATGATTGGTGAAAATTCAACCGATTAGATTTCAAATACAATACGTAGCTACCTGTTTTCAAATCTGTAATGTCAATTTTAGATAAAGTATTGAATGTTCCTTTTAAAACTAAAACGCCCAAATTGTTATAGATTTCATAATAATCAAAATACTCAAAAGTATGAACATTTAATTCATTAGCAGCGGGGTTAGGGTAAACTTGAATTTTGGGATCATCCTTGTAGACAAGGTTTATTCCACAAAATTGACTATCCACTTTCAATACATAAATGCCATTTGTTAGATCACTTGCCAATATAATTTTGCTTGGTAAATAGGGATAAATGCCCCAACAACCTTTGTATCCTCCATAAATTTCTGGTTCAATTGGGTGGGTATCATACCAAGCTACTTTTTGTGGATCGTAAGGGTTTTTGATGTCATAAATTACAAAACCATCGTGATAGGAAGAAACATATGCAAAATCACCTAACCAGTATGCATTATGAGACATGGCTTGATCAGAGGAGTTGAAACTACTTACAAATTTAGGATTGGTATAATTGCTGATGTCAAAAATTTTTATATCTAGTGATCTGTCTTCATCCGTAAACATGATGTATTTTCCAGTTTTATCTAGCCAAGAACTGTGGTTGTATCCTTGTTCTGGATAGGATGTAATACTGCCTAAAATTTGTTGATTTTGCGCATCTTTCAGTTTAAAAAAATAAAGACCATTGTACTCAGCACTTAAAAAACAAGTATCATTTCTAGCATACATTTCATGCACTTTATTAAACAAAAATCCGCCGTTTGGTTTAATTGGCACAGCCAGTTTAAAGAGTAGAGTAGGAGCCTCTGGTTTTTCTAATGACAAAACATCCATTGCAGAAAAGCCAACAGGTAAAGTGTTTGAACACATGTATAACCTTTTTAAAACACTGTCAATAAAAATTGTATGAGTGAATTTTCCTAATTTAGAACTGGCATATACTTCTTGAACCGAATCAGGTAAATACTGTAAGTCGAAAATTTGAAGCCTTCCATCTCCATTTGCTTGGTCTGATACGCAGTAAACATAGTGGCTGAAAGTTTCAAAATCTCTGTTTTTTGCTTGAATTGATCTACCACTTTTTACTTGTATCAATTTCAATTCTGTTGGATTGCTCACATCAAAAAAATAAATTGAATCGGTAGTGCCACAAATGGCATATTCTTTTTTTCGAATGGGATCATACCAACCTGTCAGGTCGTTCCAAATATCTGTCCCATCAACTTTTGGTAAGTCTGGATTGTTGTAGTGGGACAATTTAATTACCCCTTGAGAAATAGACTGAGAGTGAGTCATAAAACCCAAGACAAAAGTAAAAAAAACAAAAAAGCTGAATCTATACATCAAATTTCAATTTTATAAGTATGGTGTACCTTTGTTGTTTGAGCACCTAAAGCTTTGAACAATGCATGCATTTTAGGATTAAAGTCGCCAATCCAAGCTAATTCAGCAGAAACAAATTGAGGTTTCTTTTGAATGGCTTCATAAAATTTCATGATCAAACCAGTTTCTAATCCAAGGTTCTGATAGGCAGGAATTACTCCAAAAACAATTCCTCTTAAACGGTTGATTGTTCCAAAGTATTTGTACCAAATAAATTTCAATTTTCCTATCCAATTTAGTTTGCCATTTACATGTTTGAAAATTTGGTTTACATCAATCACATTCACATAAAATCCTGCTGGTTCATCATTGGCATATACAAACCAAATAGCTTCCTCCATTAAAATTGGTTTCAAAGACCGCAAAGTTGTTTCAATCCTATTCTTGGTCATAGGAACAAAATCTGGCCTATTGGCCCAGGCAAGGTTGTATATGTGAATAAAATCTGAAGCAAACTTTTCGAGTTCACTGATTTTAAAGTGCGCATAATGATAATTGGAGTTTTGGAATACCCTTGTTGCTAGTTTTTCAAATCTTTCTCGGTTAAAATCTGAGTACCTGATTTCAGATGTTGTTTGCTCGGTATGTAATTTAAAACCATACGCTAGAAAGAACTTTTCATAATAAGGAAAGTTGAAGTTTTCCTGATAGGAAGGATTCTTGAAGCCTTTAACCATCAAACCCCAAAACTTATCTTTTTCTCCAAAATTAATTGGACCATCAATAGCTGAACAACCCTGTTTTTTTAGCCAATCTTTTGCGGTATCAAACAGTAAAAAAGCAGCTTTTTCATTTTCAATACACTCAAAGAAACCAATTCCTCCTGTCTTATTTTGTTGGTTTGTTTGATGAAAATCAGAGTAAAAGGCAGCAATTCTTCCAATAATTTGTTCTTGTTCGTCCAATAAGATCCAACGGATGGCGTTTCCATTTTGAAATGCACTGTTGTGTTCGATTGAAAAAATTTCATTGATATCATTGTCCAAAGGGCATACCCATTCAGGTTCTTTGGCATATAACTTTCTTGGTAAATCTAAAAATAAAGTATTTTGAAGATTGGTATGTACTGTTTCAATTTTCATTTCACAACGAAGAAAATGGTATATTCTGAATTCTACAAGGAACACTTTTGCGCAATACATCAATATTGTTTAATTTGCTGACTTAATTTTTAAGTCATGTTAAACATTGGAGACAAATTGCCAGCATTCAGCCTTAAAGGCTATGACAATAAAATTTATACCCATTATGACTATGCCGACAAATATGCCCTAGCTGTAATTTTTACCTGTAACAGTTCTCCTATATCAAAGGCATACGCTAAAAGGTTGGTCAATTTATTCGAGAAATATGAAGGTGACAATTTAGGAATTGTTGGTATCAATTCTAATGATCCCATACAGTCACCAGAAGATGATTTTGAACACATGCAGTTAGTTGCAGAAAAATTAGGTTTAAATAAATTACATTTCTTGTTTTTACAAGACAATGAGCAAAAAGCTGCACATTCTTTTGGTGCAAAAGTAAATCCTGAAGTGTTTTTATTTAATAGAAAGCGTGAATTGGTATACAAAGGAGCCATCGATGATGCATGGGAAAATGAAGCAATGGCTACAATGGTTTATTTAGAAGATGCTATTGAAGAAGCTTTGGATGGTATGGAAATAGATTATCCTGAAATACCTGCTTTTGGAACCCCAATAATTTGGAAAAAGTAAAGGTGAGCCTAAAAAACCAAGTCGTACTTATTACAGGAGCATCTTCAGGTATAGGAGAAGCCACAGCATATGCATTTGCAAAAAAAGGTTACAATTTAGTTTTGGCCGCAAGGTCTGTTCAGGCCTTGGAACAAGTTAAATCTAATTGCATTCAAATTGGTGCTAAATGTGAAATCATAGCCACAGATGTTGCAAATGAAGCTGCTTGTAAGCATTTAATTGAGCAAACCATTCAATATTTTGGTACCATACACGTACTCATCAACAATGCTGGCTTGTCTATGCGTGCTTCATTAGCTGATGCCTCATTAGCGGTATTGCACCAACTCATGGATGTCAATTTTTGGGGCACTGTTTATTGTACCAAATACGCACTTCCTTATGTTTTAAAAGAAAAAGGGTCAATTATTGGTATCAGTTCAGTGGCTGGAATTAAAGGCTTGCCGGGTAGAACAGGGTATGCTGCCTCTAAGTTTGCGATGAATGGTTTTTTAGAATCGCTTAGAATTGAAAATAAACACAAACATTTACATGTTGGTATATTGGCACCTGGTTATACTGCTTCAAACATTCGCAATGTCGCACTCAATGCAAAAGGCAATAAACAACAAGAAAGCCCATTAAAAGAGTCGGAATTGATGCAGCCTGAAACAGTAGCTATGCACATCACTCGTATGGTTATGAAACGAACCAATTTCCAAATTTTAACCACTCAAGGTAAATTGGTTTATTGGCTCAATAAATTTCTTCCAAGCTTGGTTGATAGTTTAATTTACAAAAAAGTTTCAAAAGAAAAAGACAGTCCTATCTAGATTTTTAACATGAAAAATATACAAGAATCAATAAAAGAAATACTTGCAAACGCAGTTAATCAATTGTACCAAATAGATTGGAAGCCTATGCAAATTGTTATAGAAGCTACCAGTGCAGATTTTGAAGGCGATTTTACCTTTGTTGTATTTCCTTTACTCAAAATTTCTAAAAAAGGGCCTGAACAAACAGCCAATGAAATTGCTGAATACTTGAGAAAAGATACTACTGTTATTGCATCCATAGAAGTTGTTAAAGGATTTGTCAATTTAACTGTTCAAACCTCCTACTGGACAAATTTTACACTTTTAAATGCACAAAATATTAGTTTTGGGTATTCCACACCTCAATCCAAAGAAAATGTTTTGGTTGAATACTCTTCACCCAATACCAATAAACCCCTACACCTTGGACATATTCGGAACAATTTATTGGGATTCTCAGTCATACAAATTTTAAAAGCCAATGGTTACCATGTAAAATCTTGTAATTTAATCAATGACCGTGGCATTCATATTTGTAAATCTATGTATGCATGGTTACAACAAGGAAATGGAGAAACACCAGCTTCAGCTCAAATGAAAGGCGATCATTTGGTTGGAAAGTATTATGTGGCTTTTGAAAAACAACACAAATTAGAAAAAGAAGCACTCATACAAAATGGATTGGACGAAGAAACCGCTTCCAAACAAACCAAATCAATGCTTCAAGCCCAAGAACTACTTAGAAAATGGGAGGCCGGAGACCAAGCTACAATTGATGTATGGAAAACAATGAATGGATGGGTATATGAGGGTTTCAATGCAACTTATAAACAATTAGGAGTTGAATTTGACCAGTATTATTACGAATCAGAAACGTATTTATTGGGAAAAAAATTAGTAGAAGAAGGGCTCCAACAAGGTAGCTTTTTTAAAAAAGAGAATGGATCTGTATGGGTTGATTTAACAGCCGATGGATTGGATCAGAAATTGTTACTAAGAGCAGATGGAACTTCTGTATACATTACACAAGACATGGGAACTGCAGCTCTCAAATACAACGATTTTAAATACGACAAATCAATATATGTTGTAGGCAATGAGCAAGATTATCACTTTAAAGTTTTGCAATTGATTTTAGCCAAAACCAATAAGCCCTATGCAAGTGGTATTTACCATTTGAGTTATGGAATGGTAGAGTTACCAGAAGGTAAGATGAAAAGTAGGGAGGGTACAGTGGTAGATGCAGACGACTTGATGCAAGATATGTTTGACAATGCAAAACAAATTACAACCGATTTAGGTAAAACAGAAGGTTTGAGTTTAGATGAGCAAAATCAATTGTTTCAAACAATTGGATTGGGTGCACTTAAATACTTTTTATTAAAAGTAGACCCAAAAAAGAAAATGATGTTCAATCCAAAAGAATCCATCGACTTTCAAGGTAATACCGGACCATTTATTCAATATACCCATGCACGAATAAAATCTGTTTTAAGAAATGCCAAAGACACAAGTTTTGAATTTGATTCAAATCAAGTAAAACTAAGTGCTTTTGAAAAAAACATGGTAAAGGGCTTGCATCAATTTCCAGGTATTGTGGATGAAGCAGCCCGAGACTTAAGTCCAGGAGTCATTTGTAATTATTGTTATGATTTGGCAAAGTTGTTCAATCAATTGTATCACGAACATTCAATCCTTAAAGAACAAGACGAAAATCAACGCAAATTCAGATTGATACTCTGCATGTTTACAGCTCAGGTTTTAAATAGAGCAGGTGCCTTGCTTGGCATTCAAATGCCTGAAAGAATGTAAAATGAAGCCCATATTTTTTTTATATTTTTTGTTATGGAGTCTATTTGCTTGTAGTCCAATACGTGAATACCAAAAAAAAGGGGATGCCTTTTACCAACAAATGGACTATGACCTGGCTGCCACCTATTACTACAATATTTTAATACTAGATTCATCCAATGTCGTTGCCAAAGAAGCATTGACCAAAACAGGAAATCTAGTTTTGGCTTCTAAATTCAGTCGTTTTGGAAATTTGATTACGCAAAATAGAAACAGCGAAGCCATTGAACAGTTCCTAAACAATAAACGTTATTATGAAAAGTTAAAAAAAGTACAAGTTTACTTGAATTGGCCAAGTATGTATGATGGTTTATTTGAAGATGCAAAATTTGATTTGATTACTCAAACAATGGAAGCTGTTCACTCAAACATTTTACAAAACAAATACGACAAAGCGGAATTGCTTTTAGAGCAAATTGCTATGTATGAAAATGTCTTTGCAAGTGCAACAGTTACCAGACTTCGAACGTGTACCGATGCATTTGTAAAATATGCACAACAACTGAATCAACAAGGTAAAGCCTACAAGTCTTATCAAATTATAAAAAAAATTAACTCATTTTTGCCATCAACCCCGCAATCTAATTCGTTTTTAAACAGCCTCGTTGAGTCTTTATTGAAGCGGATGGCCATTTTACCAATTGAAGAGCAGGTAGAGGCCAATGAATTGGCAAAAATGTTTGCTAGTAAGCTATATAAACAAATGGGTTCTGTTCAACCAGATATCATTCAATTGATCCCATCTAACAAGGTTCAATCAATTCTTACAGACTCCATCAGGCAAACAAGTGCCGTTGAAACTATCTCGAAAGAGATGCTCAAACAAGGCATTCAGCTCTATCTTCAAATTGCAATCAATGATTACAAAGAAACTTCTGAAATGCCTCTTGTTCCAGATTCTCTAATTGGTTTTGCAGCTTATTCTCAACAAATTGAAGACAAAGAAAAGCCATTATCAATTGCTGTAGTTCGTTTCAAGACGGTTAAGTATGCAAGTATTAAAAAGTTGAATCAGATTACTTCACGTATCACATACAGATTGGTAGATTGTGCCAGTCAAATGTTGATTGCAGAAAATAGTTTTTCGCTCAATTTTGCAGATTCATTTAATGCGTATTATTACAATGGTGATTTGAGTAACTTGTATGAGAATTTACCTGCTGGTAATCAAATGCCAGAAAGAAACACATCTTTTCATGAGCAGTTCAATTTGGTTAATAAATCAATTAAAACTCTCAACGTTTTAAGAGATGAGCTGGCGAATGAATTTGTTAAAAACGTCATTGAAGACATCCAAATTTACTTAAAACAAGACTAAATGGCATCTTTATATTGTCTTGATATTAAAAACAAGTCAAAATGACTGTATTTTAAAATTGGTATTTGAATTGTTTAATTAAACCAAAACTCATTTTATGTTAACACAATTCAAATTTCAACACAACAATTTGCTATCTGATCGCATGATGGATGCACAAATAGCCGAAATTTTTAATTTACCTAAAAAGTCAATTCAACCCGAGAAGTTTCAACCCAATTTGGATGTCTTTGAATCTAAAAATGCATATCAGTTAATGTTTGCATTACCAGGGTTTCAAAAAGAAAATTTAAAAATTGAAATTGATAAAAATTATTTATTATTGCAGGGTGAAAGGCATCTGAATGCCTCTGAAAACGAAACAAAACAACACTTGCTTGAAAGTTTTTATGGTAAGTTTTCAAGAAAAATTCAACTTCCAGAACAAATTAATATCAATTCATTAGAAGCTGAATTTAAAGATGGTATTTTAACCATCAGTATTCCGAAAACTGAACTGAAACAAAACAAGTCCCAAGTTGTTATAAGATAATTCAAGTTAGGGGTAGCTTGAGTTTTCATAGGTTAAAGGCCCGGTTATTTATAGCCGGGTCTTTTTTTTATTTTATCCATACATGTTAGTAAATGCTTAAATTTGTAGCCAAGATGAAGGTGTACAATTCTATAGCAGAGATGCCACAAATTACCAATGCTGTAGTAACGCAAGGTACTTTTGATGGTGTTCATTTAGCTCACCAACAAATTTTAAAGAGATTAAAGCAAATTGCCAATGAAACCAATGGTGAAACTGTGCTCATTACTTATGAACCCCATCCTAGAATGGTACTGTTTCCAGACGACCATGGTTTAAAACTCATTTCAAGTTTAGAAGAAAAAATAGCATTACTGGCTCAACAAGGTATTGATCATTTACTCATTTTACCCTTTACAATAGCATTTTCAAGGTGGAGTTCGCTTCAGTTTATTAAATCCATTATAGTAGATGCTATTCGAACCAAGCATTTGGTAATTGGCTATAACCACCGATTTGGTAAAAACAGAGAAGGGAGCTTTGAACATTTAAAATCATATTCCTCAGCTTATGGATTTGATGTTCAAGAAATTCCAGCTCAAGAAATAGCTAATTTAGCCATCTCATCTACCAAAATTAGAGATGCACTTCACAAAAGTAATTGCAAATTAGCCAAACAATACCTTGGCTACCATTATACGTTCTCTGCTTTAGTTGTTATGGGAAAGCAATTGGGAAGGCAAATTGGATTCCCTACAGCAAATCTTCACTTAACGGATAGCGATAAAATTGTTCCTGCAAATGCTGTTTATGCTGTTTATATTGAAATAAACGAACAATTTTATAAAGGAATGATGAATATTGGCAACAATCCAAGTATTCCAGGTAAAGCACATTCAATTGAAGTCCACATTTTTGATTTCAATGAAGACCTTTACAATCAAAGGATAAGGGTTCATTTTGTTGATAAACTAAGAAATGAACTACAATTTAATTCGCTAGAAGATTTAAAAACTCAACTCAATAAGGATAAATTGCAAGCTATCGCTGTCTTAGAACAAGATCCTTATGAAGTTTAAAGTTATTGTATTCAGTATATTTTTAAGTCTGGTTTCCCAGTTTGGTTACGCCCAAGTACTCACAGATCCAGACATTGCTACACCAGATTCACTACAAATCAGTGAAATTGAAGAAGAAGAAGAGGAAGAAGCAGAATCTGAAGAATACGATAGTTTGGTTGTATCTCCTTCAAATAAATATTGGGACTTTATCAGACCTCGTAATTTTTATTTTGATACTGCTTTTGCCCCAGCTTCTCAGTTTTATGCCAAATGGGATACCATTACCATTAATCCATACAAACAAGATTTAAAAGCCATGGAAGATACCATTAACTTGGTATTGGGTAATTATGATGATTGTGCGTTTCACCCTCCAGCAATTGGCGATTTAAGTTCAGGATTTGGCTTCAGAAAATGGGGTAGAAGGCTCAAATTTCATTTTGGAACAGATATTAGAATGGAAGTTGGCGACCCTGTTTATGCCGCTTTTGAAGGTGTAGTTAGAATTGCTAAAAGGAGTGCAGATTACGGATACGTTGTATTAATCAGGCATAACAATGGTTTAGAAACATTGTATGCGCATTTCTCTCAATTGTTGGCCTATCCAGGGCAGCCTGTAAAAGGTGGAGACATCATAGGATTAGCAGGTAGTACCGGACGTTCAACAGGCCCTCATTTACACTTTGAGGTGAGGTTCAAAGGCGAAAAAATCAATCCTTCTACACTGATACATTTTCCTACTGGTTCATTGTTAGCAGATACTTTTCAGGTAGAAAAAGGATGTTTTAAGCATTTGTATGAAGTTAAATCTGCAAAACTAAAAGCGCAAGTTCCTAAATATACCAAAGCCAAAAAGAACGATACCATCAAGAAAATTGCTGCTAGGTATGGCTTAAACTCTAAAAAGTTAAGTAGATTGAACAGGGTTTCTACTAAAACCAAACTTAAAAAAGGTAGAAGAATTAGGTTGCGTTAACAGCTTTTAAAAAATTCAATACCAAATTTTTGAGTCGAACAGGTTGGTCTGCATGTACCCAATGACCAGCATTCTCTATGGTTTCTAGTTGATATCTTGGAAACAAGTCCTTCATTTGATAACTGTCAGTGTCTTGAATATATATAGAATTGCCACCCCTAATAAACAGGGTATCACCTAAAAAATGCCTGTTTGGCGCAATGGCTTGAACCACTTGCTCGTAATCTCTTAACAACACGGGTACATTCATTTTCCATTGATAGTGTCCTGTATCGTTACGGTCTAAATTTTTCATGATGAATTGCCTTACTCCAAAATCAGGTAAATAGGGTAATAGAGCAGCTTCAACTTCTTTGCGAGATTGCATGCCTTCTAAGTTTACTTCTTGCAAAGCTTTTAAGACATCATCATGACCTCTTTTGTACAATTTAGGTGCAATATCCGCCACTATCAATTGATGAACGATGGTTGGGAATTGCAATGCAAATTCCATGACTACTTTTCCACCCATTGAATGCCCCATTAAATGAACCATCTTCAAAGCATGGGTTTGAATAAATGTGTGTAAGTCATCTACCATATCTTGAATGGTATGAGTAGGAGCATGGAATGACTTTCCATGGTTTCTTAGGTCTAGTGTATAAACTTTAAAATATTGACCCAACTCATTGGCAATAGAATGCCAATTATCAAGAGAACCTAAAAAGCCGTGTAAAATGAGCAGTGGCTGTCCGTTGCCATAAACTTTGTAATTCATCATGTTGTTCACAAAAAAGCCGGATAAACCGGCTTTCTCTTATTTTAATTCACTCAATACTTTTTTTGCATTTGCATTTTCTGGATCTAATTCTAACACCTTTTTGTAATTTTCTCGGGCTTTGATTTTATTATCAGCTACTTTATCACGTACCAAGTAATAATATCCCAAGTAACTGTATGCGTTGATTAAATCTTTTTTCCATTTGTCTTTATTGGCTTCATATTTGGCAGGGTCAGCTGTTTGTAATTCTATGTATTTATCCATTAAAGGTTTTGGTGTATCTGTTTTAGATTCAGGATCCAAAGATGATAAACTCATGCCTCTCCAATAATAAGCTTCAGCATAATCTGCCTTCATTTCATTTACTCTGGCAAATGCTGAATCTGCATCTAGGTATGACTTGCCAAAATAGTAAGCTTTACCCATCAAGTAATAATCAACAATACTTGGCTTTTTTGCCAAACCTATGTATTTCTTGAACATGTCGCCAGCGTCTTTGAACTTTTTTTGTTTGTTTAGCAACTTCGCAATATCAGCATAAACTTCTACCTGAGTCGGATCAATTGACAAAGCTTTACTCATATGAGCAGCTGCCAATGAGTCTTTGCCAACCACCTTTGCTTCTAAACGGCCCAAGTACAAGTAATCAGTAGAAGTAATTTTACTGGTATCAGTTTTACTGAAATAATAATTCAATGCTTCCAAGCCAGCATTGGCTTTTACTGTATCGGTTTTAGTAGCAATGATTTCATAAACTGCATATGCCTTTAACTTGTAGAGTAAAATATTCTTTTTATCTGTTTTTTGTATTTCTTCAATTTTTTCTAAAGCCGATTCATAGTCTTTACTCAAAAACAAAATTCTAGCAAACCTGATTTGGTTTGCGCTACTTGGTTCAGAGTTGTTCAAATAATTGCTGTATGCTTCTTTTGCTTTAGCAAAATTGCGTTTTGCATAGTGCAATTCAGCTTGGTATTTCCAGGCAGAAGCATAATTTGGGTCTTTTTCGAAGGCCCTGTTTAAATCCGTTTGTGCGGCCTCGTAATTCTTTACCCTTAACCAAATCACAGCCACTCTAGAATAAGCTTTTGGGTTGTTAGGTTCAAGTGCGATGGCTCTTTCATAAAAAGTTGCAGCATTTCCACCATCGTTTCTTTCTAAATAAACATCCCCAGCAGCAATCAAAAAATTATAATTCTTTTTATTTTGTTCGTAACCCATTATTACTAATTGCTCGGCAGAATCTAGCATTTTGTCTTGGGCATTGTTCACCATACCTGCGGCAACCAATTCTAATGCTTGAATATCGGTTACCACGCCATTTCTGGTTTTACTAAATGAAAGGGCTTTGTTGAATTGCGCTAGCGCTAAATCTTTTCTACCTTCCATCAATCTCAATTCTCCTAAGCCAGCGTAGTTACTTGCATGAGTAGGGGCATTGACAATACCATTTTGGTAGGTCAACTCAGCCGAATCCAATTGAATTAAATTGGTATATGTTTGACCTAAATAATAATACAACATACCATTGCCTGGTTCTTGTTGTATCATCGATTTAAAAATGGTTCTGGCTTGTTCATATTTTTCAAAATCCAATGCTTTCAAACCAGCTTCCATTTGTTGGGCCCTGATACTTTGAAAGCTTAGTAAAAATAATGCTAAAAATACATTGATGGTTCTCATGATTTTTCTTATTGTGTTAGTTCAATGGTTCTAATGGCGGCCCTAGATGGAACCAAACCTGATTTTAAAATGATGCGTTGTCCTTGGTCGCCTGATATAAAACTAGCAAAGCCTGTGCCAAGCCCAGATTTTGCTTCTCTACTTACTAAAAATACTTCTCTCCAAAATGGATACTGCCTCAAATGAATATTCGCTTGTATGGGTTTCCAGGTAATACTTTCATATTTGATTTGAGTAGGCACAATGTCTGCAACCTTTACTTGTTTATAAAAATACCTCACTAAACTGTCATCCGGATCACTGATCCAGCTGATACCTATAATACCAATTGCATGTGGGTTCTTTTCAACATAATCAATGACATCTTTATTGGAATTCACTGCAAAACATTGTTTACTTAAATTTGAATTCAAGCCCAAGCTGTCTTTTAATAGCCTGATTGCGCCTGAAGCAGGATTGTCAAATACCACTTGAATGGCACCATTGTGCTTCGGGTTAATTTGGCTCCAATTACTGTAGGTTCCATTCAAAATTTGTTTGATTTGAGCTACTTGAAACAAGGTATCTTGATTGGATTTATTTAAAATGAAGGCAATGGCATCATAAGCAATTTTAATTGACCTTGAGCGACTTATTTTTTGTTCTTTGAGTTGGCTTTCCTCATCTATATTCATTTTCCTGGTAACAAATGCCATTCGCGCACTGTCTTTTAAAACCAAATCAATGGCTGCTTGCTCGCTCGTAAAAACCAAGTTAATTTTTGCATTTGGATACAATGATTCAAAAACTTCTTTTTCTGCTTCAGCTATAGGCCTGAGGCTCTCATCACAACTAACTGTAATCTGTCCAGAAGTAGGGGTGTCTATTGCTTTTGGTTTTTCGTCTTGACAAGACAATGCAACGAGACTGAGCCCAAATAAGAATAAAACAAACTGTCTCATGATTTGTAAAAACGATACAATCTAATGAATCCGTAAATAATCAAACCAACTGAAACGATGTTTCTTGAGGTGATGCTCATTTCACTCAAAATTGGATATACAAAAACCAATACACCCAATACAATGTATAAAACACCCATAATGGCATGCAAATAACGAATCATAATTTAGTATTTAGTTCCATTGGTATCCATAAAAAAACCTGACTTATTGAACAGCAATTGCAGGCTGCAACTACGTGTAAAACAAGCCAGGTTTATTCAAATTAGTTTAATTGGAATCTGATAGGTAAAGTAAATTTTACATACACAGGTTTACCATTTTGTTTACCTGGAGTCCAAGGTGGCATTGATTTAACAACACGAAGCGCCTCTTCATCTAAACCCCAGTTCAGTTTTTTACCAACTTGCTCTAGTTGCGATATTTTACCGTCTGCGCCTACCACAAAAGTTAAGATAACTTTACCCTCAATGCTATTTTCTCTTGCCAAGGGTGGATACTGTATATTTTTACTTAAGTATTTATACATTTCTTCTGTACCTCCGGGAAATTCAGGCATTTGTTCAGCAAAAGTCATAATTTCAGGTGCATCACCATCGCCATCACCTTCAACTAAACTGGCATCAACTCCATTAGGGTCACCTTCTACTGTGGCTGCACCTGCATCTTTGTCTTTCATGTCTTCTTGTGCAGGTGGTGGCTCGTCTTGAGGAACTTCTTCATCTGGTTTAATTTCTGGTGGAGTAAATTTTACCGTACTTTTAAGAGGTGGAGGGGGTTCTGTTGGTGGTGGAGGGGGTTCATTTTTATCAATTGGTGGTGGCTCCTCCAAGGTATTGACTTCAGTCACCTTCACTTCATTTTCCTTTGGAATCTTTGATTTGATGTAATTGATAATAACAGGAGCAGAGATACAAGTAGTAAACAACAAGATAGAGAATACAATTCCCTTCAAGGTGTTTTCATCGCTTTTTTTACGCAGTACGTAAGCACCATATGATTGATTCCTACCTTGGAAGATGAGATCAACCCATTTGTTTTCGAAAATGTTAACTTTTGCCATGTCTTGATTTTTTATTTAACAGCCATTGCAGTTTGAATCAACTCTTTTTCAATATCAGTGATATCAACAATTGCATACCTACCAATATTGCATATCAACATTTCGTCTAAAATGTCAACTAAGTTTTTATACTTAGCTTTATCATCTGCTTTGATAACGACAATCAGTGCATCTTTGTTGTTTTTGATTGCAGAAATATTTGCACGCATGGTGGCCTCATCAATTTTATTCAATCGGTACATTTCTTTGTAGATTGGAATTGAATCTAAATTGTTGAATCCTTTAGCAGCTAATAATTCTTTGTTTTTGGTCAATAGGGTAGAGCGTATGCCCGATTTACTGAAATTTGTAATGACTGGAGTTTCTGGCTCTCCAGTTTTTTCATTAATAAAATAATAAACAATCTTATCGTTTTCTGTCAATAAAACGGTGATTGCTTGTGATGCTTTTACCTTGGTTTTATCTACTTCTTCAACTTTGTCTTTCACAGGCATGTTGATTTCCATAGTTTTTGGTTTGTTCATGGAAGTGGTTAACATGAAAAAGGTGATGAGTAGGAACCCTAAATCTACCATGGGTGTGAAATCTACCCTTGTAGAGAGTTTCTTACCTTTTGGTTTACCACCTTTTTTATGGCCACCGCCACCGCCTTCTATTTCTGCCATAGTATTTTATTCTACCGGTTCGGTATTTAAGTTGGTTATAAAATTAAATCGGTTTACTTTCTTATCCTGCAAAGTAGCAATGACTTGCTTCACAATTGGATAATTCGTTTCCTGATCACCTTTAATGGCAACGCGTACATTGTTGTTCACTAAACGAGATTGCCAAACCCAATCAGCCAATTCGTTGTTCAATGAATCTGCTGGTATACCTTTTTGTTGAATTTTAGCTCTTTCTTCAGTTTTCAATGCCAACAATTCTCTCAGTTGACCAAAAGGAACACCAAAACTAGACATTAATGAAAAGCTTTTGATTTCTTCAGGAGTGAAAGTAACTTGTTTCAAAGCTCCCATTTTTTTAATGAGTTCTTCTTTGTATTGCTGACCTTCCAAATCAAAGAACACCCTTCCATCGCCGGAAATGGTAATGGTCATTATATCGATATCTGGCAATGGCACTTCTGCTATGGATGAAGGAGCATTGACAGTTACCGGTTCGTCCGGTTTAAATTGCGTTGCTAGCATAAAGAACGTCAAGAGCAGGAAAGCTACGTCAGTCATAGCTGTCATGTCTACAGAGGTGCTTTTACGCGGCACTTTAACCTTTGGCATAGTGTTAAATTAATGTTTGGGAATCCGAATTTAAAACAAATATTATTTGTGCTTTTCGGCAAAAGTTTGAACAATGCTAAATCCAGCTTCATCGATGGTGTAAGTAACTTTATCGATTTTAGTGGTGAAAACGTTGTACATAATAATGGCTACAGCAGAGTTGGCAATACCTAAAGCTGTGTTGATCAAAGCTTCAGAAATACCATTTGCTAATCCTACTGAATCTGGAGCGCCACCTGTTCCCAAAGCTGAGAACGCACGAATCATACCTAATACTGTACCCAATAAGGCAATTAAAGTAGAAACTGAAGCCATCGTTGCTATGATTACCAAGTTCTTCTCTAACATAGGTAATTCTAAAGTTGTAGCCTCCTCTAATTCTTTTTGAATGGCCAATACTTTTTGATCCTTGTCCATACCAGATGTTGCTTCCATTTCTTTGTACTTAACCAAAGCAGTTCTAACAACATTAGCTACAGAACCTTTTTGTTTGTCGCACTCAGCAATTGCAGCATCAACATTGTTAGCTGAAAGGTGTCCTTTTACTTTTCTAACAAACGCTTCTGCATTTCCAGTTCCTTGCGCTTTTCCAATTGTCAAGAATCTTTCAATTGAGAATGTTAAACTCATCAATACCAAAGAAAGCAAAATAGGTACGATAAAACCACCTTTGTAAATCAATCCCAAAACGTGTCCAACACCTTCTTCAACTGGGTGATTAGCAGGGTCTCCACCTTGGAAGTTAGATGAATTACCCAATACAAATTTGTAAATCAAAATACCGGTAATTACCAGAATTGGAATAGCGAAAGAAGCGAATTGACTCTTTAATGCGCTTTCTTTTTTAGGAGCTGCTACCTTGTTCATTTTTTTTATTTTTATTTTTTAATTGTTGCAAAAAAAGTCATTTTAATTGAAATACCAAGCCAAGAAATGTGAAATAATTATGAATAAGCCTATTGTTAATTAAAGTCTCCTAGATTAAAACAAACTTGTAATCATTGAAGGCATAATCCCAATCAATAAAGAAACGATTAGGCATAACCACATCACTAATTGATTAGTCAACGAAATTTCTATTTTGGTTTCATTAGCAGGTTTAGCATACATGGCAATTACTACTTTCATATAGTAATAAATTCCAATCATTGAGCTGATAATACCAATGAGGACAAGGTAAAAGTGGCCATTTTGAAGGGCTTCACTGAAAATATAGAATTTACCAAAAAAACCAGCAAAAGGCGGAATGCCAGCTAAACTTAACATTGTTGAAGTGAGGCAAGCAGCTAAAATCGGGTTCTTCTTTCCTAGTCCATTGAATGCACTGATGGTTTCTGATCCTGTGGACTTAAAAACAGCCATTGCTATAGAAAAAGCTGCGATGGTAGACAAAGCATAGCCAATTCCGTAATAAAGTATTGCAGTACTTGGAAAGGCTGCAGCGCCAACTAAGCCTATGAGCAGGTAACCTGCATGGGAAATTCCTGAATAAGCCATCAATCTTTTGAAATTCTCTTGAGCAAGTGCAGAGAGATTTCCTGTAAAAAGCGATACAATGGCAACGAGAATGATTAACCATTCAAATTTAATCGGAATCAAATATCCGAAAACATGTAAAAACTTATAAAATGCAGCAAAACCAACAACCTTTACCAAAGTACTCATGAACGCAGTAATGATACTTGGCGCACCTTCGTATACATCAGGTGCCCAAAAATGAAAAGGGGCAGCTGAAACTTTAAAGAATAGTGCAAACAAAACCAATAATAAACCAGTCAAGAACATTGGAGAAACCTCAGTACCATTTGCATAATCTCCCAAGCTATTTAAATCAAAACTTTGGGTTGCCCCATAAATCAAGGCAATTCCAAATAACAAGAATCCTGAAGCAAACGAACCCATTAAAAAGTATTTGAAACCAGCTTCATTTGATTTGGCATCAAATCTTTTACTACCAGAAAGGGCATACAATGAAATACTTAATGTTTCAATACCTATAAAAAATAAAACTAAATTGGCATATCCCAACATCATTTGCGCTCCACACAAAACAAATGTCATGATGGTCATGTAATCACTGATATGGTGTGCCTCGTCGGCGTAATACTCTGATGCCAACATCGCTATCAAGAGGGTAATGAAAATTGCTAAAGCATTGAAAGCAACAGTAAAATTACTTGTTTCTAGCATATTCCCCATGTAAGAACCTGGCTGGTTCCAATCATGTATGTTGATACCAAAAATCAAACTTAAACCCAATATCAAAACAGGGCTGATCCATTTGCGAAGTTTAAGCACTTCTAAAACCATCAATCCAAATCCAAGAACAGAAGTATAAATAAGTGTATTCACAGTGATTTTAAATTAACTTTAATAATTGGTTTACAGTTGGTTGAGTTAAATTGGTAACCATACCAGGAAAAACACCTAATATGAAAATCAATGCGATGATTCCAATTAACACAACTTTTTCATTTAAATGGAGTTTTTCCATTGGTAGGGCATCTTCTGGTACTGCTCCTAACATCACCTCTTGGAACATTTTTAGCATGTAAACCGCACCTAAAATGATACTGGTTCCAGCAACGGCCCCTAACCATACATTGTACTTAAACAGGCTGTATAGTAACATAAATTCACCAACAAATCCATTTGTTAATGGAAGGGCTATAGCGCCAAGTAAAACAATCATGAAGAAAGTGGCAAACCAAGGGGATTGAAGACGAATGCCCCCTAATTGATGTATTTGTAAGGTGCCTTTTCTGTTTAAAATGATATCCGCACAGAAGAACAAGCCAACTACATTGATTCCGTGTGCTAACATTTGTACCAATGCACCTTGAATTCCCTCAAAACTCAACGTAAATGTACCAGCAGCAATTAATCCAACGTGTGCGATAGATGAATATGCAAATAATTTCTTGAGATCTCTCTGCATAATGGCAATGATAGAAGCATAAACAATACCGATAACAGAGAGTGTGATAACTATTGATTGCCATTCGTGCATCCCTGCCGGAAAAATAGGCAATAACCATCTCAATAAACTGTAAGTACCCATTTTCAGCATGATACCAGATAGCAACATGGTACCCTGAGTAGGAGCGGATTTGTAGGTGTCTGGTTGCCAAGTATGAAATGGAATAATTGGTATTTTAATAGCGAATGCAATAAAAAACAACCAAAACAACCAAGTTTGGTTACAAGAGCAGGTATGTTGGTTTGATAAAACACTCCAGTCTAATGAATGATTAGGTGAACCCATGTACAAGTATATAAACCCAAAAAGCATTAACAAGCTTCCTGCTAAGGTGTAGATGAAAAATTTCAAAGTAACTTTTGGACTGTTTTCATCTCCCCAATTGAATGCCATGAAATAAATTGGAATCAAGGCCAATTCCCAGAATATGTAATAAACAAAACCATCTAATGCCATGAATACGCCAAGTAATGCAAAGTGCATAAAAGAGAGCAATGCATAAAAAGTAGCTACTCTTTTTGTAGTCCTATTGAAGCCGGATAGTATAATAAATGGAATTAATAAATTGGTTAAAACTACCATTAGTAAACCAATTCCGTCAATTCCAAAATGTAGGTTAATTTGAGGCTTATTCACCCAAGGCATTTGAAATTCAAATGCTTCAGCTCCATTTTGATGAAATACTTGAAAAGCATAAATGGTAAAAAAAAGTTCAATTATACTGAAAACCAAAGCCAAAGGTTTAGCAGCTTTTTCATTTGCAAATAGCAACAAGATAGCTGCTAAAAGCGGTATAAATAATAATTCTAGACTCAGCATTATAAAATAATTTGAATGAACATAACAATCACCATACTTAAAACCATTGCGATGAGATAAAAACCAGTGCTACCAGTTTGAATCAACCTGTAAAGTCTTCCAATGGCATCAACAAGAATAGCAGTTAAATTGACCACCATATCTATGATTAACTTATCAACTAAAACCAGTAATAAATCACTGAGTATTACAACAGGGTTAACAATTACTTTATGATAGAACTCATCTACATAGAATTTATTTGCTACAACTTTGCTGATACCAGTTAATTCTGATTCGTTTTCTGGAATTTGTTGTTTTTTCAAATACAATGTGAATGCATAATAAATACTTACCAATGCAGCCAATGTTGCAATACCCATCAATAACCATTCCTGTTCATGCGAAAGGGGTGGAGTTTCAAGTGTTACCTGTTTTGATGAATTGAAAATAGGAGCTAAAAATGCCATCAACTGATGGGTTGAACTGAATACAGAAGGCAAACCAAAAAATCCACCAAATGCAGACAATACTGCCAAAATCATTAAAGGTAATGTCATTGAAATTGGCGATTCATGTAAATGCTGAGCCTGTTCTTGAGTGCCTCTGAATGAACCATAAAACACTAAAAACAACAACCTGAACATGTAAAATGCAGTAATCATTGAACTGATACTTAACAATGCCCAAACCAACAAGTTGTGTTCAAATGCTTTTGCCAATATTTCATCTTTTGAGAAAAATCCTGCAAAAGGAAAAATACCAGAAATGGCAAGTGTAGCAATCAAGAATGTTACAAATGTTGTTTTAATAGATTTACTCAAGCCACCCATCTTTCTGATGTCTTGTTCGCCACCCATTGCATGAATGACACTTCCTGCACCTAAAAACAACAATGCTTTGAAAAAGGCATGAGTCATTACATGAAACATACTACTTTCAAAAGCACCAAGTCCAATTGCAGCAAACATTAAACCCAATTGCGACACTGTTGAATAGGCCAATACTTTTTTTATGTCATTCTGTTTGATGCCAATAATTGCTGCAAACAATGAAGTGGCAACACCTACAATTAAAATAACATGCAAAGTAAAGGGAGCCAAAGCAAACAATAAATTAGAACGGCAAATCATGTAAATACCAGCAGTTACCATTGTTGCAGCATGTATCAATGCCGAAACGGGGGTAGGACCAGCCATTGCATCTGGTAACCATGTATACAAAGGCAGTTGCGCACTTTTTCCTGTGGCACCAATGAAGAGCATGAGCGTAATAAAAATCAATATGGGTGCATCTGGTTCAAAGCCAGCCAATTGATTTTGCACATCCATAAAGTCCAATGTTCCAAAGTGAAAGATTAACGCAAAAATGCCAATTAGAAATCCAAGATCTCCAATCCTGTTCATCACAAAAGCTTTCTTGGCAGCATTGTTGTATTCAGGATTTTTAAACCAAAAGCCAATTAGCAAATATGAGCACAAACCAACACCTTCCCAACCAATAAACATGACCGCATAATTATTTCCCATCACGAGTAATAGCATGAAGAAGATGAAAAGGTTCAAGTAAGAAAAAAACCTTGAAAAACCTTCATCATGGTGCATATATCCTATAGAGTAAATATGAATCAAGAAGCCAATGCCAGTGACAATAAGCAACATGATCAAGCTCAGTTGGTCAATCAAGAAGCCAAAATCAATTTGTAAATCACCCGCGGCAATCCACTTGAAGATACTGAAATTTAGCTGTTGATCTCCTTCAAGACCCACAAATAAGTTAATGCTACATAAAAACGAACCCAATATTGCCATGCTGGCTATCCAGCCTGACATAAAGCCCAATTTTTTTCCAAACAACGACACGATTAAAAAGCCTAACAATGGGAAAAGGGGAATCATCATTGCTGGTGTAATCATTGTCAATAAATTCATTGTATTGTTCATGAACTGTTAAATTACCATTTTAATTTGTTGAGTGATTGGATATCGATACTGCCGATATTTCTATAAATACTTACCATCAGCGCCAAACCAACTGCTACTTCAGCGGCTGCCACAACCATGATAAAAAACACAAAAGTTTGACCATCAGTATTGCCAGTATATGCTGAAAAACTAACAAGTAACAAGTTGACAGCATTTAGCATCAATTCAATGCACATGAGAATAATCAAAGCATTTTTTCTGAATAAAACACCCATAACACCTATTGAAAACAATAGGCAACTTAAAAATAAGTACCAGTTGGTTGTTGATTCGGGATTTGTAATTGGGTTCATTATTTGATTTCTTTTTTAGCTAACAAAACGGCTGATATCATAGCAGATACAAACAATACAGACGAAATTTCAAAAGGAAGGAGGTAGTCTGTAAAAAGTTTCATTCCAATGTCTTCAGCATTGCCAATGTTTAAATAGGCTGGAGCTTGGTAATTTGCCAGTGTACTTGATTTTACTGAAGCAACTATTACCAAAAATAACAAGCCACCTGTAAATACAGCCATCAATTTAGTAAGGTTGAATTTATGAACGCTCACTTCTTGGTTCAAATTCAACAGCATTACTGTAAATAGCATCAATACCATAATAGCTCCTGCATAAACGATGATATGAATGATAGCTAAAAACTGAGCATTGAGCATGATATAGTGGCCTGCAATTGTAAAAAAGCAAACAATCAAAGACAATACACTGTAAATTGGACTTCTGGAGAAAACCACAAACAATGCTGAAATAACAGACATTGCGGACAATAAATAAAACAAGATAGTTGATTCCATGTCTGATTAGTTTACAATTGAATAGTCCTTTTTCCTTTTGCTGATATCGATTCGTTGGTCAATTGGTTCAACCAAAACATCCTTACCGAAAACAAAATTATTTCTATTATAGTCTGAGGGTACAATCCTGTCTGTTAAATAAATTGCATCTTTTGGGCAAGCCTCTTCACACAAACCACAATAAATACACCTTAACATATTGATTTCATATTTGGCAGCATACTTTTCTTCTCTGTAGAGCATTTCTTCCCCTTTTTTTCTTTCTGCAGCATCCATTGTAATAGCTTCAGCAGGGCAAGAAACTGCACACAAGCCACATGCAGTACAATTTTCTCTACCTTGTTCGTCTCTTTTTAAAACGTGCATCCCTCTGTAAACAGGCGCAAATGGCCTTGTAACTTCTGGATAGCGCAAGGTTGCTTTCTTTTTAAATAAGTGTTTAATTGTAATGATCAGTCCCTGAAAAATTGCTGGAAGGTAAAGCTTCTCAATCCAGTTCATTTCTTTGTGAACAACAACTTTTGATCTATTGGTTAATTGGTTCATTTGAGTACGATTATAAATTAAAAAAAGTAATCACACCGCCAGTAATAAGCATATTAGCTATTGACAATGGCAATAAAACTTGCCATCCTAAGCGCATCAATTGGTCATACCTGAATCTTGGTATAGTCCATCTCACCCACATGAAGAAGAAAATGAAAAAGAAAACTTTTGTAAACAAAGCTCCTATAGAAATGATGCTGACTACATTAGCGGGTAAATGAGCAGATAAGTATGCCAAGCCTGGGAATTGGTATCCGCCGAAATACAAACAAGAAATCACTGTTGAAGAAATAAACATATTGATGTATTCAGCAAATAGGAACAAGCCTAGCTTCATTGAAGAATATTCGGTATGGTAACCTCCAATCAATTCAGATTCAGATTCGGGTAAATCAAATGGTGTTCGGTTTGCCTCAGCAAAAGCACAAATTAGAAATATCAGAAAGCCCAATGGCTGGTAAAATACATTCCAGTTCATTCCTTTTTGAGACTCCACTATGTGTGAAAGGCTCAGAGATCCATCTGAAATTAACAAAATTGATATAATGCTCATACCCATTGCTAATTCATAAGAAATCATTTGACTAGAAGCGCGAATGGCTCCCAATAATGCATATTTGTTGTTTGAGGCCCAGCCACCAATCATGATTCCATATACACCAACTGAAAGTACACCCATAATGTACAAAACACCAATATTGATGTCGGCAACTTGAAGCGCATATTTAGTACCATCAAATTCTAAAGGCAATCCCCACGGAATAACTGCACTGGTCATCAAAGCTGTTAGCATGAAAATACATGGACCTAGAATAAATAACCATCTATTGGAGTGATTGGGAATGATTTCTTCTTTTAAAAACATTTTTACACCGTCGGCAATAGGTTGAAGTAAGCCAAAAGGACCAGCTCTGTCAGGACCAATTCTATCTTGTAAAAATGCAGCAACTTTTCTTTCTGCATAAGTGGAGTAGGCGGCAATTCCTAAACTGATCAGGAACAATACAAGCACCAATATGGTTTTGAACAAAATTATTTCCATTAGTCGTTTTGTTGGTCTATTGCAATTGGACGAATTTGATTGATGGTTAATTCTTGAGGTTTTTCTAAAACTTCATAGTGATTTGCTGAGATAACAGAATGCTTATTCACATGTGCAGGGCCTTCTATTGTCCAATCTGAAGCTTTTTTTGTTTCAAATCTGCAAGTATTGCAAATGAATTCCTCCACTTCACCCCATTGGTCTTTTCTTCCAGTTACTCTTAAAATCTCATCGCCTTTTTTCCAAACAACAACTTTTCCGCTACATGTAGGACAATCTCTGTGTGCATTTTCTGGTTTGGTAAACCATACTCTACTCTTGAACCGAAATGTCTTATCAGTTAAAGCGCCAACAGGACATACGTCAATAACATTACCAGAAAAATCGTTTTCAATTGCATTTTCAATGTAAGTAGAAATTTCAGCGTGGTCGCCTCTGTTAATGACCCCATGAACACGACCATCTGTAATTTGGTCTGCTACTTTTACACATCTGTAACACAGAATACACCTATTCATGTGCAATTGAACATAGTTACCGATATCTATTTTCTCAAAATTTCTGCGTTCAAAATCGGTTCTGGTTTTTGCAGAGCCATGTTCATAAGATAAATCTTGCAGGTGACATTCACCAGCTTGGTCACATACCGGACAATCGAGCGGATGGTTCAATAGCAAAAATTCTACAACACCTTTACGGGCATCTGTTACTTTTTCCGAGGTGTTATTTTTCACCTCCATGCCGTCCATGACGGTAGTTCGGCAACTAGCCACAAGCTTTGGCATTGGCCTAGGGTCTTTTTCTGAACCTTTACTTACTTCTACCAAACAAGTTCTACAGTAACCACCACTTGTTTTCAATTTGCTGTAATAGCACATGGTAGGAGGGGCTACATCCGGTCCAATCATTCTTGCGGCTTGCAAAATGGTTGTTCCATCTGCCACTTCAATTGTTTTTCCGTCTATTGTAATTTTAGCCATTTTTTTAATCAGTTTGGAAATTAATGGATTGCGTGTTTAGCAGTACTACTACCAACAAAAGATTCAAATTCAGCTCTGAAATGCCTGATAGCACTGGCAACTGGCCAAGCCGCAGCATCTCCCAAAGGACAAATGGTATTGCCTTCAATTTTTGATTGGATTTCCCAAAGCAAATCAACATCTGCCAATGTTCCATGGCCATCTAAAATTTTATGCAATAACTTCTCCATCCAAGCTGTTCCTTCCCTACATGGTGAACATTGTCCACAACTTTCATGATGATAGAACCTGGTAAAAGTATATAGGTTTTCTACAATACTTGTATTCTCATCCATTACGATAAAACCACCCGAACCGAGCATCGTGCCTGAGGCAAAGCCACCCTCAGCTAAACTCTCATATGACATGAGTCTTTTTTCGCCAGTAGGGGTTGTTAAAATTTTATCTGCTGGTAAAATGGGCACTGAAGATCCTCCTGCAACTACCGCTTTTAATTTTTTATCATTCAATATGCCACCACAGTATTCATCACTGTAAATGAATTCTTCAACTGTGATACCCATTTCTATTTCATACACCCCAGGTTTTTTAATATGACCCGAAGCCGATATCAATTTAGTTCCTGTTGATTTGCCAATTCCAATAGCAGCATAACTGTCACCACCTTCGTTCACAATTGGAACAACAGCTGCAATGGTTTCAACATTGTTTACTACTGTAGGGCATCCATACAAGCCAGCAATTGCAGGAAACGGCGGCTTTATTCTCGGGTTTCCTCTTTTGCCTTCTAATGATTCTAAAAGGGCTGTTTCTTCGCCACATATGTATGCTCCACCACCTACTTGTACATATAAATCAAGGTGATAACCTGTTCCTAAAATGTTTTGGCCTAACCATCCATTTTGGTAGGCTTCAGCTATTGCTTTTTCTAAAATTTGAGCAACATAATAATACTCACCCCTGATATAAATATATGATGTATTGGCACCCAATGCATAACTAGAAGTAATCATCCCTTCTACCAATAAATGAGGGATTCTAGACATTAAGTAACGATCTTTAAAAGTACCAGGTTCAGATTCATCGGCATTGCATACAAGGTACCTAGGAACACCTTCAGGTTTTGCCAAAAAACTCCATTTCATACCAGTTGGGAAGCCAGCACCGCCACGTCCTCTAAGACCAGATTTTTTTACTTCCTCAACAATGTCTTCGGGCTTTAAGTTTTTGAGCGCTTTTTCTACAGATTGATAGCCGCCGTTGCTCCTGTATACTTCATATGATTGTATACCTGGAATGTGGTCGTTTGCAAGTAATAATTTCTTTCCCATGTTTAGTATTGATTTACTTCGACCTGATCTAAATAGGTTTTCCTTGTGTTTTCTGCCTTTAATTTAGCAATTAATTCATCTACCTTTTCAGAAGTAAGGTTTTCATGAAATTGAGCACCACACATTAACATTGGCGCAGTACCACATGAACCCAAACATTCAACTGTTTTAAGGGTAAATAGTCCATCAGGTGTTGTCTCACCTTCTTTAATGCCTAATTTATTTTCTAGATGTGCAACAATTTCGTTTGCACCTCTTAACCAACAAGAACTCGTTCTACAAACTTCTAGCAAACATTTACCTACAGGTTTTAAATTGTACATACTGTAAAATGATGCTACTTCATATACTTCAATTGGCTGAATATCAAGTAAGCTTGCAACATAATCCATCACCTCCGGACTCAACCAGCCGTCAAACTCTGCTTGTGCCAAATGTAAAACTGGCAATAAAGCTGATTTTTGTTTTCCAGCAGGATAATGACCCTTCATTTTCTGAATGAGTTCTAATACATTTTCGCTGAATTTAATTTCTTTTTTCTCCATGTTTGATATGCTTATGCGTCTAGCTCCCCAGCAATTACATTCATGCTGCTCATTGCAACAATGGCGTCACTTAAAGTTGAACCTTTTACCATTTCAGGAAAAGCTTGATAATAAATAAAACAAGGTCTTCTAAAATGAAGGCGATAGGCTGCTCTGCCTCCATCACTTACTAAATAGAAGCCTAATTCTCCATTTCCACCCTCAACAGAATGATAAATTTCACCAACAGGAACATCTGCTTCTCCCATTACTATTTTAAAATGCCAAATCAAAGCTTCCATGTTGTGGTATACTTCTTCTTTTGGAGGTAAATAAAATGAGGGTACTTCAGCAAAATATTTACCTTCAGGTAAATTATTCAATGCTTGTCTAATAATTTTTAAACTTTCTCTGATTTCTTCTTGTCTGACCATGAAACGGTCGTAAGTATCTCCGTTGATGCCAACAGGAATATTAAAATCGAAATCAGCATATGATGCATAAGGATTCATGACTCTGACATCATAATCTACTCCTGTAGCCCTTAAGTTAGGACCCGTAAAGCCGTAATTTAAAGCTTTTTCAGCAGAAATTGGTCCAGTTCCAATGGTTCTGTCCATAAATATTCTGTTGCGCTCTAACAAGCTACAAAACTCATTGAATACCTTTGGAAAACCAGCTAAAAAGTCTTCTATTTTAGCAATCACTTCTTTGTTAAAGTCTCTTTCCATTCCACCAATTCTACCGATATTGGTAGTCAATCGTGCACCACAAATTTCTTCGTAAATATCGTAGATTTTTTCTCTCCATTGGAATACATAAGTAAAACCTGTTAGTGCTCCTGTATCTACACCAATTACTGAATTACAGACCAAATGATCTGCAATACGGGCCAATTCCATTACAATTACGCGCATGTAATCCACTCTTTTAGGAACTGTTACACCAAGCAGTTTTTCCATGGTCATGTGCCATCCCATATTATTAATAGGGGATGAGCAATAATTGAGTCGGTCTGTTAGTGGTGTTACTTGGTAGAAAGGACGGTGTTCTGCTATTTTTTCAAAGGCTCGGTGAATGTAACCAACAGTTTGTTCTGAATCCACGATGATTTCTCCATCCATGGTAAGAATGTTTTGAAAAATACCATGTGTTGCTGGATGCGTTGGGCCTAGATTGAGCGTGGTATAGGCCTTTGAATGCTCTTCAAATGTGGCGTTTAAGTTGTTTTCCATAGTATTATCGGCCAAAATAACTGTCGTTTTTATCGGTTCTGTGTTGGTCTTCTAGTGGATACTCTTTTCTTAATGGGAAATATGTCATTTCGTCCACATTCAAAATACGTATCAAATTTGGATGCCCAATGAATTCAATTCCATAAAAATCATAGGTTTCTCTTTCTTGCCAATTGGCTGATTTAAAAATAGCTGAAACGCTGTCTATTTGAGGATTTGTTTTGGGTACAAATGCTTTGATTCTCAATCTTAAGTTATTAACGAGGCTGTGTAAATGGTATACAACTCCCAATTCTTTGCCAGCTTGATCTGGGTAGTGAATGCCACATAAATCTGTTAAAAACTGAAAAGCCATTTCAGGATGGTTGTATAAAAACTGAAATAGGCTGACTATTTTTTCAGGTTGAACCTCTATGGTACACATTCCATAGCTTTCTTGGGCAGAAATGATTGTGCCAGGTAAACCTGATTGGATGTGTTGTAGGATTGCTTCGTTTGTTAAATTTCCCATTATTTAATGCCGTAAGATGCCATCAATGCTTGATACTCCGGAGAGTTACGTCTTCTCAAAGGTTCATTTTTTACCAATTCTTGAATTTTGGTAATGCCATCAATGATTTGTTCTGGTCTTGGTGGACATCCTGGAACATATACATCAACTGGGATGACCTTATCAATTCCTTGTAGAACCGAATAAGTGTCAAAAATACCTCCACTAGAGGCGCAAGCTCCAACGGCTATTACCCATCTTGGCTCTGCCATTTGAAGATAAACTTGCCTAACAACAGGCCCCATTTTCTTAGCAATGGTACCCATTACCATCAATAAATCGGCCTGTCTCGGAGAAAAACTTAACCTTTCTGAGCCAAACCTAGCCATGTCGTAATTTGAAGCCATTGTAGCCATGAATTCAATTCCACAACATGAAGTTGCAAACGGAAGAGGCCACAATGAATTGGCTCTTGCTAAACCAACAGCTTTGTCCAATGAAGTAGCAAAGAAACCTTGTCCCTGAATGCCGGGAGGCGCATCTGCAATTTGTATATCCATTGATTGATTGATTATTTCTCCCACTGAAGGGCTCCTTTTTTAATGATGTATAAAAATCCTATAAGCAAAGTGCCAACAAAAATCAGCATCTCAATAAATCCAATGTTTCCCAATTGCTTAAAATTGACAGCCCAAGGGTACATAAAAACTACTTCCACGTCAAACAAGACGAATAAAATTGCGGTCATGAAATACCTGACTGAAAAAGGTGTCCTAGCATTACCTTCCGATTCAATACCACATTCAAATACTTCCAATTTATCTGAAGTGTTTCGGCGAGGTCCGGCCAAATGACTTACAATCATTGTTGTAACCACAAAACCCAATGCAACCAAGAATTGGATAAAAATTGCTGAATATTCTGTTGTAATTGACATAGTTGATTTAAGGAACGCGCAAAAATAGAAGATTAGATATTTTTTTTAAATGATATTTACACATAAAATGATTTAAGCTGGTGAGTTTATCAACAAATTGAATAAAATAGGTGCATAAACTGTTATTTTATGAAGTTTTAAGTCTTATAATCATGTTTTCTAGGTAGTCAATTTTTGAGGTTGAAGCGGATTCTACCATTTGGCCATTTTTAATTGTTGCAAGAAACGGAAGGTTTGAAACATTCACAAAATTCCTGGTAAATGGGTTTTCTTCTGCATTGACCTCTAAAAACAATAGTTCTTCGTTGCCAATCTTGTTCGATACCTTATTATATTTTGCGGCAAACAACCTACAAACTCCACACCAATTAGCATAGAGCTTAATGACTATTTGTGGATGGGTTTTTAAAAATTCTTGGAAACCTATGTCGTTGGTCTGATGTACCATCTTTTAATGTTTAAATGGAAACACGCAATGGCTTTGATTGTTTTAAATACCTTTAGATTTAGCTTCATTCCAAAAAACGTCCAATTGTTCTAAACTGAGTTCGCTGAATTGCTGGTTATTTATTTTTAATTGGTTTTCAATATACATGAACCTATTTTGAAACTTTTTATTTGTTTGCTCTAATCCATCATCAGGGTTCAATTGGTATTTTCTGGCTACATTTATAAGCGCAAATATTAAATCGCCCAACTCTTCTTGTGCAGCAACGGTATTTTGTTGTTGAATTTCATGTTTAAACTCTTCTAATTCCTCGTAAACTTTTTCCCATACCTGCTCTGGAGTATCCCAATCAAATCCAACTTGCGCTGCTTTTTCTTGCATTCTATAAGCTTTAACAATAGAAGGGGTTCCTTTGGCAACACCACTCAATACAGATTTATTTCCTTCTTTGAGCTTCAATTTTTCCCAATTCTCTTTGACGGCAGCTTCCGTATCCGCAACAACATCTCCATATATGTGAGGATGCCTACTGATCAGCTTATCAGAAAGGGCATTCAGTACATCGCTGATGTCAAAAAAGTTTTGCTCACTTGCAATCTTGGCATAAAATACCAAATGTAAAAACACATCACCAATTTCTTTTTTTAAGTCAGAAATGTTGTTCTGAACAATTGCATCACTCAATTCAAAGGTTTCTTCTATGGTCAAATGCCTTAATGTTTCAAGTGTTTGCTTACGATCCCAAGGACATTTTTCTCTTAATTCATCCATGATATCTAAAACTCTGGAAAAGGCAGCTAATTTTTCTTCTTTTGTGTGCATGTTTAATTGGATTGGTACAAATTTATTGTATTGGTTAATTGATTTAAAATTTCTATTCTTAGGGAGCTTGGACTTAAAACCTCAACTCTATGTCCAAAACCTAGTATGCAATTGATGAGTTCAAAACTAATCCACACCTCAATTTCTATTATAAATTGATGAGTTGAATCTTCAATTATTACTTGACTAGCATGCAAGGGCTGACTCTTAATAAATGCAGCTTCTTGAGGTGAAAATTTTAACCTAACAATTTCAGGCTTTTGAGCTTTACTTACGTGAATACCAAAAGCAAATTTATGGTAATTCAAGGCGTTGAAACTACTTAATACCTTGAATGTATGCTTACTAGGAATCAAGCGAATAATTCTATCTAAAGCAAATGTAGTGATATCGTTCCTGGTTTCGTCTAATCCAATTATGTACCACCTGTTTCTGTATTGTTTGAGTAAATATGGGTGTAGTGTATATGTTTTAATTTGATCACTATTGAAACGTTTATAAGTCAATTCACAAATGTTGTAGTTTTTAATGCAGTCTAAAATGGGCGACATGAATTCAAAACCTGGGTCTGCGGTGCTTGTCTCTGCTTGAATGAGTGTTTCCCAGGATTTCCTTGGTAGCTTGGCATTTGCGTGCATGTAATTTTCAAGTTTTTCAATTGAATCTACTAGTTGTTTTGCAGGGTCAATTCCTCCGAATTGTCTCAAAATAGAACAAGCAAATGCAATTGCAGAAAGATCTTCCTCGTTAATAGGAAAATTTGAAATTGAATAATCTGGGTCTTCGTAATAATAACCTTTTTCAGTTTTTGAATAAGCAATAGGAGCAAAGTATTTCAATTCTTCATCATACATCATGTCATATAAGTCTTTTTCTATGGTTCTTAATGAAACCGTACCTAAGTTTTCACAGGCACTGATAAAATCATACTTATTTGGATATTTTTTGAATTTATTCCGCAAACAGGCATCTATTATACGGTATCGGATGATTGCATTTTTATTTTTCGGCATGCCTGCAATATAATTAAATAATCTTGACAAACACAGAATTACCAATAGTTTCAGCCCGCAAATACACTGCGGAATTGGTTTATAGCTTTGTACCATCAAATACATTAAATAAAACCGATTATGACACAGACAAACCTGCAAACCCAACAATTAGAGAACACTTTTCAAACATTGGTTCAAACAAAGCATTTATTAGCAAAAGCCCACTCAAGTTTAAATTGGGGTTTTGTAAAAACAGCTATTCAGCTTTGTAATGCTTATCTTTTATTTAATCCCGAACACTTAGAAGCAAAATTACTCAAGGCGTATTGTTTATTAAAGAGTGATGAATTGAAGTCTGCATTTAATTTATTTTTTAAACTGAATCAGGTGCACCCAAATTCATTACCCTGTTTAATAGGTTTAGCCCAATTTCATTTGTACAATGAAAATTATGAGGTAGCTGAACCTTTGTTGTTAAAAGCACTTTCAATGGGGAGAGATGCTTACGCAAAATCAGAAGTAATAGAAATTCTTGCACAATCATACTTAGACAAAGGAAACCCTAAATTGGCATTGAGAACAATTAATGAAGCAATTGAAATCTTGCCATTTGAACATTCCAGCCACCATTTACATGGTGCAATTTTAATGGAAATGGGCAATTATACTGAAGCCAAGAGAAGTTTTGATATTGCAATACAACTCAATAAAGATGCCGCAGAATCATTCAGAAAAAGAGCCAAATGTTGGATGATGTTGAATAAAGTTGAATTTGGTTTACTAGATATTAAAAAAGCACAAAAAATAGAGCTTGAAAGGTGCAAGTTTTTAGAAGCATTTGAATAAAATAAACATTTGATTGACTACCCATATGTCTCATTTTGGGATAATTTTATCCCAATTTGAGACTTTTTTGTGTACAATCCATAGCCTAGTGATTGCTATAAGTGCCTTATAAATAAACAGATAGTTTTATATAAATAAATTGGTATCATTTTCTCTAAAGATGATTATTAAATCTTTTCAAAATGAATATGATTCGCCTTTTTATATTTTTAGGAATTGCATCGATTTTAATGGTGGTTGCTTGCAAAAGAACCAGCATCGAAAAAAATGGAGAAATACAGCCCCAACAAAGCTTCGGTGAATTAAAAACCGCAGGTCAATTTAATTGGAATACCAACTCCGAGTTAACCTTGCTGTTTTTAGGCAAAAACAACGACCCAAGAATTGCAGCACTCAAATTAATAGACAATAACGGAAGAGTTTATTTCCAAAGACTCCAGCGAGCAAAAGAAAACTTCCAAACAAAAATTCTGATCCCTTCTCACGTACAAAATTTAAGGTGGAGTTTTGCGGGTCAATTTCAAAATTTTAATCCAAAAACAGGTAGAATTGTTGTAAGTTTGCAACCTTAATCCCTGATAATCTGAAAGAAAATGAAAAATCAAAGGATCATACAGATTTTTAGAAGTTTTACAGCCCTATTGTTAGTATTTATTGCTGGCAGGGCTGCTTCACAACCTATATTTACAGACAATGTTACAGACTCGGTGTCAATTACCTACCCAACGGTAGGAGCAAGCAATCCTAGTTTTGTGTATACCAATTCTACAAGCATAACAATCAAATGGACTCCTGGAAACGGATCCGGAAGAATTGTATTGGCTTCAACTGATTCTACCATAAACGCCTGGCCCGCTGATAAAGCCTCTTATACTGCAAATGCAACATATGGCTCAGGTAGTTCTATAGGTAATGCTAAAGTGTTGTATACAGGAAATGGGGATTCTGTTAGCATTTCCAATTTAAACTCAAACGTGAAATATTATTTTTGGATTATTGAATACAATACCATTGGTTCATTCAACTATTTCGATACACAATATTTTCTAAGAACCTCAACATACACTACATTGCCTGATGCTGATGGTGACAATGTGCCAGATATAGACGATGTTTTTCCCTCAGATCCTTTGAGGGCATTTGTAACAACATATCCACCTTCAGGTTTTGGAACATTGCTTTTTGAAGATTTATGGCCAGGTATAGGAGATTATGATTTCAATGATCTAGTTCTTGATTACAATTACAGTATCGTTTCAAACGGCGACAACAATGTTGTTGAAGCAGATTATACTTTTGTTACCAGAGCAATAGGAGGAGATTTACACAATGCTTTCGCATTCCAATTAGATGGTGTAAATCCTGATAAAATTACCAATGTAACAGGTGCCAATACTGCTGGTGTTACATGGACAACATTCAATCCTAATGGTACTGAATTTGACCAACCCAATCATGCCAATATTATCGTTTTTAAAGATGCTTACGATTTGCTGCCAACCTCTGGCGGTTATTGGTTTGTTAATGTAGACCCCAACGCGCCAGATGTAGGAACTGATACGACAAAAATACATCTAACTTTTATTGACAATGGAACAGTGCCTTCAGGTGGTACCGTTTCAACAACAATTATGGACGCTGCAGCTTTTAATCCATACATTATTGTCAACCAACAAAGAGGTAAAGAAATTCACCTTGCTAACAAAATTCCTTCAGACAAAGCAAACTTAGGATTCTTTGGTACCGTAAACGACAATTCTGTTCCAGGAATAGGCAGGTATTACAAATCACACAACAACCTGCCTTGGGCTCTGGACATCAATACATCTATACCTTACACCAAAGAGAAAGTTGATTTTTTACAAGCGTATTTGAACTTTTCAATTTGGGCTCAAAGTAATGGCTTAAGCAATCCAGACTGGTATATTGATATGCCGGGTAATAGAAATTCTTCTAAACTAATTATTCGCTAACAAGCTTGTATTGAATTGGTTCATTTAAAAGCATTATTATGAAAAAAACACATATACAAAACATGTATTTGTACAAAAAAAGTATAGCACTGCTAATGATCTTGTTATTCTCAGGAATACAATTTGCATTAAAGGCTCAAACTGCTATTACTCCAAAACATACAGGTACCCTGTCAACATTTTCTTCCATATGGACAAGTAGTGGTGTCAATCAAGGAGTAACTGGGAGCAATGATTACCTTGTTTTGAATACAAACAATGCAAGTTTACAAACACCAAATTTAGATTTCACAGGCAAAAGAGCCATCGTCTATTTACAATTAAAAGCAGAAACAGGAATAACAAGTCCAGCTATATTATCGATTGAAATTTCAACAAATGGTGGCGCAAGCTGGGATAACTTAGATGAAGTTTTTGCTGCAGATGAAACATTTTCAACTATTGTAGTCAATGCCAGTGCCTATACAGGTTCTCAAAATATCATCCGTGTCATAACCTATACCAATACTGTCAACAATGCTATTGGCCTAGACGATATAACAGTAATAGGGTATGATGAACCATCAACTCAGGCGAGTTCGCTTCAATTTTCTTGTTTGAACAATAAATCTGTTAGAGTTAGTTGGACCAAAGGTAGCGGGTCAAGAACTGCTGTATTTATGTTAAGAAGTTCTTCTGCAGGTGTTCCTAATATTGAAGATGGATTGACTTACAATGTATCTAGTCCTAAAGGAATCAATACAACCAGAGGTAGTCAGTTAGGAGCAAGTGGTTACTACTGCGTTTACAATGATACTGGTAGTACTGTTTTAGTTGGCAATTTAAACGCCAATTCCAAATATTGGTTTAGAGTTTATAGTTATTCTTGTGACAGTATTGTATCAGAAATTACAATCAATTACAATTCTACAACAGCAGCGTCAAACCCTTCTAGTTACACAACAGCAGCTACTGCGACAAGCTTTCCACTGCCAACTTTAACTGACTTGAATGCCTCAAATATTACAACAACTGATGCGATTATTTCTAGTAAGCTAACCGCAAGCGATGAGTGTGATCCTGCAATGTCAAAAGGTTTTGTATGGTCTGAAACAAATGTGAATTCAAATCCTTTAATTGGCGGTACTGGAGTTACGAGAATTGTAATTTCCAATCCCGATACTGGATCATTTGGAACAACATTTACAGGTTTACCTTCAGGTATTTCAATTTCATACAAATCTTATGGTTTAACGCTGAATTCCAATGCTGGCTACTTCTCAACAGGTACTTTTACAACATTGGCACTTCAGCCAACAATTGCATCCTTAGGTTTACAATTTTCAGCCATTGACACCAATAGCATTCAATTGACTTGGACAAAAGGTAACGGAGCAAAAAGAATAGTAGTGGCTAGACCATTTGGATCTACCCGATTTGCACCAAGTAATGCAACAGGATACTCAGTTAATAGCAACGCGTACTCAGATTTACTCAATTCAACTACTGGAACAAACAATAAAGTTGTTTTCAATGATACAAGTTCAAGTTTCACGTTAACCGGATTGAACCCTGGTACCATTTATGAGTTTGATGTATATGAGTACAATGGAGACAATGCCAGCGCAAATTACGCAACAAGCTTTTTGAATGGAAATCAATCAACGCTTGCCAGGCAACCTTTGCCTGCTACAAACATAGTTTTTACAAATACCACTGATTCGAGTACCTTGGTTTCATGGACCAACGGTACTGGTTTGAATAGGATTTTAGTAGTAAGATTGGCGAGTACACCTAAAGCAAATCCGACCAACGGAACTGCTTATCCCGTAAACAGTGCTTCATTTTCTGATGTTCCTAATTTTTTAACTGGTGCAGGGAACTCTGGAAACGTAGTTGTATACAATGCAAATGGCTCTAGTGTAACAGTTACTGGATTAACCAGTTCAACTGCATATGCTTTTGATATTTATGAATACAATGGTAGCGGTGCAACCATTAATTATTCAGCTGCATTAACTGGTAACAAAACAACATTAAGCGTTGCACCAACATTAAAAGCAAGTGCAATTGTTTTTGGAACAATCACTACCAACAGCATACAAGTTTCATGGACCAATGGAAATGGCAACAGACGTATAGTTGTAGCCAGACTTAGTAGTTCAAACAGAACAGCACCTAGTCATTCTGTTGATTATTTTGTTAACTCAGCAGCATTCTCTGATTTTTCAAATGATTCAACTGGTATCGGAAATAGGGTAGTATATGATGGGAATGGCCAAACGGTAACAGTAACCGGTTTGAGTACTGGAACATCTTATACATTTGATGTATATGAATACAATGGCACCGGTAACAGTATAGCTTATTCAGATGTGTTCAATGCGAGCAGAACAACACTTGCAAATCAACCTACTGTTATTGCCAGTAACTTAAACTTTAGTAACATCACACAAAGTAGTATGACTTTGGCCTGGACCAATGGAAATGGAAGTGGAAGAATAGTGGTTGCAAGAGACATCAACACATCCAGAACATCACCTACAAATGCTACACAATACAATGTAAACAGTGCTTCCTATTCAAACTTAAACAATGATACAACTGGAACAGGTAATATTGTTGTTTACAACGGAACGGGCTCAACTGTTAATGTAACAGACTTGATACCTGTAAGCAGGTATGCTTTTGACATTTATGAATACAATGGTAGCGGATTATCAACCAATTATTCAAGTAATTTAAGTGGAAATGAAATGACTTTAGATGCTGAACCAAGCAATCAAGCATCAAACATTCATTTTACGAATATTACCAAAACAAGCTTTACAATTAATTGGAACAAAGGTGCTGATGCTGATTTTTCAATGGTAATTGTAAAAGCTGGTGCTCCGGTTGATGCATTTCCTTCAGATGGAGCTAATTATTTGGCAAGTGCAATTTTCGGCAATGGAAATGAACTTGGTTCAGGCAATTACATAACATACATGTCTTCTGGAAATACAATGAACCTCTCTGGTTTAACAGAGGGAGTTACCTACCATGTGGCTGTTATTTCTTACAATGCTTCAAACGGTACTTTACATAACTATCAGTTGGACAGTCCAGCAACAGGTTCACAAGCAGCACAAAGGGCTACTTTTTATTCAAAAGGAAGCCTAAATCCAGAAAGTTTGACAAGCTGGACCAGCAATAGAGCTGGTACTGGAACCAATCCATTAGCATTCAATTCTGCCGATAATGAATTCATTATTCAGAATGGACATACCATGACAACAGCATCTAGTTGGAGTTTTGGATCAAATGGTAGTTCAATTTTAACAATTGAAAATGGCGGTGTTTTAAAAGCAAACCACCCAATTTTAATAGCAGCATCAGATTCTTTTAAATTAGATAACAATGCTAGATACATTCATAACCATACAGGTTCATTTACTAGTGGCATTCTAAATGGTAAAGAATTGTTTGATGCCAATAGTATTTTTGAAGTACAAAATTCTCCAAGTATTGGTCCAAATCAACCAAGTTCAGGATTTGGTCATTTGGCCATCAATATGAATACAGACCCAGGCTATTCAATTCAAATGGGCGGAGGCACACTCCACATTCGTGGAAATTTTGAAATTCAAAATTTTCCATCTAACAGAGATTGGCAGTTTACCAACAATGCACCTTTGAATTTAAGTATAGATGGTGATTTAAACATTGCAAATGGAGGTTTGGATTTTGCATCACAGTCAGGAAATGCCTTTGTAATTGCATCTATAGGAGGCAACTTCATACAAACAGGCGGAACCATCAAGTCTAGTTCGTCTACAGCCTTGAATTTAAGCTTAATAGGTTTTAATAATAACATTTCTATAACCGGTGGAACTTATCTTCCAAACAATATAAACATTGGCATTGGCATTAGTGCCACATATACTTCAATGTCTAATTTGAGTTTAGGTAGCTCTAAAAGTTTAACTGTTGATGGCGTTTTAAAAATGGATACTTATCAAATTATTGCAAATGGAAACAATGCTTCCATTATTGTCAATGGTACCATTGAAACTGCAGATACAAATGGATTAACTGATCGAGCAAATACATGTATTTCCAACATAAATAACCCAAGTGTTGTCATCAACGCTGGTTCAATTATCAAGTACAATGCCAATAGCAATCAATTGGTATCAGCGCGTGCTGATTATGACAATATAGAAATATCAGGTTTTGGATACAAATACTTGGATGCTGGATTTAGATTAACTTTTAGTGGCAATTTGTCTACCAATGATGCTTTAGTGTTGAAATCTGATGCTTTAGGTACAGCATCAATTGGAGAATTACCAAATACAGCCAGCATAACAGGAAAAATCAGCGTAGAAAGATTCATACCTGCAAGAAGGGCCTATCGTTTTCTATCTAGTCCGGTAACTACATCTGATTACATTATAAACAATTGGCAAAATGGGGCATTCATTACAGGTAATGGAGGAACTGACAACGGATTTGATGTTGGAAACCTTCAAGGACTTCAGTTCCCTTCTATGTTTACATTAAATGCGACATCACAAGCATGGGATTCTATTCCAAATACAAATGCAACAAACTTAGTTCAGGGAATGGGGTATAGGATGTTTGTAAGAGGAGATAGAACCATAGATTTAAACTCAAACAATGCCACCCCAACAACAACTATTTTAACAGCAACCGGAACGCATACACCTGGCGATAAAACTTTCAACACCAGTTCAATTCCAGCTTTGAGCAATCAATTTAATGGCTATACAATGATTGGAAATCCTTTTCCGTCAGCAATTGATTGGAACAATGTAACCAAGTCTAATGTGTCATCAAGTTATTGGACATGGCGAGCGCAGGGTGGAGCAAATAACAGAGGTGCTTATGTGAATTACAATGCAAGTGGTATGATCAGCTCTGATGGGAATGTGAACAAGAATATTGAGTCAGGAAGCGCGATCATTGTTCAAACTTCTGGAGCAAACCCTTCTTTGACCATTAAAGAGTCAGACAAGACCGCTGCTATGCAAGGCTCACAAATACTTGGAAAATCAGCTGCAGATCAACTGTTAAGAATAACTGTAAATGAAGATGACAGTATTTTTGCAGATGGTTTGGTTATTTATACAACACCTGAAGCACAAAATACATTCGAAACTTTTGATACAGAAAAATGGATCAATCCCGGTTTTACAATTTATTCTCTTACAAGTGATAATAAAAAGGTTTCTATTCAAGGAGTTCCTGCTTTTGTTAACCAAAGAAACATTCAACTTGGAATAGAAAAAACTGAAAATAGAACTTATACCATGCAATTTAGTGGAATGGCTTCGTCTGATTTTAAAGTGGAATTATTGGATAAATTTTTAGGAAAGTCAGTAGATATTAGCAAACAAGATGCCTATAAGTTTGATGTAACTTCTGATATTCAATCTAAATCAAATGATAGGTTCAACTTGGTTTTCACAACAAATAGTACAGGCTTAAACATTGCCGAAATGACCAATCAGTTGTCGCTTTATCCAAATCCTGCAAACAATGAAATATATTTGAGTTTGTTGACATCTAATGCTCAATTGTGCACTGTTGAAATTAGCAATCAAATTGGCCAAGTTGTTTATGCAGGCATGTTAGATTTTATAGAAAACAAAACACAGCGAATCAACATAGATGACATAGCCGCAGGTATTTATGTGGTAAATATTTCGAGTAAAACCGGATTTTATCAAAAAATCAAGTTCGTTAAATAAAGATCTTATCTTTGACACCATAAAAAAAAGACCGATAACGGTCTTTTTTTTATGGTGTAATATTTATCAACTTAGAATTGGGCGCAAGGGACTTAGTAACAATTTGGTTTCCTACTTGAACTACCAGCCTTGTTTCATGAATGGGAACCAGCACATCTACATCGAAATGCTTTGATAAATCATGATTTTTTGAGAATAGGATATTGCCTTTGACATCTTTAATTGCAACAATCCCTATGCTATTTGCCTGTAAATTAGGCGTGTATTTAAATTGTATTTTTTGGTAGGTAGACCAATTAAAATCACTGGATACCTGCATTTTGTTAAATTCTGTGGCCCGTTGATTGCGCTGAACAATGTCTAGCCTGTGTTTGTTACAAGATGCAACAAGCAATGCAATAGTAATTGTTGACAATGGTATCTTTTTGAAAATGGGCATTCTGAATTTGGTTCAGAAACAAATTAAACAGATTTTAAATTGATATCAAAGTATCAAGAAGTAAAAAAAATCCCGGAGTACCGGGATTAAAGATGCATTCTGTTTTTCTTTTCCAACAAGACCTCGTTGGTTTCAACATTGTCAGGATCCGGCACACAACAATCTACCGGGCATACAGCAGCACATTGGGGTTCTTCGTGAAATCCAACACACTCTGTACATTTAGAAGTTACAATGAAATAAGTATCATCGCTCTTTGGAGAAAATCTTTGGCTTACAGAAATGGCTTCACCATCAATATCAATGGTACCACTTAAGTTATTTCCATCCGCCCATGCCCACTCTGCACCAGCTTCATAAATTGCATTGTTTGGACATTCAGGCTCACATGCACCACAATTGATGCACTCATCAGTTATCATTATTGCCATAAAAAAAATATTAGGTTGAAATGTTCTGCAAGTTTAGTTTTGTTGGAGCAATCCAAAAAATAGAATTAATCTAAATAATATGAATTATTCACAAAGGGTAGAGGCGTTGACATATTTGGGAGACATATTGGGCCAAATCAATGAAACAAATAGGGTACTGTACGATGCACAAGTTCAAAATGCTTGGTTTACCATTCCAAATCAGTTGCAGGCCATTGAACATTGGTCAAATTTGTTAAAAGCTGAAAAAATTAACATTTGGTTAGGGCAATATCCAATTTCAAATGAGCAAATAGACAAGACGGTTGCTATTATCATGGCGGGCAACATTCCTTTGGTTGGTTTGCACGATTTAGTTTGTGCATTTGCCTGTGGCTTCAATTTAATGATCAAGCCATCATCAGACGATACAGTTTTGATTGAATGGATTGTAGAATCATTGTATCAGAAATATCCTGAAACTTTGAATCTGATTCAAGTTGTTAAAGATAAAAAGTTAGTTGGTTTTGATTCTGTAATTGCAACAGGCAGTAACAATTCATTTAGGTATTTTGAATATTATTTTAGAGGTAAGCCAAGCTTACTCAGAAAAAACAGAAATAGCATTGCAGTTTTATCAGGCAACGAGTCAGACCAAGACCTAGATTTACTTTCAGACGATGTTTTGAGCTATTTCGGACTGGGTTGTCGCAATGTATCTAAAGTATTCATTCCAGAAGGTTATGACATAAAAAAACTTATCCAAAAGCTAGAAAAATATAACAATTACATTCATCACCATAAGTTTGCCAATAACTACACTTATCACAAAGCTATTTTTCTTTTAAACATGAATGAGCATTTAGATGCTGGTTTTTTAATCATCAAACAAGACGAAAAAAACACAGCGCCTATTGGTGTGCTATTTTATGATTTTTATAGAGAATTAAGCGATGTGAATGCATTCTTAAATGAACAACATGAGGCTGTTCAATGCATTGTTAGTAAATTAGCAATTGCTGGTGCAATACCATTTGGAAGTTCACAACAGCCTGGATTAGAAGTTTATGCAGACGGTATTGATACCATCTCTTTCTTATGTAATCAGGATTGATTTTACAGAATTTGATTCAAAATTTCAGCAGCCACTTGAACCATAGAGTTTGTTTGAGGTATATCAGGATTGATTTCTGTAAACTCAAGTGCAACAACTTTTGAACTGCTCATTAAACATTTTAGTAATTCAATGGCCTCCATTTTACTCATACCTCCAGGAACAGGTGTGCCAGTACCTTCTGAAACACTAGGATCCATACTATCAACATCAAACGATACATAAATCAAATCACAAGCAGACAAATAATTTAAAGTTAGTTCGGCAATCTTAACTATTCCTATTTGCTTTCGATCATCTGGCGTAAAATTTTTAATTTGCAACTCATTGATAATTGCCGCTTCCTCATTTTCAAAATCTCTTAATTCAATAAATACCAAGTTGTCGGGGCTGATTTTAGGACTGATTTTACTATTGCCAATATGTAACAATTCATTCCATTTAGCCATTTCTAAATCCGTAAGTATATTCTTATCGGTTGGGTTGATTTGAATTCCTAAAGACATGGCAAGAGGCATACCATGCATGTTTCCGGATGGCGTAGTTCCTGGATTGTGAAGGTCTGCATGTGCATCAATCCAAACTACACCTATTTTTTTGTCAGGATAGGACTCTTTAACAGCGCTGATTCCCAAGTGTCCATTACTATGATCCCCACTGATAATTAAGTTGAAGCCGGATTCATTGGCAAATATTTCTTTGATAATGGCAATTGCCGACCCCTGTATTTCTAAAACTGTATCTATTCCTTTTGCATAGGGATGTAGTTGATGGTGGGTGGTATTGATTGGCTCAATAGAGGTGATAGGGTAATTGATATTACTGATATTCAAATGTTCGATGACAGCTTTAGGTCCTTTGCATGCCCCTTTTTTGCCTGCACCTATATCTGATGAAATGGTAATGATATTGATATTGTTCACAAATCCTCCTAGGATGGTATGTTGCGAATATAAATCTTTGAGTTGTAAACTCATTGGTTGAAGATTGCTTTTAAATTGTAATTATTTTTTTACATGGTTTCATAGGTATATTTAACCGCATTAATTAACATTGTTGAAAATTTAAAAAATTGAGCAAACCACATATCAAAAACAGGTATACTGATTTAATACATCAGACGTTTTTCTTTCCAAGACATGGATTTGAGGTGGCGAATAACCAGCTTTTTTTTCATGGATTAGACCTCATGAAATTGGTTGAAAAATATGGTTCCCCACTTAAGTTTACCTATTTACCCAAAATAGGCTCCCAAATTAACAAGGCAAGAGAATTGTTTGCCAACTCAATGAAAAAATACGATTACAGAGGGAGTTATAACTACTGTTATTGTACCAAAAGCTCTCATTTTAGCTTTGTATTGAACGAAGTATTGAAAAACGGTGTTGATATAGAAACTTCATCTGCTTTTGATTTAGACATTATCAAAACATTAGAAAAACAAGGCAAATTCAATAAAAACCAACACATAGTTTGTAATGGATTTAAAAACGAAGCTTATGTTTTAAAAATGAATGAGCTGGTTGCTGAAGGATTTCAAAACTTAACATGTGTACTAGACAATCCAGAAGAATTTGATTTAATAGAAAAAATTGCAACTCAACCTATGCAAATAGGTATCAGAATTGCAACAGAAGAAGAACCAAATTTTTTAGTGTATACTTCAAGATTGGGGATGAGCTACAAAAAAGTAATTGATTTGTATGAGAGTAGAATCAAAAATCACCCGTTTTTTAAACTTAAAATGGTTCATTTCTTTGTCAATTCAGGCATCAGAGATACAACCTATTATTGGAGTGAGTTAACAAGGTTGGTAAATTTGTATTGCGATTTGAAAGAAGTATGCACAGATTTAGAAATCCTTGATATTGGTGGAGGTATGCCTATTTACACCTCTTTGGGAGTTGAATATGATTATGAATACATGATAGATCAAATTGTGTTTTCAATAAAAAATATTTGCGACAGTAGAGGCGTATTAGAACCAGCAATTTTCACTGAATTTGGGTCATTTACTGTAGGAGAAAGTGGCGGCGTATTGTATTCTATCATAGGAAAAAAAGAGCAAAATGATAAAGAAAATTGGTACATGATAGACAGTTCCTTTATTACTACATTACCAGATACATGGGGTATAGGTCAAAAGTTTATCTTGCTTGCCGTTAACCAATGGGATCATGAATTTCAAAGAATTAATTTAGGCGGATTAACCTGTGATAGTCAAGATTTTTATAACTCAGATACCAATACCAATCAGGTATTTATGCCAAAAATAAATAACAATGAACAATTGGTAATGGGCTTTTTCCATACAGGAGCTTATCAAGAGAGTTTAGGCGGATATGGTGGCATTCAACATTGTTTAATACCTGCACCTAAACACATCGTAATTGACTTAAATGAAAGGGGAGAGCAAGAAATTTCAATATTTGCCGATGCACAAACTTCAGAAGGAATGTTGAAAATTTTGGGATATTGATTTCGATTGTTATATTCGCACAAAATAAATGTTATGGCTACTACCAGATTAAAAAGAAAAGACAGAAGAAATAAAGTAACCTCTGTATTGCGTAAGAACCGCATTAAAGTGAACACTCAACTTGTTAAGATCAAATCTCCTAACAAAGAACAAACTGTCATTATTGAAGACTAATTCAATAAACACCAATCGTATTTAATAAAAAAAGGACTGAATATTCAGTCCTTTTTTTGTGCCGTGAAGGAGACTCGAACTCCTATACCCTTGCGAGTACCACCCCCTCAAGATGGCGTGTCTACCAATTTCACCACCACGGCAGCTATACAATGGTGCAAATATGACCAATATTCTTTTTAAAGCCAAACAAAGATTAACGACCGGGCCTAATTAAACTTGAAACAAAGTCTAGAAAAGCTGTAAAACCATCTAATACCGACTGGAAATCAGTTACGAAGAATGTAATAATAAAAGTCACAAATAAAATCATTATTCCTCTGAGGATAATATCCATACTTTTGGTTTTGTATTCAAACAAATATAAATTTAATTCATATAAGTATCAATTAGCATCAGCATTTATGAACCAAACCATTCAAGCATTTGGAAAAAAATACACTTTCAATTCTAAAGGAGCAGAATTAGTTTCCGCAATTGATTCTGCAAGCGGGTATGAATTCATTTGGCAAGCGGACGCTGCTGTTTGGGCCAGACATGCACCAATATTGTTTCCAATAGTAGGAAAACTTAAAAATAATAGTTACCAACTAAATGGTAAAAAATTTGAACTCCCGCAACATGGTTTTGCCAGAGACGAAAGTTTTGAAATTCAAGAAATCTATACAGATTTGATAACATTCAAGCTTGTAAACAATACAAAAACCGAATCTGTTTACCCTTTTCAATTTTCACTTATGGTGAGTTACCGTGCTATTGAACTTGGAATAGAAATGGTAGTTAGCATTCAAAATAAAGGACAAGATCCTATGCCTTTTAGTTTTGGGCTTCATCCAGGATTTCAATTGCCTGAGGCCAATTTAAACGCGTTTGAATTGTTTTCTGATTACCCCTTAAAATGGGAGCGTTCAGAAATTCAAGCAGGTTTATTGACTGGTAAAAAACAAATAGTTTCTGAATTAAGTGAAAACATTCGCTTAGATACAAATATTTTTAAAGACGATGCCCTTGTTTTTGAACATTTTCTTTCCAAAACCATAGGCTTGAAACACCTGAACTCAAATTATGAAGTTAAAATGGTTTCAGATGGTTTTAATTATTTAGGAATTTGGAATAAATTCCCCAGTCAAAACTTTGTTTGTATTGAGCCATGGGCAGGTATTACTGACAATACCGGGGCAATAGGAGACTTGTATCAAAAAAAAGGCATTCAAATTATAAAATGTCAGGAAATTAAGGAGTTTACTACCCTTATTACCTTGAAAGCGCCAAATTGAGTTGTTATTTAAACAGTGAGCGTAATTTTTGCTCGCGGTATTCAAATATTTGTTTCACCTGATTGTCTACAAATAACCAATGCAATAAAGGAGCTAGAAAATAGCCCTTAGATTGATACAAAATTGTATCAGTCATTCTTACACCTCCCTCAACTACCTCAAACTTATGGGTATGAATCCATGTTGTATAAGGGCCAGATAGCTGCTTATCGGTGAACTCAAATGGCGGATTCCAGGAGCAAATTTCTGTTTTCCATCTCATAGGAATGAAACCTAACCTGATTTTATAATCAATCAATGCCCCTTTTTTTAAATGAATGGGCAGCGGTGTTAAAATGTTAAAATTTAAAGAGGGTGGAGTGATTTCGTTTAAATTTTCAGCCTTACTAAAAAAATCAAATACTTTTTCCAAGGAGTGGGGAATGAAAGTAGTATAGGTCAATTGTTTTTCAAATTTCATATGCATAGTAACAAGTAACTGTTTGTTTTGTTTCTGACAAATTGACATTAATTTGTTATTTAAACAAATGTAAAGTTGTAGATGATACACCTAGAAATATGTTCATATACAACAGATTACCAATGAATTATAAATAGTTTTTTGATGCATTTATTAACCCCAATCACTTTACATTTGTTTATACTGTATTTAACATTTGTTTACAATGAAAACATTTGTTAAGTTTGGACTTAACAAATGTTTTAACTCACTGATAACATGAATACTAGCGATACAATCAACCAAAGGGTATTGAAAGTGATGGCGCTCAAGCAGCTGAGTAGGTCAGCTTTTGTTGCAATTTTAGAAACTTCACTACCTGTGCTTACGCACATCAGTACTGGAAGGAATAAGCCTGGTTTGGAGTTGATCCAAAAACTGATAGAAAAATTCCCTGATGTATCGCCAGATTGGTTATTAACTGGCAGAGGATCAATGCATAGAGAACTGCACGTTTTGCCATCACTGGAAACTGAATTAAATCAACTCAATTCTTTAAAAGCAGAAATAAAAACTCAAATAAAAGCCATTTCACAAATTGAGCAATACCATAGGATATTGCTCAAGGAAATTAATTATCTTTCTGAATTACAAATCATTATAAACAACAATAACCAAGTCTCCAACCAGCACCTTCAAGATTTAGAAAACATTCAATTGTCCATCAAGCAAAAAATGAAGTAATACTTTAATTTGGCAAGTATAAATTTCTGATAAAAAGACACTTAAATAATTAAAAAACTTAAATTAGTTTATTAACTTAAAGCCTGTTCAGTAAATTTGTCAGCTTAATTTTTACTAGTTTTAAGTGACTGAATGTGCTGAATTCTTTTTCGAGTGTCTGGATGGGTAGATAAAAAAGTTGTCAGCTGGTTTGAATTGGTTTGTTCCATTTTTTTGAAAAATGAAATGAGCCCATCAGTATCAATTTGATTTGATTGCAACATATGAAAAGCAAATTCATCTGCAGCCTGTTCATCTGATCTGCTAAATTTCAATTGAACCAACTCTAAACCTAAGCCCAGCCATGAGCTATTGATACCTAAAATACCTTCTAAAACAAATTGAAAGCCATATTGCTGGATGATTTGTTGTAAACTGTGCCTGAGTTCTGCATGAGCAATTTCATGTGCTAAAACACCTGCAATTTCTGATGAATTGTCTGTAAGGTTGAGTAGTCCTGTATATACAAAAACATGTCCTCCAGGTAGGCAAAAAGCATTGACAGTACTGTCATCTTTGATAAAATGTATGTTCCATTTGAAATCTTTCTGGTGTAAGAGCATTTCAGATTGGGTCAATTTATCAAATTGCTGCTTGCATGCAAGCATTTTTTGATTGTTTCCAATGCTATCAATGAGTCTGTTTGCTTCCTCATTACAAACTTGTTGTTCTATCAATGCACCCAATTCCACATCTATTAAAGTAGGCATGTAACTCGCCAAATTTAATTGGCAAGATTCCAATAAAAATAAGCAAACTAAGAGTGTAATGCGATTTACCAAATGACTACGCGTTCTTCAGGTTTTTTATACATTTGCTGGCCTTTTTGAATTCCAAATGCTTCAAAAAATGATGGCATATTACTCAAAGTGCCCAGTACCCTGTATTCTCCAGGAGAATGTGGGTCGGTCATGATCAATTGACGGATGGCTTCAGGCCTTGCATTATTTTTCCAAACTTGTGCAAATCCAATGAAAAAACGCTGTTCAGGTGTAAATCCATTGATAATTGGTAATGGATTTTTTCTTGTATACATTTTTAAAGCTTCGTATGCAATGGTCAATCCTCCAAAATCAGCAATGTTTTCGCCCAAAGTTAACGCTCCGTTAATTGGTAAACTGTCAAGCATTTTATAGGAATTGTATTGTTCAATTAATTTTTGAGTACGTTTTTCAAATTGAATTTTGTCTTCATTGGTCCACCAGCTCTTTAAATTTCCATCTGCACCATATTTACTGCCTTGGTCATCAAATCCATGAGTCAATTCATGACCAATTACAGCACCAATGCTCCCAAAATTGATAGCTGGATCAGCTTTAGGATCAAAAAAAGGTGCTTGCATAATGGCTGCCGGAAAGACAATTTCATTCAAAGTAGGGCTGTAGTATGCATTTACAGTTTGTGGCAACATGCTCCATTTGTTACGGTCTATTGGTTTTCCTAATTTAGAGAGCATGTCTTTGTGTGAAAATTTTGCTGCTCTAAAATAGTTTTCCAAATATGAATCCGGTTTGACCTCTAAATTTTTAAAGTCAGTCCAAACATCCGGATAGCCAAATTTTCTATTAAATGAATTCAATTTGATTAGAGCCATTTTTTTGGTTTCAGCAGACATCCATTCCAATTGATTGATACGTATTTTAAATGCCTCTACAATCAAATCAACCATTTCATTGACTTGTTTTTTGGAATCTGGCGTGAATACTTTCTCAACAAACAATTGACCTAGTAATTCACCTACAACAGAATTTGCTGCAGTTATGCCTCTTTTCCATATAGGTTTTTGCTCTTTTGCACCACTGAGAATTGTTCCATAAAACTCGAAGTTCTTGCGCTCATAACTAGATCCTAGGTAACCCATTGATGTGTTAAAAGCATTCCACAAAACATATTGTTTTAGTTGAAAAACGCCCAAAGAATCAAATAAACTGTTCAAATGAGCAAAGAATGCAGGTTGACTTACAATGATGCTATCCGGGTTACTAATTTTATTGGCTTTAAAATACAAATCAAACTTCAAATTCGGATAAAGGGCTAATAAGTCAGCAAATGCATATTTATTATACTGTTTCTCTTGGTTTCTTCTCTCAGTTCTGGTCATTGAATATCTTGCCAATTCATTCTCAATTGCAAACACATCAGAAGCAAAATTTGAATCAACAATACCAAACAATTTAGCACTTTCAGTTATGTGTTTTTTGTACGCATTTCTTATTTCTTCTGAGCGTCTATCTGTTTTTGTGTAATAGTCGCGATCAGGTAAACCCAAGCCACTTTGGGAAAGATAACAGATGTATGAGGTAGAATTCTTTAAATCTTGTGAAACGTAAAAACCAAAGAAACTTCTGATACCCATTTCATGTAATTCAGCTACATTACTGATTAATTCAGTTTTATTTTGTATGTCGTTTATTTTCTGATATACAGGAACCAATGGCATGATACCTTGTGCATCTCTTTTTAGGGTATCCATGAATAATCTGTAAAAAGTGCCTACCTTTTGAATGGTAGAGCCTACAGGAGCATTTGTATTGGCAGCAGCATTTTCTAAAATTTGCTTTAAAACTTCATTGTTACGTTCTGTTACAATATTAAAGTTACTCCATTTGGATTCACTTGCGGGAACTGGATTGTTTGCTAGCCATGTGCCATTTGCATATAAATAAAAATTGCTTCCAGGATTTACTTTTTTATCCATGCTAGATTCATCAACACCGGTTTGGCTATCTATTATTGCGAAGGAAAATAAAAAGAAGGCTGTTACGAAGACAATACCATACAATACGTGCTTGTTCATTTTGATAGATTTGCTGCTAAAATACGAATTTGATGTTTATTTATTGTTTTGTGAATATGTTTTAATGCCGCTTGAATAGAACAAGCCTCAGATTCTTCAACTATTTCAAGGGTTTGAATGAATTCGAAGTAAAAATCAGGGTAGCGCCGTATGATAGTCAACATTACGTACAACGCATTGACCCGAACAGCCAAAGGGCTTGATAAATTCAATACCATGGCATTACAAATATCATACAACTGAATGGTTGTTTTAGCTTTAATAGGCTGTAAAAGATACAAGCAGCCTAATAAATTCCTATTAACTGCAATTGCTTCTTGTTGATTTACGTGCTTTGCAATCTGAATGTAAAATGAATGTAAAGCTAAATGGTTTTGTTTTGCATAAGTGTGCAAAATCCATGCTACATTAGATTTTAGTTGAACATTGCTTGCATCCAATAAATTGACAAGCTGTTTGATAGAAACTTCAGAACAATCTATTTTTATACAAAACCAATTGATTTGTTGTTTTGATTTAATTGCAATTATTTCATTTTCAAGCAATTTCATTCATTAATTTATTTAACTAAACTTTTTAAATAATTGATTTCTTGATTTTCAAATGGAACAAGTTCTCCAGGTTTTAAATGGCCTAATTTTATTTCACCTATTTCAATCCGAATTAATTTGGTTACTTTTAATCCAAAAACATGGCACATTCTTCTAATTTGTCGGTTTAAACCTTGTTGGAGGCAAATTTGAATAGCTGAATCATTTATTTTTTCTATTTGACAAGGTAAAGTCATTTGACCTAAAATTGAAACACCCATTCGCATTTCTGCAACAGCATCATCATGTATACACTGATCTAATTCCACATAATACTTTTTCCAAACAGGAGTGGAGTGACTTCTTAAAATTGGATCATGTAATTGACCTGTATTTGTTAAAATCAATAAGCCTTCGGAAGCCTTGTCCAACCTACCCAAATGAAATAGCGCTTCATCATGTGGCAAGTATTTGGATAAATTATTTGCAACAAGTTGGCTCATTGTACATTCAACGCCAACGGGTTTAAAGAATTTGTAAAACAATGGCCTTGTGTTTGGAAAAATGAGTTTGTTTTCAAAATAAACTTCATCAAAAATACCAATAGGCACATTTTCATAAATGGTTAAATTATTTACTTTAATTTTTCCATTTTGAATGAGTTCATCAACTGCTTTATTTGAAATTTGAAGCGTTTTAACCAGAGAATATTTTACTTTGTTTCTGAAACTCACAACAACTTTAATTGACTTGATTGTTCAGACCAATTAAAAAATCTGCAACGACAAAAGTGCTGCCACCAATAAAAATTAAATCGTTTGATGACGCAGCTTTTATGGCTGCTTGATAAGCTTCAATTACAGTTGGATATGCTGCTCCATTCAGGTTGTAAGTCAATGCTAAGTTTTGTAATTCATTTTCTCCTAGCGCTCTTGGCAAATGTGCTTTGGTGAAATAATAGGTTGCAGCTGTTGGCAATAAATGAAGCACAGCGGCATGACTTTTATCCTTCACCATTCCAAGTATACAATGAATTTTACCATTTGTAAATCCTTTTAATTGTTGGCAAATCTGTTGCATGCCATGTTCGTTGTGCCCAGTATCACAAATTACCAAAGGACTTTCGCTTATTTTTTGCCATCTCCCCATTAAGCCAGTATTGATAATGGTTTTTTCAATCCCTTTTGCAATGGCTGGTTCTTTACTTTTTAATAAATTTAATTTCAAAATTTGGCAAGCAGCAAGCACTGTGCTAATATTTTGAATTTGATAAATTCCATGAAGAGGAGATAAGACCTGTTTTAAGCCTTCCTCACCAATTACATTATAAGTAAACATTGAATATGTCCCTTTTGGGACAAAACTTTCAAACTTTATGATGTCATTTGCAAAGTAAATCGGAGATTTTTCATCTGTTGCTTTTTTTAAAAAAACTGGTTTTGTTTCTGCAACAGTTTCTCCAATAACTACAGGAACTTGAGCCTTAATGATTCCTGCTTTTTCAAAAGCAATTGTTGCTAAATCATTACCAAGCAAATCAGTATGGTCTAGACCAATATTGGTTACAACAGACAAAAGAGGGTTTATGATATTGGTAGAATCTAACCGTCCTCCTAAGCCAGTTTCAATAATGGCGATGTCAACTTTCTCTTTTGCAAAATGATGAAAACACAAAGCCAATGTCCATTCAAAAAAAGAGGGCTGAATGTGTTCAAAATGAGTAGCATATTTTTCAACAAATTCAATCACATCATTTTCGGAAATATCTTTGCCATTGATTTTGATACGCTCCCTGAAATCGATTAAGTGTGGCGAAGTATACAAGCCAGTTTTATAACCAGCTTCTTGAAAAATTGATGCAAGCATATGACTGGTAGAACCTTTTCCGTTGGTTCCTGCTACATGTATACTCTTGAACTCCTTTTCAGGATGATCCAAACATTTAACCAATTGAACAATGTTATGTAAGTCTTTTTTATAAGCTGCAGCACCAACCCGGGAAAACATAGGCAGCTTTTCGTATAAATAATTGAGTGTTTCTTGATAGTTCAACTGAATTACTGTCTAAATCTGAATACAAATGTGATGTAGCCAAATTGTTCTTCTGGACCATCTGATTTAGGTGAAAATTTAGTTTGCAAAGCACCTTGCTTTGCTTTTTCTAAAAGCGCACTTTCAATGGTAGTAGAACCTGGTTGACCCGGAACAGCTTTTATCACATTGCCCTCTCTGTCAACTACAATTCTGACTACTACTTTACCAATAGACTTAGAATTGTCTTCAATAGCAGGTAGTTTTTTCATTGAACGACCTGCCAACTCAAATTTGAATGGCCCATCTCCGCCTTTTCCATTCCCTCCAAGTCCAGAACCTTGTCCATCCGGAGAGCCATTTGGATCACCATCCGGTCTGCCCTCATTGCCTGGAATTTCACCATCTCCAAAACCACCATTCCCACTTTGGCTATTGGCACTTTTTTTAAACAATGACCTTTGGTCTACTTTTCTAGGTAAGTCAAGCGCGGGTGTGCTGGTATTTTCTGTCTGTTGCACCTTTTCCTTTACTATTTTCTTTTCTGTCTTTTCTTTTACCTCTTTGTTTACTTTTTTTTCAGGCAGTGCAATACTTTCATCTATTTCTTGAGTAACAGGAGTTGGCGCAGAGGCTTCCGTTTGCTCTGAAATTGGAGTGTAATTTTCTTGAGGCATTGGATTTTCAACTGGAGATTCTGCTGGACCTCCCATGTTTTCTTCACCCAAACTCATCATCATACCCATTGACTCTAATGGTGGATTTGGCGGGTATATCACTATAAAAAAAAGAATGCATGCCAAAACCCCATGAATAATAAAGGTACCCGCTAAACCGCTGTACTTATGCTTGTTATTTGACCTATGAATGGTATAGTTTTGGCTTTGTATCATTTGAATGTAAAACTAGCTTTGACACGAATGAATAGCTAACGAAATTCTTCCGCTTATCAACATGTAGATTTTTAAAATGTTGACTGATTAGGGCATTATTTTGAATTCCGTTCTTCTGTTTTTTTGTCTACCATCATTTGTTTTATTGTCAGCAATGGGTTGTTGGTCTGCGTATCCTTTGTAAGAAATTCTCTGAGCTACTACTTGCTTACTTAATAAAAAATCGTAAACAGCTTTTGCACGATTGGTAGATAAAATTTTGTTTTTAACAGGATCACCTGTGTTGTCTGTATGACCTCCAATTTCTATTTTAATTTGAGGATTCATTGTTAAAAACTGAATCAACTTTTCTAGTTCAATCTCCGATTCTTTTTTTATTACAAACGCATCAGTATCAAAAAATATATTATTCAATACAACTTTTGCGCCAGATGCGATTGGCTGTAATGCGACATCCATATTCAGTGGCTCAGTTGCAGATTGATTTGCTAGGCCAAAGTTTTCAGAATAAAACAAATATCCTGGTGCTGATACATTGAGTGCATAATTTTTGTTACCAAGCAAATTCAATAGAAATTTACCCGTTAACTTATTTGAATATGACTCTACTATTGTTTTACCTGAACTCAATTCTATGAGTTCTAATTTAGCTCCAATTTTTTTAGAGCTAACAGCATCAAATGTGGTACCGCTGATGTAACCGGTTTTGATAGGTCTATTTTTTTCAGGTAGTTCAAACCTATACAAATCTAATCCTCCATAGCTATCTGAGCCCTCTCTTGACATATAAGCATCAACACCATTTGAAGCAATTACGATACAAGTTTCATCCAATTCAGTGTTGATTGGGTAGCCTAAATTTTGGGCAGTTGACCACCTACCATTACTTTTTTTTGCAACAAATAAATCTACTCTTCCCATACCAGGATGTCCATCACTGTTGAAATAGAGGGTTTCGTCATCTTTGGCAATAAATGGCGATTGTTCATCACCTGGGGTGTTTATTTCAGGACCTAGATTAACAGGAACAGACCATTTTCCATTTTTATAGGTAGTACTCCAAATATCACTTTTACCAAAACCACCAGGTCTGCTACTACTGAAGTAAACAGTTTTTCCGTCAAAACTTACAGATGGTTGACTTTCCCATGAACTTGAATTAACCGGATATCCTAAGTTGGTTGGATTGGTCCATGAATCGCCGTCTAGTCGAGACAAATAGATATCACAACTTCCAAAACCACCCTGCTTATTGCATGCTGTATAAAAAATATATTGACCATCTGAACTCAAAGAAACTGTTCCTTCGTTTCTGTCTGTATTAATAGGCTCTCCTATGTTTTGAGCAGGAAGCCAATTGCTATTGTGTTTTTTACTGATAAAAAAGTCTTCGTTGTTTCCATCAGTCAATCTGGTAAATATTAAGGTATTGTCATCAGCAGTTATGCCTGGAAAGTATTCATTTTCAGATGTGTTTATTTGAGCTCCTAAGTTAACCGGGTTAAATTGAACAGGATTAACTATTGCTGTTTTTGCAAAAAGTGCAGATGCTTTTAATTTATTAACCTCTTCCTTTTTTCTATAAAAATCTGATAATTTTAAATACGTATCAGCATTTCTAATTACAGCATCATAATTTTTTTGTTGAAATGAAATGATTGCTAAATAATAATAACTCAGTGGGAAGTTGGGGTTAATCTGCACTACTTCGTCATAGATGATTGAAGCATTTTTTGAATCACCTGCAGTTCTAATAATTTCAGCAAGTAACATCTTTGCATCAATAAATTCAGGGTCATATTGGATAGCCTTTTCAATGTTGCGCTTGGCAATAACTTCCTCCATTGCTTGGTAAGCCTTTAAAGCTTCTCCAAAGTAAAATTCAGCTTTTTTATTTTTGGTACTTGAAAAAGGAAGTTCTTGCCCCTTGGCTTGAACAAAAAATAAAAAGAGACAACTAAATGCAATTACATTTTTTTTCATTTTGATTGGTATAAGAAAACAACCTTATTGTTTTCAAGGTTAAAATCGTGCCAATTTTCAACATTTGATTCAATCACACAAAAAGAAGCAGGAGGGAAATGGATCGCATCTGCTTGCATACAATTCTCAACTAACATATTTAATCCTGGGTTATGTCCAATCAGAATGATTTGCTCTGGATTACCTTCTATGTTTTTAATGAATGATAACAATTCTTCAAGAGATGCATGGTACAAATTGGTTTCAATTGATAATTGCAACTGCACTTTGCCCATTGCCTCACAAATTGCAGCCATTGTTTGTTTGGTTCTTGTTGAAATACTGACATAAAAAACAGGAGAGTCGTGCAGAAAACTTTTAAATTTTGGAAACAAATGAGCTACAGATAGTTTTCCTGATTTGGTCAAAGGCCTATCAATGTCTGTTCCTGGAAATTCACTTTTTGCTTTGGCATGACGCATTAAAATCAAACTTTTCATTCTGATTTTCTTTGTGACTTTCTAACCTTGGTTCTTGACTCTTGGGAACTTTCATCAAGTTTAGCCATACAAAAGAAGGCAGCATATATAAATCCAGCAATCATTAAAATACCACCAATTGGTGTAATGACACCAATGCCATTCAAATACAAGCTAGGGAACAAAACGTTGCACGACAATACAAAAAGAGAACCAGAAAACAGGGTAATACCAACAATCATTAACAACAATGCTGTTCCTAAACGGTAATTAAAATGCCTGTGATTGATTGCCAATGTTAAAATCCCTAATCCTTGAAAAAATAAATACTTGACAGCAGTATCAAATATTGACAAATCGTTTTCTGGAAGTACTTTTTTTAAGTAATGTGCTCCAAATGCTCCTGATGTAATACCTATAGCACAAATGATCAAAGCTGATTGGGTGTAAAATTTCCATTTCATAAATTGCAAATTATGAGTCAAAAAATATTCAAAATGCTATTTTGGACATTTAACTGTTGACAAATTAAACATATTATTCATGAATGTGGAAGTAATTTCGTTGTGAATTGTAAATGATGAACAAACAGTTTGCTACCATAGCGAGTATTTTAATTTCCATAACCCTTGGATTGCTGATTTATTTCCTGTTTTTTGAGATTGGGGATAAACGGATCAAGCCTATTCAAGTTGTTCCAGAAAATGCAGCATTGGTCATTGAAACAAATCAGTCTAGTCAACTCATCAAGCAATTCAAGACTTTAGAGTTTTTTAAGGTTTTGTTGAACAACAACAGCTTTGCAAATTATTACAGTCAATTGGACTTAATAGATTCTCTTACAAAAGTAGATAAAAACACCTATGCATGGATAGGAGATGGAGAATGCGTATTTTCTATGCATGTAAATTTAAACAAACAACCTGCATTTTTTATGGCCATGCAAATCAAACAAACGCCTAAAATCGCAGAACTCAACAAGTTTGTATCAGGTATTTTTCCGGGAAGATTTCAGGCAATTACCAGAAAATTCCAAGGAGAAGAATTGATCGATTTTCAAGATTTTAAAGGTGCCTATAGCTTTAGTGTCGCATTCAAGTCGAGGCTACTTATAATGAGCTTTGACGGCTCTCTTGTGGAGCAAGCAATTGTTAAGTTTAAGCAAATCAATCCTGAAAAACAATTGAGTGAAAATGAAGCCTATTTATCTAAAGCAAACAAAGATTTCAATTGCTACATCCAATACAAATATTTATCGCAATTTTTATCAGGTACACTCAATACTCAAAGTACTTCAAACTTTCCAATTCTGGAACAGTTTGCCGACAAGGGTTTTTATCAAATTCAAGCTGATCAACATGATGTAACTTTAAAAGGAGCTGCTTACACAAATCCCAAAAAATTTCAATTTCTAGATTTGTTTAACGGTCATGCACCTGCTGAAAACAAAGTGATCCCTTATTTAACTGAAAGCATGGTATTTAATTTAAATTTCTGTTTCAATGCATATCAAAAATGGATGCCTAATTTAACAGAGTATTTACACTATAAACAATTAGACGTTCAATACAACAATTTTGCAGACAGTATCAATAACCATTGTTTCAAGTCATTGCAGCTTGATTTTACTCATTTAATAGGAAACCAAGCAGGTTTATTTGCATGTCAGGTTCCGGGAATTGGAAATGACAGTTCTATCGTCACTTATTTTGAAGTAAATGACACTTTAGGTTTTGATAATTTCATGAAAAAAGTCAATGACTTGAACGTTCAGCCTCAAACAGATTCCTCAACGGTAACAATGACTCAAAATACAATTCAACCATACCCTCTGGGAGATTATCAAAAAGTTCTCTTTGGTGATCTATTTGAGGGATTGAGTGGAAGTTGTTACATTAGAAAAAACAATTTTGTTTTCATTGCTAATTCAGCTCTTTTGTTAAACCATGTCCAACAATCATGGAGCAACAAGTTGCTTTGGATTGGACAAGAAAGGGCTTTGAATTTTAAACAAAAATTAATTCCTCAAAGTAATTTCGAGCTATTGGTTGATGTTACCAAATCATCGAAGTTAACCATGGATTACTTTAATGAAAATTGGTACGGCAATTTTGCCAGAAACCTTGGCACCATCAAAAAAATAGGTTTATTGGGATTCCAATTCGGTGGAAGCATAGATAAAACATTCCCCAGCCAAATTCACATACAATTCGATTCAAAACAGAGCGATAAATCTGAGAAACTTTGGGAAATCAAACTCGATACCATTGCAATAGGTAAGCCGCAATGTGTTTTCAGTGCTAAATTAGGCGAACAAGTGTTGATTTTACAAGACATTCAAAACCAGGTTTATCAAATTGACATCACAGGTAAAATATGTTGGAAATACCAAGCTGATGGGCCTATCATTTCTACAATTCATGAGTTAGATTTATTCAAGAACAACCAAAAACAAATAGCTTTTAACACAGAGAAATTCATCTATGTTCTAAACGAAGATGGCAAATCAATACAAGGTTGGCCAATATGGATACCAACATCTACTCATTACAGCATGTTGCCTGTCCCAATCAATTCAGAAAACGACATGGCTTTTTTTGTGACTGGCAGGTTTTATAAACTGAGTGCTTTCAATGCTCAAGCAAAACTACTTCAGGGATGGAACCCTTTATCTATATACCCTAATCTACAATCAGAATTGTTTAGCATATACAGTAAGGGGGAACTTATCCTTATGGGATTGAATGAAAAAGGCTACATTTCTTCATTCAATTTGAAGGGTGAAAGTATTCATTCTGTGATAGCAGACTCAACTCAATTGTTCCAAAAAATCATATTGATACAAACAGATTCTAATCAAATGCAATTGATTGGTGCTGATAGTAACCAGCTAGTTTTAAATGCATACAAAAATGAACGTTTGGTGTTTAAAAATAAATTAGCCATTCAGGGCCCAGTTAAATCCTTACAAATCAATAAACAAAACAACAGTATTTACTTTGAAACAGCAAAAAATATAATGGAGTTAGATTTCAATGGTAAGGTATTGTACAAGACTGAAAATACAGATACTACATTCAAACAAATCACATTCAATCCTTTTGGTGTTTCAGGTCAATCAATTCGTTACAATACGGTAAAAAAGCAGATTGAAAGTAGCTTGGAAATGTATCCATTCCCAACACCTTCCAATGGTGTTTATGCCACTGGAGACTTATTCAAAACTCAAGATCAATTTCTAGTTACTGCTGATACAGCAAACTATATTCATTTGTATAAAATCAAATAGATTGAATTTATTTAGGTTCATTAAGTCGGTTTTTTTTATCAGTACCGGAATCTTTCTGATTTGGATGACAATCCAAAAAATAGCCTTTGATGATTTAAAAATTGCCTTACATCAAAGTTTAAATTGGCGGTTAATTCCAATTCTTTTAACTTCCGTTATGGTTGTTATTTTGAGGGCAAAACGGTGGCAATTACTTTTAAAAACACAAGAAGAAGCTGTTAGTCCATTCCCATTGTTTCATGCTTTGAATATCGGTTACCTTGTAAATTTTGCAATTCCTAGATTGGGTGAAATTTCAAGGGCTTTCCTTTTAAAAAATAACCAGCTCATTCCTTTTAATAAATCAATAGCAAGTATCATTTTTGAAAGGCTTTCTGATTTAATAGTATTGGGCTTCATTTTAATTTCTGCACTGGTTTTAGAGTATTTTTTTAATGAGGGTGTTGTAAGTCATTTAATTTACTCAATTCAACTGAATCCTTTCATGCTTCTGATTTTCAGCTGTTTTGTTGCCATTATAATTGGTTTAATGATACAGTATTGGCAAAAAATTAAAGCAAGAATTGGAATTTGGGCACAAGAGTTCATACAGTATTTTTCGATGTTAATCAGACTCAAAAACAGAAAAAAGTTTATTTTATTGACAACAGGAATTTGGGTCGGTTTTTATTTAATGACAATGCTTTGGATTTTTGTTTTTCCAGTTAGCACCCAGCTGTCGTTTTTTGCTTGTTTTGAAGTGATGTTGGTTGGTGTGTTAGCTAGAACATTGCCCATTCAAGCAGGATCAGCAGGTGCTTATCATTTTGCAGTAACGAGTGCTTTTGTTTATTTTGGACTACCTCAAAATCAAGCTTTAAATATGGCTTTGATGATTCATGGATTTCAATCAGTTTTAACGATAATACTGGGTGTATTCTCTTATATTTGGATACTCTATCAACAGAAAAATGCATAAATTCCTTGTTTGCCTTCTCTTATTTGTATTTTATAACAACTCAGCTCAAGTGCCCAAATTAGGAAATGATAGCACGTTCGAATTTGCCACTTGGAATGTTTATTGGCTTGGAGACAATACCCCTGGAAATGGCCCTGCAGATGAAACTTTACAATACAACAATGTAAAGCAGTTCATTCAACAAAGTGATTTAGATTTAATAGCAATTCAAGAGTTGAGCAACCTCAATACTTATTACCAATTGAATAAAGATTTATCAAAATACGCGTCCATGCTTTCGGACATTGATCAAGTTCAAAAAATGGGGCTATTCTGGAAAAAATCTCATTTTAATTTAATTCAGGCCTATTCATATACTATTTTAAACGACCAATCCTATAATTTTGGTCGAGCACCTATGCAGGTTTGCTTACAGCTCAACAACGATAATAAAGATACCATCTTTTTTATCGTTCTACACATGAAAGCATTTGGAGATCAGGATTCATACAACAGACGGATGAATGCTTCCATTGGATTGAAAGCCTACATAGAAACTTCACTTCAAAATAAAAAATATGTAATTTTAGGCGATTGGAACGATGATTTGAATTACTCTACCTATCAAAAAATGGTATCGCCGTACCAAAATTTACTAAATGCAGGCTATCATTTTCCAACAAAAGAACTCACTGATCAAGGAAAAAGAAGCTATGCTTATTCAAAAGTTATGTTTGACCACATACTTCACTGCCAATTAATTCAAGACAGTTTTTATATTCCAAACAGCTCAGCTGTATTTGATATTGCACCTAATTACATCATTAATTTTTCCAGATCTACTTCTGACCATTATCCTGTTTATGCACAGTATAATTTTAAATTAGCAACTGAAAAAGGCACAGGTTATGATGATCATTTCCAAATCAACCAATTTGATATTTATCCAAATCCATCAAACAGTATGATTTGGATCTCAAATACAACTGCACCCACACCATATGCTATTTTCAACTCACTTGGTGAATTGGTTTTGAGTGGGATTGGCTGTTTTGTTGACATTGAGAAAATTCCCTCTGGAATCTATCTCATTGAGAGAAAAGGGTATAGAGTTGCCCGATTTTGCAAATATTTGAATTAATGTTGGTATCTTCATTTTGCACCTATTCAGATTTTGGCTAATTTTGCCAAAACCCAAATCAATTGAATCGTTCAGTAAATAAATTCCCAGCTGTTTTATTGCTTCAAGACGGTACAGTTTTCACCGGTACCTCTATTGGTAAAATAGGAACAACCACAGGTGAAATTTGCTTCAATACCGGAATGACTGGTTATCAAGAAATTTATACAGATCCATCTTACACAGGTCAAATCTTGGTACATACCAATGTTCATATTGGTAACTATGGTATACATCCAACTGAAGAAGAGTCTGATTCTGTTAAAATTGCAGGTCTGATCTGTAAAAACTTTAATATTCCTTATTCAAGAAAACAGGCTGAAACAACAATACAAGAATATTTGGCAGCCAACAACATTGTTGGAATAGCCGATATTGATACCAGAGAATTGGTGCTTCATGTTCGTAGTAAAGGTGTCATGAATGCAATTATTTCCAGTGAAGGAAAGTCAATTGATGCCTTAAAACAAGAGCTGGATTTAGTGCCATCAATGAGCGGTCTCGAGCTATCCTCCAGTGTTTCAACACCACAAACATATTTCTTAGGTAATTCAGCCTCTGATATCAGGATTGCGGTTTTAGATTTAGGAGTCAAAAGAAATATCTTAAATTCTTTAGTTGAAAGAGGTGCTTATTTATCTATTTTCAACGCCCATTCCAGCTTTGAAGAAATGATGAAATTTAAACCAAATGGATTCATGATTAGCAATGGTCCTGGTGATCCTGGAGCAATGGATTATGCTGTCAAAACAGTTCAACAAATTCTTGAATCTAATGTTCCATTGTTCGGAATTTGTTTAGGCCATCAAATTTTAGCAGAAGCTGTTGGTTTAAAAACCTTTAAAATGCACAACGGACACCGTGGACTGAACCATCCCGTTAAAAATTTGATTACAGGATTGTGCGAAATTACATCACAAAACCATGGATTTGCAGTGGCTGCCACTGATATTGAAAACAATGAAAATGTAGAATTAACCCATGTTAATTTAAACGACAATACTGTTGAAGGTTTACGCATCAAAAACAAACCTGCATTTTCAGTACAATACCACCCCGAAGCAGCACCAGGTCCTCAAGACAGTAGGTATTTATTTGATGATTTTATAAACTTAATTAAACAAACAAAATGAGTGCTATAATTGATGTTCACGCCCGTCAAATCTTAGATTCTAGAGGCAACCCAACAGTTGAGGTTGAAGTAATTACTGAAGAAGGTGCATTAGGAAGGGCTGCTGTGCCTTCAGGGGCTTCTACAGGAATTCATGAAGCTGTTGAATTAAGAGATGGAGACAACGCTGTATATTTGGGCAAGGGTGTTCTAAAAGCAGTTAAAAATGTGAATACATTCATTGCCGATAAATTAATCGGACTTGAAGTATCAGAGCAAAACCAACTAGATAGCATCATGATTGAGTTGGATGGAACGCCCAACAAAGCAAAATTAGGTGCCAACTCAATTTTAGCTGTGTCTATGGCAATTGCTAAGGCTGCAGCTTCAGAAGCCAATTTACCATTGTACAGGTACATTGGAGGCGTGAATGCCAATACACTTCCAATTCCATTGATGAATATCTTGAACGGAGGTGCGCATGCTGACAATGCAATTGATTTCCAAGAGTTCATGATCATGCCTACCAATGCAAACACATTTAGTGAGTCTTTGCAAATGGGAACCTCAGTTTTCCATCATTTGAAAGCTGTTTTGAAAAAGAAGGGCTATTCAACCAATGTAGGGGACGAAGGCGGTTTTGCTCCAAATATTCGTTCAAATGAAGAAGCTATTGAAACCGTTTTACAAGCCATTGAAGCTGCTGGGTTTAAACCTGGAAAAGATATTTATGTTGCGATGGATGCAGCAACGAGCGAGTTGTGGAATGAAGAAAAAGGTTTGTATGTTTTCAAAAAATCAGACAAAAGAGAACTTACTCCTGCTGATATGGTCTCATTTTGGGAAAAATGGACTGAAGATTATCCAATCATTTCAATAGAAGACGGCTGTGCAGAAGACGATTGGAAAGGTTGGGAAATGTTAACCAAAAGCATCGGAAATTCCTGTCAATTGGTTGGTGATGATTTGTTTGTTACTAACGTAAATCGCTTAGAAAGAGGTATCAAAGAAAATATTGCCAATTCAATTTTAGTTAAAGTGAACCAAATTGGTTCTTTAACTGAAACCATCAATGCGGTTAACATGGCCACACGCAATGCATATACCAATATCATGAGCCACAGAAGCGGTGAAACAGAAGATACAACCATAGCTGATTTAGCAGTTGCCTTGAACTCCGGTCAAATTAAAACCGGCTCTGCAAGCAGAACAGATAGAATTGCCAAATACAATCAATTGATTAGAATTGAGGAAGAATTAGGTACTGAAGCTATATTCTCTGGTAAAACTTTTAAATACGCTAAGTAATTGATTCAAAAAGCATGAAAGCACTGATCAAAAATAAATACTTTTTGGCAACAATTGCTTTCATGCTGCTGCTCATCCTCAATGACAGAAACAGCATTATAGATCAATACAGGTATCAAGTTGAGCTAAATGAGGCTAAAGCAAAACATCTCTTTTACACAAAAGAAATTGAACGCCTAAAAAAAGAGAAGTTTGAACTATTGGGCGACCAATCTAAAGTTGAAAAGTTTGCAAGAGAAAAATACTTCATGAAAAGAGACGATGAGTCTGTTTTCATTATGGAGAAAACCTCCGAAGAAAAAGAATGAATATTACTTTTTCTTTTTGTAAAGACCTTTACCCAACGAATTTAAAAACTGAGACCAAGCAAATACATCTAAAACTGGCATTGGCTGCTGTTGGCCTGCATAATAAGCCCTGTTAGCCACTTGGTTAAATGTCCAGCTCGAATTTGCCAACCCATCATTTTGCAAGCTATTTCCAAAAGCCAACAAGGGCTTAACTCTTAGGTTATTTTGAGCAATGGTCAATTGATCCATTGGCACATTGATTCGGCTAAACATGTATTCAAACTCCTCGGGTGTTGGATTTGCTTTAAAAACCATTTCAGGTAAAAAAAATGTGTCTTCAACCAATGCAATAACTGTATTTAATTTTGAAGACTTAACTCCTTTGGGCACAATAAATTGCTTAGGTTCAAAACCAATACAACTAAAAACAATGACATCATTTTCTTTGGCTACCAAAGAAAAATAACCTTGCATGTCAGCATAACTACCTCTATTGGTACCTTTAATTTTGATGCTTGTATAGGGTAAAATACTGCTGCTGTCTGCAGTAACTACAAAGCCAGAAAATTGAACCAAAGCCTTGCTATTTAAGCTGTCTTTACCTTGTTGAGCATACATACTAAATGACATGATGAATGCAAATAGGGCAATAAGATTATTTTTTAATGACATTGAATATTGGTCTGAATTGTGAATCAATTATACTAAAAATCCTGCTAAGAGCGTAACAATTACTATAATTGGGCTTGGAATTTTAGTAGTGAGTAAAACAAAAAAGGTTGACAACAAAACAATCATATTAGATTGGTTAATTGCCAATGGAATGAAAAGTAAATATGCTGAAGTAATAACCAATCCTGCCGAAACTGCATTAATTCCTTCTATGGCATTGGCAATAGGCGTATACGCTCTAAGTTGATCCCAAATTGGATACACAAAAAAAATCAACAAAATGCCAGGCAAGAAAATTCCTACAGCAGCAATGAATGCACCTAGTAACTGTAAATTCAAGCCTTCATTTGACATAACCAGAGCACCAACATAACTTGCAAAACTAAATACAGGTCCAGGTATGGCTTGCAGGATGCCTAAACCTGCTAAAAAATCATTGGCATTTAAATAACCCTTGAACACGACAAACTGGTTGTACATCATAGGAATGAGTACATTGCCACCGCCGAAAACCAAGCTACCATATCTGTACATGTTTTCAAATAACCTGAACAGTTTATCTTGAGTGGCAAATCCCAATAGTGCTGCTGTTATAAATACCGAAAAAAACAACAACAGGTTACTCCAGTTGACTGCTTTAATGACATGTATTTGTTGTACTTGTTGTTTTTTATTGATCAAACTACTGATAAAACCACCAGCAATTAACAGAATAGGGAAGACATATGGTGTACTTGCAATGATTCCTGTTATTGCAGTAGCAATTAGAAGTACCCAATGGTAAAATTTATGGATGAACAATTGTACAAATTGAAAGGCACCATAAATTATAAATCCTGAAGCCATAGGTTGCAAATACTTAAAAAAAGGGAGCGCTTGAACAGTAATTCCAAAACGCGAAACAAGCAAAGCAAAACAACCCATGATGATACATGCTGGACTGATCCAAATAGCTAGTGTAAGGAAAGCTAATTTAGGTCCACCTTTTTTAAATCCAATGGCTGTAATTATTTGAGTTGATGTTGGTCCGGGCAAAATGCTACACAATGAATTCAATTCAATCAACTCATCTAAATTTAAATATTTTTTACGTTCAACAAGAACACGCTTAAACTGGGTAAAATGTATTTGAGGACCACCAAAAGCTGTACATGAAAGCTTTAGTACATCAAACAAAAATAGCAATTGTCTGAATTTAGACCTATTGTTAGCTTGTTCAATTTTCATGTGTATTTTCAGTGATAGAGTCAAACGGCAAATTCATCTGAATGCCCATCAAAATAAAGAATAAGCTAAATGCGACACCCAATTGAGTTTGCAAAATAGGCTCTACTTGGAAAGCAAAAAAGAGTAACAAATAAATACCATACAAAGCTGGATTCAACCTTTTTCTAAAATACCACAAGGGATAAAAAAAGGACATCGAAAAAAACAACAAACCTGTAATTCCAGTTGCTGCTAATAAAAACAAAAACTGATTGTGTGGCAAAATTGGCTTGCTAACATCTGGAAATGTCTGTTTGAAGATTTGTGTATTTAAATCGTTGATATCGCCCAATCCACAGCCAAATAGCCAACTCGTTTGATTGCAAATTTCTATTGCATTTTTGTATGATATGAGTCGGCTTGCAAGCGATTGATTATTGGCGGAAGCATTATTAGAAATTACTGCCAAATCTTGCCCAGTATTGATGAGTTTATTCTTAAAAGTAGGTGAGTTCAGGAGCACTATACTACCTACCAAAGCGAGCATTATGAAAGCTACTATCGCTTTAAATTTATTGGTTTGAAAGCCATACTTAATTGTTTCTGCAATTACAAGAACGTACAGAACAAGCATTCCTATCCTGACTGAAAATACATGAACAAAAACAAATAGAAATACTGACATTATCAAAAAAATTGGCTTTTCAATTTTTGACCAATTGGTCTGACTTTTATCTGTAAAAAGTTGCCAAGCTAAAAATGTGGCAAAGGCTGACATTAAACTAAAAGTTGGGTGGTGAGTAACCAATGTAGGCATTACTTGACTATGCAAATACAATTCATTTACCAAGTGTTGGTTGAACAAATAATACAATATTGCTTTGAGGGCAACAAAAAATACACCCGATATGAACCATTTGTAACAAAACATTAATTCCTTCTTGGACAAAACTGGTGCTATCATCCAACAGAGTGGTAAAACTAAATAGGGAACGTTGATTTGTAAACGTTCTAAGTAATACTCAAGGTTATCTGAATAAAAATAGGAGGGCAGCAGTAGCAAAAAACAAAAGGCAATGCTGCCGTATAATTTTATCCTATTTTGACTGGTATTTTTATTTAAAATTAAATGTATGATAGCTGTTAAACTCATTCCAATCATTCCAATACTAGCCAATGCTCTGGCAACGTCTATCAGCAACATGCCAGTAATGGTTAGCAGACAGAATAAAAAGTATAACCTTTTAATGTATGATGGATGAATTTTCATGAGCCAACTTGTAATTTTTGTATTCTCCCAATCGATAGCCCGTAAACCGTTCAATGAAATAAAGGATTTTTTTTCTAATTCCAATTTTCTTGTTTTGAATTTGGGGAGTAAAATGCCAATTCTTCGATTCAATTCGCTGCTGCATCACAATTGGATGGGTACCCTTAAACAAACTCAACGAATCAATGGCGTTGTAATCAAATGACTCTTGAATTTGCTTTTGTTGTGCTTGAATCCATTCGTCAGAATGCCATAATTGATGAAAATGCTTTATTTTCTTAGACATCATTTGGGGATGTCTGACCCAACCATAATGATAGATGTAGGCATCAACCAGTTGAACCAGTAGCTTTCGATTGTTTTTTCTGAAACCTTGTGCATCTTGATATGAAGCAATTTGCACATCATTTCTGATGATCCTAATCTCATGCCTGTAGAAATCTCTTGAAGTAGCCACATAATCGTAGCTTCCAAAGAAATGAATGTACTTGAACAGTAAACCTTCAATTTGATGCTGATGCTTACATTTGTTCATTGCAGAAAGTAACGTGTCATAAGATGTTTCAGGAATGACTTCATCAGCTTGGAGATAAATACACCAATCAGCATGAGCAGAAACCAATTGCTTTGCCTTGTCCGTTTCTGCAGCTAATACACGTCCACCGGCTCTGAGCGAATCATCCCATACCGAATGGTGGATTTTTATTTTAGGAGAATTAATAGATTGAATCAATTGTTCTGTCTCGTCTTCTGAATTGCCAATTAAAACAATTACTTCATCACACAAGGGCAATAAAGACTGAATGGATGCTACAACTGGATAGTCATATTTAACAGCATTTCTTACTATAGTAAATCCACTTACAAACATGTTATTTTGACCTTATTGCTTCTACCGGATCTAATTTAGCAGCTGACAATGCAGGAATAAAGCCAGAAACTATTCCTATAATAACCGATACCAATAAACCAGTTATGATATTCTTTTGACTCAAGTATAAATTCATATCCAGTCCTGATTTTACCCCTAAGGTAATGAGATAGACAAATAGTAAACCAATTAATCCACCTAATAAACAAAGCAAAACGGATTCAACTAGAAACTCTACTAAAATAAAATAATTCTTAGCACCAAGGGCCTTTTGAATGCCAATTTGTTGAGTCCTTTCTTTTACACTGACAAACATGATGTTAGCAATGCCAAATCCTCCAACAAGCATAGCAAATCCACCAATAACCCAACCTGCAATACTGACTACACCAAATAACTGTTTGAGAGGTCCTGACAATAACGTAGTTTTATTGATTGCAAAATCAGGTTCTTCCATTGGCTTTAGCTTTCTGACACTCCGCATCACGCCTTTTAACTCGTTTTCTAGTAAATCTACAGTAACTCCAGCTTTGGCTTTAACATGAATCCTACTATTTATTTGATTTGAATTAGCCCTGATATAGGTATTTGCAGCTTTAATTGGAATGATGAACACGTTGTCCATACTGTTATTGATTAAACTTTCACCTTCTTTTTTAATAACACCACATATTTTGAATGGGTTACCATTAATTTTGATCAGGTGGTCTAATGGATTGATTTGTGATGGAAATAAATTTTGGTAAATTTCCCATCCAATGACTGTTTTTGCTTCTCCATTACTGGCTTCATTTTCAGTAAAATACCTTCCAAACTCAAAATCCATTTGTCGGATATCTACATATTCAAAAGATGCAGCCATTCCTTTTACACCCTCTGCAGCATACTTGCCATTTTTAACAGTATAGTTGGGTAAGTCAATGGTAAGCGCTGCTGTAGATTGTAAACTGGTATTGTTACTGACTTTTTTCAATTCAGCTAAATTTGGATTGGGTCTGTTCATGTACTTCCACCATTTGTAATCAGGACCAAACTCCCAAGGCCATTTTTCAACAAATGCTACATCCTTTCCCAAGGAATCTACACTGTCTTCTAAGTTTTTTTCAAGAGAATCAACCACACACAACACCATAATGATACAAAAAATGCCAATGGTGATACCTAAAGTAGAAAGAAAAGTTCGGGTTTTGTTATTCCTCAACGCATCAAGTGCAAACGAAGCGCTTTCGGCCAATTGTTGGTATAGGATTCTTAATTTTCGCATCAACAGTACAATAATACAATGCTTCTGAGAATTCTTATCATATTAAAATGAGATTATTACTCATCTAGTTGCCAATTAATAGGTAAGACGCCTTGTAATGCAAGCCAATCATTGGCTTTAGAAAATGGCTTTGTTCCAAAAAAACCTTGATAAGCAGATAAAGGTGAAGGATGAACAGCTGTCAGAACCAAATGTTTTTTACTATCTATTAAAACTAGTTTACTCTTAGCATAATTTCCCCAAAGTATAAAAACACAATGCGCTTGCTCACTAGATATTTTTTGAATTACAGCATCTGTAAATAACTCCCAACCTTTTTTTTGGTGACTTCCTGCCCTATGAGCTTCTACAGTTAATGTGGCATTTAATAGAAAAACCCCTTGTTTTGCCCAATTACTTAAATCTCCGTGCAATGGTAACTTTTTGACCTTTAAATCTTGTTGTAATTCTTTGTAAATATTTTTCAATGAAGGGGGAATAGCTATGCCTTTATTGACTGAAAAACACAAGCCATTGGCTTGTCCTGGTCCATGATATGGATCTTGACCCAAGATAACTACTTTTACTTGATGTAAAGGTGTAAAATCAAATGCGTTAAAAATTTGTGAACCTGGTGGATACAAAACTTTCCCTAACTGTTTTTCTTGCTTTATAAATTGCAAAAGATAGCTGAAATAAGGCTTAGAGAATTCCTCATCCAGAGCTTTTTTCCAACTGCTTTCAATTTTAATATCCATGTTTGTTTGTAAATATGGCTATTTGATTTGAATTTTGCCACATGACATTACAAGAAACAATAGAAAATGCTTGGAACGATAGAAGCCAACTGAATCACCCAGAAACAATTGCAGCAATCAATGAAGTAATAGAAAGTTTAGACAAAGGTATACTCAGAGTGGCAGAGCCAAATGGTAATGAATGGCAAGTAAACGATTGGATAAAAAAAGCTGTTATACTCTATTTTCCTACCAGAAAAATGGAAACAATGCATGCAGGTCCAATGGAATTTCATGATAAAATGGCGCTAAAATCTAACTATGAAGCATTAGGTATTCGAGTAGTTCCACATGCTGTGGCTAGGTATGGTGCATTCATTGCAAAAGGTGTGATTTTAATGCCATCATATGTAAACATTGGTGCTTTTGTAGATGAAGGTACGATGGTTGACACTTGGGCCACCGTTGGAAGTTGTGCTCAAATAGGTAAAAATGTTCATTTATCAGGGGGGGTAGGTATTGGCGGTGTGTTAGAACCTGTTCAAGCGGCACCAGTAATCATTGAAGACAATTGCTTCATTGGTTCAAGGTGTATTGTTGTAGAGGGAGTTAGGGTAGGAACAGGAGCTGTATTAGGAGCAGGAGTAACCCTTACCATGTCAACAAAAATTATTGATGTGACTGGTCCTGAACCTATACAATATCAAGGGTATGTTCCTGCAAACAGTGTTGTCATTCCTGGCATGCATGAGAAAACATTTCAAGCGGGAAAATACCAGGTACCTTGCGCACTCATTATTGGCAAAAGAAAGCAAAGTACCGACTTAAAAACATCGCTCAATGCAACACTTAGAGCGTTTGAGGTAGCCGTTTAAGGATAGCCTTAAAACAAGTCATTTTAAGAAAAAAATATAATTATAATTTACTGAATATCAGATATAAAAAACAAAATGAATCAAGTCAGTATTATTTTTCATCATGAAAAAATATACGCTATTACTTTGTTTCATTTTTATATTTTCTACCATTTATTCTGAAGTAAAAGCATGGGGATTTTTTGCCCATCAACTTATCAATGAACTTGCCATTTATGCCTTGCCGCCAGAATTATTTGAGTTCTACAAACAACATGTTTCTTATTTAAAAGCTCATGCTGTAGATCCAGATAAGAGAAGGTATATCAACCCAAAAGAAGCAAGTCGGCATTACATAGATTTAGATTATTATGAACACGCATCGCCCATTGATTCTTTACCAAGAACATATTCGGCTGCAGCCCTTAAATACAGCCTTGATACTATTGTAAAGCATGGCACTGTTCCCTGGCAAATTCAATTTACGTTAAACAACTTGGAAGCTGCATTTTGTGAAAACAATGTATCATTGGTATTAAAATATTCAGCAGACTTAGGACATTACATGGCAGATGCACATGTTCCTTTACACAATACTGCAAATTATAATGGTCAGCTAAGTGGTCAGGTAGGTATACATGGTTTATTTGAAAGCAGGTTGCCTGAATTATTTGCAAACCAATACCAAACCATTGCTCCTAAAGCTATTTACTTGTCAAACCCACTTCAATTTACTTGGAACACAATTCAAGAGGGATACGCGCTTCTTCCAATCGTATTTGAAAAAGACAAACTTGTTAGAAAAAAGATAGCACCAAACAAACATTTTGGATTTGTAAAAAAAGGAAATAAATGGGTAAAAATATGGTCTTTTGAATATGCTACTGCCTATCACAATGCATTGAATGGGATGGTTGAAAAGAGAATGATGCAAGCCGTTTATGCAATAGCTAGTTTATGGTATACTGCTTGGGTAAATGCTGGGCAACCAACTTTGTACAAAGTGAAAATACCCACAAATCCACTTCCCGATTCATTGGTTGATATTGAAGAAATAAACTGGTATGACCGCAATAACAACTTGAATAATTTAATTTTAGAAAGTACACAGTAAAAGGGTGAATGATTGTGCATAACTTATATTTGACTGCATGCTATTCACGAGTATTTTTGTTAGTCTTCTGAAAGTATTAAATTTGATGCAATCAGAAGTTCACAATAGCGGAATACGCTTTAATAATTGATTTATACAATATGAAATTTATAGTAAACAGCAGTGTATTGTTAAGACATTTGTCTTATGTTGATGGTGTAATTGTTGCAAAACCGATTATTCCTATTTTGAACAATTTCTTGTTTGATATCAAAGGGGGTGTATTGCATATTTCTGCTACCGACTTGGAAACAACCATGAGTACCAGTATCAAGGTAGATGCAAAAGAAGATGTTTCAATAGCAATCCCATCGAAAACAACCATGGAATTGTTAAAATCCTTGCCAGACCAACCATTGGCATTTTCTATCAATTTAGAAAAAGGATTTGTTGAAATTAAATACGAATCTGGTCGTTTCAAATTAACAGCACAAAGGGGTGAGGAGTTTCCAAAATCACCTGAAATTGAAGCTGCTAACCAATTTAAAATACCTTCAAAAGTATTGCACAAAGGCATTGTTAAATCAATTTTTGCTAGCAGCAATGATGAATTGAGAATTAACCTCACAGGAGTTTATTTCCAATTGTCTAACAACAATATCACTTTTGTGGCAACTGACGCAAACAGATTGGTAAGAATTTCTAGAAACGACATCAAACCAGGTGTGGAAGAGTCTTTTATATTACCTAAAAAGGCACTGAATTTGCTCAAATCAGCCTTACCTTTAGATGAGACTGAGGTACAAATTAACTTCAACCGTTCAAATGCATTTTTTCAGTTTGGTGAAGTCAGCATGATTTGCCGTTTAATTGATGAAAAATACCCTGATTACAAAGCCGTTATTCCTACAGATAACCCAAATAAGTTAACCATAGACCGTGCTGAATTTTTAATGTCAGTAAAACGCGTTTCAATTACTTCAAACAAAACTACTCATCAAATTCGTATCAAACTTGCAGGAAGCGAATTGACAATTAGTGCAGAGGACATCGATTACGAAAACGAAGCACAAGAGAAATTAACTTGTAGCTACGAAGGAGCTGACATGGAAATTGGATTCAATTCAAAGTATTTATTAGAAATGCTCAATTCAATGGATGCACCTCAAGTAACCCTTGAAATGTCACAACCAAACAGAGCTGGTGTTATTGTTCCAGCAAACCAAGAGCAAGATGAAGAAATGCTCATGTTAATCATGCCAATGATGTTGAATAACTACTAATACTTTCTGTTAACACGTATCAAAGCTTACATTATTTCTTGAATAACTTACTAATTTTTTCATGTAATAGTTTGTGCACCTGTACGGGATCAAAATAATAACTGATACCAACGCTATGATTCAAAAATTGATCGTATCCATAGTGTTCTAAATTGGGCTTACCTTCTGCTTTGTCATTGTTTGTGATACCGTAAACGGATTGAACCGTAAGTGTGAGGTGAGGTATCATATTAATTTTAAAACCAAGTCCTGCTAATAAATTGAATTCGTTTTGATGATTTTCATCAAAATCGTGGTTGTGATGAAGATGAATTGAATCTATTCTGCTCATACTTCTGGCGCCAATGCCAACAGACAAATATGGTTGTACCTTTTTAAAACGGTTACCGAACACTTTGTACCTCAGACTCAAGTCTGAAGAAATGAAACGGGTATTGAAGTTTTTATCTTCAGCCAAATAATACCCCCATTCACCATAATTCATTGACAAAGCTAAATCAACCCTAGGATTCAAATACATATACAAAGACATGCCTACAAAACCAGGATTAGAAGTCTTAGAAGTACCTGTAACTGGCCTTGATTTAAATGAAAATTGACCAAATCCATTTCCTAAATCTCCAGTATATTCTGAAAGTCCTGTCTGAAATCCAATAGCTAATTTTTTTTCTTCAGTTTGGGCATTGACTGTTAAAAAGGCAAAACCAGTGAATGCAATTAATCCTAATTTTTTAAAATTCATATGTATTCGTTTAGTCCCTCTAAAATAGCTATTTTAGAGCTAAATTCAAGTATTTGAATCAAATTAAAAAGTATGTAAGCAATTGTATGCATTTTCGTTAAGTTTGAAAATAGAAGCAGCATTTACATGAAAATAGGCATCATAGGCAGCGGTAAACTAGCAAGAGTAATTGCAACAGCATGCATTCAAGAAAAAATGCAATTGAATTTTGTATACAGTAAAACAAAAAGCCGTGCTTTAAAATTTGCGCAACAATTTAACACTCAGCACATAGAACACATTGAAGACATCCCCAAAAATCTTGATTGTTATTTTATTTGTGTAAACGACGACTCAATCCTAGCAGTTGCTAAATCAATACAAGTCAATGGGCTCGTCATTCATTTTTCGGGATCTCAATCAATAGATTTATTGAATATACATGCCCAATACGGTGTTATATGGCCAATTCAGAGCTTTAGCAACGGCACCTTTAACTCCTTAAAAGAAATACCTGTTTTAATTGAGGCCAATTCATTGACTTCAGAAATGGAATTAAGAAAAATTGCAAACAAGCTCTCAAATACAGTACTAGTTGTTAGCGAAAATGAAAGAAAACTGTACCATCTTGCCGCAACTTTTGTAAATAATTTTAGCAACCATCTGTATACCAATGCAGCTAAGTTACTTCAAAACAATAATTTAAATTTTGAGTTAATGCTTCCTATTTTAAAGGAAACCGTGAGAAAAATTGAAACATTACCACCATTTGAAACACAAACTGGGCCTGCTATTAGGCATGATCAACAAACAATTCAGACGCATTTGGATCTCTTAAAAGATGAACCAAACGCAAAAGAAATTTATCAAGTTATGACGCTTTCAATTCAAAATATACATGGCTAAAATTAAACAACTATGCTTTCTTTTGGCACTTATTATTATGTCTAAACATACATTGGCAAGCCGTATTTTGATACCAATGGATGAACAACAAAATAACCATTTAAAAGCCTACGGATTAACTTATTGGGTACTCAAAAACGGGGAAGAAGCAAATTGGTTGCTCAATTACAGAGGCGGAAGTTTTATGTTGCCTTATAAACAAGAATTTGAAAGTGAATGCAGAATTAGAAGTATTAAATACGAAGTTATCAGTGAAGGCCAAGTATCAGATATTCTGTTAAACATAGCCAAACCTGATGTAAACATGGAATTGGTAAAACTTTTAAAAGCCCCCAAAATAGCTGTCTATTCACCCAAAACAAAACAACCTTGGGATGATGCAGTTACAATGGTTTTAACATACGCTGAAATTCCCTATGATGTTGTTTTTGATGATGAAGTATTAACAGGTAAATTACCTACCTACGATTGGTTGCATTTGCACCACGAAGATTTTACGGGTCAATATGGCAAATTTTACAGTCAATTTGCGCAAGCAGCTTGGTACAAAGCTGAGGTTAAAGAAAATGAAAATACTGCGGCAAAACATGGATTTGGAAAAGTTTCAGAAATGAAATTAACTGTAGCCAAAAAAATAAGGGATTTTGTATTTGGTGGCGGTTTTTTATTTGCTATGTGTAGCGCTACAGATACCTATGATATTGCCCTGGCAGCAGATGGAATAGACATTTGTGAGCGTGTTTTTGACGGTGACCCTGCAGACCCAATGGCGGATCAAAAACTAGATTTTTCGAAAGGATTAGCTTTCAAAGATTACCGCTTGTATTTAGATCCGTATACTTATGAACACAGTTACATAGATGCTATGCAAGGAACAAGGGCTGTTTCAGAGCAAAATGATGTTTTTTCGTTGTTTGATTTCTCTGCCAAATGGGACGTAGTTCCTACTATGCTTGTTCAAAACCATACTTCAACTATCAAAGGTTTTTGGGGGCAAACTACAGCTTTCAGAAAACAATTCATTAAAAGTGAAGTCAGCATTTTGGGTGAGAATAAAACGCTAGGGGAGGCAAAATACATTCATGGAAATTCAGGAAAAGGAACCTGGACTTTTTACGGCGGACATGACCCCGAGGACTATCAGCACCAAGTAGGAGAACCACCTACAGATCTTAACCTGCATCCAAACTCACCTGGATACCGCTTAATATTAAACAATATATTGTTTCCAAGTGCACAGAAAAAGAAACTAAAAACTTAATTGCTCATAATAGTTTGATGAATCTTGTCCCATAATTTTATTCTATGATTCAAGGCCATCTCAGCGGCTATCTTTACTTCATTCCACTTCACACTGTCTTCTCCACACAATGAAGCAGTCATTTCTATTGCAAGGTTTGAGTGGTGAGAACCATCTACTTCTATATGCCTTTCCAAGTAGTAAATAAATTGGTCGAATTTGCCTTGAAATTGTTGGTTCAATTCTTTCACCATGGCTATAAACATTCCCGGAATTAAATCTTCTCTTCCGAAGGTAAAAACACCTGCTTTAATGTGAGTAGGGGCTGTAAAAGCTGTTGTTAAAGTATTGTTTACAAATGGGAATACCGCTTTTGGCAATTGTAATTCCAATTGATTGAAATCAAACTCAGATTTTCCAATCAAATCAACAAATGAAGTTATAACAGAAGTATTGGCTTGAACTGCTTGCATAGCGGCTAAATACATTTCAAAATGGCTCGACCTTTTACCTTCCAAATTCAAATCGCTTTCCTCACCACATACAATTTCGTTGATTAAAAATCTTGTATTTGCTGTACCTACAGGTCTCCAAGGCAATTGAACGCAAGTTAAATCTAGCTGAAGTGATTTGAGTAAACTCATAAAATCCCAAACAGCAAAAACATGGTGTTCCATAAAAATTTGAACATGTTCCATGGTTTTGATGGAGCCATATAGTTTGTGCGTGAATAATTTTTCTCTTAAAGGAGCTAACTGTAAATTGATGTCTTGTATTGGATTCATTTCTTTTAAACAATTAAATCATGAATTGTTTTTACCTGTTGAATACTAAACGCATGCCAACTTTTTCTGATTGAATAGTATGGTTTGCATAAACCAAATTACCACTAACAATGGTATGGGTTATTTGAGCAGGAAAAGTATGCCCTTCAAAAGGACTCCATTTGCATTTAGAATAAAGTTCATCTTTGATAACCTTTGTGTATATACCAGGGTTTAAAATTGTTAGGTCAGCATAATAACCCTCTCTAATAAAACCACGTCTGTCAATTTCAAAAAGCATGGCAACATGATGTGCCATTTTCTCTACTATTTTTTCTAAACTAATTTTACCTTGAGTAAACAACTCATACATCGTTAAATAACTGTGTTGGATCAATGGTCCGCCACTTGGACATTGAAAATAATTCCGCGCTTTTTCCTCTAATGTGTGAGGTGCATGATCTGTTGCAATGACATCAATTTTGTTATCAACAATTGCTTGTAAGATAGCATTGGAATCAGTTTTCGTTTTGATGGCAGGATTCCATTTAATAAGGCTACCAAGCTTATCGTAATCTGAATCATTGAACCACAAATGATGTATACAAGCCTCAGCTGTTATTTTCTTCTGCATAAGTGGCAGTGCATTGCTAAACAATTCCAGTTCTTTAGCAGTACTGATATGAAGTACGTGTAAACGTGTACCAAATTTTTTTGCCATATCAACTGCAAACGAAGAAGACGCATAACATGCAGCTTCACTTCTAATCAATGGATGGTATTTAACTGGAATTGCTTCTCCAAATTCTGCTTTATATCTTTTAGCATTTTCAGCTATAATGTGGTCATCTTCACAATGTGTCGCAATCAAGCTTCCGCATTGGCTAAAGATGGCTTCTATTGCTTTAGGGTCTTCAACAAGCATATCGCCCGTACTCGAACCCATGAATATTTTTACCCCACAAATTTCGCGGTCATTTACCCTCAAAATTTCTTCTAAATTATGAGCAGTTGCACCCATATAAAAACTATAATTGGCTGCAGAAACCTGAGCTGCTCTTTGGTATTTTTCCTCTAATAATGACAAGGTAGTTGCTGGTGGTAACGTGTTGGGCATTTCCATGAAAGTTGTTATACCTCCGGCTACAGCTGCTCTAGATTCAGTATAGATATCTGCTTTGTGTGTTAATCCTGGCTCTCTAAAGTGGACTTGGTCGTCAATTGCGCCAGGTAATATAAAGGCACCCTCGGCATCTATAACAGTGTCTGCAGGCATGGAAATTCCTTGTTTTTCAATTTTTTCTATAAACGCCCCTTTGATCAAGACATCCGCAAAATACTGTTCACCTTCATTAACCAATTTGGCATTTTTGATTAAAATTCTATTCATTCTACAAAGGTAGTAAACAAGCCTATCTTAAGCATATAAAAATGTATATTTGTACCGATGAAAAAAATTGATTTCACCATAATTGGAGCAGGCATAGTTGGACTTTCAACTGCCTATCAACTGCTTCGTAAAAATCCTTTACTTAAAATTTTAATTCTTGAAAAAGAAAATGAGGTAGCCAAACACCAAACTGGTCATAATAGCGGTGTCATTCATTCTGGAATATACTACAAACCAGGTAGTTTAAAGGCTCAAAATTGCATCAATGGGTACAAATCATTGATTGAATTTTGTGATACTTATGAAATTCCTTACGAATTGTGCGGTAAGATTATTGTTGCAACCAACAAGAATGAAATTCCTGAACTAAATAAATTATACCAAAGGGGCCTTGAAAACGGTTTAAACAAGATTAAACTACTCAATCAAGAACAAACAAAAGCAATTGAACCCAATGTCAATGCAGTTCAATCAATACAAGTTCCTTACACCGGTATTATCAGTTACATTGAGGTTTGTAAAAAACTTCAGCAAATCATATCAGAACTTGGTTGTGAAGTTAGGTTCAATGAAAAAGTGAATAAAATTGAAGAAAAAGGACATTTGGTTTACATTCATACTGATTCAGGATATTTTGAGACCAAACAATACATCAATTGTGCAGGATTGTATAGCGATAAGGTTGCTCAATTAACCAGCCCGCAATTAGACACAAGAATTATCCCATTCAGAGGAGAATATTACCTCATCCGACCTGAAAAACAAGGTTTGGTAAAACATCTAATTTACCCTGTTCCAGACCCAAACTTTCCATTTTTAGGAGTACATTTTACACGCATGATCAACGGTCACATAGAGGCCGGACCTAATGCTGTATTTGCATTTCAAAGAGAAGGTTATGAAATGTCCGATGTAAATGCCAAAGAAATGTTTGAATCTTTGAGTTGGCCAGGTTTTCAATTGGTAATGAAGAAATATTGGAAAACCGGAATGGGTGAATTTTACAGAAGTTTCTCTAAAGCGGCATTTGCTCATGCATTACAAAAACTAATTCCTGCAATCAATGAAGATGATTTGATGCCTGCTGGGTCAGGAGTAAGAGCGCAAGCATGCGACAGAATGGGTGGTTTGTTGGATGATTTCAAAATTGTTGAACAAAATAGGGGCATTCACCTTTTAAATGCCCCTTCTCCAGCAGCTACATCAGGACTTTCAATTGGTAATACAATTGCTAACTTGGCATTAAACAGAACACAATGGTAAGTGCATCAACTCAAATAAGGGTTAGGTATGCCGAAACTGATCAAATGGGGTATGTCTATTACGGAAATTATGCACAGTATTTTGAAGTTGCTAGGGTTGAGCTACTCAGAAATTTAGGCATGAGTTACAAAGGTTTGGAAGATTCTGGGATCATGATGCCAGTAATCAGTATGAGTTCAAAATACATCAAACCAGCCAAATATGACGACCTTTTGACCATTATAACAAGTATCAAAGAAAAACCTCAAATCAGGTGTAGATTTGATTACGAAATTTTCAATGGTGCAGGAGAACTCATACACCAAGGAGAAACCACTCTTGTATTTGTTAACATGCAAACAAATAAGCCCATACTTTATCCTGATCAAATTGCAGTAAAATTTGACCCTTTTTTTAATTTGTAAGCTTGAAACAACCAGCCAATATATTCAACAAACCACTTAAATGGTTTTATAAAACATTCTCAAGTATTACCATGCCCGGTATTCAAGGTGTCAGTATTTTTGCTGTTTTTGAATTTTTTATTCGAAAAATAAGTAACAGCGACCTCAATACCAGAGCATCTGCATTGTCTTTTACTTTTTTTTTAGCATTGTTTCCTACCACTATCTTTTTCTTTACTTTAATAGCCTATCTACCTCTAAATTATTCACACGATGATATTCTGTTTTTTATACAAGAGGCTATTCCAAAAAATGTATATGAAACCATCAAAGAAACACTTGAAGACATCCTGAAAAACCAAAGAGGAGGCTTGCTTTCAATTGGTTTTTTATCAGCTATTTACTTCTCTACCAACGGCTTTCACAGTTTAATGGTACAATTAAATAAATTCAGCCATTCTAAAGAAACACGTAGTTTTTGGAGACAAAGGATGGTTGCAATTTTACTTGCCATCATCATTACTTTACTAATTATTCTATCGGTTTTAACACTGACAGGTGGTACCATCATCATCAGTTACTTAGAAAAAGTAAAATACTTCCCATCTAAAGTAGTTCCATTCATGCTATCGAGCTTTAACTTGTTAATTGTATGGTTTATTGTCATTGGAATAGTTGGTTCCATCTATTTTTTTGCTCCGGCCAAACAACGCAAATGGCGCTTTTTTTCAGCTGGTGCTGTATTTGCAAGTATCGTAATTTTACTAACCACCTATGGGTTTTCTCAATATGTTAACCATTTTAACTCGTACAACAAAGTATACGGCTCCATTGGGGTTTTGATTGTGATCATGATGTTGATTTACATCAACACCTTTATTTTGTTACTGGGTTATGAATTCAACATTGCATTACTGATGGCAAAAGAGCAGGAAGACAAAAACAAAGCCAGAAAGAACAAAGAAAATAAAATCATTTACTTGGCAACAGAAGCTCAAAAACCAAATTAATTAGCAAACAATTGTTGTTCGTAAAAAAATTAAATAGTTTTTTTAAAAAAAATGGCACAGGTGTACATTTTAAGCTAAATAACATAGAAATTGTGGATTACAGCAGCAAATTAAAAGTTAGTTTCGCTGTTTGAGATAGCGAAGGCAGATGGAAGAAATAAACGAAGAAAACAAAGAAAGTAGACAAGAATACCATGTTATAGCAGTCAATGGACTGTATGAAAATTGGTTTTTAGATTACGCATCCTACGTAATTTTAGAAAGGGCTGTTCCTGCAATTGATGATGGTTTAAAACCTGTTCAACGTAGAATTTTACATGCCATGCGAGACATGGATGATGGAAGATTCAATAAAGTGGCCAATGTGATTGGGCAAACCATGCAATACCACCCACATGGTGATGCTGCTATTGGTGATGCTATGGTAAATTTGGGTCAAAAAGATTTATTAATTGAAACCCAAGGAAATTGGGGTGATGTAAGAACTGGTGATGCAGCTGCTGCACCAAGGTATATTGAAGCCAGACTCTCGAAATTTGCATTGGAGGTAGCATTCAATAAACAAACAACCATTTGGCAAAATTCTTATGATGGCAGAAAAAAAGAGCCTGTAGCATTGCCAATGAAATTCCCATTGTTATTAGCTCAAGGTGTTGAGGGCATAGCTGTAGGTTTAGCAACTAAAGTGCTTCCTCATAATTTCATTGAGTTACTTCAAGCGAGTATTGACTACTTAAAAGGAAAAAAATTTGAGTTATACCCTGATTTTGCAACTGCTGGTTTAATCGATGTCTCCAACTACAACCAAGGCAAAAAGGGCGGGAAAGTTCGTGTCAGAGCTAGAATTGAAGAGTCTGATAAAAAAACATTGCTCATTAAGGATGTACCTTACGGGGTAACCACTAACCAATTGATAGATTCTATTATCAAAGCCAATGATTCAGGTAAAATTAAAATCAAAAAGGTTATTGACAATACAGCTAAAGATGTTGAAGTTGAAATACAGTTAGCTCCAGGGGTTTCCCCAGACAAGACAATTGATGCTTTGTATGCATTTACAGATTGTGAGGTAAGTATTTCCCCAAATGCTTGTGTAATTGTAGACAACAAACCTGTTTTCATAGGTGTAGAAGATTTGTTAAAGTTATCTACAGAACGTACCAAGGAATTACTGAAACAAGAGTTGGAAATCAAAATGAATGAATTAGAGGCCTCATGGCATGCCAGTTCATTAGAAAAAATATTCATAGAAAAACGCATTTACCGTGATATAGAAGAATGTGAAACATTCGAGGATGTGATTGATACCATTTGGAGAGGCATGAATAAGTTTCGCAAATTGTTCAGAAGAGATTTAACAGAGGAAGATATTTTAAAATTGACCGAAATAAAAATCAAGCGCATTTCAAAATACGACACATTTAAAGCAGATGAATACATTAAAGGACTTGAAAATCAACTAGAACAAGTTAAGAACGATTTAGAAAACTTAAAGCAATATGCCATCAAGTATTTCGAAAACCTACTCAAGAAATATAGTAAAGGAAAAGAGCGCAGAACTGAAATCAAAACATTTGACAACATTGATTCAAAAACCGTGGCCATTGCCAATCAAAAACTATATGTAAACAGGGCGGAAGGATTTGTAGGCTATGGCTTAAAAAAGGATGAGTTTGTTGTAGATTGTTCAGACATTGATGACATCATTGTTTTCAGACGAGATGGAAAAATGTTGGTCAGCAAGGTGCAAGAAAAGGCATTCATGGGCAAAGACATCATTCATGTAGATGTATTTAGGAAAAATGATGAGCGCAGAACATATAACCTCATTTATTTGGATGGTAAAACTAAAACCAGTTATGCCAAACGTTTTCCAGTTACAGGAATAACCCGTGACAAAGAATACGATTTAACCCAAGGTACTGCAAATTCCAGAATACTTTATTTCTCTGCAAATCCATCAGGTGAAGCAGAAATTGTAGCTGTTACGTTAAGCCCTTTGAGCCACGCTAGAAAGCTTTCATTTGATTTTGATTTTAGCACATTGGCTATTAAAGGCAGGGGAGTTCAAGGAAATATCTTGAGTAAATATTTAGTCAAAACAATTAAGCTCAAACAAAAAGGAGTGTCTACACTAGGTGGAATAGACATTTGGTTTGATTGGGCTATTGGTAGGTTAAATGTGAATGAACATGGAAGCTATTTAGGAAATTTCTCAGGTGAAGATTTGGTTCTCTCTGTATACAAGGATGGCAATTATGAGTTAACAAATTTTGATTTGTCAAACCATTTTGACTACGAGCAATTGCTGTTGATTGTTAAATTCAGGGCAGATAGAGCCCTTAGTTGTATCTATTTCGACGGGAAAGCAAAGCAAAACTACCTCAAACGCTTTGTAATTGAAACACTCACACTCAATAAAAAGTTCTTATTTATCAGTGAAGAGAAAGGTTCTCATGTTGTTTTTGTGAGTGATCACAAACAACCAAAAATCAAACTACTTATCGGTAAAGGTAAAACTGCACAAGAAGAAGAATTGGTTTTATCAGATTTGATTGAAGTAAAAGGATGGAAAGCAATTGGCAATAAATTTACCACCAAAGATTTGGTAAAAATTGAATTATTGAGTGAAGACGAAGTAGATGAAGTTTTGCCATCCACAGATGAAAATGAGCCTAATTTAACTGAAGACTTGTTCAAGGAGGAGGAAGAAAAGATTAAAAAGCTCCTTGCAGATGATGAAGACGTGTTCAACAAAAAAAGCATTGCAACTAAGAAACCAAAACCAGAAAACCCTTCAGATCAACCTAAACTATTCTAATTAGCCAGTTTGATGAATTTGGATTGTAAGCGCAATCCTTTGTCTGTATACATTTCAATCCAATAAGCCCCCTCGGCAATTGAATTGAGGTTCAAAGTTGAAAGATTTCCTTGTGTTAATATTTGACTACTCACATCCATGCTTACCCCCAGTAAATTAATGAGTTTAGCTTGTTTAATGACATTGTTTTGAGGTATTAAAAAATCAATCGTTTGATTAGCGGGATTTGGATATGCCGCAAGTTTTAACGCTGCTGTTTGATTGGTTCCACTTGGCATAATTACCTTAAAATCTATGGTACTTTGGTCTAATTTCTCTAACTGATTAGATAAGCCTTTTATTTTAAAATAGGTGTATACCTTAACCAAAATTGCCCAAGTTTTGACATCCTTCTCTGTTGCAACACCATAAATTCTTGCACAACCTCTTGCGCCTCCTGCCCAGGTCATATTCGGAGAATTGGTTTCATAAGCAAAGCCAGGAGGGTAATTCTCAATAGACAAAACTACCGCTGAATCAACTGAAACATTGTACATGGTTCCACCAATCTCTAAAACACTGTCTTTAGGAACCAATAACGATATCACTTGACTGTATGATTCTCCAACTATCGCATCGGCCAATCTGCTCGGAGAAATTCCGGGTATAACCATAGATTGATCAGGAGTGCATTGGGCTTTTAGATTGAATTGAACAAAATATAAAAGCGTCAGTAATGTAAAAAAAATTTTCATCCTAAAATATTTAGCTTCTCGAAAGTACCAGTTTCAATTAAATTTTATGTACAAATTTCCAATTCAATTGTTCATGATTTGGAAAACATCGCATAAACATAATACAACATGAGGACAAAACCTGAAATGAATGGAATCAGGGCAAAATGCTTTAAATCTTCAAAGAAAAACTCAGAAAGCATCCACCAAGCATTGGCAGAAATCCAACAAAATACGGCCATGCTCGATATTCTTTGAAAGAAATCTTTACTACTTTTAATCACAAAATAAAGAGCGAAAGAGAGGGTAGGTGCCACCATAATGAGACCCACAGTTTTTAAATTGAGCATCCAACAGGCATCTTTAATGAGCCAAAGCAATACATGAAAATTCTCTAAATGAAACCTTGAAAAAAAGTCATTTTGGGGCTTCATTGTTTTTGAATCTGTTCTCGAAACATTACAGTAATCACAATTTTCGCCATTTTCAAGTACCTGTCTTCCTTCACATAACGGGCAAACATATCCGCAACTCATACCAAAAAAGTGATGCAGGTTTCAAATAATTTCTTTTGATCTAGTTGGGCATTTAGCCAATTTATTTTAAGGCCATCGCGTTCCATTTTCCTAAAGTAAGTCATTTGTCTTTTGGCATATTTTCGAATTTCAATATACAATTGGTGCTTCATATCATCAAAACCCATTTCATTTTGCAAATAAAGTACCAAGTATTTATACTCCAATCCCAATCTTTTTAAACGCTCAGGATTGACCCCAGCTAGAAGTAAATTTTCAACTTCAGCCAACATGCCTTCTTGAAATCGATTGTTGAGTCTTATTTCTATATGTTGCCATCTTTGTTTTGCCGGTAAATCTAAACCAAATACTATTGGCTTAAATGGTTCCATTTTTAAAGGTTCAGCAGCGTATTGTTTGTGTTCAATTTTTCTAATGAGCTGGTATTTGGTAATCGACAAAGCATCAAATTGAACTTGCTGTTTTTGCGCCATTTTTTTTAATTGTTCAACTGTCAAAGTTTCCAAATGTTTTCTGTGTGCTTTGTCTACTGCTGAATCATACAAATTAAATGGCTTAAGCATGGATTCTAAATACATTCCAGATCCACCACAAATTACAGGAATTGAACCATTTTTTGTTGTTTCCTCTTTCACTAGTTGGTGTGCTTTGATAAAATCAACCAAGGTAAATTCTTGTTCCAATGAACAACAATTAATGAGTCGGTATGGAATCTTTTTGTTGGGTAGTTCATATTCAGCTAAATCTTTACCACTACCTATATTGAGTTCTTTGTATACCTGTCGAGAATCGGCCGATACAACCATTGAATTGAAATACGCTGCCAATTGAACTGCCAATTTTGTTTTACCAGATGCAGTAGGTCCTAATATTACAATGGAATCAAATGGTTTGTTCATCTTTTCTCAAGTCTAAGGTGAATTTCATGCTAGCGCCCATTAAAGTACCAAGATTGGTTTTAGCCAATTGACTTTTGAAGCCTAATTTTTCGAATGAATGCCCATTTCCCCAATTCAAATCAGCATAAGTCATAACATGCTCGGCTTTGGTTTCCAATAAAAAAGCTTGTAACAATTTACCCATGCCTCCAATAACTGTAGTATGACTCAAAGAAGCATAGCGCAGCCATTCATGCGAATGATAAGGTTTTAACTCTTGAGTCATTAAACGTGGTTTGGCAAAAGTTGCCAATGCCTGTAATTCGCCTACTGAATTGTAAAGCCCTAATCGGTGTTTAGCACTACAGGTGCCAAAAAAATGATTGTTCTCTAAAAAAGTTGCAGCAGTATCTTTGTCAACTCGATCTATTTTACAGTCTTTAGCAAGTATACGGTTCCTTTTTTTCCACAAACTCAATAACCTGTTTTGCACCAATTCTTGCTTGGTCTTCCATAATTCTTCAGGAATCAAAACAAAACGGTTACCATTTTGATTGGCTTCTTTCCGGATTTGTTCAAGCAATGAAGGTGTAATTTTTGTCTGCTGTTCAATGACGGTAATTTGAATTTTAGCATCTGTGGCAAAGAGCGAAATAGGAAATTCATCCAAAACCTGAATTTCAATGGCATGTGTTGCCAAAAATTGACGAATTGCTGAATTAACTGACATGTAAATGAATATTGCAAAATTAATTGTATAAAGTGGTAATTTCGATACCTTGAAAAATTCAATTCAATACCTGTTAAAATCATGCTTTGTTCTATTTCTAGGACAAGTTAACCTTTTACATGCGACTACCAATAAAGAAATTGTATTGGAATCCTCTCAAATTAATTATTTGTCAGGCAATTGGAAAATGTATTGGAATCAAACGGCCTTGACCATTGATTCTTCCTCAAAGAATCCAATAACGATACAGGTACCAGATTCTTGGCATGATACAAACATCCAACAAAAAGGATTTGGAACTTACCAATTGCTTTTAAAAAACCCATATCCAAAATCAAGTAAGCTAGGTTTAAGAATTGGACAAATTGGAACATCCTATAGGTTGTATATCAATAAAGTATTAGTTGGAAGTGCAGGTAATTTTGCAACATCAAGACAAAATGAAGTACCTAATTATTTGTCACAAACCGTTTATTTTGAACCAAATGCTGATAGCATAGAGCTACTGTTGGAGGTTTCCAATTACCAATACAGAGTTGGTGGTATCTGGTCTAATATTGAGTTGGGTACTGAACACCAAATCAAACAAAAATCAAACCTACTATTAATTGGTGATACCCTTTTATTGGGCGTATTGATTTCTATGGCATTGTTTTTCTTGTTTTTGTACTTGTACAACAAAACAGATAAAACCAGTTTGTATTTTGTTTTAATTTGTATAGGAGCTGCTTTGAGGGTATGCTCAACAGGCGAAATCTTGTTCAGGAAAATGGAAATTCCAATTTCATTTGAATCACTTGTAAAATGCGAATTCATTTCTATGCAATGCATGATTTTCTTTGGAATCGTATACATCCATCATTTGTTTCCTAAAGATAGCAAAGCCATCATTACTAAAATTTTAAGTTTAATGAATGGAATTTGGTTTTTGATTTTTACACTTACTCCTATAGAAATTGGATCCGTATGGATGGGATATTACTTAATACTAGCAACCCTTCAACTATTGTATCTGGGATATTTTCTTGTGAGCGTATTTATCAAGAAAAGACCTTATTCAGTTTTGGTAACAGGGGTGTGTTTATTGGTTGTTATTCTTGGAATCAACGATATTTTGTACAGCCAACAATTACTCAATACAACCTATTTGGTTACCTATGGTATTCTTATTTTTACTTTTGCTCAATCTTTAATTCTCATCAGTAAATTCAGCAGAACAGGTCAAAAAGCTGCTTTATTGACCCAAAAACTTGGAAATACTAAAATTAGACAAGAAAGAGAATTAATTGAAAAAACAGCTCAAATTCAATCTAAAACAGAAGAATTGATTAAACTCAATAGCATCAAAGACCGTATTTTCTCTATAGTATCTCACGATTTACGTGCTCCTTTAAAATCATTGGCCACACTTTTAAAATTTGCAGATGACAATGATTTAACAAGAGATGATCTTGCGAAGTATTTGAAAAACATACGTAAAAACATCGACAGTTTAAATTTAACGCTAGAAAACATATTGGTATGGTCTACCAACCAACTCAATGGGGTAAAATCAAGTGTTGAACTCATTGATATAAGAAGTCTTATCCAAGATAAAATTGCCTTATATACACCTCAAGCCGCTGAAAAACAATTAGCTATCCAAAACAATATTCAACAACGCTTATTGGTGTATGTTGACAAACACCAACTCAGTTTTATTTTGAGGAACTTGATAAACAATGCCATTAAGTTCACTGAAAAACAAGGAAAAATTGAAATCAATGCCACCCATTTAGATGATGACAATACCCTCATTAGTGTAAGCGATTCAGGTATTGGTATGCAAGCAGAGGCAATTGCCGCTCTGTTGAATAAATCAGAAATATTTAGTTCTTATGGCACTGAAAACGAGAAAGGAACAGGACTTGGCTTGATGCTTTGCAAGGAATACATTGAACACAATGGTGGAAGGTTAACCATAATCAGTGAACCTGGAAAAGGCACTACCATTCAATTTACAGTTAGAAACAATACTGTTTAATTCTACAAATGATATGTAGAACCAAAAATTAACACAATATTTGCAGTGCATGAGTAAGAAAGGCAAAATTTTGGTAGCCATGAGTGGCGGAATTGATAGTACAGTTGCAGCTGTAATGTTAAAAGAAGAGGGCTATGAAGTAATTGGTATTACCATGAAAACCTGGGATTACCAAAATAGTGGAGGCAGTAAGAAAGAAACAGGATGTTGTAGTCTAGATTCCATCAATGATGCCAGAAGCATTGCTGTTGAACATGGAATACACCACATGATTTTGGACATACGTGACGAATTTGGTGATTTTGTAATTGATAATTTTATTGACGAATATTTAGCTGGAAGAACTCCAAACCCCTGTGTTCTATGTAATACGCATATCAAATGGGAAGCTTTGTTAAAAAGAGCTAACCAATTAGATTGTGAATTTATTGCAACAGGACATTATGCACAAACCAGGTTCGAAAATGAGCGATATGTCATCTCAAAAGGTTTGGATGAAAACAAAGACCAATCCTATGTATTGTGGGGTTTAACACAAGAAAGTTTATCAAGAACAAAGTTTCCATTGGGTGGCTTTCATAAAACAGCCATCAAACAAATGGCCTTAGATTGGGGTTACCAAGAATTGGCAAAAAAAGCAGAGAGCTATGAAATTTGTTTCGTACCTGACAATGATTACCGTTCCTTTTTAAAACACAAAGTTCCAGGCTTAGAAGCCAATGTAGCTGGAGGTAATTTTGTTAATTCTCAAGGAAAAGTATTAGGCAAACACAAAGGCTATCCTTTTTATACGATTGGTCAACGAAAAGGTTTAGAATTGGCATTTGGAGAACCCATGTTTGTCTTAGAAATTATTCCTGAAACAAATACGGTTGTCATTGGCCGAGAGGAAGAATTGAAGAAAAAAGGCATGATGGTTCGCAATTTAAACCTTCAAAAATATGCCCAACTAGACAAACCATTAGAAAGTATCACTAAAATCAGGTACAAAGACCCAGGAGCAACTGCAATACTTGAACAGCTTGACAACCAAATGAAAGTTCATTTTTTACAAGAAGTGAAAGGCATCGCACCTGGTCAATCTGCCGTTTTCTATGAAGGAAACGATGTTATAGGAGGGGGTTGGATTCAAACTAGTTTCGACTACTAATAAAGGTTTTACCTCAATATTTTATCCAAACTTTTGCCTTTTGCCAATTCATCAACCAATTTGTCTAAATACCTGACTTTTCGTGTCAAAGGATTTTGAATTTCCTCTATGCTGTATCCACAAATGACACCCCTGATCAAAGCCGCATTAGGATGAAGTTCTGCCCGTTCAAAAAACACATCAAAGTTTATTTCCTCTTCAATCATAAACCTTATTTGCGTTTGTGTAAAACCCGTCAACCATTCAATTATTTTCAACAATTCAGCTTCTGAACGACCTTTTTTTTCAATTTTTAAAAGGTAGTGTGGGTATACTGATGCAAAAGTCATTACCGCAATTCGCTCGTTGTGTTTAGCTGTCGTTTTCATTTTGAACGCATTTGTAAAAAGACAAAGTAGGGTGCACTTATGCAAAAAAAATCCCCGACATGTATGATATCGGGGATTTCAATTACATATACAGTTACTTATGCAGCTTTCTTAAACAAAGGCACATTAATGGTAATTAAATAATAAGATCCAAACAATGCAGATGCATAAAACAAATCACCCATTAAAGCATTTTTAAGAAAAGGAATACCTGCTAAATAAGATGACACAACACCATCTAAAGTATGTGGATACAAGGTAACAGGATAAAACAATGCAAAGTTTGTAAACAAGAAAAACACCAAACTACTTACCATAGAAACTCCCAAAACGTTGATGATTCCAGCTTTGTTTCTTAACATAAAACCCATTAAAATGGTTAAACCGAAACCCACATAAGGTACAATCATTTCATAGCCATACAATCCTATGTACAAATCGCTGATAAACAAGGCCAAAAATGGAACCAAAATAGCCATGAACCTGTTGGCAATCATGGCACCTGAAAACAAAGCAATTGCACCTAATGGTGTAAAATTTGGCAAATGAGCAATTAATCTAAATGTAGTTGCCAATAAGATAAGTCCAGTAATGAGTATAAAACGATTTTTCATGATTCAGTGATTTCTATTTTTTTTAGTAGCTACGAAAGTAACGTGCTTTGTTAAAAATCAAAAGTCAAAATACACTTGGTTGTACACATTCGGCTATTTTTTTACACAATATGCAACGCTGTTACCTGTTATATTGACAATAAAAAAACTTGTCGCAATGCCTTATAAGGCTTATTTTGCAACGATTTATAAACAAAAAACATTTATTATATCATATGAACAAACAAGTAATTGTACGAATTCTCTTGGCTGTTTTCTTGGTTCAATTAACCGGAAATCTATTGGCTCAACAAGCTGCTGGAACAGCCACAAACACCAATCAAACCCAACTCATTGAAAAGGTAACTGCTAATCCTGGTGAACTTAAAATTGCCTATGAAAAGTACCGTTTACCTAACGGCTTAACCTTAATTGTACACGAAGACCATTCAGACCCAATTGTGCATGTGGAAGTAACTTACCATGTTGGTTCGGCAAGAGAAACTCCAGGTAAATCAGGTTTTGCTCACTTTTTTGAACACATGATGTTCCAAGGTTCATTACACGTTAAAGATGAAGAGCATTTTAAAATAGTTCAGGGTGCTGGTGGTCAAATGAACGGTACTACCAATAGAGATAGAACCAACTACTTTGAAACCATGCCATCTAATTACCTTGAAACAGCTTTGTGGTTAGAGGCTGACAGAATGGGCTATTTATTGGATTCTGTTACCCAAAAGAAATTTGAAGTTCAACGTGCTACTGTAAAAAATGAAAAGGGCGAAAGAGTTGACAACAGGCCTTACGGAAAAGTTGACGAAATCAAAGATGCTACTTTATATCCTGCAGGTCACCCGTACAGCTGGCCTACCATTGGTTACCTAGAGGACTTAGACAGAGTAAATGTAGATGACTTGAAAAACTTCTTCATGCGTTGGTATGGACCTAACAATGCTTGTGTGGTTGTAGCTGGAGATGTAAACCCTGCTGATGTAGTTAAACTAGCAGAAAAATATTTTGGAACCATTCCTAGAGGACCTGAAGTAAGAGCACAAAGAATTGAACCAGTCAGGTTACCAGATAACCGTTATGCAAATTATGGTGACAATGTGTTTTTACCGTTGTATTACATTGTATACCCAACTGTAAAAAGTTACCATGCAGATGAGCCAGCTTTAGATTTATTAGGAACTATCTTGGGTTCAGGCAACAACTCTATTTTTTATAAAAACTTTATCAAATCTGAAAAAGCATATGAAGCTTCAGTTTTTCATTCTTCAAGCGAATTAGCTGGTGAATTCACTTTGGCTGTATTGCCTTTACCAAATATTGATGGTGACATTGATGTAGAGAAAATGGTAGCAACTACGCTTGAAGAATTTGAAAAGAATGGCATCAACGATGATGACTTGGCAAGAGCTAAAGGAAGCCTAGAAAGCAATGTAATATTCAGCATGCAAAGCGTTGCAAGCAGAGCAAGCACCATCAGTACTTTATGGTATACTTCTCATGGTAACCCAAGATTAGATAAAAATTACAACATGAATGATGAATTGGCACGTTACCAAAAAGTAACAAAAGAGGACATCATGCGTGTTTACCAAACTTATATCAAAAACAGAAAATATGTGATGGTAAATGTATTTCCTAAAAAAGCAAATGCTGCTGTATCAAAGGAAGAAACCAAATCACAAACAAGCTCTGGTACTTCAGTAAAATCAGAATTAGAATACAAAGGACTTTCATATACCACTCCTAAAGACAATTTCGACAGAAGCAAAAGACCTGATGCTGGTGCCTCAAAATCACCTGAAATTCCTTCTTTCTACTCTGCAAACTGGCAAAATGGAATCAAAGTAATTGGCAGTGAATCTAAAGAATCGCCGGTTGTTACTTTGTTATTGACCATGAAAGGCGGAAACATAGCAACTGGAGACCCTGCTAAAACAGGATTGGCTGGCTTAACAGCTGACATGATGGAAGAAGCCACTCAAAACTATACTTCTGAGCAATTCGAAAACGAATTGGCCAAAATTGGTAGCTCAATCAGTTTCGGTGCTTCATCAGATGCAACAACTGTTCAAGTGATTACCTTAAAAAAGAACATTGATGCAACTTTAAGATTGTTCGAAGAAAAATTGATGAAACCAAAATTCAATGCAGATGAATTTAAACTGAATCAATCGCAAACATACCAAGGCATCAACTCACAAAAATACGATGCAGGCGCAACTGCAAGTTTAGCTTTCAACAAATTGATTTTCGGTAAAACCATTGCGGCTGAGCCAGTTGAGGGTACCTTGAAATCAATCAAAGCAATTTCAGTAAAAGACATTCAAAACTTCTATGACAAATTTTACGGTCCTGATTTTGCCACTTTAACCATTGTGGGTGATATCACTGAATCAGAAATCATGTCTAAATTGGATTTCTTGAAAAACTGGAAAAAGAAAAACATTGTTTTCCCTACTTTACCTGAACCTCCTGCAGCTCAAGCAAACAACAAACAAATTTACTTAGTTGACAAATACAAAGCAGCCCAATCAGAAATCAGAATTGGCATTGTTGGTCAAAAATACGATTGGAACGGCAGGTACTTTAAAACCAATGCCATGAATTTCCCTTTGGGAGGCAATTTCAATAGCCGTTTGAACTTAAATTTAAGAGAAGACAAAGGTTTCACCTATGGCATTCGTTCAAGCAATTTTGGCTTCAAAGACAGGGTAGGAGCCTATCAAATTGCAACTGGCGTTAGAACATCAGCTACTGACAGTGCTTTGAAAGAAATCATGATTGAAATGAACAACTATGCTGAAAAAGGCATAACCGATGAAGAAATGAAGTTCATGAAGAATTCAATTACACAAAGTGATGCTTTAAGATACGAGACAACCTTCCAAAAAGCAGGCTTCCTGAACCGTTTGGTTGAATACGATTTACCAAAAGACTACATCAAACAACAAAACGACATTTTGAATTCCTTGACCAAAGAAGAAATTAACCAATTGGCTAAAGAAATTCTCCAATCAGATAAAATGACAATTTTAGTTGTTGGTGACAAGGACAAAATCAAAGCTAACTTAGAAAAATTAGGCTATAAAACTGTTGATTACAAAGAAGTTGAAGTAGCAACCCAAGAAAGAAATTAAGTTTCAATTTAAATTGATTGTTAAAAGAGGTGCAATTCTGTTGCACCTCTTTTTTTGTATACATACTATTTGATTACATTTGTTTAAATAATTCCGATTCATGAAAAAATTGATTTTGGCACTATTGATGAGTGCCTCGTTCAGCACATTTGCACAAAAAAACAAGGTAGAATCTGCAGCACTTTACCTCAGAAACAATGAAATGGAAGATGCAAAAAACGCCATCAACATGGCTGTTGAGCATCCTGACACCAAAACCGACCCCAAAGCTTGGTTTTATTATGCTGCCATTTATGATACCATATACAGAAACCCTGCTTACAACAACTTAGCAGACCAAGATTTAACAGAAAAATTTTATACCGCTTGTAAAAAGTGCATAGAATACGATGCCAAGGAGCGTTACAGTTATTATTGCAAAGACCAGGGTATCATCAACTCAGCCTTCATGACTTATTCAAAAGGGATTTCAGCTTATGAAGCGAAAGATTTTAAGAATGCCATTAAGTATTACCAAATGGCCTTGGAAGTAATTCCTATGGACAAAAATGGTGACCTCAAAAAGAACAATTTATCTGAGAAAAACGTGTATTTGTACATGGCTTATGCTGCCATTCAAGACAAAGACAACGCTAAAACCAAACAATATTTGCAAAAGTTAATGGATTTGAACTACGAAGACCATATCATTTACATGCAAATGGTAAATATTCATTTAGAGGAAAAAGATACGGCAACAGCTATGAAGTTTTTGGAATCGGCTCGTCAAAAATTCCCAACTGAAAAAGACCTCATCAACCAAGAATTGAATATTTACATCACGCAAGGCAAACAAGATTTGTTGCTAGAAAAAATCAATGCAGCCATTGAATTGAATCCAGAAGATTACCAATTAATTTATGTGAGAGGCAATGTATTTGATAACATTGCAAGCGATGAGGCTAAGAAAGCAAAGCAATTCAAAGACAGTATTGGAATTTACAACAAAAAGAAAGCAACACCAAAGGCTCAAAATGCAGCAAAACTTGCAGACCTAGCTAGTTCAAGCGCAAAAGCACATGTTAAAAAAGCTGAAACCGATTACCTAAAAGTATTGGAATTGAACCCTGATTACATTGATGCTTATTTCAATTTAGGGGCCATGAACAATAACCGTAGTACTGATATTGTTGAAAAAATTAACAATATCACAGCCTCAACCCAGGCTGAATATGACAAGAAGTACAAACCTTTGAAAACCCGCCAAGATTCAATTTTGAATGTAGCTTTGGGCTATTTCAACTCGGCTTTGGCATTGGCTGAAAATAAAAAGGATGATACGCCAGAAGCCAAAAAAGAAAAGAATGCTTATATGAGAGATATCTTGTATTCAATTCAACAGGTATATGCCAATTTAGGAGATGAAAAGAAAACCATTGAAACCAAAAAGAAAAGAGAAGCTATTGAAGATTAGTTGAAACAGTCTTTTATAAAAGAAAGGCCCGAACTTCGTTCGGGCCTTTCTTTTTATAAGCCGTCCTGGTGTTTTCTCAATTGTATGATCACCATTTTAGAAGTGGGTGTATTGCTTTTAACTGCCACACTCTTAATGGGCACCAATACATTGGCCTCAGGAAAATAAGTTGCAGTACAAGATTTGGGAATATTGAATTCCACTACAACGAATTTTCTAGCTACGCGTTCAATGCCATCATCAAAATTCAGTAAATCTACCAAATCGCCAGCCTTAAAGCCCAAACGCAAACAGTCTTCAGGATTCATAAATACAACCCTTCTTTCGTTGAAAACACCTCTGTAACGATCGTCCAAGCCATAAATAGTGGTATTGAATTGGTCGTGACTTCTAATAGTCATCATCATCAATTCATTCTCATTTAAATGGATATTGTTCAGTGTTCCAATAACAAAATGAGCTTTCTGTGAACTCAATTCATTGAATTTGCCTTCTCTGGAACTATTGGGTAAATAAAAACCACCAAGCTCTCTGACCCTTTTGTTATAATCTGTAAAACCTGGAATAGCTTTTTCAATGTCATCTCTAATGTAATCGTAATGTTGTAAGTATTTAGACCAATTGACGGGGCCATCATTTCCAAACAATTTCAAAGCCAATTCAATAACAATTGTAGGTTCACTCTTTAATTGATTGGAAATTGGTTTTAAACTTCCCTGAGATTTTTGAATCACACCCATCGAATTTTCACAACTGATGAACTGAGGCTCATTGTTCAATAGGTCTTGATCGCTTCGGCTCAAACAAGGTAGTATCAATGCTTCTTTGCCTGTTATTAAATGACTTCTATTCAGTTTGGTTGAAACCTGAACAGTCAAATCACAGGTTTGTAAGGCTTCAGCAGTATATTTAGTATCTGGAGTAGCACTCAAGAAATTGCCACCCATTGCCATAAACACCTTTACTTTACCTTGGTGCATGGCATGAATGGCCTCTACTACATCGTATCCATGTTTTTGTGGTGGCTCAAATCCAAAACTTTTCTGAATATTGTTTAAAAAGGCAGGGGAGGGCTTTTCATAAATTCCCATGGTTCTATCCCCTTGTACATTGCTATGTCCTCGCACAGGGCAGGTGCCTGCGCCAGGTTTACCAATACTGCCCTTCATCAACAAAATATTGACTACCTCTTGGATGGTTTCAACCGCATTTTTATGTTGTGTCAAACCCATGGCCCAACAAGCAATGATTTTTTTACCACGAATCAAATGAGCAGCAGCAGCTTGAATTTGTTCCAATTCCAAACCAGCAGCCACAGCTAAATGATGGAGGTCTTCTTTTTCAATAGAAGTTTTCCATTCCTCAAAACCATGGGTATGTTTTGCAATGAAATCTGCATCTATGCATTCCGGATTTTGTTTTGATTCCTTTAAAATGATATTCGACAAGGCTTTCAATAAGGCCATATCGCCATTGAGTTTAACTTGCAAAAACAAATCGGTCAATTTTGATTTCAATCCCATTACTCCCTTTAAAGTTTGTGGATTGTTAAAAGCAATCAAACCTGTTTCAGGCAATGGATTCACTGAAATAATGGTACAACCATTTGCTTTTGCCTTTTGCAAAGCACTCAACATTCTTGGGTGATTGGTACCAGGATTTTGACCTAAAATCACAATCACATCAGCAATGTAAAAATCTTCCAAAGTAACCGAACCCTTTCCAATGCCAAGCGATTCATTCAATGCGACACCACTCGATTCGTGACACATGTTGCTACAATCGGGTAAGTTATTGGTGCCCAATTGACGAACCATTAACTGGTATAAAAATGCCGCTTCATTACTGGTTCTTCCAGAGGTATAAAATACGGCTTCATCAGGGTTTTGAAGTTGTTTGAGGTGTGTGGCTATTTTTTCAAATGCCAAGTCCCAAGATATGGGTGTATAATGATTGGCACCTTTAGCCAAATACATGGGTTGTGCAATTCTGCCTTTTTTTCCAATTTCATAATCGTTGAGCAAAGACAATTCTGCTACTGAATTCTTTTCAAAAAAATCGACACCTAATTTTTTAGTGGTGGCTTCTTCAGCAATGGCTTTGGCACCGTTTTCACAATATTCAGCAACAGGAGAGCGTTCATCATCTGGATCAGGCCATGCACAACCAGGGCAATCAAATCCAGTTTTTTGGTTCAATTTAGCCAATGCTTTGAAACCCCTAATTGGGTCCATTTCATTCAATACGTGCTGAACAGCATGCACTACACCAGGAATACCTGCTGCAGCTTCTTTAGGAGCTGTGAGCTTTAAATCGAGTAAGGTTTCAGGATTTTCGGCTTGTACCTGTTCAGCTTTCTTTTTCATTGCATTGAAATTGAATTAACAAGGACCGTTCGGATTTGGGTAATTGTCTGATTGGTCTTCAAATGTATTGTCTATACAAACAAAATCTTTCTCAACCAGAAGAAACAATTTACTGCCATTTCTCAAATCATATTCGTGTTGAAATCCAACCAATTCGGAATCGGTCCATTCTTTGGCAATTGCAGGAGGCACACCAATGGTAATGGTGGCGCCATTAAAAAATGCGGTAACTGTTGGTTGGTTCACAACTTTTAAAACATAACTAAACATAGAATTTCCGAAATCAGTAAATTCTTCAATGTATTTTTCTTGTTTGAATTCTTCAACTTCAGATTTTCCTAATCTATATCGAATGGAGTTTCCTTTGATTCTAATTTTCATTTTGTTGGGTCTAAAATTCAAAGTAAAGCATTTCATTTTGAAGATCGTCCACATTGATTTTGATTGCTCAATAATAGTATACAATTACACCTTTAATGGAGACTCTTTTACCCTATAATTAATATTATGTTAAATAGTATTTATTTGAATGACTGATAGTTAAAGCATTTATACTACCCTTTTTGTAGCACAGTCCATCATTTACCAATTTGAAATCACAAGAGAATGAATTCAAAATTATTAAAAAATTACAGCCCTATTTTATACACCAATTTTTAATAATATGAAACCAAATTGTGTTTGAATCTGATTGATAGATTCTATATTGCTTACATGTTTGTCATGAAATCAAATTATCAAAATCAAGAACTTCAGTTTATTCAGTATACCGCTTTATGGGCATTTACAGAAACCAGCTTAGGCGGCTTGATGCATGCTTTGCATTTACCATTTACTGGAATTTTTGTAGGCGGCATTGCTGTTTTGCTTTTGATATTAATGGGTCAACAATTTGATTTTTCAAGTATCACCAAAAGTACACTTTTGGTTGTATTTGTTAAATTGATTGCAAGCCCGCAATCTCCACCAGCTGCTTATTTAGCTGTTGGATTTCAAGGAATTACAGCCGCATTGTTTTTCAATGTTATTCCTTTTAAGCATTTTGCTGCCTATTTATTTGCTGTATTGGCTATGTGTGAAAGTGCTGTTCAAAAAATACTGGTAATGACGCTGATCAACGGCAAAGCATTTTGGGATGCAATTGATGCTTTTGGTTATGCTGTTCAAAACGATTTAGGTTTGAGAGCTAGCGAAAAAACTTCTTTTAGCTGGACTTTAATTTACATATACCTTGGTATTTATCTAATTTGGGGGTTCTGCCTTGCCTTTTGGGCTTTGAAAATTCATCTAAAATCAAAGGTTCAATCGAGTGAGCTTCAAAGTATCATAGAAAAATATGCCCAACTAGCTGTTCAGACCCAAGGCAATTGGAAGAAAAAAATGAGTTTTTGGGGTATCTTGTTTTACCTTGTTTTTATAAGCATTTTATGGATTTCAGGTATTTCAAACGAAAAACTGATTTTTTTGACTTTGAGGAGTTTAATAGGCTTATTGGCTTTGATTTATCTGATCAACCCATTGTTGAGCTATTTTCTAAAAAAATGGATGCAAAAACAGAACGAAACTGCAATGCCCTATGTACAAATGGTAATGAATTTGCAGCCTCAATTCAACCTCAATTGGGAGATTGCAAAAATGCATCTATCTGAAAACCATGGTTTAAAATTCAAAAAAATCAAGCAAATTGAATTGTTTATTTTGTTGAGTATTCAATGTAAATGAGTTTCAACCGAATTTACATATTAACAGGCCCCATTCAAACGGGCAAATCGAGCCAATTATGGGAATGGTCTAAACAAACCAAATCAGTTGCTGGTTTATTGAGTTTGGTTCAAGATAAAACAAGAGTTTTACTCGATTTGAGTTCTAATTCTACCATTGAATTTGAAGTTGATTTGAATACAAACCATGAAGCTACATTGCAAATTGGCAAGTTTCATTTTAGCCAAAAAGGCTTAGAAAAGGGAATTCAATGCTTAAAAAATGCACTCAACTCCCCTCCTAATTTTTTAGTTTTAGATGAAATTGGGAAATTAGAAATTGAGCAAAGCATAGGATTCCACTCCATCGCTTTGGAATTAATTCATCAGTACAAAAAACCTGGCAGCGAAATTTTATTATTGGTTATAAGAGACACTTTATTAGAAAAAGCCATTCAAAAATACGACTTGCAAAATGCCATTGTGCTACATAAAAATGATATACTATCGCTTAATGCTTTGGTATTAGCTGGTGGTGAATCGAAACGAATGGGCACAGATAAATCGAGCATTACTTATTTTCAAAAACCTCAAGATATGCTTTTATATGAGCAGCTTTCAGCTTATTGCGACACGGTTTATATTAGCATAAGCAGTAGCACTCAAAAAGACATTAAAACAAATTTTCTATACCTAACAGATGAGCCAATGTTTTCAAATTCAGGTCCCATTGGTGCTTTGCTTTCAGCCATTCAAATGAACCCATTTTGTACTTGGATGCTCTGGGCTTGTGATTATCCACTGCTTGAGAAAACTGAAATGGAAATGCTCATTTTAGCAGCCAAAAATTCAAACCAAAGTGTTGCGCTTAGTAAAAACCTTGAATTTCCGGAACCTGTTTTGGCAAGCTATCATTACAATGTTTTTGTGGCCTTACGTAATTCATTTGCAACAGGCAATCAATCTTTGTTTTCATTTCTAAAAAATATAGATTGTACTTTAACACAAACCCAATCAATTGAAAAACTTAAAAGTATTGATACCCCAGAGGAAAGAAATTGGGCCTTACAAATCATCAAATCAAATGCATAAAATTGGTGTTTCAGCTATTAAACTTCATAAATTTAGCAACCATGGGCAAGCGTTAGTTGATGATTTGCTAGTGGTTGAAGAACCGCTTGAAATTAGAATTCGGTATGGAACAAGCAATGAGAGGAAAGAATTGAGTTTGGCTATTACCATGCGAACTCCAGATAATGACTTTGAATTGGCCAAAGGTTTTTTAATGACAGAAGGAATTGTCTCATCAAATGAAGACATTATTTCTATACAATATTGTGTCAACCCTAAAAGCAAAGAGGAAGTTGAAAACATAGTCAAAATTGAATTGGCAACGAATGTGATTATCAATCCGGCACATTTTCAGCGTAATTTTTATATCAGCTCAAGTTGCGGGATTTGTGGCAAATCGAGTATTGAGGCAGCCATGATTCATTGTAAACCAATTGAGCTTAATTCTTCAAAAATTGAATCTAAACTTTTAAAATTATTGCCTGAGCAGTTACGAAATTTACAAATCCACTTCAAGCATACCGGCGGTCTTCATGCCTGTGCTTTTTTTGATACCAACGGACAAATTGAACTCATTAGAGAAGATGTGGGAAGACACAATGCACTTGATAAGTTAATTGGAGCACACTATAGCATTAATAAACATGCGCCTTTCGGACTGCTTTTAAGTGGTAGAATTAGTTTTGAATTGGTACAGAAAGCAAGCATGGCTGGTGTTTCTTTGATTACAGCCATTGGAGCCCCATCAAGTTTAGCTATTGAAATGGCTCAAAATAACAATATTTGTTTGGTTGGTTTTTTAAAAGCGGAACAATTCAATTGTTATACTTTTCCTGAAAGAATTGCATAAAAAAGGGCTTCAATTGAAGCCCTTTTTTATGCATGAATCAAATTTATTCAGTTGGTTCATCTGAACTGGTCTGGGTTGTTTCGTCTATTACTTGATCAGGAGCATCATTTGAAACAATGATATTTTCAGCTCCTTCTTCATTTAATAGTTCATCTTCCTCCCCTTCTATGACATCAATTTTTGCTACTGAAGCAATTTCATCTTTATCAGAAATATTGATCAAACGAACACCCTGAGTGACCCTTCCCAATACTCTTAAATCTTTGATGGCCAAACGAATGGTAATACCTGATTTATTGATAATCATGATGTCATTGTTGTCATCAACATCTTTGATTGCAACGAGTTTACCTGTTTTTTCGGTGATGTTCATGGCACGAACTCCTTTTCCACCTCTGTTTGTAATGCGGTATTCTTCTACGTCTGAACGTTTACCCATTCCATGTTCAGATACAACCAATACATTGGTAACACTTGGATCTGCTATTGAAACCATTCCGATGACTTCATCACCTTCATCTAAACGAATGGCTCTTACACCTGTGGCATTTCTGCCCATTGGCCTTACTGTACTTTCATTGAAACGAATGGCCTTACCTTCTCTAGATGCAATGATCATTTCACTGGTGCCATTGGTCAATCTTGCTTCTACCAAATGGTCGCCTTCTCTGACATTGATGGCATTGATACCATTTGCTCTAGGTCTGCTATATGCTTCTAAAGTTGTTTTCTTGATGGTACCTTGTTGGGTAACCATAATAACATTGGCTTGGTTGATATACGCTTCATCACTCAATGTTTTAACATTCAAAAACGCTTTCACTTTGTCGTCAGCAGGCATATTAATGAGGTTTTGAATGGCTCTTCCCTTTGAAGTTTTCTCACCCTCAGGTATTTCAAAAATGCGCAACCAAAAACAACGCCCTTGTTCAGTAAACAATAGCAAATAATTGTGGTTGGTAGCCATGAAAATATGCTCTACAAAATCTTCTTGTCTTTTGGCAACACCTCTGCTGCCACGTCCACCCCTGTTTTGTGTTCTGTATTCGCTCAATGATGTACGTTTTACATACCCCAAATGAGAAATGGTTACAACCACTTCGTCATCAGGAATTAAGTCTTCCATGCTCATCTCGTTGCCACTCATTTCAATGATTGAACGACGCGGATCAGCATACTTTTCTTTCATTTCAGCCAGTTCATCTTTGATAATTTGCATTCTCAAACATTCATCGGCTAAAATTTCTTTTAAGTGTGCTATAAGCTTCATCAATTCTGCATATTCTGCTCTGATTTTATCTCTTTCAAGACCTGTTAATCTTTGCAAACGCATATCTAAAATAGCTTTAGACTGAATTTCACTCAAGCTAAATGTAGTCATCAAACCAGCTTTAGCATCGTCTGGATTAGTACTGTTTCTAATTAAAGCAATGACCTCATCTAAATGGTCTAATGCAATTAATAAACCCTCTAATATATGTGCTTTACGAAGTGCTTCATCTAATTCATATTGAGTTCTTTTAACAACTACTTCATGCCTGTGCTCTACATAGTATTTGATTAAGCCCAACAAATTCAGGGTTTCCGGACGCCCCTTCACCAAACATACATTGTTGATGTTGAATGCCGTTTGCAACTGGGTGTATTTGTATAATTTATTGAGAATGACATTGGGTACAGCTTCTCTTTTTAAATCGTAAACTATGCGCATTCCGTCCCTATCACTCTCATCTCTGATATCAGAAATACCCTCTATAACTTTTTCATTGATCAACTCAGCAGTTCTTTCAATCAAAAAAGATTTATTTACTTGATAAGGTATTTCAGATACAATGATTTGATTTTTGCCTGTTGCGGTGGTATCAAAATTCGCTTTGGCGCGCATCACAATTCTGCCCCTACCTGTTTCAAATGCTTCTTTTACCCCCTCGTAGCCATAAATAGTACCTCCGGTTGGAAAATCTGGCGCCTTCACGAATTTCATCAAATCAGCAACAGTTACTTCTTTGTTATCGATGTAAGCAATGATTCCATCTATAACCTCACCTAAATTGTGTGGAGCCATGTTGGTAGCCATACCAACCGCAATACCCGAAGCTCCATTTACCAATAAATTTGGAATTTTTGCTGGTAAAACAGTTGGTTCTTGTAAACTGTCATCAAAGTTGGCTCTGAAATCAACTGTGTTTTTATCAATGTCTGTTAAGAGTTCTTCTGCAATTTTACGCAACCTGGCTTCAGTATAACGCATAGCAGCAGGTGGATCACCATCTACAGAACCAAAATTTCCTTGTCCATCTACCAGCATGTATCGCATGTTCCATTCTTGAGCCATACGAACCATGGTATCGTATACAGATGAATCGCCGTGAGGGTGGTATTTACCCAAAACTTCACCTACAATTCTTGCCGATTTTTTGTAAGGCCTGTTTGAAGCCAAGCCCAATTCAGTCATACCATACAAAACCCTTCTGTGAACGGGTTTCAATCCATCTCTTACATCTGGAAGCGCCCTGCTTACAATTACCGACATTGAGTAGTCGATGTAAGCGGTTTTCATTTCCTCTTCAATGTTAATAGGAATAATTCTGTCTTCTGCCATTTTTAGTTTTTAATTAGACTTTGTCGTGAACAACAATTGCAAATTGGTATCAACAATCTGAACGCTCAAAAACAAAGCAACGCAAGATACTCATAAGTATAGATTTTAAGCGGTCAAAATACCCACAAAATCAAATAAAAATGTGGAAAAACAGCCCTCAAAAAAGTAGATTTTTGATGAACAAATTTTCACCAATTTTTAAACATGAAAAATTCTATCCGAAGTTATCATTTTTTAATTTTATTGAGCTGCCAATTCTTTGTTTTTGTAACTGGTTTAAATGGCCAAAACAGACTCGATATTTTACACATTGCATTGAAAGGAAAATTCAGCCAACAAACACAAGGGCAATACACCGGAAATGCATCAATTACAGGCGTTTATATGCAAAACAGTGCTGAGCCAATCTGCTTAGATTTGATAGGATTAAAAGTTACTTCAATACTGCTCAACAACTTCAATCAAAATTTTATTCAAAATGACAGTCAAATTTTGATACCTGCTAACGCATCATTGAACAAGGGAGATACTTTGAATTTAAGCATAGATTACAATGGCAAACCTTTACAAGATGCCAAATGGGGTGGCTTTTATTTTAATGGCAATTACAGTTACAACATGGGTGTAGCTTTTGCAAGTTTACCCCATAATTATGGAAGGTGTTGGTTTCCATGTAACGATAATTTTACAGATAAATCCACTTACTCATTTGAAATAGAAGTTGATAATGGATTTGCTGCTGTATGCAACGGGATGTTAAAAGGCGTAAAATCAAATACCTGGAATTGGGAATTAAATCAAGCCATACCGAGTTATTTGGCAAATGTAGCGGTAGGTAAATATGTTATTTTAACAGATACAGTTGAAACTAAAAACAATAAAATTCCAATTCTTCTTGCAGTTGAACCCAAAGATACCAATAATTTAAAAGCGTCATTTGGTAGACTCAAAGAGTCATTGTATTGTTTTGAATCTAAATTTGGACCTTATTTATTTGATAGAATAGGTTTTGTTGGGGTGCCATTCAATAGTGGAGCTATGGAACATGCCAGTAATATTTCATATCCACTTTATGCCATTGATGGAACTTTTCAATACCAAACGCTCATGGCACACGAGTTTTCGCACCATTGGTTTGGTAATTTAGTAACTTGTTCAAGCGCAGCAGATATGTGGCTCAATGAAGGATGGGCAAGTTATTGCGAAGCGTTGTTTTTAGAATGCGTTGAAGGAAAAGATGCTTATTTAAATGATATCAATGAAAAGGTATTTGAAGCCAATAGGTGGGCTGCAATGCGAGATCATGGGTACAGGGCAATTGCGAACATGGATGAACAATTTACCTATGGCACACATGTATACACAAAAGGTGCATTGATGGTACATAATCTTAGACTTTTCATGGGTGATGAAGCCTTTTTCAATGGCTTGCGGAATTACCTCAATCGTTATAAATTTCAAAGTGCAAGTACCATTCAACTCAGAGATGAACTTCAAAAATATACAGCTAAAAACCTAACAGCATTCTTTCAACATTGGATTTTTGAAGCTGGACAAACTGCTGTCCGTTTAAGTCATTTCAAAGTAGATGGAAAGCAACTCAATTTTGCCATTGAACAATTGAACTATTTACATCCTGTAGCTTTTAAAGAACTTCAGCTGAAACTAAGAGTTTATAATAAAAACTGGTCATTTATTGACATTCCAATCACTGAACAACAAGCTATTTATCAATATATTTTACCAGACAATTTTGAACCAACATGTTACATTATCAACCCAACCAACGAACCAGCATTGGCTAAAACGTTTGAACTTAAAACCATCAAAGGAACTGGCATTCAAAACATACCAACTGCCTTATTTTCAATCAATGTTCAAAACAATTCAGATTCCAGCCTTTTACTTACTGAACACTATTTTGTAGGGATCAATCCAAATGACCACCCAATCAAAGGCATTGCATTTTCTCCTGAACGTTTTTGGAGGATTGATGGAAATTGGTCGGGTAATTTTAAAGCAGCTGCATTCTTTAATTATGATGGCCGTAACGATTACACCAACCAATTAGGTGGTTTGGATCCAGGTTTATTTCAATTTGGCACCGAAAACGACTTGGTTTTGTTATTCAGAGCACATCCAGATACAGCTTGGACTGTTGAAACAGAATTGGTACTTCAAACAGGTGGTTCAACAACTGATAAAATTGGTCGTTTTTGGGTCAATCAATTAAAAAAGGGTGAATATGTGTTGGGCATTAAAAATGCTTCAGCTAATTTAAATCAAAGTAAATCGAACAAGAAGTCCTTTAAAATATATCCAAACCCAAGTAAAAATGAACTGAATATTTATTCTGAAAGTAAAATCAGAAACTTAGTTGCTTGTGTGCACGATTCAAAAGCACAATTACTCTACTCCAAAGAATTTGAAAATACTGGCAATGAATTTAAAATTCCAATTGAGCACCTTAAATCAGGCACTTATTTTTTAACTTTAAGCAAATCTGGACTTTTCTATGAAAGCCATCAATTCATCAAAGAATAAGTAAATTCAACTATTTCTATACTTATTTTACAGTCTTTACATAACTTTGTCATACAAATTAAAAACATGAAAAACATTACAGTTATTGGCTCTGGTACAATGGGAAATGGAATTGCCCATGTTTTCGCTCAAAATCATTACAAAGTGAACCTGATTGATGTGAATGAGGTTCAGTTGAAAAAAGCAATGGATACTATTTCTAAAAACCTTGACCGTCAAGTAAGTAAAGGCGCTATTGATGAACAAACCAAACAATCAACTTTAGCCAATATTCATACATTGACTGATTTAAAATCAGCTTGTACCAATGCTGATTTAGTCATAGAAGCTGCTAGTGAAAACATCAACATCAAATTAGATATTTTCAAACAAATTGATGAATATGCTCCTACACATTGCATTTTAGCATCTAACACCTCTTCTATCTCTATCACTAAAATTGCAAGTGTAACCAAACGACCAGAACAAGTAATTGGTATGCATTTCATGAATCCAGTACCCGTTATGAAATTGGTTGAAATAATCAATGGTTTCAAAACTTCGGCATCAGTAACCGAAACAATTGCAAAACTCTCTAAAGATATCGGTAAAATACCTGCTGAAGCCAATGATTATGCAGGTTTCATTGCCAATAGAATATTAATGCCAATGATCAACGAAGCCATTATTTGTTTACAAACAGGTGTTGGAACTGTTGAATCAATTGATACAGTTATGAAATTAGGAATGGCGCATCCAATGGGGCCATTGCAATTGGCTGATTTTATTGGTTTGGATGTATGTTTAGCAATTATGAACGTTTTGTATCAAGGTTTAGGACAAGACAAATATGCCCCTAGCCCATTATTGGTGAATATGGTAACTGCCGGTAACTTAGGTGTTAAAACAGGTGAAGGTTTTTATTTACATACTCCTGGTAGTAAAGAATTGATTGTAAGCAGCCGTTTTAAATAATACATTTGTTATTCAATAAAAAAGCCCAGCTATGCTGGGCTTTTTTATTGAATAAGTTCTTGCTTTTAATAAGAGGTTAATTACAGTTGTATGTATACTTTGTAATAACATCTGTACCATCAACGGTTTCTTTTTCTTGAGTAACTTTGTTATCAGCAATAGAATAGGTGTAATTGTATGTTGTTGTTCCAGTTGTTTTAGACTTAAGTAGGTTTTTAGATCCAACACCTGGTTCATCAAATGCAAAAATGTTCTTTGATTTACTTTTTGCTCTGTTATCAACTTTGTCTGTGTAATAAGTATATTCAGTAATTTCAGTATTTGCTGGTTCAATAGAATTGGTTGAAGTTGTTTTTACCAAATTTCCACCTGAATACTCATAATTGGTTGTAAAAACAACCGACGTTTGGGCATCTAAGTTTAGGGTAATTACTGTAGTTTTAGCAGTACCATCAGCATTGTAGGTATGCTGAACGATGTAACCTTGAGTGTTGTTACCTATAGAAACCCTAGTTGGGTAACCACTGGTGTTTACATAAAATACACCACCTGTACTAGTTACACCATTACTTTTTACTTCTATAGAACCAGTGAAGGCATCATTCCATGTTAAAAGGTATTCGAATGTTTTACCCATTGAATCATTCAAAGATGAAGTCATCCTTTTACTAGCATCGTAAGTGATGGTGGTTGACTCTGTGGTTGCTTGATCGGTAATCTTGCTAACCAAACAATTGTCTACAGTTGGTGTAGTTGTGGTTGAAGAACTAGTTGAATCTTTAGAACAACTCATTTGTACAAACGCCCAGCTTGCAACAAATAACATTAAAACTATTTTTTTCATATTGTATTATTTCCAAAAACAAATATGTGATTTTTTAGTTAAAAAATACAATGAATTTGATTTGAATATTTAATTAAAAATTTTGTTAACAAAAGGAAATTTATAAACCTAATTTTGCAGAGAATTATTTAAAACAACAAGTATGGAACATATAGAATGTTTAATCATTGGTAGTGGCCCAGCAGGCTATACAGCAGCAATTTATGCCGCAAGAGCTGATATGAAACCAGTTATGTATTCGGGTATGCAACCTGGTGGTCAATTAACAATTACAACAGATGTAGAAAATTTTCCGGGCTTTCCAGAAGGCGTTATGGGTCCTGAAATGATGGAATTGTTCAGAAAACAAGCTGAAAGATTTGGTACAGATATCCGTTATGGAATGGTTACCAAAGTAGATTTCAGTGGTAAACCACCATACAAAATTCAAGTTGACGAAAAAGATGAAATCCTTGCTGACACTGTAATTATATCTACAGGAGCCAGTGCTAAATGGTTAGGCATTCCATCAGAAAGTAAACTCAATGGTAGAGGTGTATCTGCATGTGCAGTTTGTGACGGCTTTTTCTTCAGAGGTAAAGATGTTGCTATTGTTGGTGCTGGAGATACAGCATGTGAAGAAGCCAGTTATTTGGCAAAAATTTGCAACAAAGTGTATATGATTGTTCGTAAATCTGAATTCAAAGCTTCAAAAGCCATGCAAAACCGTGTAATGAATACACCGAATATTGAAGTATTGTTCAATTCAGAAACAGATGAAATTTTAGGAGAAGACAAAGTATCTGGCGTTCGTATCAAAAACAACAAAGACAACAGTTTCAAAGAAATTGAAATTCAAGGCTTCTTTGTTGCCATAGGACACCAACCCAATACAGAGGTATTCAAACCTTTCATCAACATGGATGAAACGGGATACATTTTAACGGTTCCAGGCACTTCAAAAACCAACATTGAAGGTGTATTTGCCTGTGGTGATGCACAAGATAAGAACTACAGACAAGCAGTAACAGCAGCTGGAAGTGGTTGTATGGCAGCTTTAGATGCCGAAAGGTTTTTAGCAGCACAAGCAGACTAACCAATGAATTGGAATACATTAAGCCAAATCAATCAAATTCAAGAATTAGAACAGGTTTCCATTCAGAAGCCTGTTCTAATTTTCAAACACAGCACACGTTGTAGTATTAGTAGAACAGTGTTAAACCGATTTGAAACTGCATTTACATCAATCAATCCGCCGCAAATAGACTGTTATTTATTAGACTTACTCAATCACAGAGACCTATCCAACCAATTGGCTACAGAATTCAATGTACAGCATGAGTCGCCACAGGTAATTGTTTTACTAAACGGTAAAACTGCACTCTATAAAAGTCATTACGAAATAGATTTGAATGATATACTCCATGAACTCAATTTAGCTTAGGCGCTACTAAAATCGTCTTTTCTTTTTCTACAATTACTTGCCCAGGTAGTGCTGATTTGAATTTTCTTACAAATTTTCGTTCAGTAAACATTACCAAAACCATGCTACTCGATTTGGCTTTGGAGAAATAAGCAGCCAGTTCTGCAGCTCTGTGAATGACTGGCTCTGGAATGCCGCTACTCCCCTTTCTTTTGATAATAACATGGCTACCACTCACCCCTTTGGCATGTAACCAGAGGTCCTCTTTGTTTGCATGTTGAAAAGTCAGTACATCATTATTTTTTGAATTTCTACCAACCCAAATAGAATAATTGTCAAATTCAAATTCTTTAAACAATGAGGGTTTTGAATTCGATTCCGGCACACTTGTCTTTTTCAGTTGCTTAAGCTGTTGAATTTGTTCTGTTTCAAGCAATGCTTTTTCCAAATGTTTAATTTCAATTGTATTTTTTTGAATCAATTCTTGGGCATTTTGAATTTCTAATTTTCTATTTTTAGATTTTCTATAATAAGCTGAAGCATTGTCTACTGCATTCAGTTTGGCATTGAGTGCAATTTCAATTTCTTGGTTTCTGTAAAAATCAAACAATTTTACAGCTGATGAACCCTTTTCAATATTGTGCAAATTAGACATGATTAGATGCCCTATTTCTTCATAAGGAACAGATTCTTCAATTATTTTTATTTTTTTCTGGTTGTTTGAAATAACTCGTTTACACTTCTCTAATTTGGCCTTGATACTTTTGAGTTGATGTTGTTTCAACTCATCCAATTTCAACTTTTTGATGGCATTGATTCCATAAAATGTCAAAGCTTCAAGTATGTCTACAGTGCTTAATTTTAATATTGAACTGGGTGCTTGAACAGTATCTATTTCAAATAAATTGTTCAATTCAAACACCTTATACAAAATTGAATTACCAGAAGAATTAGCTGAATTGAGTTTTGAAAAACTTTCAATTTTCAAATTTGCATCTTGCTTAATTTGATTTCTGAACATTGAAACAAATTGCTCATTTTGGAAATACAAAACATTGAGCAAAGGTCCAAAACACTTGAACACCAAAGTATTTTCATTTGAAAAATTTAAAATAAATATTCTTTCATTTTCTACACTTTGAACAGCATTTACTTTTTTACCAATTAATTCTTGAAATACGGGTTTAATACCAGGCATTCTTTGCGTTTCTTTTTCAAAAAACAGAAAGAAAGCTGCCCTGTAATTGCAATTTAATTGTATGCAAAATGCTTCTCCCTGAATGCTAAAATTCAAATACAATTCTGAATGACCAAACACAAAAGCATCAGTTAAAATTGCCTGATCCAAAACAACTTGAAGTGCATCTGAAATTGCATGCACACATTGAACTGAATATTTAAATTCCATCAATTGGTTGTTATAATCAAACCATCATATGCTAAAAACATGTTTTCTGGCAAGTCTTTTTGAACAGCAGCATGCAAACCAAGCTGGTGACTGATGTGCGTAAAATATGTTTTTTTAGCACCTATTTTTTGTGACATGGCAATGGCTTCATTGAGGGTAAAATGAGAGATATGTTTCTCATGTCGCAGTGCGTTCAACACAATGGTATCAATACCTTTAAGCTTTTCAATTTCTTCATCAGGGATTGAGTTGGCATCTGTGATGTATGCAAAATTTCCAAACCTAAATCCTAGAACTGGTAATAAATGGTGGTATACCCGAATGGGTTCTATTTGTAGTCCTTTAATATCAAATGGCTTGCCTGTAATTTGTTGGATGTTCATTTCTGGCACACCAGGATATTTAGGTTCTTGAAAGGCATAATAAAATTCTTGTCTGATTGCTTGTTCAACAATTGCTTCACAATACAAATCAATTGGTTTTTTCATGCTAAAGTTAAAACCTCTGATGTCATCTAAACCAGATAAATGATCTCGGTGAGCGTGAGTGATGAGAATTGCAGACAGCTGATCTAATTTTACAGAAAGCATTTGTTGCCTAAAATCTGGGCCTGTATCAACCACTAAATTTAAATCATTCGTTTGTACCAAAATACTAGAACGCAATCGCTTATCAAATTGATCAGTAGAGGAACAAACCGAACAATTGCAAGCTATGATTGGAACTCCTTGAGAGGTTCCTGTTCCTAGAAATGTAATTCGAATGCTCATTGTATAGTAACAAATAACACCATAAATCTATTTTTTTCAAAAAAACTTTACGATCTCCTTTTATAATGCTCAAAAGAATACTACCCACAGCCCTATTGAGGATATCAATTCTAGGAATTTGGTTTGATTTGCAATTCTTTTTGATATGTTGCAATTTCATGTTGAATACAGAAAACATAACTAATCTTATCAAATCAAAAGCACTGGCAATGGGCTTTGATTCAATAGGAATTAGTAAAGCTGGCTTCCTAGAAAATGAAGCAAAACAATTGGAGCGTTGGTTAAATTCCAATAAAAATGGTCAGCTTTCATACATGGAAAACTATTTCGACCTAAGGGTTGATCCTACCCGATTGGTACTTGGGGCTCAATCAGTTATCAGTTTGATGTACAATTATTACCCAACAGAAACCTTACAAAACAAAGAACTAAAAATTTCTAAGTATGCTTATGGGCATGATTACCATGAGGTCATTAAAAACAAATTATACGAATTGGTAAAGGTGTTAAAAATAGAAATTGGAGATTTTAATGCCAGGGTCTTTGTAGATTCAGCACCTGTTTTAGAAAAAGCTTGGGCGGTAAAAAGTGGTTTGGGTTGGATGGGCAAAAACAGCAATGTCATCTCAAAAAAACGGGGAAGTTTCTTTTTTCTTGCTGAAATTATAACTGATTTAGCACTACAACCAGATAGCATTGAAACAAATCATTGTGGCACATGTACTGCTTGTATAGATGCATGCCCAACCAATGCTATAACGCCATACGAGGTTGATGCAAGTAAATGCATCAGCTACTTTACCATTGAATTAAAAGACCAAATCCCTGAAGAAATGAAGGGTAAATGGGACAATTGGATATTTGGTTGTGATGTTTGTATGGATGTTTGTCCTTGGAATCGCTTTGCAAAACCGCATAACGAACCTTTGTTTGCATTGAATGAAAACATTAAAAGTTATACAACCAAAGATTGGATTGAATTGACTGAACCTGTATTTAAAGCGCATTTTAAAAATTCACCCTTAAAAAGATCTAAGTTTTCAGGCATCAAAAGAAACATTCAATTTTTAATGAAAAACAATGAAGACCTATAAATTAATCATTTTTTTAGTGCTTGTTTCAAATGGGGTGAGAGCGCAAAGTAATTTGGGTTTGTATTTCAACCTAAACTTTCCTATGGTAGACGCAGTACCAGATATGGTAGGAAGCAACAGTTATGCTTACGGTGCCTTTTTTCAACATCCGTTTAGTAAATACCATTCAAATAATTTCATCAATAGATTAGACCACACCTCTGAGTTGGGCTTTAATTTTGTTGGATTTAGAGACAAACAAACAGATTTAAGGTATAATAATTACTATATTGAATCTGCATTCAATATCAATTTCATACCAGATAGAATGACCGACGCACTCAGGCTTTTTGTTGGCATTCGTCCTAGTTTTTTAGTCTATCAAGACAATGAATCTTTTCAAACAGGCTCCTACCAAACTGTTGAAAAAGAACCGAGAAATAGATACAAACAGGGCGACCTAGACGTTGGCATCAGTGCAGGCCTCAGCCTTTCATTAGGTCAAATTGTTAGGTTCGAAACAAAGTACACATGGGGAAGCACTGCACTATTGTCACCAGGTTACATTCGAGGAAAACCTTCTTTGTTAGAGTTTGGACTCAAAGTAAGTGCCATAGATATTAAAAAAGTCATGTTCAACAAAGATGAAAACTTGAACCAATTGCTCAAAAAATATAGCCATTCTACTTTATTGGTCATGTTAGAAACACCCAATCAGAAATTAATTGATAAACTAAAAGCAGCAGGCAATAACGAGCAACTCAATCATATGCTTGTCTACCAAAATGCTACCAATAAAGCGGTTGAAGAAGGTTTCAAGAAACTTTATAAATTCAGTAACATTGCTTTTTTTTATGACTCAAATGCCTATTTAATTACAAATGGTAAAATAAAGGAAGCCATCTCATATTGCCCTTTCAATCAAATTGAGTTAACAGACAATGATACTTCGATTTACATTGCAGCTTTTTGCGATGACTTTTCTCCAATCAGTCAAAAAATAGATTACGGCTTGTATTTCTATGACTCCAAGTTTGTGCTTTTAGGAAAACCTTTTAACATTCCAGCAAACCACATGGGCGTATATCCTAACGGAGATCCCTTTTCCTACTTTAAACGCTTGAGTGTTTTAAGAAATGCTACTGATTTTAATAGAATTATTTTTAAAACAGATGCTCGTTTAAAACGCTATTTGGTTCAATAAAAAAGCGGAAGTAATTAATTACTTCCGCTTCAACAAACATGAATATAAACCAATCTTACTTTTTCTTATAAATTTTTAAAGGCTCTCTGTAACCTTGAAGATTCATATACCAATCATTATGCAACAGGCCACCTGATTCTGCCCATTCTGCAAACTTTAAATATGCTTCATTGATATCCACTTTCTCAATTGGATACTCAAACGAATCTGGAATATGAATAGCCCATGGGTAGCCTCCATTTTTAGATAAATAAGTTTGACCTGTAGCCAATACACTGTTGTCATCTCCTGTTCCAAACAAATTTACATTTGCCAAATTGGTTGGAGTTTCTCCAGCCAAATGGATTTCATTTGATCTACCATTGTCGTTGTTCCATATAAATGGATTGTATGGCCCAATAGAAAAATCTTTAATGGGTATACCAGCTGCTAAATCAAACGTAACGTTGTATTTTATGTCATCAGATACCGGCTGATTGAGAAAGGTATTCCAATTGGTCATTTCATTTCTCATGTTATTAAACAAAATCAATACGGCATTGGTTTGATTTGATTCAAGGGTTGCTCCAGTTAAATTTAAAATTTTGTTTTTTAAGACTGGAAGTGCTACACCAAAGCCGTTTCGTTGAACCCCACCCGTGGCCTTTAAAGTGTATGTTACATCCACATGAACAACCTCATTGTGCGCATTGGTTATTAATTGATAATTATAGTAAATGACTACATCATTCATGTCATAATCGCCTTTGAATGGCCACAAATCTTCAAAACCCAAAGTACCTTTTGCCCCAGCTATATTAAAAGCTTTGTCGGGATTGTTTGGATAATCATCGTATTCATTACATATACCATCTTCATCACTGTCCAAACAAGGTTCATTAGCATCATTGCCTTCCGGATTGCATGCAGTAACGGGTATCATTTCAGCGCAACTTGCAATTGCTGGATAACTGATATTCTCAACCCATACATTTTCTATGACGTTGTGGTCGCAGTATTTGATAGTCCCACCTATTAAACCTTGGGCATTTCCTTTAGTACCACTGATTACTTTTATGAAAGAATAGGTATTTACGCCACTTGAATGATAGCCCATGATATGACTATTGACTTGAATGTTTTTGGTTGATAACATGGCTCCATCGTACATACTGAATTCATCGTTTGTACCTCCAGAAAACTTAGCTTCCATGTCACATTTGATATATCCATAATTCTTAAACAAACCATTACAATCAAAATCATGATGTACAATTAATTGACAGTTATTTGTAAAATTGGCACTAGAACTGTGGATCAAATTGTAATCTACCTCGATTTTTCCATTGTTGACTATAACAGAATTGGCATTGGGGTTAAAACTCTTGCTGAAATGACATGTACCTTCGTTCAAAAATGAGGCATTATGGTTCACATCAAAACTAGAATTCCCAATTGTAGCCAAAGTGCCATAATTTGTAAATTTTCCGTCAATATGAGTTGAGCTTGTAAAACTAATATTAGCCGAAGATGTAACTATCAATTCAGCATTATTATGGTTGAATTTTAAATTAGAAATGGTTCCAGTTCCACAAATCCTTACAATTGCATTGTTATTTAAAGTTAAATTTTTTATGGCAATTGTGCCAGTTAAACATACTGTTCCTGAATTGAATGTTAATTTACCAACGGCATTGTTTACAATGTTGGTACAGCCTGTATTGCAATCTGGTCCAACAGCATTTTTTCCAAAAGATTGTAAAGCAGTTGATGTAATTATTTTGTTAATCTGGTTAGTTGTACCAATATTAAATTTTTCAATGAATTTTGATTGATTGGGGGTTTGCCTAATCATATAAAGTTGAGAAATATTGGTTGGCACAGCTATTTGGGCTTCAAAAGGATGCGCTTCAGATACTGATCCTTCCAATAAAAGTTTAGCACCGGTAGCTGGATTACCATCATAAAAATACAATTGTTGCATTCTTCCTGGATAAGGATTGAAAGCCAGACCAATATGAATTTGAATATTTTTAGTCGAGTTCCAAAGAAATCCATCAGGTACTTTAATAGCAGTCATTTTTGAAACTGTCAAATGATTGTTCACTGGATTGGTTGTTTCTAATGGTTTGCGACAGGCCATTACCAATATTAAAAATAATGGTACTTTTAATAAAATTTGTTTCATGGGTAGTAATTGTTTTAATACTGTTTCAATAAAGAAGCCAATATTTCAATTGAATTGATTTTAATCATTAACCACTAACTACTAGATACTTAAAAATAATAATCAGAAAATTTAAAAAATTATTCATTTGAATTGAACTCCATTGCAACACATGAATATTCAAATTGGGAATAAATCTATTAAAAATCTTTGAAACGAATAGTACAAAAAAAGGGAGCTACATGAACGTAACTCCCTTCAACAAACATGAATATAAACCAATCTTAATTTTTCTTCTTTTTGTAAATTTTTGCAGATGCTCTATAACCCGGTTGGTTTTGATACCAATCATTTGAAACATTTCCTCCAGAAGTACTCCACTCAGCAAATTTCAAATGCGCGGTATTGATATCTGCTTTTTCAATTGGGTATTCAAAAGAATCTGGAATATGCAATGCCCAAGGATAACCCCCATTTTTAGAGATATAAGTTTGGCTTGAACCAATATTGGTATTGTCATCTCCAGAACCTATGATAGATAAATTTGCCAAGTTGGTTGGCATTTCACCAGGTAAATGAATTTCATAACCCCTACCAAAACCCTCCGAACCATTCCAAATAAATGGATTGTATGGACCGAGTGTGAACTCGCTCAATGAGGTACCAGCAGCTACATTGAACGAAACATTGTAAACAATATCATCGTGTGTAATTTGGTCAGGGAATGTATTCCAAACAGGCATTTCATTTCTCATATTATTGAATATTACCAATACTGCTTTGTTTTGTCCTGCTTCTAAAGTTGCACCAGTAACATTGGAAACTTTATTTCTTTGAATTGGAAATTCCACTGCAAAACCATTGTTGTATGTGCCACCTGTAGCTCTGAGTTTGTAGGTTGCATTTACTTTAACCACATCATTTTGTGCATTGGTTATGATTTCATAGTTGTAATTTATAACAACATCGTTCATGTCATAATCACCCATGTAAGGCCACAAATCTTCGTAACCAATGGTCCCAGTTGCTCCATTGTTATTAAACGCTTGATCTGGGTTACTTGGAAAATCATCATATGAATCACAAATACCATCCTCATCACTGTCTGTACAAGTACCCTCACCATTGCTTCCCTCAGGATTACAGTCACCCACTGGCAATACCAATGAACAACTAGCTTCTGCGCCATTCTGAATATCAGCCATCCATAGCAATTCCAAACCATTTTGGTCGCAATATTTGATGGTTCCATTGATAGAACCCTGATTGTTTCCTTTAGAAACACTTTGTACTTTTATCAATGAATAGTTAGTAACTTCACTTTCCTCGTTGCTGTATCCCCAAATTGGGCTATTGACTTGAATGTTCATAGTCGATACCATTGCATTGTCATGCATGGTGAACCTGTTATTGATGCCTCCTGTAAACGAAGCTTCCATGTCACACCTGATATAACCATAGTTTTTAAACAAACCATTACATTGAAAATCGTTGTGAACAATCAATTTACAATTATTGGTAAAATCAGAATTAGCACTGTGTATCAGTTTATAGTCTACTTCAATAGTACCATTGTTGATCAATACTGAGTTGGCATTTGGATTGAAACTTTTGGTAAAATGACAAGTACCGTGATTGGTAAATATAGCATCTCTATTGACATTAAAATTTGAATTACCCAAAGTAGCAACAGTTCCGTAATTAGTAAATTTACCATCTATTGGGGTGGTACTTGTAAATGTAACATTACCTGAAGATGTAACTATAAGTTCAGAAGTTTTACTATTGAATTTCAAGTTTGAGATAGTTCCAGTTCCACATATTCTTACTACCACATTGCTAGCTAAAGTTAAGTTTGCAATTGAAAAGTTTCCGGTTAAACAAACAGTACCCGAAGTATAAGACAAGTTTCCTGTTGCATTGTTAACTGTGGTTGTACAACCAGTATTGCAATCAGGACCAGTGCCAGTTTTACCCATTGATTGAAAAACTGCAGGTTCAATTTTTTTATTGATTTCATTTGAAATACCTAAAACAAATTTTTCTATGTATTTGGATTTGTCTGGTGCAATTCTCTCCATGTAAACTTCTTTTACAGTTGTTGGCACGTTGATTTTTGCATCAAATGGTTGAATGTCTGAAACAGCACCTTGCAATAACAAACGTCCTCCTTTTGCAGGATTGCCATCATAAAAAGATAATTGTTGTAATTTCCCAACAAATGGATTCACCGATAAACTCACATGAATTTGAACGGGTTTTGTTGTTCCCCATAAAAAACCATTTGGCACATTGATTTCTGTCATTTTAGACACATTCAAATGCTCGTTTACAGGATTTGCATTTTCAACTGGTTTTCTGCATGCAATTGTCATACTTGCCAAAACCAACAATGAATAGAATAATCTTTTCATATGGAATTTCAATTACACCTATCATGACAAATTGAAATTCATTTTACGCCCCAGCTAAATTAAATTGCACAAAATATTATTAATCAAGTAAATAAAATAAAATTTTGATTTTTTTACGCCGATACATAAGCCCCATAAAAGTACCATAATGAAACAAAAAAATCCAATTATTATACTTTTCCCTATTTGACACATAACAAGAAAGGGCAGCCCATTGGGCTGCCCTTTCTTGTTATCATTATGCTTGGTAACTGGCTTAGTTTCTTACCAATTTACCTTTTGTTACTTTACCTGATGCATCGCTTACTTCTACAAAGTAAACGCCTGAATTGTTATTGCTCAAGTCCATGTCAAAGCTTA
>JAIXWI010000032.1 GCA_027491355.1 Bacteroidota bacterium
CAGAGCGATCTGACTTTCAGCTGAACCAGTGTCTTTAGTTGACTTGGCTTTACCGAATTTTTCGAAGATTTCTTTCTTCGCTTCAGTGGTCAAATGCATGATTTTAAATAATTAATGTTGAATAATGAGGGGCAAATATAGGCCTTTTGCTGAAGATTCAAAAGGAATTCTTAAAAATTTGGGGGGGGGGAGGGATAGGGCGTTACGGTTGGGGTAAGGGGGGCTTAGCTCTAAAATATATTCAATCTCAAAAATATTTGACAGAATGATTGTTATTTTTATTAATTTACTCCTCGATTATTGAATCAAAACTAGCCTATGAATTGTTCAAGAAAAATGAGGAAGCAAAATTCTGAAAGCATCTTACTATTTATCAAAATTTTCTTGGTTTTTAGATTTTGAATTTCAATTGAAAGAAACTAAGAACAATAAATCTTTAACTCAAATATGAACGGATATAATTATATAGATTTATTTGCTGGAGCTGGGGGCCTTTCTGAAGGATTTATTCGAGAAGGTTTTAATCCAGTTGCTCATGTTGAAATGAGTAAAGAGGCATGTGATACTCTGAGAACCCGTTTGGCATATCATTATCTAAGTCAACAAAAAAAACTAACAACTTATTTCTCTTATCTGCAAAACGAAATTTCAAGGGAAGCACTTTGGAAAATTATTCCTAGCGACATAATTGATTCAGTCATCAATAATGAAATTTCAGGTAAGACAATTGAAAATATTTTTAAAGAGATTGACATAAAGCTTGATTCAAAAAAAGTTGACTTAATAATTGGAGGCCCACCATGTCAGGCTTATTCACTTGTAGGCAGAAGCCGTGACCCCAACAGAATGGAAGGAGATAAAAGGAATTTTTTGTTTCGCTACTATGCTCAATTTCTAATTCGTTATAAACCGAAATATTTTGTGTTTGAAAATGTTTTAGGATTACTGACAGCCGGAAATAAAAAATATTTGAATGAAATGTTGCAACTTTTTGAATCAATTGGCTATTCTGTTGCCGAGCCAACCGTCTTGAATGCAGAAGAATATGGAGTGCTACAAAAAAGAAGAAGGGTAATAATTATCGGCCATATTGGAAAAGCGAAATTCAATTTCCCAGAACTTGAAAAAGTTTTAAATAAATGGGAAACAAAAAAAGATTTATTCTATGACCTACCTAAATTAAAACCTGGGGAAGAATTGCAAATTGCGAAATACATAAAACCAATCAATGAGTATCTAAAAAAAACTGAAACTAGAAACGGAATTGACTTTGTAACACAACACATCACAAGACATCATAACGAACGGGATTTGGAAATTTATTCCATCGCAATTGATAAATGGTTGAATGGAAAACAACGATTGAAATATGATGAACTCCCAGAGCGATTGCAGACACATAAAAATATTTTAGCATTTCTTGACCGTTATAAAGTAATTGACCCTACTGGTCACTCCCATACAGTAGTTGCGCACATTGCTAAAGACGGTCACTATTATATTTACCCTGACAAGAAACAGATTCGTTCTATCTCAGTTCGTGAGGCTGCAAGAATTCAATCGTTTCCAGATGACTATTTTTTTGAAGGTGGTAGGACAGCAGCTTTCAAGCAAATAGGAAATGCAGTCCCTCCATTGATGGCTAAATCAATTGCAAAAACATTATTTAATTTAATTAATGGAAAATAATCATAAACTTGCTTTATATATATCATATTATTTGTCTAGGTTCAATGATGAGGCATTAAAGAATTTGGGTTATAAGAGTTGGAACGAAGCATATGAAGTAATAGGAGACAAATTGAAAGTAAAAAAGCTTTCAATAAGAAATTGGAGGGATGAATTTGACCCCTTATTTGGTCATCGTGCTGGTTGGTATCAACGTCCTATGAGTCCCAGTAGAATGAAGGTAGTACAAGCATTAGAGGATTTAAATGAGCAAGCAATTAGAGCAATAGTAGAAGACATTCTTAGCGGTACTTTTCAAAACAATGAGGAGGAAAAAAATCAGCTTTTAAATATTATTGTTGATGATGATAAAAGAAAAACTGATTCAAAATTTATTGTTAGAGGCCCAACTGGTAGACTGGCAGAGGAATACTTTATCAATTACTTTAAGAAAACAAAAATTCCTATACATGGTGATTTAATAGATTGCAGAGATTTGGGTGTTGGATATGATTTCAGGGTTGAAAATGAAAACAATACTATTTTTATTGAAGTAAAAGGTTTATCAGATATAGCAGGTGGAATTCTTTTCACTAGCAAGGAATGGACAGTTGCAAAAAAAGAAGGGTATAATTATTACCTCTGCATTGTATATAACCTTGGTGAGGAAGCAGAAATAAAATTTATAAATAATCCGGCTCAAAAATTAAAACCCCAAAAAAATATCTACACTACAATTCAGATAAGTTGGAGTGTAACACAAAGTCAACTTGCTGAACTAAATGAATAAAAAAAAAGACATACAGTTAGAAGTAGCAGATCCAAATCCCGAATATCTTATTAAGTCAATTGCAGAGCAAGGCTACAGTTTGGAATCTTCTTTGGCAGACTTGATGGATAATTCTGTTTCTGCAAATGCAAATAAAATTGAATTATTAATTAAGATGGATCAAGAACCATTCACTTTGTTTGTTGCTGATAATGGTAACGGAATGGATGAGGAAACACTTAAAGCAAGTATGCAGTTTCCAAGTAATTCTCCTGAAAACGAAAGAAATATTTCTGACCTAGGAAGATTTGGATTAGGCATGAAGACTGCATCTTTTTCACAGACAAGATGCTTTACTGTTTTATCAAGAAAAAAAGGAACAAAAAATTTTATTGGAAGAACTTGGGATGTCAACTATCTAAAACTAGTTGGTAAATGGCGATTAATAGTAAACACAAAAGAAGAAATTGCCAGAATCATCCAACAGTATAATTCACTAAGCGAAGGTCATTTGAATCGCTTTGAAAATTTTGAGGCAAATACAATTGTTGTATGGAATGGTCTTTACAAGTTTGAAAATTATCTTGAAGAAGACAACAGACAATCTTCATTGAAGAAACAGATTACAGAAGTTACTTCTGACTATTTATCACTGGTATTTCACAGGTATATGGAACGCAAAACAAATTCATTGCTCATAAGAATTAACAATAATCTGATTGCACCTTTCAATCCATTTCCAACAACAATAACGGATTTCCGTTCGATTGAGTTCAAACAAAAACATTTCAGCACTGATACAATTAAGATTGAAGGGTTCGTGCTCCCATCCAGAAGTATTGACGAAAGTCAAAATATTTCTCTTTGGACTACAAAAAATCGAAGTTTGATGGACATGGAAGGAATCTACATTTACAGAGCAGATAGATTAATTCACTTTGGTGGTTGGAATGGTTTAATCAAGAAAGCACCTCGGCTTCAATTGGCAAGACTTCGTGTTGATATAGGTAACAGCGTTGACCATTTGTTGCACCTTAATGTCGCTAAATCTCAAATTGAAATTCCACACGATTTGAAAGTAGCTTTTGAAAAATATATTGATGAATTAAAAACTCAGGCTGAGAGAGAATTCTTTAACAGAGGTATAAGAAAATTTTCATCAAATCTTAGACAAGATAATGTTCAACTATTTGAAAGAAAAGCATCCAATAAAGGTACATTGCTTGAAGTGAACAACAGTTTCCCTTTGATCAAATCATTGATGAGTGAATTGAAAAAAGAGCAACTCGCAAAATTAAATTTGGTCATTCGTATGATAAATAATACGATTAATGAAATTAGGCAAACTCACGAACCTAAAGAATTTGTTGGAATTGAAGAGAAAGATGGATTGTCATTGAAAGATTTAATTACCTGTGTTAACGAACTTACAGAAAGCGGGCTTTCAACTGAACTTATAAAAAATGAGATACTTCCAAATCTGGGATTTACGCCAAGTTCATTGCCAAAAGAAGTCATTCAACTATTAAAATAGAGTTCATGGAAAACAGATATGTAGACATAATTATCAAAATCATTGCAAGCAAGGCAAAAGAAGATTCACAAAATAGTTCCTTGTCCCCTGCCTATTTTGTAAATCTACTTCCTGACATAAAAGATTCTATTTCTACTGTAATCAAAATGTTTCGTTATCCTGAAATAGATGAGATTACTTTGAAAAACTATTTTGACACTGCCAAGAATCAATATCTTTCAGTTAACCCAATTGACATTGACCCAAGTAATTCTTTAACTAAAAAAGGATTCAAAACTTGGCTGACATCGGAAAGAAAAGAGGAGATGAAACACTCGTGGAATTACAGCGACAGATATTTTACTCTGCTTGAAAAAGCTGGTCGTTCTGAAAAAGTAATTTACGATACAAAGAAAACAAGTCTTGAAATTTTAGGTAAGATGGGAGACCCAAGGTCAAGAGAAGAATTTTATGTGAAGGGCTTAGTTGTCGGTAGTGTTCAGGCAGGGAAAACTCAAAATTTTAATGCAGTAATCAACAGAGCAATAGATTCCGGATATGGATTGATAATTGTGTTAGCAGGTTTAATGGAAGACCTAAGAAATCAAACACAGTTAAGAATAGAGAACGATGTAATAGGAGAAGGTCTTGATATTGACACTGATACTTTAGTAAAGAAAGGAGTAGGGACAATAAGAAGGTTCGGTAACATGGGAGATAACAGCGTTGTACAAGTAATTTCAATTACATCAGCAAAATCTGATTTTAAAAAATCTTTGCTTGATGCTGACTTCTCACTCAATCACACAAATATACTTGTTTGTAAGAATAATGTAAGTGTGTTGCGCAACCTGATTGTTTGGCTGCATGACTACCTTGAACAAAACAAAGATCAACACGATATTCCATTGCTCATTTTGGATGATGAAGCAGACAACGCCTCATTAAACAATGAAGGTAAAAAAGGAAGGGAATATGCTTCAAAAACAAATGGACATATCAGAGCTTTACTTGCTTTATTCAAACGGAAAACTTATCTCGGTTATACTGCTACACCATTTGCAAATATTCTTGCAGATCGAAATGATGCACCAGAAAATAACTGGATTGTAAAATATAAAGTGAGAGGACAGTCTGAAGAAAAAGCGCTTCAACGAGTTGATAATTTATTTCCGGATGATTTTATCGTGCTACTTAATCCGCCAACAAATTATGTTGGAGCAAAGCAAATATTTGAAACAACCAAACCAATAGATAACAATGCCGAACTAAAAATTCCTTTGGTTGAACTTGTAGACGACAACATTGAACATTTCCCTGACAAGGTTTATTTGAATAACGATGGAGAATTGGTAGGTGTGTTGAAAATAAAAAATCAAAATGATTGGAATGAAAAGATTGGACAATTTAATTCTTATCTTGATTTTGCTGACTACAGAGAATATAGAAGACTAAGTAGGTCTTCCAGAACAGCAGATGACTTCCCAAGAAAATTACCTGATTCAATGAAAGAAAGCGTTCTATGCTTTATTCTTTCAATTGCTATTCGTGAAAGTAGAAAACCTGCTATGGTTAATTCCACGATGTTCAATCCTCATAATTCAATGTTGATTCATATTTCCAGATACACACTTTGGCAAAACAAAGTCAAGGATTTAATTGATGTGTATGTAAGAGACTTACATAGTAGTTTACAGCTTGATGATCCGACTAATCCCAATTCAGTCTTTGCAACCTTCGAAAGAATCTGGTATAAATACTATTCAAAAATTATTGAACAGGTGTCTGACTATTTGCCGAAAGGATATGACGATGAGTTTTTAAAGCCTATCAGTTTTGAAACAATCAAAAATAATTTTCTTACTGATGCAATTAAAGGCATAGAAGTAATGGCAATCAACAGTTCCACTGGGGACAAACTTGTTTATCCGAGAAACACTCCAAAAAAATATATTGCCATAGGTGGCAACAGATTGTCCAGAGGATTTACACTTGAAGGATTAAGTATAAATTATTTTGTCCGTTCAACAGATTATTCTGATGCTCTTCTTCAAATGGGAAGATGGTTTGGCTACAGACCCGGATATCTAGACTGTTGCAAACTTTTTATCACAAGTGATTCGATGGAGAAATATGATTTGGTTACAAGAACGATTGAAGAATTGGAAATTGAATTCAAAAAAATGGAGGAGAAATTTCCACCCAGAACGCCTGATAATTTTATACTTAGAGTAAAAAAGCACCCTGGGGCTTTAAAGATTACAAGACCTGCAATTTTGAGAGATACAGTAGAAGTTAATTGGTCATATCAAGATTCATTAGTAGAGTCAACAAAATTTAGTATTAGGAAGGAAAAAATAGAACTTGTTTGGGAGGAATTCAAAAAGAATATTGCAAGTAAATTTGTGTTCAGTTCCTTTAAACGAGAAGGTGAAAAAGAAAGCAATTTTCTCATTTCTCAAACTGATGCTGATGGAATCATAAATATACTTAGAGCTGAAAATAATTTTGGCGAGGAAGACTGTAGAAGCATTATAAAATTTATTGAAAGATGCAAAGAAGTCAGGAAACTAAATAGCTGGACTATAGCCATAAAAGCAACGGGAAGAGCAAAGGAAAATGAAGGTAAAGGAATATTGAAAAAGGAAGAATCAAAATTACCTTCCGATATTAGAATGACAGTCAGAAGAGGTGCTGGCACTAATGAAGGTGAAAAATATTATAGGGATAAATTTATTCATGACAAAATTTTTGGTGCATCTGGAAAATCAGCACATATTATTTCAGCCAATTTAGACTTATCAATTCTTTTGAACCCAAAACAAATTGAGGAAGCGGAGAAAGAATTCCTTGACAACAGAAAAAAAGAATTGCGAAAAAAATATCCTGAATGGTCAACAGAAAAAATAAACACAGAAGCAGAAAAAGTAAATATTCCTGAAAGAGTTTATCGTGAAAAGATGTCTGACAAAGAAGGACTGCTATTGATTTACATTTTAGATACACATTATGTATTCCGTCAAGACAGTGGAGATAAGAAACTAAAAGAGATAGTTGATAGCGAAAATATTGATTTGAATATTCCATTGATTGGTTATGCAATTGGATTTCCTCCTATTGAACCAGATCCAGGAGGCATTTATGTTCATGGAAATTATGGATTTGAGGATGAAGAAGATAAAGAAGAGTTTGAGTTTAACGAAGTTGATTCTGAATTACCAGAAGATGCAAACGAAATATAATTATGAATAGTATTGAATTAAGGCAAAAATGGTATGGGCTTTCTGAGAATCCTGTAACAACTGGCTTTAGGTCTCTAAGAATTTCCGCTGACTGTATTTGTGAACTTTACCTTGGGGTAAGTAAGGAGGGAAATAGATGTTTAATACTTTCACTACCTAACAGTAAGCATTTAGATTTCAAAGGAATTCAAAAAGAAAATTTATCCATCGAATACTTCAGAGAAAAAAATCTAATTATCCTTCAATTAAATGATAATGAATTCAACGACCTTTTTGATGATCTAATTCTTTCCCTCTATCAGGGTATTAAAAATATCAATCATGTAAATGAATATTCAGACCATTTCATTCAAACCTTTTACAGATGGAGTGATTTTTTTGAAGATAAAAAATCAGGTATGCTGTCTGAGGAAGTAATAAAAGGTATAATGGGAGAATTGTTAGTTCTAAAATTATTAATCACATCTCCAGACAAACCCGAAATAAATTACCTTTTGAAATCATGGACAGGACTATATGACAAAGGGAATGACTTTGAGTTAGAGCGTAAAAATTTGGAAGTAAAAACAAAATCACCCTCAGGGATTGATGTTAAAATATCAAGTGAATTTCAGTTAGAAATATCTCTAGGAAAAGGCCTTGAATTATATGTAGTTTCTTTATTAAGTGACTTCACTAATGGAATTCATATTGGAAATTTGATTTTGGAAATAAAGAAATTGGTGCAAGAATCTTCTGGTGACAATACAATTTTATGGAAGGCTCTGGGCCAAAAGAATATTACTGCTAAAAATGTGAGCCAGTATGATAAATACAGATTCAAGCCAGTCAGTTGGGTTTCTTACAACTGTTCTGACGAAAATTTCCCAAAACTTAATAGGTCAAACATTCCGGTAGAAATAAGTGGTTTAAGATACACATTGAGATTGAACTTACTTAAATCTTTTATCATTAAACAAAACGATTTTTAAAAATGAAAATTGAAGAATTATTAAATTACAGAATCGAGTTGCTCAATGATTCAAAAGACGATGAGGGATTTGTTCAGCAAACACAATTATTGAGTCAAGTTCTTCCTTTCTTAGTAGATGCTAAGTTGCTTGATTCAGAGGATTGGAATGATTCATATTTTTTGAACCCTGCAGAGAATCTAAAGTTGAATGGATATACTGTTAATGAATCTTCAGAGAGATTACAATTATTTATTGTTGATGAATTGAGTATAGACCTCACATTATCTGAAAAAGAATTACAAGTGTCAACTAAAAGTCATTATGACAATCAGTTTAAGAGAGTTACAAAGTTTTTAAATAAAGCGATAAAAGGTTATTTAAATGAAGAAGTTCAAGATGCAGATCCAATTAGACCATTGATATCTCAACTCTCATCCGCAACTGGTGCAGACCAGTTTGATGTAATTGAAATATTTTTAGTTAGTGCAACTGCAACAACTGAAACTCGTGGCACAATTCCACAGCCAAAGAGAATAGAGTTTGAGGATGAAAATATTTCGGTTATTTATACCCGAGATAGAGAAAGAGTTAAAAAGGATGTACTTATAATAAAAAAATTAATTGACTTAAATTTCCTATATGAGGTACTCATTTCTCAGGGAAGTAGATCTGCGCTTTTAATTGATTTTGAAAAGTTATTTAATTTTAAAATAGAAGTTATAAAAGCTGCTGAAGAAGAAAATTTTGAATCATACCTATGCGTTCTTCCAGGATATATTTTATCAGGTTTATACAAAAAAGAAAGCTCTAGACTTCTCGAAAAGAATGTTCGGTCATTTTTGCAATTTAAAGGAGCTAATAAAGGAATTAGAGAAACCATTAGAGTTAGTCCAGAAAAGTTTATTGCATTTAATAACGGAATAACAATAACAGCTACTGGAAAGGAATTAATAGAAATAAATGGTAAATCATTTATTAAATCATTAACTGATTTCCAGATTGTAAATGGAGGGCAAACAACTGCAAGTATCTTTTTTACAGAAAAAGATGGTTTTTCAATTGAAAAAGTGAAAGTAATGGCCAAGATTAATGTAGCGTCTGATGCAACTGAAGAAGGCTTAAATTCTTTAATATCTGATATAAGTAAATTTTCAAATTCACAAACAAAGGTATCAAATGTAGATTTAAGTTCTAGAAGTCCTCAGCTAAACAAAATAAAGGCCCTTTCTGATAGCATTGTCACTCCAAGTGGAAGAAAGTGGTTCTTTGAAAAATCAAGGGGTGATTTTAATACTAAATTAAGAATTGCAGGTTCAAACAAATCAAGAATAGAAAAAGAATACCCCAAAAATTATCGTTTTAGTAAGGAGCAACTGGGAAAGTATTATACTGCTTGGGGAGACCAACCCTATGTTGTTAAGAAAGGTGGTGAAAAAGTTTTCAGATATTTTTTAGAAGAAATCACAGGTGAATTACGTGGCAAGAGAGCAGTAATTGTAAATCGAAATTTTTACGAAGATTTAATTTCTAAATTTATTCTATTTACTCAACTTGAAAAGATTTATGGACAGGGTAAACAATCGATTGGACAAATAAGGTCAGCTGTTGTGCCTTATTCAATTTCAGTAATATATATCTACACAGATGGTGCAAAAAATGGGAAACAATTTGATCTTTCAAAAATATGGAAGAAAGAAAAACTTGAAGATGACCTTGTGGCCTTTTTTACTGAACTAATGACTTTGATGAATGAATTAATCAAAAAATACTCTGATAGTGATGATATTGCCTATGGAACTTTGAGTAAAAGTTTATGGGATAAAATTATAGAATGTAAGGAGATAGATAAGTTCATGAGTTCAAAAATTGCACAGCAAATACTTAGCAAGTATACGATTCCAATTAAAGAGAAAATTAATGAAGAGATAACAGAGGTTAATTTTGAAAAAATTCAAATGAATGTTGAAATTCTTTCTAAAGGGATAGATTTTTATAATCAACTTAGAAAGAAATATGGTGACATAACCAATTTAAAAGAGAAAAAGCTTGATATAATTATATCTTCCATCATCAAATTAGAAGATTTAAGTGAAGATAATTTGCAATTTGAGAGAACTCTTATGAATGAGATTCGAAAAAGTAATCCTCAGATTTTTGATGAAATAACTACTCCCTACAATTATCAGATCGAAAGCACTTTGAAACTTATAATTTTGAAATATAATCAGGCAATTGAGAAAGGGATTAGTTTGCAGGATATTTTCAAAGCCATTGAACTGAAATCTACTGAAGGCAAAATTAAATTTGCATCTATCTTTAATAAGATTGCACTTCAACTATCAAAAGGTATTGCACCATCAGTTAAAGACATTCACTTAGCATCAAACTATTTTAACAAAGAAGCAACATCAACCATAAAGGCAATTTCCAATAGTGAAGTTCCTACTATCAATTTAAATATTTTGCGACTGATGGTGGAGTGGGATTCTAGAATGAAAATTTTATCTAAAGGTGAAAGAGCATATATTGCTGATTTAGCTTATGAACTCAAGCCGCTTAATGAATTTCATAAAACAAATGCTGAAAAACATTTGAAAACGTTATTAAAATTAGGATTTAATCCAAAATAACTATGAATTAATTCTTCAATTTATATAGCCAACGTAAATTGCAAGCACAATTAAAAACCGAATAAGCCTTCACACGACCATATTTTTTAATAGAGCTTGAAAAGCTGACCCAAAAATTTTTTTTAAAAATCTAACACTAAATATTTACAATTGTTTGTAAGCATATTGTACAAAAAACACAAGGCAATTTGAGATGCACTCGATACTTAACAGGATGATGCCCAAATCAATTGTTTTTCAATGTCAACTTGTTCTTTAAAGTAGGAGTTTCGAATTGCTTTTTCTTCTAGTAAATCAACGGGCCTATTAAAAATAGATTCTAACTGCTCTTTGAGGTCAAAGTAGTTGTCTGCATAATCAACTAAATCAATTTGACCAAAATCAACAATTAAATCAATATCACTGTCTTTATTGAATGACTCTTTCAGAACAGAGCCAAATACATACATTTTGTTGACTTTGTGTTTTGAACACAACAGCCTGATAGGATCAATGTTTGATTCAATCAAATTCATATTTGTAAAGATAATAGTTTTAAATAAGTATCAAAAGACATCGTGTTTCGAAAAAGCAGTTGTTAATTTGCTCAGGACGTTGAAGCGTGAAGAAATCATCCAGTGGATGATTTTAGCTTCAAGCGAGGTGTAGGAGCTGGTTTCCCCAAGGGCTACAAAATAAAAAATTCTCAAGCTGTTTAAACTTGAGACTTTTCCTATTTTTTTGTTTTTAGCCCGTAGGACGGTAATGCGTATAAAAATCATCCTGCGGATGATTTTAGCATTAAGCAAGGCTCAGCAGCAGGCTTCCCCTCGGCTGCAAAAAAAGCACCAACAACGTTATTGCAATAGACAATTAGCCCGTAGGTCGTTAATGCGTGAAGAAATCATTCAGTGAATGATTTTAGCATTAAGCGAGGAATAGGGGGCAGGCCACAACTAGGATTACAAAAAAGCCTGCGGATGATTTTAGCATTAAGCGAGGCTCAGCAGCAGGCTTCCCCTCGGCTACAAAAAAAAGCACCAACGTCGTTGTAACAAGTGACAGGTAGCCCGTAGGTCGTTAATGCGTATAGAAATCATTCAGTGAATGATTTTAGCATTAAGCGAGGAATAGGGGCAGGCTTCAACTAGGATTACAAAAAAGCCAGTGGATGATTTTAGCTTCAAGCGAGGTGTAGGAGCAAGTTTCCCCTAGGGCTACAAAATAAAAAAAGTCTCAAGCTGTTTAAACTTGAGACTTTTCCTATTTTTTTGTTTTGTAGCCCGTAGGGGAATCGAACCCCTCTTACCAGGATGAAAACCTGACGTCCTAACCGATAGACGAACGGGCCATTCGTTTTGGGGAGTGCAAAAATAAAAGAAGTTTTAGAAAG
>JAIXWI010000007.1 GCA_027491355.1 Bacteroidota bacterium
AAATCTTCATACTTTTGCACCCCGTTACTTGTTTATTGTAACAATGATTCCGTAGCTCAGCTGGTAGAGCATTACACTTTTAATGTAGGGGTCCTGGGTTCGAGTCCCAGCGGAATCACAGAGTATCAATCAAAAAAAATTAAAAAGCCTCAGAATCAACGTTCTGAGGCTTTTTTCTTTTCATTTTGTTTCACGTTTTTTCGGTTTGGAACGGCATTTGTTTGCCAAATGTTTGCCAAATCAAAAAAATGTTTGCCAAATGAAAATAACACACCGTTTCTACCTCCGAAGTACTGAAAATACTGAGGGCAAAGCTCCTGTCTACATGCAAATAACAGCCGACAGGAAGACAACAAAAAGAGCTATTGGTCATGATTTGTTTGCCAAAAACTGGGATCAAACAAAAGAATTTGCCAAGGACAATGCCGCTGCAAATGCGAAAATACTGGAGCTGCGAACAAAATTGTCTGATCTTGAATACGACCTACAAAGGAATCCCAAACCAATTTCAGTTAAAGATATAGCTGATATTGTATTCGGAAATGAAGTTGTGAATGATACCATACTGCTGTTTTTCAAAAACAGAATGGAACTAGAGCAATCTAGAAATCAAATTTCATTAGGTACTTTCAAGCATTACAAATCATGTTTAGCTAGTATTGATCAGTTTATTAGATTTTTTTACAAAAAAAAAGACTATTTCGTTTCTCAAATTGATTTGGCATTCATCGAAAATTATGATGCATTTCTTGTGAACAAAAATTTGTGTAGGAATACCATCAATAGCAATTACCACAAAAAGCTAAAAACAACACTCAATAGTGCCATCAACCAAGGATTAATAGAAAAGAACCCATACGATACATTTAAACTAAAACAGGTTAAAACAAACAAAGAACATTTAACCAATGAACAATTGATTAAACTGCAACAATTGAATTTAAGTTATAATGCAAGTTTAGACCGAGTTAGAGACATCTTTATTTTCAGTTGTTATACTGGACTCAGATTCTCAGATGCACAGGATTTAAGTGTGAGAGATATCATTGAAACAGGTGGGGTTAGCTTCATTTACAGAAAACAAAATAAAACAGGCGAAATCGTTCAAATTCCACTAAGTGAGATTCCCTGCTTGATAATTGAAAAATATAAACTGACGAATGCACAAATCACAGGGAAAATTCTACCTAAGATTAGCAATCAAAAAATCAATTTATACTTGAAAACACTAGCCGAACTAGCAGGAATTGATATGAATATTACACACCACATGGCTAGACATACTTGTGCTTCTTTGTTGTTAAATAACAATGTAAGCTTAGAAGTAGTTCAAAAAATACTGGGTCATGAAAATATCAGAACTACACAGATCTATGCCAAATCATCCATTAAAACCATATCAAATCAAGTATTAACCGCATTTAATAAAATAAACAATGTCGAACTCAAATAACAACGAAGAAGCTAGTTTTAATCTAGAAGAATATGCCGAAGATTTATGGAAAAGAATCATCAACAAAAAATTATTAACCATTGAGGAGATTCATATTTTATCTAAATATGGTTTGACTTGTGGCTTGATTTACATGAATGAAATTCTTGAACATTTGGAGGAATATGGAGAACTCTCAACTAGAAAAGCCTACACAAACCGATTTCTATTTGCTATACAAAAGTCTATTGATTCTGAATTCTATTTTAGAACTAATCATTTCTTTCAAAATGGTTTAGGTTACCAAATCCCAATGGACTTGATTAATGCTTTCTCAAGATTAAAAGAAGCGCTAATGGATTTAGATTTTGAATTGTCTTTTGGTGAATTTGACTCTAGCAATTATATCAATCAAACCGAATTAATTTACCTATTCAAAGCACTATCAGCTAGGGGAATAATAAGGAGAAGCCCCGTTTTGATTGCTGAAGCCCTAGATCTTTTAACAGATTATTCTTATGAATCCCTTGAAAAGACAGCTAAAAACACTTTTGGAGGAGATAACCCTGATAAAAAAGATGAACTTTTGAAAAAGCTAAAAATTATTTTATCCTCATATTGAAATACTTATCAAATTCCCTTTACGTAAAGGGAATTTTTTTTTCATTTTTTTAATTCTGTTTTGCTCGCATGTTCAACAAAATAATTAAAACTGAGGAGCAAACAAGTTTTGTGATGCTCCCAAAAAGTTTGCTTGATGAGATCATGCAAACTCTAATTGATTTAAGAAATCAAAAATCAATTTTACCTAATTCTAAACCAATTTTATCTGAATTTATTTCAGAAAAGGAAGCAATGAGTTTGGTTGGAAGAAAAACTACTTGGTTCTACAACATGAGAAAAGATGGAAAACTTAACTTCAATAAGATAGGAAGTAAGGTATTTTACCCTGTTGTTGAAATTCAAAAACTTTTAAAAATGTAGTTATGGGATTACCAATTAGAAAACAATCAGTTGCTACAAATCCTAAAAAAAGTAAATCAAATGAGTGGATTAAGGTTGAGACTTATTTAAAAGAAATGTATGAATTTAAATTCAACTCCATTTCTTTGAACTTACAATCTAAAAGAGCAAACCTTATTGAAGAATGGAAGAATGTGAATACGGATGAGATTTATAGAAACCTCAAACAAAAAGGTTTCAAGTTCTCACATTCCGATTTAATTAGCCTTCTTAAAAGTGATTTTGTACCAAGATTTAATCCTGTGGAATCGTATTTCAAGTCATTTGAAGAAGATGAAAACTACAGTTATTGGAAGCATTATATTGGAGATAGAGATATCATAGACGAATTATGCAAATATGTATTCACTGATGACAATGAACGCTTTAAACTACATTTTAAGAAAATGCTAGTCAGGTCTATTGCCTGTACCTTGAATAAAAAAGCCATCAATAAACAAGCTTTCATTTTGATCAGTGAAAACCAAAATACTGGAAAAACCCATTTCTTAAATTGGTTATGCCCTCCTGTGCTGAATGAATATTATACAGAAACACTCTCAAATGACAAAGATGGATTGATTAGTTTAGGCACAAACTTTATTATCAATATAGATGAATTAGCAGGTTTAAAGGGATTTGAAATCAATCAACTTAAGAGTTTAATCAGTAAAGATTTGATTAAAGTTAGACTACCCTATGACAAAAACACAACCAATTTGAAAAGGATTGCAAATTTTGTGGGTAGTACAAACAGAAGCGATTTTCTATCTGATGAAACTGGCAATGTGAGGTGGTTGTGCTTTAAATTGACAGATCAGTTCAATTTTGCCTACAAAAATCATATTGATGTAAATGCCATCAGGTTTAGTGCCTATGAACTCTACAAATCAGGTTTTGATTACAATTTAACCAAAGAGGAAATAGAACAAAATGAGATTTATAATAACAATTTCAAGGAGTTAAGCCCAGAACATGAGTTGATCGTTAAGCATTTTGAGTCTGCTGATAGTAAATCAGGAATATTTATGACTGCAACTGAAATTACTGAGGAACTATTAAAAGTTTCGGGTATCCAATTGAAGAAAAATCAGGTAGGTAAAGCACTTGTCAATCTTAAATTCAATCGAACACAGATTGTAAGTGGAACCTTTGGTTTTCCTGTAAAAGGATATTTTGTAAAAAGAAAATAAATGGCTGTTTATCTTACTATACTTACTATTTGACTATTCAATAGTAGGTATAGTAAGTAAAAGACACATTTTTATACATTTTTTAAGTGCTGAAAACAGGAAAATGTGGTCAAAAAATGTTAAATTAGCGAAATTTCTTTCGGGAAAGCAAATATTCGCTAAGGTGTTTTTCAGAAATTTTATTTAGACCTTTTTTAAAACTAATCTTTCTTAAAATTTATGACTAAAAAACCAAAGAAAATGAAAGATTCTACTCGAAGAAAATTAGAATCACTATTTGGCATTGATAATAAAACAACTGAACAAATTGAAGCTATTGAGAAATACTCCAAAATAGAACTAAATAAAAGAAGTCAAATGACTTCTCATAATTCAGTTTGGACAGTAAGAAAAAAATAATACTAGTTTATTCTTGTGGATTTTAATTTAAAAACCCTCTCAATTTTTCAATATAAGCTTTTACTACTTTTTCAGTTAGGGGATAGTTATTTGATTTAAGTCCTGATTGCTCGTCCATGTACAACTTTCTATTGATCTCAAGCATAATTGACTGCACATTTTGATTTTTTTGGTAATAATCCATTGGAACTATTGATCCAGAATAAGGCCAATCAACACCAACAGAATAGCCAAGTTCTTCAAAATAAGAAATTGAAAAATTTATCAAATAATCTGGTGTGTGAAATTTATCCGTTCCAATATTAAAATCAGGTCTATTTGTTTGTTGATTTAAATCTCTCTTAAAGGGAATATTAGGATAGGAATGACAATCTAAAATTAATGCCCTGTTAAACATTTGCAGTTGATCTATGACAGAATGAACCAGCAATTCATGATGTTTATTGTAAAAATTGTTTAAAATTCTTGACCTTAATTCATTGGATACTTTTCTTATAACTTTTCCAGTATCACTCTTTTCATACATCATTCCCATACCCGATCTTGACATAATTTCCAAATTATCATCAGAGAACCTTTCAACGTCGCAAAATACCCTTGAAAAATTAGCCTTAACTATGATTTCAGATTCAGTAAAAAACAAGGAATCTGTATACCAATCGGTAAGTTTTAAAATTTCACTATTTAATTCTTCTTTGGAAGCAGTATATCCGTCATAATCTGGTATAAAATTTGAGGCATGTGGTATATGTAAAATAAGACTTTGTTTCATAGTGTTATCCCAAATTAGTGGGTAGAGATAGTTGATATTTTAGTCAAATGTAAATTTGAATTTAAAGTCAACTGAATTTGTCGTATCTATATTTTTCCAATATTCATCTTTCAAATTTTCTGCTTCTTGCTCTTGATATGCTATCATACTTCCAGCAGCATCATAACAAAATTCTGTTGGGTCAACTGTTACAGCTTTATAATTTCCGTCACTAGAATAAAAATAACAGTGGTAAAATTCAGAAAATTTAAAAACATGTAAGGAACTAGAAAAGGTATACATATTTGCACTTACATATTGTTCGGCTAATGCAAATTCTTCCAATCCATAATCTCCAAGAAGATAATCCATCAATGCATCAATTTTATCTTTAGAATTGGGTATTGAGAGAAATAAAGACATCTCTTTTTTAAATTGAACCTTTGCTTTATTTCCAATTTCGATTCCTAATATTTCTTGGCAATAATCATCATTTATAATAATGTCTATAATGGCATTTACAGCCTTTATATTTTGATTATCAATATGTTTTAGTAATTCTTTTGAATTCATTTTATTATATGATTTTCAATATTTTTTATGTAAGTCAAAATTAATTAAGGAAGTTCCAAGTTAAAATATTTTAACTTGTTTTCTTTCATGTTTGAATCTGAAAATATTATATTATTTGATTTTTTAAAACAAACTAAAAATTAAAATTAGCCATTAACAAATACTAATGCTCTCGCAATTTCAAAATGATAATTTTAGCTGACTTTATTTTATTTTGCGTCTAATTTCCCTTGAATATTTTAAAAGCAATGGTGCAATTGGCTGAAGTCTTTTTCCTGACCATTCTATTTTTTTATTGTCTTTACTGCTTAAAAAATCTATTAGTGTCGCATTAAGTGGTATATTATGAAAACTAAATTGAAAACCTTTTAATTCTATAATTATAAGGTTTTTATCAATGAAAAGAGAAGCTGAAATATTGTTTATTTTAATACATTGTGTTAAAATGTCAGAAAGATAAGATTTAAAGCTATACATATTTTTAAACAATTTTACATCCTTTTCTATGTTTGAGTTTAACTTTCTTTGTCTGCTTAAATATGCATTTATAAGGTTAAAGCAACATAATGAATGAAAGAAGTCTAACTCGTTCTTTGGAAGAATTTTCATCGTACCTAAGGCTTCCATCAGATCTGATTTTTGTATTTCATAATCTTTTTGTTTAGGATGATTTATTTCATTCATTAAATCATCAATATTAATTTTTTCGGGTAAATTGAGATGATTTTGTATGAACCTGATTTGTTTCTCGTATTTTTTTCTTATTTCAGATGAAACTTTCTCAGATAATTCATAAATAGAAATAATTTCAGTTCCTTTTTCATTACATCTATGATGACTTCTGTAGGATGGATTACAGTATACAACAATTAATTTTTGACATTGATTAGCATTGTAATATGCTATTCTATGTGCCTTCTCTTCTGTAAATGAGTAACATATCCATAACTCTCTATCAATACTATAAATTGGAGTAAAGTAATTTATTTTATTACTTGTAAAATGCTGAAATTCTGTTTTATAACTTTCTGCTTTTCTTAAATACTCAAACTCTTGGTTATGTTTACCACCTATAAAAGCTTCCTCTACAATATGAAGAATTAAAGTCCTAATAAGCAATACAGAAATAGGTATTGATTTTTCGTTATATATTTTATCAAAATTTCCCTTCATAAATTTTACAACATAATCCTTAGAAGGGTCTTCTTTTTTTGTAAAAACTGTTATAAAATCAAATAATTTACTGTAAACTATTTGGAATGTCGTATTCCATTTTCTTTGTTTCCATTCTTGGGTCTTAGATTTTGGGAAAGATGAAATTTCAAATGATGTTCTGTAACGACCGTTATCCTGAAGTTCAATTTTTGAAAGAATAACGTAATATGAAACACCGTTGAAATCTATCTTTTGTTCTTTATTGATTTGAGAATTGTCAAAATTGATAAGCCTAAAAACATTAAAGGGGTATAATTCCCTGTACCATTTGTCATTATGGTCCGGTGAATGGTTTTTACGCCATTGGTCAAAATTCAAATTTTTGAGTTTCATGGACGTTTTGCCGCTTTGCGAAGGCGGAGATTTTTAGCACTAAACTTCATTAGATGCACAAAGCTTGAATTTAGCACTTCACAGTCATAGATGCACGAAACCCCCGCTTTTACAAAACTGCTTTTGTGCATTCGGTTTTCTACTCTACGACACATAAATACGTTCAAGTCCTTTATACTTCACACTCATGGCGTCACCACGAAATAAATCAGAAGTTGAGTTTGTCTTCATAGAAAAAAATTGGACCGAAGCGAAATATCCGTCAAAAGGTTTCAATTGTGGACTTCTGTCTTCAAGACCTACCCATTCTCTATAGTCCAAATCACTACTATCCTTTATATGCTTCACAACTACCCAACCTGTTTCACCTTTTTTGTTTTTAAACCAAATTTGTGGATTAACTTCTGGTAAGTCACAGAATGATAAAACTACATTTCCTTCTTTTTGTATATCATTTCTTACAATCTGAATTGCAAAGTTGCTTAACTCCCATTTTGACATCCTTGTCTTTTCGGCACTTGCAATAATTAATGGATTTACTTTTTGATTTGTCCTTACATCATACAAGTTCCATCCTTGCTCCAAAGGTGTAAGTTCATAATCAAGTTGGTCTTTATTTCCCATCATTTTTTCTAAAAAATTGTCTGTTTTTTCTCTGAATTTAAGTCTAAAAGAGCAAGGAATTAAGTTGTTTTCTTCACAAGAATTTAAAAGTCGCTCTTTTTGTTGTCTTGTCATTGAACTCCCTTTTTCGTCTATCAACTCAATTACCACTGAAAAAATGGAATTTTTATATGCGAATGTTAGGTTGTCAAAGGAAGGGTAAGTCAATTCTGCTTTTATCCATTTGAAACCGTCATAACTTGATTTTACAGTTTTGTCATTGTTAGCACTAAATTGCTCTTGTAATTGGACACCTGCCATATGTCTTGCCCCAAGGAAAATCTCGCTTGGTTCGGGTCTGTCAATTAAAAATTGTATGTCTCCGTATTTACTCATATTATTTGATTGTTTTGTTTTAAACAGACGCATAACGGTTTGCGGCTTGGAGTATTGGCGGAAATTTAGCACAAAAGTTCAATCGAAGAACTGCACTTGAACCTACCACAAAACCGTCATACGAAGCACTGCACCCTCCATTACGCCAAACCGCTGTTACCAGCTGCCCTTCTTTTCTGTCGTGGTGGTTCGTTCTCATTTCGTGTCTGTCTTGGTGCGTTGGCTTGGTTGCTCTTTTGCAAAACTTGGTTTTAACATTGGGCTTGTGCGGTTTTGCAAATTTGCCACCAAAAACGTTGGCTAAACTATTCCTCTTGTCTGGTTCGCTAAGTTTATATTTTCAATGTTGGGCCTTAATGTATGATTTGACGGCAATTGAATTTTGTCAAATGCAAGCGACTGAAATTTTCGAAAGCCTGAATCAAGTCCAACTTTTTCTAAATATTCCATTTTACTGTTGTTTATTAAAATGTTGAACTCATTGTCAAAATATATTAATGAACGGTCGTAAGCGGTATGATGTAAAGCACAAAGACTGATTCCATTGCCGATATCATCAGTTCCTTTTTCGTGCGAATGAGGAACAATATGAGCAGCTTCAATTAATTCTAATTGAATACCACACATAGCACAACGGTTATCGTAAGCAGCATAAACTATTGATTTAAATCTTGGGTCACGTTTATACCTTGTATGCGTTATTGTTAGATGTCCTTCAGGAAAGTCTGCAAAGCCGTCTTGATTATATGAATTTAATGAGTCTGATTCATTTACTAAAGCTAATAGTTCATTGTCTGGAAGTAAATGAATATTTGATAAGTTCTCCAAATATAGGCCAAGATAGTCTGGTAAAAAACTGATTACTGATTGACCATTAGTGTCACGATATGTGGCTATTTTATTTACGGCTGCTTGTCTTTGAACTGAAAATCTTGAATACAAAGAGATAGTTTGCTTTTGATTAAAACGGTCTCTCATTAAGTATGGATTCCAAGCAGTGAAAACTTTTTCATCTGCGAAATATCCAAGAACAATTACATCTGTTCTTGAATTTAACGCTTCATTAAAATTTCCTGTCTTAGCAACCTGAATTCTGCATTCATTTTGATTTCTTCTACCGTCACCTGATTCGTGAACATTCTTGATTAAAACATAAAACGTCTTTTTGTTAATTGAAAAACGGTAAGGATTGTTTCCGTCAATGAATACAACGTTGTCAGAATACAAACGCAAACTATCAATCAGCAAATACTTTAAGTCCGAATGATTTAAAATTATAGTGTTTCTTACGCTCATTATTTAAAATATTGTTTTTTAATCTCGTTAGCGATTCGATAAGCTAATAAAGGTGGAACAGCATTACCAATTTGTCTCCATTGCTCTTTGTATGAACCTAAGAAAATATGCTTGTCTTCAAAGGACTGAATTCTTTTTATCTCTTCAATTCTTAAGAATCTATTTTTCCAATGAAATGGCCCCATATTATTTGAGTGACTGGCTTGAATTGTCCAAGAAGGTCTTTCAGGTGACAGTTTTAATAAAAAAGACCAATATCTTGAACGCCATTTGAAAACTGGTTTCGGATGGTTTCTCTCTTTAGTGAAAAATAAATAATTGTCTCCTGGTGGTACTAATTTTAGAAGGTCTTTATGTTTTGACCCTGCTAACATTTTAATGTCTTCTGGAGTGTCAAAATCAATATCATTTAAAATATCGCCACAAGTAACCCAAGGTTTTGTTCCTTTTATTGGTTTTGCTGAGTCAGAATGCGTTTGCTTAGGAAATTTGAAATCCTCCATTGTTTTCTTTACACCAATGCAAATAAAACGTTGTCTTGTTTGAGGAACACCGAAGTCAGCTGCATTAAGAACATTGTGAAATATTTTATAGCCTAGTCTTTCACTTTCTTTTTCGACCAATTCCAAAGCTGTCTGATGTGGTTTAAAAACAAAACCGTGGACATTTTCAAAAAAGAAAAACTTTGGATTCAATTCTTCAACTGCTCTAAAGTAATTTGAAACTGTCATAAAACCATCTTCATCATCAATACCTCTTTCTTTTTCTTTACGATAAAATCGAGATTTTGAGAATGGGGGACAAGGAGGACCTCCTACTAAACCATCAATGACTTTATGTTTCTTTTTAATTTTTTTAAAATCAACATTCTCAATTGTGTCACAAACAATCTCTGTATTTGGGAAATTGGCTTTCAATGATTCGCACGCTTTATTCCAAATATCAGATGCAAAAACTGTTTCAAATCCCGCTTTTTCAAATCCGAAATCAATACCACCAACTCCTGAAAATACACTTACAATTTTTGGCTTCATTAAATATTAGAAATTAAATGTTTAACGATTGCTTTGCCTAATAGGGATGGCACAGCGTTGCCAATTTGTTTTTGTATTGAGCGTCTAGTTCCTACAAAATGGTAGTCTTCAGGAAATGTTTGGATAGCGGCACTTTCGGGAACTCTTAATCTTCTATTATTCCAATGAAACGGACCTACCCAAGGACCAGGTTGAGCAGCAATAGTCCAAGACGGTTGATTAGGATGTAGTTTTAAAAGGAAATTCCAAAATCGTTTGTTTGGTTCAAATTTTGGATTTGGGTGTCCACTTCTTTCCGTTAAAGCAAAATAATTTTGACCGGGTGGAATTTGTTTTAATTCTTTATCATAAGTTTTTCCTGTCGTTAATTCCTCTGATTCAAAGTATTTATCTGTATCAAACTTTCCAATCCAATCAATAACTCTTTCGTGCGGCAGTAAATTTATATTTACTAAAATTTCTAATGCGTCTCCGTGAGTTTTTATTGGTTCTCCTATGACGCCTTTTCTTGATGCAATAAAGAATATCCTTTTTCTTTTTTGCGGAACACCAAAATCTAAAGCATCAGCTCGATAAACAATAAATTTATAACCAAGCTTATCTATAGCTTCTTTTAAATCTGTAACAGCTTGTGCGTTTTTGGGGTGCAAAAGGCTTTCTACATTTTCAAGTAAGAATCCATCTGGCTTTAGTTCTTCAACTATTCTTAGGTATTGCCCAATCATATTTCTTGGGTCTTCGCTTCCAAGTCTATTTTTATGTGTAACCCAATATCCTGCCTTTGAAAACGGTTGGCAAGGTGGACCTCCAACAAGAATTAGTTTTTCAGGGTTATTTGCCTTTAATATTTTATTATAATCCTTAGCATACATTTCTTTAATGTCCTTGTGAAAGTGAGTAGAATGGGCGAAATATTTGTTTGCTTTCATAGTTGCCACACTATCTCTGTCAAAATCTAAACTAGAAATCACTTTCGCTCCTGCCAGTTGAGAACCAATATCAAGACCGCCAGCCCCTGAAAAGAATCCAATTGTTTGAATTTTACTGTCAATTATCAAATCAACTTTATCATTGACGGTATAACCACGCTGATTAAAGTCTATTCCGATAAACTCTTTTTTGGTAGATATTTTAAACTCTTCCTCAAATAATCTTATCTGCGGTTCTTGGACAAGCATTAAAGATTCTTTGGGCAATTTGTATTGAATAGTTTTAGTGCTTATCATTTTTCTTATAGTATTTTATTTTTTGTTCGGCAACTTTCAAGATTTCAATCCCATCTTTTTCCTCTAAAAGTTGGTATGTGATTTTATCACTTAAATATCGAACTTTCAATTCTCCCTTGTCAATTTCAAATATTTCAGAAAGTCGTTCAATTACTTGTTCACTTGCATTTCTTTCGTTCTTCTCTATTTTACTCAGAGTTGAAGTGTCAATGTCAAGTTCAGCAGCAATTTTTCTTAAAGGAAGATGCTTGTCCTCCCTTAATTGTTTGATGTATTCTCCGAACGATGTGTTATTTATCTTGGACATATTGTGTTTTGACAAGAACTGTCCAAATTTAGAGCTAAAAATCTTTTAGACAAGCTTTATAAACAAACTTTATCAACATTTCTTTCAACTGTTAACTTGTCAGGGTTGTGGGTGAACTTGGGTGCGGTTGGGTAAAATAAATATGGTGTTTTTGTGTCGGTATTTGCGTTGTAAAACAACTCTTTTAATTATAAGAAGCGTTGGCATTTTTGTCCTTCGTTTGTTGTCTGTCGTGTCGTTTTTTAAGGTTGCTGATAACGTTTTGCGCGTAGGCGATGTTGCATTGTGTTGCGCCTGCGGCAAGGCAATATTGCTTACAAGCTGTTAGTGGCTGTATACTATTTCATTCTATCCTTCAGTTCTTTTATTGAAAAAGCAGGCTTCTTTTTATGTAGCATTGAGTGACAGTTCGGGCATACAGGTATCAAGTCTTTAATAGGATCAACCGAATATTCGGTACCGATTGTAGCTATATCAATAACATGATGAACATGTATAAAGTCTTTACCTAAATCACCAAAAATATCTTCAAAATTGAAAGAGCAAACTTGACAAAAAGCACCATAATGTTCTATACATTTTTGACGTGCCACTTGATTGCGCTCATAACTGTTTACAAGAACTACTTTTGTTTTACCCTCTGAATATTTTACGTTTTCTTCTACCTCGTCTGGGAATACTGTTGTTTCAGGTTTGTTTTCTAATAGATTTATGTATTTTTCATAAATATCTCTGCGCTGTTTTACGGATGCTCCTGATTTTTCTTCGTAGTAGTCTAGGTGATGAGAAAGAGAAATCAATGCGTTTTGAAGTCCTGGTTGACCGTTTTCTTCATAAATTTTCCTCAAAAAATAATCCGTAGCATACGTATTTGTTGACCTAGTAAAAAGTTTGCCATTTATGAGGTTTGAATAGTTGTAAATATAGTCAACAGCTGATTTCCCATTCATTCCGTTTTTTAAAAGAATTTCTGTCGCTTGTTTGAGAGTTATTTTTTTCTGATAAAAGTCTTTGGCAACTCCATAAGCTCTTTCTACAATCTCATTTGTTATTTTACCCATTTTCCTTTATTTATTATATTGCCACTAACTTACATATAATCGCAATTCAAACACTAAAAACTTCCTAATAACACATCTTAGAATGTGATTATACGAAAAATGAGCTTTTGTTTTTTATAAACTTTTTGTTTGAGATGGAACAAAATCTAAATTAAATAATGAACGATTATATTCATTTGAATATAATCTAATTTGAATAAAATTCAATTTTATGAGGATGAAATTGCTTCTCATTTTCATAAATTTTGTAAATGGTAAGCCCACTAACATGGCCAGAGAGCATCGACTTTGCTAATATTGCTATAATTTTCTCACCATTAAAAAAATCAGGTATTTCATTTATCCTTGGTGCAATTCCAAATTGTGACCCTAAAAACAGCGGAATCCGATTTTGTTCAATTTTCACAAATTCCTCTAATTCAACTCTATCAAAAATATCTTCATCTATCTCAAAAGGTATACTTCCCATGAAAGGAGATTTAAATTTGATGTTTAAATTTTGGGGATCGTTCTTAAATTTCTTAATCCAATATTTATGTTTAAGATTATCTTGCATAGGTAATTTGAAGATTATAAATGGTTAAAAATAAATTAGTTTTGGTTTTTATATAAACTATTACTTTTATAATTAGTTTAGCGTAAATATGGTTTTGAATGTCGTTTTCTTGATATATAATTTTAATGAAAACCTCTTTAAAGCTATGAATATCTTAAAAGAATCGTGTTTATTCAATTTTAAGTTCTAAACAGGATCTCTTATAACTAGCTTGTTTTCAAATAAGTCTACTTGATTTGCAAAACTCATGCTCTGCCCGTTATAAATTTTACTACAGTCAATTTCTCTTAATATTATTTGTTCTCTCAAAGCCCATAAGTATCCTTGACGAGGTATACCATATGCTCTAATTCCAGCTGTTTTATTGAATAAATCTATAACTTCAATCGTAGATAAGTTTTCTATTCTTAATCTAAAGTAATTATAATAATCATAACCTGTTTTTAAATCATCCATTTGTGACTATCAATTTATTTTTGAACATTACTTTAAAGTCAATGGTATAGAGAATATTGTGCCAATGATTTAAATAAAACGAATGAATTTAAAATTTAAAGTTCAACTAAAAAAGAAAACTGATATCCATTGAATAATTTCAAATAAAATTGAACATCTCATTATATTTTGTTTGCCAAATGTTTGCCAAGCCAATTTTAGCGTCTGATAAAATGCACATAATGTGCTAATTAGCATACACCATTTTGATCCCAGCGGAATCACCACCTAAACCTTCAGTAGAATACTGGAGGTTTTTTGTTTTTAGGCAAGAATTGAAAAATTTATTCGAGTTAAGTTAAGCTTTACTGAACCAAACATATTTGTAG
>JAIXWI010000018.1 GCA_027491355.1 Bacteroidota bacterium
AAAAATCAAGACCTCCGCCAATCGGCTTAAAATCTATCTGCGTCCTTGTTCTACACGCGTCTGACGCAGCAATCCATATTGCTTTGAATACGTATCTCAGTTACTTGCTTTGGCATTCGCTTGCTGCAGGCCTTCCCACAACAAGTACTGGTGATTTTGTGCGCCGATTGACAATGGTCGGAACATCCGAACGGAATTGGTTTTGGGATGAGATTTGAATAGTCTTGAGTGAATAGTCGTTTGCGAGTATTAAGGCGTGAATGGTCGTTCGATAGTTTTGAGTTTGATTCTCCCTTTTTCCTTGATAATAATTTAAAAAAAGAGTTTGCTGCTTTTGAATAGGAATTGGTTAAAAGTTAATTTTCCGTACCTTTTTTCTTGATAAAAAAGGTACCCCAAAAATCAAGACCTCCGCCAATCGAATGAAACTATTGGGGCTCAATTACCTTTTCACAAATACTGTTTTGTTCAACTCATAATTGGTACTTCTTCCGCCGCCTGGTTCTTTTTGCAAGATGTCTTTCTTGATTAAATCTTGTATGTCTCTCAATGCGGTATCTTGAGAACATTTACAAATTTTAGCCCATTTGGAAGTACTCAGTTTTCCTGTAAAACCATCAAACAATTGGTTCAATATTTTCTGTTGACGAGGATTAAAAATTGTTTTAGCATGATGATTCCAGAAAGCAGATTTAAACAAGATGCTTGCCAAATCTTCATTAGACGATTCAAGCGCCTTTTCCAAACATTTCAAAAACCATACAAGCCAGCTTGTGATATCTGAATTGCCTTTTTGCGCTTTCTCTAACTGCAAATAGTATTCTTTTCTGTCTAATTTAATTTGTGAAGACATGCTGTAAAAGCGCTTCATGCTGTTGTCTGAACGCGCAAGCAACAATTCTGTAATTGCCCTTGTTATTCTTCCATTTCCATCCTCAAAAGGGTGAATGGTCACAAACCAAAAATGCGCAATAGCTGCTTTTAGTACTGGGTCTATTTTCGGTTCACTGTTCACCCATTTGAAAAACTTTTTCATTTCAGCAGGAATTTTGGCTGAATCGGGTGCTTGAAAATGCACCTTTTCTTTTCCCATGGCTCCAGAAACAACCTGCATCGGGCCTGTTGAGTCATCGCGCCAATTGGCTACTTTTATCTTATACAGGTTGCTCCATCCCGTTGGGAAAAGTGCAGCATGCCAACCAAACAAACGCTCTTTTGTAATTGCCAATTGATGCGCCTGAGTGGCATTTAACATCATCTCTACAATTCCATCAATATGTCTTTCTGATTCTTTTGTACCTGCAATTTCAATACCTAATCTTTTGGCAAGAGAGGAACGTACCTGTTCTAAATCGAGTTTTTCACCCTCTATTTCTGATGATTTCACAATCTCTGAAGTTAAGGTATTCAAGAGCGCTTCGTCTTGCAAATCAAAACCCAAAGATTCCATTTTACCCATCAACTTGCCCTGCAAATACTTGGTTTTCCCCAATTGTAAAGACACAGTTGTTTCATCCCAATAAAAATGGGTCCAATCTTTCTGTTCATGAATATAAAGGGCTAATCTCCGCATATTTTGCAACGAATATACATGTTATTCTCCGCAAAATCAATTTATTCTCCGCATATTTTGCGGATATTAAGGGTGCTATTCTCCGCAGGGGGTTTTAATTATTGCTTCAACTATTTGCTTTCATAATAACTAGCTAAAATTGGAATAGATAAAATAAAACAGTCAAAAATTTAAAATAACAATGAGACTTTAACGTACAATAAGAGAACTTATATTTTAGTTTGATGTACCTAAAGTAAAATATGATTATTTTTATGTTACTTTGCTAAAAAAATTTAGGATGATTAACTTGGATAATTACCAATCTGGCAAAACTTTAAAAGACCCGACAGGATATTCGTATTTCCTACCCAACCAAATTAATGATACCTGGGTTTGGGATGATCAAAGTTTAAATGTTCTCATAGAAAAAGCTGCAATTAAACTTGGCGAATTGAATTCTTATTCAAAATTAGTACCAAATATTGATTTGTTCATACAACTTCATGTAACTAAAGAAGCTGTTGTTTCAAGTAGAATTGAGGGAACACAAACCCAAATAGATGAAGCACTATTGGATGAAGATGAGGTTACACCTGATAGAAAAAATGACTGGCAGGAAGTAAATAATTATATCAAATCTTTAAATCAAGCCATAAGTGAATTAGAAACCTTACCTATCTCATCTCGATTAATTAAGAAAACTCACGAAACTTTGTTGAGTAGCGTGAGAGGTAATCATAAACAACCTGGGAAGTTTCGCACTTCACAAAATTGGATAGGCGGAAATAGTCTAGCTGATGCTGTATTTGTTCCACCTCACCAAATGTATGTGAACGAATTGATGGGAGATATGGAAAAATTCTTACACAATGATGATATAAAAGTTCCTGCATTGGTGAAAATTGGTATTGCACACTATCAATTTGAAAGTATCCACCCATTTTTAGATGGAAATGGTAGAATTGGTAGATTACTAATCACTTTATTTTTAGTTGACCAAAAAATATTAAATAAACCTCTTTTGTACCTATCTGCCTTTTTTGAAAAAAACAAAGGACTATATTATGATAACCTAACCTTTGTAAGAAGCAAAAATGATATGAAGCAATGGCTGAAATACTTTTTAGTAGGAGTAGCTGAAACAGCTGAAAATGCAACTCAAACATTATCTGATGTATTAGAATTGAAGGCACGTTTAGAAACAAATTTAAAAGCACAATTTGGGAAAAAAGGCCCTAATGCAAGCATTGTATTACAACAGTTATTTAAAAAACCTGTAATACATGTGAATCAAGTGAAAGACCTTACTAAAAGTACGTACAAAACAGCCAACGATTTAGTAGATGATTTTGTAACTGCAGGAATATTATCGGAAATGACTGGAAACAGAAGGAATAGGGTATTTGTATTTGAAGAATACTTGAATCTTTTTAATAAGTAACAAACTCAAATTTGATTCGGATTGATTTTATAAAAAGCTGGTTCAAGAATTAATGAATGAGATTTTACGACCCAGCCCTTGTTCCAATAATTTGTAACGTGTAGAAAGTTGGATATCGCTATGTCTATTTTCTATTCTGGAAATAATGCTCTTTATGGTACCCGTTTTATCTGCCAATTCTTGCTGAGTTATGGAAGTATTTCCGCTCTTCTTTGATGATCTCACCTATTGCAAATACTTTTGCTTTTGTTTCAAAAGTGGTACGACTTTCTGTTCCAATTTTACCATAGCGCTTGTTCAAATGAGCTTCAAAACTGGTGGTATGCTTATTTTGGGTGTCTTTTGTTTTCATTGTTTTCAATTTAACTAATAATGGAATATTTTTCAAATTAAACTAAGAAATTAAAGAATAGTTATTGAATAAAAATAGCGCTGAAAACACTTTTTAAAATTTGTAATTCTCGACTTTAAATCAACTATTTACTTTCATAAAAACTGGCTAAAATTGGAATAGATAAAATTTCTTGCAATTTGATTTGGGTTTCAATGGTTAAGTTTTCTTTTCCACTTACTATTTTGCTGATTTGTTGTGGAGAAACTTCCATTGCCTCTGCAAGTCTTTTTTGGGTCCAATTCAATTCTGCTAACCTGTTCAACACTTTCAATGCTATCTTTTGTGACTCATGTAGCATAGCCCTATTCAAAATTTTTTGCTTATTTTTTATTACTGAATTGGTTTTGACAGGTGAAACCAATTTTAAAAATTTCTCTTTATTTTTCATCGCTTAGTTTATCATTAGTTCGTAAAAAGACAAATCATCAATAACATCTTCTTGCATCAAGTAATTTCTTGCATTCGCAAGTTTTACTAATTCAATTGCGGTATCTGGGTGTGATTCCATTTTTTGACTCATTTTTATTGCTCCACCTGTAATTAAATAAGCAAATAATTTATTTTCAAAAATAGGTACAATTTTCATTTTATCAACCTATGGGTTTATTTTTATGAGTTAAATATAAAATCCGAGTTCTTTGTATTTAAAAAATTAAGGGATTCCGAGTCATTCATTTTAAAACACAAAACGCCTTAAACCATTGATAAAATTGGTTATCAATGATGGTATACTTTCCTAAATTAGAAATTAAATACATGAACCCTATCATTCAATTAATTGGTAAAATGTTAAACCAATGCTTGAACAATTCAATAAAGCAATACCATCTTTTAATGTTTACTGACAAAAAAAACTCCCTACTTTTCAGCAGGGAGTTTGGGAGAATAAATCTTTACTAAATTATGCGGTTTTTAGTCTTTGATACAGCGGACGGAAAAACCAAAAGCTCTAGCACCAATGTTAGTTCCTGCATTGTTATTATTAAAAAATTGGTAATAAGTGCTGGAACTATTAACTGTGCTCTCCCAATAGTATCCACTAATATCCATATTATCTAACATATTACTATTAAGGTCACGATAGCCAGCCATAAGTAATTTTAAAGAAGAATTATATGCACCGCTTTTATTATTTTGAGTCCAAGTTGCTCTTTCTGAATTTAATTCTGTGTAAGTAGGTAATCTGTATCCGAAAGGACATGGGTTATTTATACCATTTACACCTTGCCATAGATTATTGTTTTGAATAGTTAACCAATCATTGGGAGAATTTGGTGCCAAAATAAAATTGTCATTAATATTATTTTCTGATGTACTTAGACTACTTGTTACAACCGAATTCCTACACTGATGCCCATCTGCCCCTCTGCCCCATTGATATAAATCTCCATAGGCTAAAGTATCATCAAAACTAATGGCAGCTCTTGATGCACCGAGATTTCTATCCATCCATGTTCTACCTGTGATGGGGTTGGTTACCTCTACCACTTCAGTTGGTGTGCCATTACAAAAAAAGGTGCCTGCTTTATATAGCATTGGTTTTACCACTCTTGTAAACACACAAGTTTTTCCTCCTATTGTAATACTAAAACTTGCCGTACCACTTGCATTTGGTATACCTGAAATGCTCAGTACCAATGTGCCGTTTCCATTGTTCAAAGTTCCTGCTGCAAGTGTGGCTGTTAAACCAGTTACACCTGTTGAACTGATGGTTCTCTCTTTATAAGCTGCACCATTGGCTCCAGTGTAATTCATGGTTACCGTTACATTGTTGGCTGCTGTGCCATTGTATAAATTTCCTGTATTGGCAGTGGTATCTTGTAGCAACGAACTGATACTTGGTAACGGAAGTGGACATGGCTCATCTTGCGATACCCCACCACACACATACTCTGCCCATTTGCATGTACACAATTGGTCTTTGCAGAAGTATCGTTGAGCTTGGTTGGTTTGACTATTGGTTATGTCTGTGCCACCAAATAAATACACCAAACCGTTTGCTGTCTTGGCTTCTATATTGGTTCTGTTGGTGTTTTGCGTGTTGCTTTGTGCATACCATGCATTGCTTGTAAAGTCAAATACATACACTTTGTTTGAGTTGGTATTGTTTGCTTGTTTGCCGCC
>JAIXWI010000020.1 GCA_027491355.1 Bacteroidota bacterium
AAAGTTGGTACTGGTTTAAGACTTTCAAATGTTACCATCTCAAACAACGTTGTCAATAACATCAATGGTACAGGTTGGACCAGTTACACTGGATCTTCGCCTGTAGGTATTTTTGTTGGTTCAAGTACCTCTGGAAGAATCAATGTATACCACAATACGGTAAACATGTTCGGAGATTATGCCAATGGCGGTTACAACACTGCTGCAATTACTACTGCATTTTATGCTTCAGGTACTTGCTCAGAATTAGATGTAAGAAACAATATCTTCCACAATACACTCAGAAACCAAAATGCTGGTACCAGTGCATCTGGTTCAAGAAACTATGCAATCCATTCAGACGGTGCGCCTACCATTTTTACACAGTTAAACAACAACTTGTACAACGTTGGTACAACCTCACAAGGCCGTTTGGCATTCATTGCCTTACCTACACCTGCCAAAATAGACACTACTTTAGCTATGTTGCAAGCAGATTTTGGACAAAACAATGCATCATTGTTTGCTGATCCAATGTTTAACTCAAACGCTGTAATCAAACCACAATTGGGTTCTCCTGCATTGGGTGCTGGTGCTCCTATTGCTACTGTTACTACTGACTATTTAGGTACTACCAGAAGTGCAACTACGCCATCAATGGGAGCTTATGAATTAGGTGGTGATGGAGCTGCTCCAAGCATTTCATTTACACGTTTAACAAACACACAAAATACTTCTAACATCAATTTTAATGTAACTATTTTTGATGCTGGTAACGGTGCTTCTGGTGCTGATACCACAGTTAATTTACCGATTGTTTACTATAAAAAATCTAAAGATGCCAGCGTGTTTGGTGTTGCCAATGATTCTACTGGAAATGGTTGGAAATGGGTACAAGCAACAGGTTCTGCTAATCCGTTTAATTTAACCATCGATGTAAGCAAATTGCGTTCAGCACCTGCTATGAACGATGTCATTCAATATTTTGTTGTAGCTCAAGATTACGCAGGTAATGTTGGCTCAGCTCCAAATATTGCTGGTTTTGAAGCTACTTCTATTAATTCAATCACCAATCCTCCAGTTCCTGGTTCATTCATCATTGTTGGTCCTCCAATGTCAGGAACATACACTGTTGGAACAGGTGGAACTTATGAAACTTTGAATGCAGCTGTAAACGATTTAAATTTAAGAGGTGTTGCAGGTCCGGTTATTTTTAGCTTGATAGATTTAGGCTATACCCAAGCAACTGAAACTTTCCCTATCAATTTAAGACAGGTGAACGGAATGAGTCCTACCAATACGGTTACATTCCAACCAGCTGCTACCTTAGCCAATGGAACCATCATTGCAAGTAATGCAACGGCGGCATCTAATGGTATTTTCAATATTGCTGGTGGTGATTACTACATTTTTGATGGTCGCAAACCAGGTGCCGGTAATACCAAAAACCTGACCATTCAAAATGACCATACTTCTGGTTATGTATTCATGCTCATAGATGATGCAATTGGTAATACCATTACTTATTGCGATATCAAAGGTGCTGGTACTACTGCTTTAACTGCTCCGGTGGTAATTTCTACAACCACTTTGGTAACAGGTAACGACTCTAATACCGTTTCTTACAACGATATCCATGAGGCTGCAACCAACCCTGTATATTGTGTATATGCAGCTGGAACTTTCCAAAAGCCAAATAACAACAATAGCTTTATCGGTAACAATGTTTACAATTTTGGTACTACGGGTGCTGCTTACGGAATATATTCAGCATCTTATAATGTAGCTGATTCATATATAGGTAACAGTATTTACTCTACCCAGGCCAAAACAACAGCCGGTTCATGGTGGGGCTTGTACAAATATGAGTTTTCAGATACATCAGGCGTAACAATTACTAACAATTACATTGGTGGTACTGCTCCTTTGTGTGGTGGAACGCCTTTAACTTTTAACAATGCTGCAACCATTGTTTACGGTATGTACCTTTATTTTGGTACAGGTGTAACCAATATTCCTTACAATACCATTACCAACAATACCTTCCGTAATTTCAATATTACCAGTACTTCAACCAGTACAGCTAATTCACTATTGAACCACCAGGCTGGTAAGAGTATCATCAGTAACAATACATTTGGAAGCTTAACTGCAAATGGAGACATTGTTTACAACTATGGTGGTACAGCTTTAAACAACTTTACAGCCTTGTTAATGGGTACAGGAACACACGATACCGTTTACATTGAAAACAATACTTTTGGTGGCATTACCATTAATTTAGCAACAGGTACTTCAGGTACGAGCTTACGTGGTATTGATTTAACAGGTGGTACCAGTGGTAACTTCTTCATGAACAACAATACATTTGGTGGTGCAACTGCTGGTGCTTTGATTCAAAACTCAAGAAACAACTTGTTGCCTATCATTCACAGAAGCGGCACAGCACGTTTTTGCTCAATCAACAACAATACCTTCCAAAACTGTATTTCAACTACAACTGCATCTAATATCAACGTTATTTTAACTGGTTCACTTTCAGGTCAGGTTAATAACAATATCATCAGAAACATTACTTCAAAGAGTAATGCAACCAACGGTGCTTTAATTGGTATTGGTGTAGGTACTTCTTCTGGTACCTTAGGTTTGTCTGTAAACAACAACAGAATCACCAACTTATATGCTAGCGATTCTGCTAAAGTATTGGTAGCTGCTATTGGTGTTACTGCTGGTGCTTCATCTGCACCTAACTTTGTTAACAACAATATCATTGACAATATTTATGCAAACAACCCAGGCGGTGGAGCAAACGTTTATGGTATTACTATTAACTCTGGTCAATTTGTATATGCCAACAACGTTATCCGTTTAGGTTTAGACTCAAGCGGAAATGCATACACAGCACCACACAACTACCATGGTATATTGGAATTCAATGGTACTAACAAGTACTATTACAATACCATATACATTGCTGGTAATGCCATTGGTGATACTGCATTTACTTATGCATTCAGAAGTATTGCTTCTGCTACCACACGTGATATCAGAAACAATTTATTTGTAAACAAAAGAACCAATTCAGGTTCATTGAGTTTAAGTTATGCCATTGGTTTAGGTGATACTACAACCTCTGCACAGAATTTAACTTTGAACAACAACAACTACTTCTCTGTAGGTGCTATTGGTAGATACAGAAATGCCAACAGAACCTCTTTAGGTGATTGGAGAGTTGCAGTGGGTAGAGATGCCAACAGTATCAACGAAAATCCAAACTTTGTTGCACCAAATGCAAGCTTGTCAGCTGTTGATTTAAGAATAGCTGCAGGTACTACTTCATTGATGGAATCAGGTGGTGTTATTGTTCCTGAAGTTACTACAGACTTTGAAGGCAATGTGCGTCCAGGTCCTGTTGGTGCCATCAATGGTGGTGGTTTGTCTTCTGACATTGGTGCTGATGAATTTGATGGTGCATTGTTCCCATTAAACATGGGGGTTCAAGCTTTGGCTCAACCTTCAGGAACTTGTGCTACATCTGGTAAAACAGTATCTGTAAGAATCAAGAACTATGCTAGCATTGATCCAATTGATTTCTCAGTTAACAACGTAATTGTTTCGGGTTCAGTAAGTGGTCCAAATCCAATTACATTCAATCCAATTTTGTTGACTACAGGTACATTGGCTCCTGGTGCTACTATGGATGTAGTATTAGATAACAACTACAACATGACTGATACTGGTGCTTATGTTTTTGATGCAAGCACTATGTTAATTGGTGATGCAAGTACTGCCAATGATGCTATGCCATCAACTACTATAAGAATTACTCCATTAACTGCTGGTAGAATCACAGCTGATGTGGCACAATTCTGTACCAATGCTGGTGGAATGCCTACCTTAACAGCAACTGCTACAGGTGGCGATATCCAATGGTTAGAGTCTACAACAGGTCCTACAGGTCCATGGACTTCAGTAGGTACCAATTCATTGACCTATAAACCTTCAACAGCTATTACAACTACAACTGTATATACAGCAACTGCAACTTGTGCTGGTACTACCATTGCAGCAGGCGATACAGTAGTTGTTTATATTCCAAACATTGTTTCCTTTGCAAATGGCAGCCGTTGTGGCAATGGCCCGGTTAATTTAACTGTAACCCCTGGTTATGGTCAAATGGTAAATTGGTACGCAGATTCTGCAGGTGGTAATGCCTTGTTCCAAGGTTCAGTGTATGCCCCTGTTTTGAGCAATACTGATACCTTCTATGCAGCAGCTGCTGCTCCTGGTGAAACTTCTACAGCTTTGGTTGGTGGTAACAGATGGAATCAATACAACACAGATGGTATGTTCCAAACTACTTTAATCACAGGTGCTGGTATGTCATTCAACACCACCAGACAAGTATTTATCAATACACTTGATATTTACCCTGCTGCTGCGGTTGGTACACCATTTACCATTCAAGTACGTGCCTTGAACTCAACAGGTACTTTGATAGCTTCTTACTCTGGAGTTACCACTGTACAAAACACAGGTGCAACCCCAACTGTTAAACAAACAGTTCCAGTAAGATTCACCATTCCTGCAGGTACCAGCTATACCATTGGTTTCTCAGGTACTAATCCTAACTGTTGGAGAGGTTCTACAACTGGTAATGGATACCAATACCCACATGTTGGCCCTGGAATCAGTGTATATGAATCTAACTTTGGTAACGCAACTACAGGTGGTACACCTATTTACCAATACTACTTCTACAATTGGGTAGTGGGTGCTGCATGTGAAACAACAAGAATTCCAGTAATTGCTACTGTTACACCTTCTCCTGTTTTAACCATTAATGATTCAGCCAGCACTACATGTTTTGGTACACCAACTGCCAATACGGTACAAATCACTTCTAACGTTGCTGATTTTGACACCTACACTTGGACTCCAAATTACAATGTAATTGGTTCTTCAGCTACTGGTTTCAATTTCAACCCTGATACTACTTTAACTTACACTTTAACTGCATCGCAAACAGCTGGTCAACAGTGTTCAAATACAGTTAAGCATTTTGTTAAAGTAAACCCTGTTCCAACTCCATTGAGCATTCAACAATCACCATTGAACTTCTGTAATGGTTCGGCTCCGAGTCCATTCAACATGGTTGGTGGTAACAATGAAGGCGATGCGAATTTGGGTCAGTTTACAGGTGTATTGACAACTGCAGCAACAGGTATCACTCCTTACAGTTCATTCTATGAAGGTGCTCGTGAACAGTATTTAATAACCGCTGCTGAATTGAGCGCTATGAATATTCCTGCAGGTCAAATTACTGCTATCACATTCAATGTAACTGCTCAAGGTGCTGGTACTTTCTCACAAGATAACTTTACTATTAAAATGGGTCATACTACAGCTACACAAATGCCAAGTGCATACTTAGTACCTACTAGTCCATTTGTAACAGTATATGGTCCGGTTTCAGAGCCAGCGCCTGCTGTTGGTTTGAAAAAACATAACTTTACTACCAACTTTACATGGGATGGTGTATCTAATGTTGTAATAGACATCTGTCATGACAATGACGTGAGTGCAACATGTGCTGCTTGTTACAGTTCAAATTCAACTGTTTCATACACAAACACTTCTTTACCAACTGTGTTCGGTAGTTACAATGACAATGCTGCAGCTTGTGGTGTTCTTGCATCTATTACATCAGCAGCAAACACCAACAGACCTGATATGATTTTCAGTTACTTGGTTCCACAAAGTTACAGCTGGACTCCTACAACTGATTTGTATACTGACTCTGCTGCAACAGCTGCATACACCACAGGTAACAATAGAAACTTGTTTGTATTGCCAACTGCTGACAGAACATACACTGTTACCTCAACCAATACATTCAATTGTAGCACAACTGGTACTGCAACTACAAAGTTAATTTCAGCTCCAGCTACACCAGCAAACGCAGCTATCAGCAATGTTACTGCCAATAGCTTTGATGTAAGTTGGGATGCAGTAGCAGATATCTTAGGTTACAAAGTAGATGTTGCTTTGAATGCAAACTTTACTTCATTCGTTTCAGGATATAACAACTTAACTGCTCAAGGTACTTCATTATCAGTTTCAGGATTAACTGCAGGTACTGAATACTTTGTAAGAGTTCGTTCTATCAACACTTGTTTCAGTTCAGTGAATGCTAACTTAAACGTGGTAACAATTCCAGAAACGCCAGTTTTAACTAGTACAACCAATGTATCTGGTGCTGGATTTACAATTAACTGGTCAGTTGTAGCAGGTGCATCTGAGTATTTAGTAGATGTATCTACTGCTAATAACTTCTCAACCTTTGTAACAGGATATGAAGCAAAATCAGTATCAACAAACAGTGCTGTAATAACTGGCTTGAACCCAATGACTCAATATTACTTCCGTGTAAGAGCTGCAAATGTGAATGGTGCATCTGGTTACTCTGTAACTGGCGACCAAACTACCACTGCAGCTGGTGCTAAATTAAACTTGAAAGCATACTTACAAGGTTTGTACTTGGGTACTGGATCAATGACTGCTGCTCCATTTAATGCTGACAACAGCTTACCAATGAACATTGCCGATACCATTATTGTTGAATTACACGAGGATTTATCTGGTTTCTATAACACAGATTATTCAATTGTAGCTACAGTTGATGTAAATGGTGATGCTCAAATTGATTTACCTGGAAGTGCAATCGGTAACGATTACTACATTGCTATCAAACACAGAAACTCAATTGAAACATGGTCTGCTGCTGCTGTAACAATTACATCAACTACAAATTATGATTTCTCTACTGCTGCTACACAAGCATACGGAGCAAACATGATTGATGATGGTACAGGAATTTTCTTAATCTACTCTGGTGATATCAACCAAGACGGATTTATTGATGGTAATGACTTCATCGATGTGGATAACGACAATGCTAACTTTGCATTTGGATACCTCTACACCGATGCTAATGGAGATGCGTTTGTTGATGGTAACGACTTTATCGTAATCGACAACAACAACAGTAACTTCATTGGATTGGCAAGACCATAATGAGTTCAAAATAATTAGTCAGTCAAAAAAGAGACAGTTGTTTTCTTAAAATGATGATGAGCTAATTTAAACATTAATGCCGGCGCTTTGCGCCGGCATTAATTGTTTTTTGAAATTAGAAAATGGCTACCTTTTGATTCAAATAAAGTTCATACAAACTTTACAATTTGGTATTCAAAG
>JAIXWI010000035.1 GCA_027491355.1 Bacteroidota bacterium
ATTTATCCCCCATTCATACCTAGTGCCTAAACTAAATTTATTCCCAAAATGGTGTCTAAAATCAAAAAACAGAGAAGAATAATTCGTTGTTTCACTACTTACGTCTTTGGTACCCGTTGTAGTCTTAAGCTCAGAGCTAAATAAATAGTTTTCCACTACCCCCAAACTCAAATTCGACTTCTTTCCAATGTCAAACATTGGGCCAATATAAACGGCAAGATTGCCAGTTGTAAATTCTCCACCTAAACCTGGCATTAATGCCAAATGTCCATAATTACGGCTTGAACCATCAATCTCGGTATAGATTGAGAGTCTTTTGGATATTTTTCTACTAAAATAAAAACCGCCGCCAACTGCAACATGATTAAGATCATCATTCAATCCAAAAATATTGGTAGATAATGTAACGCCAAATTTATTTTTTGATGGAGCAATCTCTTGCGCAACTATTGTTGTTATTGTTGCACAAAGTAATGCGAGTGTTAAAAATGATTTTTTCATTTAATTAATTTTAGAATAATTTAACCTTTTAAAATTCACCCTTCAACACATTTACACCAATTGCGTACCCATAGGTTTTTCCATTGGCATCTTTGTAAATTCTGATTTTATTGCAAGCCATTCCTAAATTAATTGGTGTCCACGTTAATCCGCCATCTTTGGTTTCGTAGCCAGTGTTCATGGTACCTACAAAGCCGTTGTTTTCGTCAATAAACCCAATGCCAAATTCTCTCGCGTCGGCATCTTCCACTAAGTTGATTTCATTCCATGTTTTTCCACCATCGGTTGTTTTGGCAATGCGTTGTTGTTTCACGTTTGGATCAGGATTATAGGATTGAATCGTTACATAGCCAACTTGCTTTGTTGGAAACGAGGCTTTCCAAGTGCCTTCAAATGGACGATTGGATTGGTACACCTTTTTCCAGGTCTTTCCGCCATCGCTCGTTTTTAAAATCAAGGCATTGGATTTTTCCATGTCTTCATCCGATGCAGCGCAAACGATCCCGTTGTTTTTATCAAACATTTTAATGTCAAACAACATTTTACAGTCTTTATTCATGCTATTCGATGTCCAATTCAAACCGCCATCGTGTGAGACCATCATATTTGCTGGACTTCCGACGCGTCCAACTCCGTAAATATGAATTTTGTAATCTATTTTTCCGTGATTGATAAATTGTTCCTTGACGATATCGATTGCGCAGAGACCTTTTACATATGGACCTTTGAATGGAACTGGATTCCATGTTTTTCCTCCATCTGTTGTTCCGTATAAGGGAATGGTATCTGTTACGTTTGGAAAATAGTCTGTACCAACTGTTCCCGCAAATCCTTTTAAACTATCTACAAAAGCAATGCAACGGAAAAAAGTTCCTTTCTTTTCCAATTGCTTTTCCCAAGTTTCGCCTCTGTCTTTCGTATGATTAATAGTCCCGTATCCATTGACATACCAGCCTTCCTTTTCGGTGATAAATGCAATGTCGTCTTGTTTTCCGGGATAGCGCTCAGTATTGAGCTTACGCCAACCTTTTTCAATAGGTTGGTTATCTGATTTTTTATTCAACACATCATTACTCCATTGAACAGCCGATAAACCAATCTCCTGATTGTACTCATCAAAGAGTTGCTGAATCTGACTGTTGGCAAATTTGTTGTAAGCCTCTTGCATTGTACCTGACTTTGCAAAGAAGTGATCCGTGGAAGGAAATGTTTTCAAGGTCGCATTGCCTGGATGAAAATAATTCACAGTATTTACGATTTGCTGATGATCTGCTTTGGAGAAAGCCTGAAAATCTGATTCGCCAAATTGCACCAATACTTTAGCCTGGGTATTTTTCCAGTTTTCAAGGTGTGGATAATCTTGTATTTGTCGCCAGTATTCCGCATTTCTTGAATAGATTTTTCCTTTTCCATCGTATTCCCATGTGGTTCTCAAAACACTATCAGCCTTGGGATCTTTGGCTAAGTCTTCCAGTTTCTCTTTCTTTACGAAATAGCGGTAATTTAAATCGTATTGAGCAATTACAGATTGTTCTACTTCAATCGGGTTCATTCCTGCTAAAGCATTTTGAACACGATACATTTCGATTTGGTATTCAAACCAAGATTTGGCAGTTGTTCCATATACTACAACTCCCGCAACTTTATTTTTTGCACTTATTGCAGGAGCAATGATCCCACCCATGGAATGCCCAACAATGATGATTTGATTCGTATCGACATACGACAATGTTTTCAGCTTTTTTAATCCCACTTCAAAATTTTCAATCTCATCTAGCAAATCGCAGGACTCACAAGGGGGTGTGTTTTTACTGTCACCCAGTCCGCTTTTTTCAATACGCAGCGTAACGTATCCTGCATCGACATACGCATCAATAATTCGTTTGTAGGGATGATTATTGGTTAACTCATCAATACTGCTGCAAGTATAGCCCGGAATAAAAAGCATAGCGGGCATTTTATTCTCCTTGAAAGGTTTGTTGATGATGACGCGCAGTTGTCCACCTTTGTAGTTTGCTTCATCATAAATAACGGTGGCGTTGTCATCTGTTTCAAACGGACGTGCAACGGCTTTTGCTTTTAACACAAGTTTCTTTTTACCACGCAATACCATTAATTGAACTTCTTGATCGGGTGAATAACCGGTAAACAGTCGGATGAATTCGGCCGTTGATGCAAAAGTGGAATTGCCAATTTTTACAATCAAATCCTTTTCCTTCAATTTTAAAGCAACACTTGTTCCTCTAGAAACTTGTTGCACTTTACAACCGGAAGTTCCATTTTCGGTGACAAATTCAACTCGTGCACCGAATTGCACTTTACGCTGAAGTTGGGAATACCCATTAACACTAATAAAGAATAGAAAACAAAGATAAATTAATCGAATCATGAATTTTTTAAGTCAAAAAAAAACTTTTTCAGGAACATCCTCTTGTCAAAAATTGCTTATTTAATAAATTGACTTGGTGATTGCCCAAACGCTTGTTTGAAAGCTTTAGAGAAAGAAGCTAAATCGGCATAACCATAAGCAAAAGCAGTATCAAGAATAGAAACACCTTTAAGTATTTCGAGTTTAGCAAGCTCTAATCTTCTCCGGATTTGATATTGATAAGGGGATAATCCAAAAACGTTCTTAAAAAGGCGAATGAAATGATATTTTGATATACCAGCCGCTGAACTGATATCATCCAACGACAAGTTTTTCATTGCGTGCAGATCAAGCAATTCCTTTGCATTAAGTAATAAGCGAAAAACTTCTTCATTGGTATTTACTTTTTTAAAATCCATTTTATTCAAATGATTGAATATAAAACGCTGGTCAGTGATTATGGATTCTGCCAATGAGTAGAACAGTTCTTCCTGTAAAAACTGCATATCGTGGTTTCTTGTTTTGATTGATTCATTGATGTCAATCAATGAATAACCTAAGGTGGTGTTTTTGATATTGTAGCGATTCACAAAAAACTGATCGGAGAGCAAAAATTCCGTGAGGTCTTCACCGTTCAAATCATAATAGTCGGCAACTTCAGAAATGATTTCAGAGGAAATATCAATACAAAGGCCTTGAACAATTTTCTGGTTATCTATCTTAACAATGGAGGATGTGAAATCATTTCCAATGATGTATTCACCTTCTTTGACCAAAATTTTTTTATCATTGGCGAAATAGGTTTCTTCACCTGATGCGACATATTTGATACCCAAACCGGTGAAAGGTGTCTCGGCTTCTATTTTGTTGAATTCTGAAAACCGAATGGCGTTTTTATTTTCGTCTTGATAAATTGTCTGATTCATATGTGTTTTGACGAGGTTGTGGCTAACGGTTTGCAGCTACCCGAAGGGCGGGACTTTTACCACAAAACTTGATTTGAAAAACTAATGTTTGATTACCCACAAAACTGTCTTTGGAACACGAAACCCCGCCTTTAGGGTAGGTGCTGTTAGTGCCTAGTGATTTTTCCAATTTACGCATGTCAGTCCTTAATTAATATTTTATCAGATGCTATTATTTTATTGTCTTGTGATAGTTGAACAAAATATAGTCCGCTTGCTAGATTACCTCGATTGAAAATAACTGTCTGTCCGATTAGATTGTCAATTCGCTTTACTGCTTGTCCATGCATATTATAAATTGTCAATGTCCCTCTGTTCAGAACTTGACTTAATTGTAATGTTGTTGTTATTGAAAAGGGATTAGGAAAAACGGCAATTGAAGTTATTTTATTTAATCCATTAATTCCCGTTGAAGAAAAATTATTTTGATAAACATAAACTCCAGTGCCTCCTAAAAATACCTTATCTCCCGATGGAATATTTTTAACTGCTAAACACCTTATGAATGATTGCGAAAAATTAGCTGCAGTTGAAAGTGTATCCCATGTTGCACCGTTATTCTGCGAATAGAATAAGGGAACTCGCGATCCACCGCCAGAAATAGATCCTGTCACGTACATTTTGTTATTGTCTGCCGGACTCACTTCAATATCCCACATGTATATACCCCATTGCTGGGGCCAGTTCCACACATTTAACAATTGTGTCCAGTTATTACCCCCGTCAATGGTTCTGCAAATCACTCCCTCACCAGCCGTTGTCCATAAATTATTGTTGTCAATCACCATATCATGCACACAATTATCACCAGAAAAATATCCAATCATGCTTGGAATTGACCAGTTGTTTCCTTGATCTGGTGATGCTTGTAAAAAACCGCTTAAAATCCATGTTTCCCCACCTATTATCAGCTGATTATGATTTACTGGATTTACTTTAATAAATCTATTACTAAAATTGTCATAATTTGCTATCGTGTCCCAAGTGATTCCTCCATCGAATGTCTTAAGCTGATGATTTAGAAAATACAAGGTGTCGTAATTACCTTCTGGATGCGCCACTGCATTTAAATACTGGTAATTGTTGTAATTTGAAGTATCCGTATTCATTAAATTGAATGTTGAACCGCCGTTACTCGACTTGTATATCTGTGTGGTTTTGGTTAATCCTATTTCAACAACACAAACAAAGTTTTGTAAATCTCGAACTAAAGTTTGTACAACATGATTGCCTTGCATTCCGCAGGGAACCCAGTTTGTATCAATTGAGAGTACGTGCTTTTTATAGACCCCATCATATGTGCTTGCGTAAATGGTATCGTTATAAATAGTAAGGTTAGTTGTTTGGCCTGCATGAGCAAGACCAATGTAACTCCACTGAGCAAAGGAAAAATGGCTTTGACAGAGAATTAATATTAAAATCAGTAAAAATTTAATGTTTTTCATTGCTTTGCTGTCTGTTTTTATCATGTTGACTTTGTTTTATTTTTCAATTTGAATAATGTCAGGTTGCAATATAGCATTGGCACTAACTTATATATACACGAAACAAAACTTCGCTTAGCCAACAATAATTGAGTGATTTGCAAAACTTTATTTCGTTTTATTCTTTTGCAATTACAGCTGTATTTTTAAATTAATTGCTCCGTAGAATAAAAATTTATCCCCATTTTTTTCATACACCTATTTAATGATTTACACACCCTCTTCCGCCTTTTTTCTATTATTCCATTTCAGAAGTTTGTATCCTAATCGATAGAAGACTTCATGCAACATCACACACATATTGTATAATTTACGACCATTTCATACCCTACTAAAAAGCTAGAAATCGCCTGCTCCCCGCTACTCAAGAAAAAGTTGTCTGTTCAGACGACTTTTTTTTATTTTAATCCAACAAGGCCAAAATCTCTTCAATGTCAATTTGTTTGATGACGGCTTCATCTGTTTCAATTAAGCTATTGGCCAATTCGGTTTTCTTTTGTTGTAAAAGCAATATTTTTTCTTCGACTGTTTCTTTTGAAATGAACTTATAAATAAAAACTGGCTTGTCCTGACCAATCCTATGTGCCCTGTCAATGGCTTGGCGTTCAACTGCAGGGTTCCACCAAGGGTCTAACATGAATACATAATCAGCTTGAGTGAGGTTCAAGCCAAATCCACCTGCTTTTAACGATATGAGAAAAAATGGAATTTGCCCATCTTGAAAATGATTCACCATTTTTTGACGTTCGTCGTTACTCATGGTTCCATCTAAATAACAATGTGCGATGCCTTTTTCTTGGAGCCAATTTCTATAAATGGCCAATTGCGAAACAAATTGTGAAAATATCAGCACCTTATGCCCTTCTGCCATGGCAGTTTCAGCCATATAGGTTACTTCTTTGAACTTACCGCTGATGCCATCAAAATCCGGGTTTACCAGCAAAGGATGGTTGGCAATTTGTCTGAGTTTGGTTAAGCCTTGCAACAATGTAAAATGACTTTTGTTCAAGCCCAATTCTTTAATGGCGTTTAAAATTTCATTGCGGTAATGTGATTTTACTTTTTCATAGGCCTCTTTCTGCTCTTCGCTCATTTGACAATAAACCAATTGCTCCATTTTTGCGGGCAAATCTTTGGCAACTTGGTCTTTGGTTCGTCTCAGAATAAAGGGTTTGATGATAGCCTTTAACTGTTGCAGTTTTCTTAAATCTTTTTGTTTTTCAATAGGAATCACAAAGCGCTCAGTAAAACTATTCAAGCCCCCCAACAATCCAGGATTTACAAAAGAAAGCTGGCTCCATAACTCTTGAACACTGTTTTCAATTGGTGTCCCTGTTAATACCAATTTATTGGAAGCCCTTAGCATTTTTACTGCTTTTGAAGATTGTGAATTGGGATTTTTGATGGCTTGACTTTCGTCTAAAATCAGGTAATTGAACTTGAATTCTTTCAGAACTTCAATATCAACTCTGGCAGTTCCATAGGTAGAAATCACCAAATCGTAATTGGCAAATTGAGCAGCATTTTTATACCTGTTTACTCCAGTGTAAACCAATAACTTTAAATCTGGAGTAAATTTCAATGCCTCTTGGTACCAATTGTAAACCAAAGAATTTGGAACAATGATGAGCGAGCATCGAATACTCGTTTGTTTGACAGTATTTTCTTTAGGGGCAACAATGCCGCCATTTTGAATGAATTGTGTTCTGTTAGCATTGTCATTGACTGATGAGAATAAGTCCATTTGCACTGCCTGTCCCATCATTTTTTGACTGTCTACTGTAGCTGCTAAACTGACTTGAGGAACGTTTGGTAAAGCTTGCATATAGCATTCCTTTTCTTTTTGAAGTAATGACAATGTTTGAATGGTTTTACCTAAACCCATGTCGTCGGCTAAACAACCACCAAATTGATTGGATTTTAAAAAATAAAACCAATCCAAGCCCGCCTTTTGATAAGGCCTCAATGAGCCTTTAAAATTTACGGGAGGTTCTGTTTCAATGACAGCACCCCCTTCTTTTAACTTCAATAATTTATCACTGAGGTTTAAATATTTGCCACCTTGATTGGCTATTTCTTCTAATAAACCAACATGTTGTTTTTCTAGTTTGATTTCATCCTCCCCCGAACTGAATTCCAATATCCCTGTTAAATTACCAAACCATTCTTCAGGAATGATGGCCAACATGCCATTGGGTAGTATGAATTCTCTTTTACCACGCAGTATGTATTCTTTTAAGGTTAAAAATGAAAAAGTATATTCACCAAATTGAACAATAGCACTAACATCAAACCAGTCGCGCTGTTCTTTAACTTCTATTTTAATTTCTCTAGGACCAAAATAATACTTATTAGGCTCGTCCTGTTGATTGATTGAAATACCTATGTTTGCTAATTCGTTGTGCTTTTCGTTGAGCCAATCTAAAAAAATATACTTATTGGTAACTTCTGTACCGAGCAGCACATCTTTCATTTTATGTGCCGCAGTTTGAGGCAATTTAAAATAAGCAGATTGACTGTATTGCAAACCCATTTTCATGAGCGCTTCAGCAATGAATTTTTCTGCATTTTCATCCCTGACAATTCGGTTAAAAGCATATTTACCATTGTTTTTAACCAATTGGGCTATAATTTTTTGGTCAGAATCGAAATCAAACAAGGCATTGTGGTAATCGAACTGCAATTTGAGGGCAATTTCATCCTCATAAAAATGCACCATTTGCAAAACCGCTTTTGATTGACCTGTTAGGGTTTGAATACCAAAACAATCAGACCTAACATCATACTTTTCTACCAATTGAGATACAAATTTCTGCAGATAATTTTCTTCTGCATTCTTAGGAATGAGAATGTATCTTTTGTTAAGGAATGGTTGTAATTTTTTTCCATCTAACCTTTTTGCAAATGAATACAACTGATTATTTACCAGCAACCATGCAGGATATAGGCCAACCAGCAGTGAACCTTTGTACATGAATTCAATTTTTTCTGATTGGTACTTAATGGTTGGATAATAGCGAATGCCATCTTCATTTTGCTTGAAATGAAACAACACTTGTGCTTGTTCCTCAGCTATGGTTATTTTTTGAGAAATGGGATTGTTGTCATTGCCTGTTTTGTATATGTATTTCCCCCTCAACAATTCAAAAACCTTGTTCATTTTTGCTTGAAAAAAAGGTTTTATTTTTTCTTCAAGTAAAGGAGCTGGACAGTATTTATTAAAAAACTCAGCAGTTCTAATTTTCTTCTTGGTTTCAGTATTGAATTTTCTGAATAGATAGTCATCATCTACCTCATCTAAAATTCGAATGATTTCAAATTCTTCTGCTGAAATATTTTTGGAAAAATAATCTGCAGTTTTTGAGAATACACGTTGATGCGTAAGTGTAAAAGCACCTTTGCTATTCTGCTGAACAACATGAGGCTCAAGCATCAAGCCCAGCTGGGGATGCTCCACCAAAGTGAATACCAAAGCAAATGGTTGTGTGTTGACTACAATCAAAAACTACTTACATTAAGTTAGCTAAGGTAAGTAAGAATTTATTTTAAAAAAAGTTTAAAATGTATAAACGCCTTGGTATACAAATTTGGCGGGTCCTTCTAACCAAACATCTGTAAAATAGCTTTCTTCGGTTTTATTGAAAGTTACGCGCAGTGCTCCACCGGGTGTACCCAATCTAACAGTAAAGCTTGGCAATATTCTATTTTGAACAAAGGCATAAGCAATGGCTGAGGCTGTAACACCTGTTCCACAACTATAAGTTTCGTCCTCTACTCCCCTTTCATATGTTCTAACAGCTAAACTGTTATCTGGCATTACCTGTACAAAATTTACATTGATGCCATCAGTTGCAAAACGATCTGAATACCTAATAGCCCGAGCCATTTGAACAATATCAATTTGAGCTATGTTTTGATCTATGAACTGAACATAATGTGGAGATCCAGTATTTAAAATGAATACGCCATTGGGTTCTTCTGAAACAGAACTCACATTTTTCATTTGTAAAGCTACTAAATTATTGCCATTGATATGGCTTTCGTGCATTCCATCTATGGCTCTAAATTGTAATTTCTCAGAAACAATTTTCAAATCATAAGCAAATTGAGCAATACACCTGCCCCCATTGCCACACATGGTACTTTCTGAACCGTCGCTGTTAAAATATTGCATGTAAAATTCTGATTGCTCATCGGGTTGTAACAAAATGAGGCCATCAGCTCCAATACCATATCTTCTGTGACATAAATGTGCTATGAGTTTTTGATCATTTGTTGGAAATTCTCTAGCCCTATCATCTATTAAAATAAAATCATTGCCAGTTCCTTGGTATTTATAAAAAATTTGGTTCACGGTGTGTAAATCTTTGTTAATTGATTGTTGTTTTTTAGTTGTATTAGCTGTTGCTGCATGATCATAAAATACCTAGACTTAGACTCATCACAGAGAAAATAAAAAGGTTCAGAAGCATCTACTCCATAAAGCATGAGCTTTTTACCATCAAACTGATAAGCTTTTAATTGGTTTGCACTTTCCCAAAACTCAACTAAAACAGAAAGATTGAGGAGTTGCTTCTTCTTGGTGAGTGCTAAAATTGCACGCTCCATCATCAATGAGTCAGATAAAATTGAATCAACTTCATATGAAACAGTTTCAAGCATATTTTCCCAATCGGCATATAGAAAACAATCGTACAATTTTTCAGATACAAATATTTCATCCTCTAACTTTAAAAACTCTGTTGTAATAGCTTCATTGATTTCTGAGGAATCTAATCCAAATGTTCCATTCAAAGCAGAGGAATCATTAGGCAAGGATACCATTTGCTTAACAGCTGAATTTTCAGTTTCACTTTGAAATTGCTGCTTGGTAGTAACTGCATTTTTTTTATCACTTTTGAACATTCCAATAGAACGACTGAAGATGTTTCTCTTTGGCTGTAAGGCATCATCACTTGTAGAATGAATAAAATAATCTGCAACTAAAATCAAACTTAACAGTGAAACCAATAAATACAACCAATTGATTTTTTTTGATGCATCAGTTTTTAAAATAGGCTTCTCGTACTCTTCCAGCCCTTTTTTTAGAATTTCAGTTCTGTTGAGTTTGTAATTTTCAAATTCTAGTTTGAATGCTTCATCTTGATTTAACTTTTCCTCAAAAGCATTCAAATCAGTTTTACCTAGATCAGCCCTTAGGTACTTTTCAAAAATGTAGTGGTATTTTTCTGGATCAAGATGCACAATTTCAAATTTGCTAAATTTAACTGACTTTAAAAATAATTTAAACCGTTATTTATACATACCAATTGTTTATACTAAAAACAAAATAGGTGCGTTAAATGACAGGTAAAATTTGGAATAATTTTTGAAAAAAGTAAGAAAAGTTAAAACTATGCATACAAAAAAAATCTTAACATTTGCACTGGTTGCAACCCTTGGAGGGCTTGCGGCAATTGGTATTGGAAAGTTTTTTGACAAAAAATCTGATGCTGCATTTACAGAAGCCCATATGGCAAAATATGCCAGCCTTTCAGTTGAAACTGACAGACCTGACTTTGTTTCAGTTGCTGAACTTGTAACCCCTACAGTTGTTCATATTTTAACAAGTGTCGAGGGTTTAAAAAATGAAAATGCCCAACTCAATGACCCTTATGGTTTTTTCAAAGATTTTGGATTTAAAATAGAACCGCAACAAATGATTCCTAGAGGCGGTTCTGGCTCAGGTGTAATTATATCTCCAGATGGATACATTGTTACAAACAACCATGTAGTAGATGGAGCTACCAAAATAAAAGTAGTGCTCAATGATAAAAGAGAATACGCGGCAGAATTAATAGGAAAAGACCGTAATACTGACCTGGCATTGCTTAAGATAGATGAGAAAAATCTGGCATTTGCCATTCAGGGAAATTCAGACGATGTAAAAGTTGGGCAATGGGTATTGGCTGTTGGCAATCCATTCAACCTAACTTCTACAGTAACAGCAGGTATTGTAAGTGCAAAAGGCAGAGGACTGAACTTACTAAGAGACCCAAGAAACCCGGAAACTCAATATGCCATCGAAGCTTTTATTCAAACGGATGCAGCTGTTAACCCAGGCAACAGCGGTGGAGCTTTAGTTGCTGCTGACGGAAAGTTAATTGGCATCAATGCAGCCATTGCAAGCGAAACAGGCCAATATGCAGGCTATTCTTTTGCAATACCTGTGAACTTGATGAAAAAAGTAATTGATGACCTTTTAAAATATGGAGAAGTACAAAGAGGCTTATTGGGTGTACAAATACAGGATGTTACCAGTGAACTAGCCGACAAAGAAGGGCTCAAAGAGGTAAAAGGTGTATACATTGCTAAAGTAAATGAAAAATCGGCAGCTGAGGATGCAGGAATCAAAGAAAAAGATGTCATTATTACTGTAGATGGAGAGAACGTAAACAGTTCAAACGAATTACAAGAGAAAGTAGGCAAAAGAAGTCCTGGAGAAAAAGTAAAAGTAGGTGTTTTAAGAAACAACAAAGCACTTGAATTTGATGTTATTCTAAAAAATAAAGATGGTAAAATAGGTATTGTAAAATCTGAAAAAATAGAATCAAATAAGGTTTTAGATTGCGAATTTGAAACCATTCCAAGAGAAGAAAGACTCAAGTTAAAAATAGCAAACGGGGTAAAGGTTAAGAAAATTGGAGACAAAAGTCCATTGAAAAAAGCGGGTGTTCCTATAGGATTTATCATCATTCAAATTGACAAAAGTATGGTTGCCACAAGTGCTGAAGTAAAAAGTGCACTTGAAGGACGAAAAGGTGGAATATTATTAGAGGGCATTAATCCAGATGGATCTAAAGGTTATTATGGATTTGGAATTAATTAAACATTGCATATAAAAAAGAAGTGGCGGGCCTATGGCCCGCCACTTCTTTTTTATATAATTCTAGCTTGTTAAGCTTGACCCATTGAACCACCAAAATTCATTGGATAAGGAGGCGCTTGTTCATTGATTTGAATATTGCCATTGTGCTCTTCAAATTTCCTGATATTGTCATTAAGCGCAAACATGAGCCTTTTTGCATGATCAGGAGTAAGCACAATTCTTGATTTCACCTTTGCCTTAGGAATTCCTGGCATTACTCTAATAAAATCTAATACAAATTCAGAATTTGAATGGGTAATAATTGCCAAATTTGAATAAGTACCTTCTGCCATTTCTTCGGTCAGTTCAATATTGAGTTGGTTGTTTTCTGGCTCTTTGTTTTCCATGATGGTTTATTTTAATACGAATGTATATGCCAAATCAGGTGTATGCAAAATTATTTATGTATTTTTATTTAAAACCAAAAATTATAACAATTAGCTGAAATCTTTAACATTCAATTCTTAAAAAAGCCCTTAATATTGTGTGAGATGCCTCAACCTATTTACATCAAAAACATGGTCAGCAAACGTTGTATCCAAACTGTTCAGCGCATTTTGGATGAATTAAGTGTGACTTATCTTAAAGTAAATTTAGGCAGTATCGAATTCACAAAACCCATAGAGCCTGCTCTCAAAAACGAGCTAAAATTAGCTATCCAAAAGGCTGGTTTTGAAATTTTAATTGGAAAAGAACAGCAGTTAATTGAGCAAATAAAATTAGCGGTTTTAGAAATGATTTATTTTGGTAACAATTTAAATACCATCATCAGAAACTCAGACTATTTAAGTGATAAAATTGGCAAATCGTATGCGTACATCAGTAAGCATTTCAGCGACAATACTGGTCATACAATTGAAAAATATATCATATTGGTAAAGTTAGAACGTGTAAAAGAATTATTGAGCTATAATGAAATGACTTTGAGTGAAATATCTTACCAAATGGGTTATAGCAGTGTGCAACATTTATCAAACCAATTCAAACAAGTAACTGGAATGAGTGTGAGTGAATTCAAAGCACTTCCAATAAAACCAAGAACTCCGTTAGATGAAATAATCCCCTAAATTTATACATTAATCAAGTGATACTGTAAAGCTTTACAGTATTTTTTATAAGAATTTTGTAACAAAGCGACCCTTATGAAAATTAAAAAAAATATCGCCATCAGTGAATCTGGATTTATTTTCAATCCAACAACTGGAGATTCATTTTCAACCAATCCGATTGGATTTGAAATTATCCATTTATTGAGAGAAGAGAAAGACAAAGAAGCAATCAAACAAAGTATTTTGAGTCGTTATGCAGTTGATGAGTCTACATTTGAAAAAGATTTTTATGATTTTTCAACACTGCTTCAAAATTCACAAATAGCAGAGGATTAAAAATGATACCAAAAAAACAGCTAACAATAGCAGTTTCAGGACTCAATAACATTGATAGTCCTGGCCCAGGAATACCTGTCATAAGGGCATTGAAAGAAAGTGAATATTTTGATGTCAGAATTATTGGTCTTTCCTATGAGGCTTTAGAGCCTGGATTGTACATGCACAATTTGGTTGATAAATCATACCAGATTCCATTTCCAACCGCTGGAATAGATGCATTGATTGAAAGAATTTCATACATTCATCAATGCGAAAACATTGCTGTCATCATTCCAAATTTTGATGCTGAATTAAGCAATTTCATGAAGCTAGAACCAAGACTGTTGGCTGAGTTTGGCATTAAAATGTTTTTGCCAACCCAAGATCAATTTGACGAAAGACACAAATCTAATTTGTTTGATTTTGGATTAAAACATGGCATCAAAGTTCCTTACAGCAAAATGATTTTCAGTACCGCTGAAATTCCAGGATTGTTGAATGAGTTTACATTCCCTATTGTTGTGAAAGGCAAATATTATGAAGCATATGTGGCTTATAATATTGAGCAAATACATAGTTATTTCAACAAATTAACGGCCAAATGGGGTTTACCAATTATCATTCAACAATATGTATTTGGAAGCGAAGTAAATGTTACAGCAATAGGCGATGGCAACGGCAATGCCATTGGTGCTGTCCCAATGAGAAAGCTTTACATAACTGATAAAGGAAAAGCATGGGCTGGCATTTCATTAGATGATGACAAATTGGTGCAGATAGCAAAAAAACTCATTTCCTCTTCCAAATGGAGAGGAGGAATGGAGTTGGAATTCATTAAAACTGCAGAAAACGAATATTACTTGTTGGAAATCAATCCTCGTTTCCCTGCTTGGGTATATTTAGCAAAAGGTTGTGGACAAAACCACCCTGAAGCACTGGTAAGAATGGCTTTGGGTGAAACGGTTACCCCTTTCAAAAATTATGAAATAGGTAAAATGTTTATCCGCTATTCTTATGATATGGTAGTCGACTTAAAAGAATTTGAGCAAATCTCTACAATGGGAGAATTATAAAAAAACTTATGGAAAAATTAAGATACGAAAGACCGGTTGTTAAAAAATTAAATACCGGAATGATGAATAAATTTGGCACACGTACAGAATACAATCCTGTTACCCACATTGATGGTGTTGCGGTAAAGGAACTCATCGGTAAATACGGTTCTCCCTTATTTGTAATTTCAGAACGTACCATTCGTCAAACCTATCAAGATTGTAAAAGAGCGTTTACCAATAGGTACCCTCGGGTGCAAATGGCTTGGAGTTACAAAACAAATTACATCAATGCCGTTTGTAATGTATTCCATCAAGAAGGCTCATGGGCAGAGGTTGTTTCTGGTTTCGAATACAACAAAGCTCTTCAAAATGGAGTACCTGGTAATAAAATCATTTTCAATGGTCCAGATAAAACTGACAAAGATTTATTGTTGGCGATTGAACACAATTCGCTAATTCATATTGACCACCTGGATGAGTTGTATAGACTCATGGAAATTACCAAAGAGGTAAACAAAAGACCAAGGGTTGCCATTCGTGTGAATATGGACACAGGAGTTTACCCAATGTGGGATAGATTCGGTTTTAATTACGAAACTGGTCAGGCTTGGGATGCCATCAATAAAATTATATTAAACGACCAAATGGATTTAGTGGGTTTGCATTGCCACATTGGTACGTTTATGCTAACAGCCAATGCCTATGCAATTGCAGCTTCAAAATTAGCTGACCTGGCTTACCATATACATGCCAAATTCAACAAAAAAATCACTTACATAGATTTAGGTGGTGGATTTGCATCAAAGAATACTTTAAGAGGATCGTATTTACAAGGAAACGTAAGTTCGCCAAGTTTTGATGATTATGCTGAGGCAATTTGTAGTGCATTGTTAAACGCAGAATACAGTAAACAAGAATTACCCTTATTAATTTTAGAAACAGGACGGGCTTTAATTGACGATGCGGGTTCATTGTGTGGAACTGTTCTTGCAAACAAAAGATTGAGTGATGGAAGAAGAGCAACTATCATGGATTTTGGCGTGAATATTTTATTTACTTCATTTTGGTACGAACATAAATTATCTCCAGCTCAAGAATTCAGCCACTATACCGAAGATGGTGTGGTTTATGGGCCATTGTGTATGAACATAGATGTCATCAGAGAAAGTATTACCTTGCCTCCTATGAAAAAAGGCGACAATGTAGTGGTACATTCCGTTGGGGCTTATAACATGACACAATGGATGCAATTCATTGCCATGAGACCAAATGTTGTGATGATAGATATGGATAGTAAAGTGCATTTGATCAGAAACAAAGAAACCCTGGAATACATTAACAACATTGAAGAAATGCCAGGGTATTTAAAAGAATTCAAAATTTAATCTATGATTAAAAGTAGCAAGCAAATAACAAACCTGTCATTCTTAGGATTGGCAAACAGCTATGCACAGTTATTTCTTTCTACGAACCAGTTAGCTGGTTTACTTATAGGTATTGCAAGTTTTATTGATCCCATAGCCGGAAGTTGTGGGCTTGCAATGACTTTGTTAACCAATGCCATTGCTTATCTGTTTCAACTTAACCAAGCTAAAATAAAATCGGGCACATTGGGCTACAATGCCCTTTTGACTGGATTGTTTATTGGTCATTCGTTTACATGGAGCCCCTATTTAATTCTGATTTTACTAACTGGTAGTATCTTATGCTTAATGCTTACAGTTACTTTTGAAAATTGGCTCAGTAAAAATGCATTACCCTTTTTGAGTTTACCTTTTTTAGCTTGTGTATGGCTTTTAAAATTAGCTACCACCGGCTTGAGTAATTTAGATCCAAACTTAAATGAGTTATTTGTTTTCAATCATTTGTACAGGGTTGGTGGAGAAAACCTACTCAACACTTATTTGTCTATAGAACAGCTTCCCATTCCTCAGGTAATTGCAGTATACTTTAAATCGTTGGGTGCAGTTTTGTTTCAATACAGCCTAGGCTCAGGAATTTTGGTTGCAACCGCAATTTTAATACATTCCAGAATTGCGTTTTCATTGTCTGTTTTGAGTTTTATTTCAGGGTATCTCTTTTACCAAATTATTGGAGCCAATATGAATGATCTCAACTATGGATTCATTGGCTTTAATTTCATTTTGAGTGGAATGGCCTTGGGAGGGTTTTATTTGATACCAAGTAGGTGGTCTTTTTTATTGACATTATTGATTTCTCCAACCATTGCAATAATTGGAATAGGGTCTGAAAAAATACTAAGTGTGTTTCAAATCCCTTTACTTTCCCTTCCTTTCAACTTGTTTGTTATTTTGTTCTTGTACTTTTTATACTTCAGAGAAAAAGCTGTTTTTCTTCACTTGACACCGAACCAATTTGCCTCACCAGAAAAGAATTTATACAGTTACCAAAATAAAGCAAATAGGTATGGGGGCCTTGCATCGTTTAAAATACACTTACCAATTATTGGTAAGATGAGAATTTCACAAGGTCATGATGGTAAAATTACTCACTTATCTGATTGGAAATATGCATGGGATTTTGATGCTACAGACGCCGAGAATAGAACCTACCGATTACCAGGTATTTTAGTTGAAGATTATTACTGCTACAACCTGCCCGTTATTGCTCCTGCATCTGGAACAGTTGTTAAGGTAACAGACCATGTCAAAGACAATAGCATTAACCAAGTAAACCTTACAGAAAACTGGGGAAATACCGTAATCATTCAACATGCTCCTTATTTATTTAGTAAATTGTCTCACTTAAAAAAAGGATCAATAAAAGTTCAGGAAGGAGAATGGGTTGCTATGGGAAAAACCATTGGAAATATTGGCAACTCAGGAAGATCTCCAGAACCCCATTTACATTTTCAATTGCAAAGCACTCCCTACATTGGTTCACCTACACTTCATTTCCCAATTAGTAATTATATTGAATTTATAGAAGAGCGAGTTTCATTCAAAAGAAACGGAGTTCCAAAAATTGGTAACTGGGTAGAGAATCCTATTCCCAATAAATTACTACAAGAGTCTCTTTCTTTCATTCCCGGTAAAAAATACAATTGGCATATTTCTGAAACCAATCAAATAGAAACATGGGAATCGCATACCGATGCATACAATAACCGTTATTTATTCGACTCAAAAACCTCTTCATATATGTATTTCTCAAATGACAATCAACTTTTTGAGGCACATTCATTTTATGGTGATAAAAACAGTTTACTTTTTCATTTTTATATAGCGTCTCAACAAATTTTGATGAGCTTCTATCCAAATCTTCGGATTGAAAACCCATTGAATATCAGCGAAGTTTATTCAGCATCCCAACGATTTTTACAAGATTGGATTGCCCCATTTTACTTGTATTTACAAGCAAAATGTATGCTCAACTATGCTCACATAGATGACGACATTCAATCACCAAAAATCATACTTGAGGGAATGGTGCAGCCTAGCAATTTACTGTCTAAAAAATCATTTTTTGATTTTAAACTAGAATTTGAAAACGGTCAATTGTCACAATTTAAATTAAATTCAAGTAATCAGCAATTAACTGCTACATGTGTCAGCAACTAAAAAAAATTATAATTTTCGTTGGTATTCTAATTTGTTCGTTGCAATTAACCTCACAAACAATTGGTTCATTTGTTGGATTGACAGATTCTATTGCAGCATTTGAAAAACAAAAAAACTTTACCAAAATTATCGCAATTGGTAAATTAGCCATTCACCGAGATATTGATTTTTACAAACTCAGAATGAGCTTAGGAAATGCTTATTTAAATAAAGGTAACTTTCAACAAGCATACTTGCATTTCAATAAGGCTTATCAATTTGACCCTTCTTCAATTGAGGCCTTACAGAATTTGAATACTTGTGCTGTTTTGAATGGTCAAAATAATTTAAGCAATTATTACAAACCTAAATTGGGAATTACCAACCAAGTTTTACAAAAAGTTTATGCTGAAACCGGAAGTAAATTAAGTAGTAGAACGGATTCAATCAATCACCTCTATTATGTTCATTTAGGCTTATTATTGAATATTAGTAAACAATTAGAAACCTACCAAGGATATTTTTATTGTACTCAAAAGAGTAGTCTTTATGATGTAACGCAACACCAATATCTTGGCATAGCAACAATTGTATTAAATCCTACTTTACAACTTAAACTTGGATTTTCTTATTTACAGGCTTTGGTTAATGAGCACTTTCAAAATAGTCAACAAACCATAGCTAATTTTACAGAGGCCATTACCATCAACAAGCAAATTGCTAACCTGAATATTGGATTAAATGCTGCCATTTGCAGGTTAAATAAACAAGAACAATGGCAAATTGGAGCACTGTTTCAATATGCACCACTTGGAAACGACAAATTGAACATTCAATTCAATCCCATTTTACAAAACCAAAACACAGAATACAAAGTCATTTACAATCCTAGTGTTTCCATCAAATTATGGAAGAATAGTTGGCTAATAGGCACTTATACTTATGCGAACACTACTAACTATATAGAACAAGAAGGATTTATGGTACACAACAATTACGATACAACTAATGATAAATTTGCATTGATGTTCAATTACAAAACACAAAGCAATAAAGATTTTTATCTTTGTTATCAATTAGAAAGCAAAACCAGAAAGTATTTGGAGCCGCTTTATTATTCAGAAGTCAATCAAGTATACACCTTTAATAATTTAATCATAGGCTATACCCTTAAAAACTAATATATGAACAAAATAATTACCATTTTTTACCTATTCATTCTGTTCAATACTACTTTATTTGCTCAGAATAACAAGTTGGCCACCGCATTTAGCAACAGCTATCAATTTGAAAAGAAAGGTGATTACATAAATGCCCAAAAAGAAATACTGGCTGTTTACCAAGACAAAAGCTATGAAATGAATTTGCGTTTAGGTTGGCTATTGTACAATGAAGGTGAAATGATCAAGTCTAAGGAATATTATGAAAAAGCAATTGCTATCATGCCTTATGCCATTGAGCCAAAACTAGGTATAGTGTATCCACTTTCTAGCATAGGGAACTGGGATGCTGTGCTTGAAACATATTTGAAAATTTTAAAAGTTGACCCAAATAACAATTTAGTAAATTATAGAACTGGTTTGATTTACTACAACAGAAAAGAGTATGCAAAAGCCATTGGCTATTTGCAAAAAAACATCAATTTGTATCCATTCAATTATGAGAATTTAATACTTTCGGCATGGGCTCATTTGTATGCAGGACAAAATACTGAAGCAAAAGCTTTGTTTGAAAAATGTTTATTAATTAACATTGAAGATGAATCAGCTAAAGCTGGACTGAAACTGATAAAATAACACTGTGAAATTAAAACTCGATTTCTATTTTGAAGCAAACAAAGAACGGATCAATCACCATTCCAATGTGATTTTCACTGGCTCATGCTTTGCCTTTCAAATGCATGAAAAACTCAGTCAACTAAAATTGAACGCTCAATTTTTAGGAAATGGTATTGTATTTCACCCCAGCATCATTGCTGAATACATTCAGCTTTGTTTAAAAAAAGAAGACTTTCCTGAACACTTAGTGTTTGAACACAATGGCATTTGGCATTCTTGGATGCACCATGGTTCAGTATGGGCCAATACAAAGTCTGAACTATTAACAAACATCAACTATGTGTTACAAAAAGATGCTGCAATGCTTTTAACTAGCAAGCAATTGGTAGTAACATTTGGAAGTAGTTATGTTTACAGCAAATTGGAGAATGGAATTGCTGTTGCTAATTGTCATAAAGTTCCCTCATCTCATTTCATTAAGCAATTGAGTAGCCATTTTGAAATGCTACAAATTTGGATGCAGTGCATCAATGAACTAAAAAGACAGAACCCTTCAATTAGTTTTATATTCTCTGTAAGTCCAGTAAAATATATCAAAGATGGCATACATGAAAACAATATCAGTAAAGCCAATTTGTTAATTTTGGTTAATGAAATTTGTAAATCCAATGACGCTGCTTATTATTTTCCAGCTTTTGAAATTTTACAGGATGAGTTAAGAGATTATCGGTTTTATGCCAGCGATTTTTCACATCCAACTGAACAAGCCATAGCTTATATTTTTGAACTGTTTACAGACAAATGCATTGACCAAGATACACAAATTGTTTTGAATGAAATTGGGGCTTACAATCAATTATTGAATCACCGCATTTTGCATGCTAACACCAAAGAACATGCTTTATTAGAAGGCAAAAAAGTACACGTTCTGTCACAACTTAAACAACGCTATCCTCATTTAAACTGGTAATTTCTCAGCCAATTGTGGCATCCTATAAACCATTATAAATGTAAAGATTGCGTGCATAGGGAGCACCAAAAATGGAAAGTTAATTGGCGTGGGCGACCCATCAGATAACTGCGCTTCAAAAGCTGTAAAATTGCTGAAAACAAAAAAAGCTACTCCAAGAAAATAATACAAAAAACGGCCTTTACTAAAAAACTTTGTCAATAAATAATAGCCATTGGTAGCAAACAATGCAGCTAAAAAAGTAGACAAAACCACAGCCATCATAAAGCCCTTAGGTAAACCTTGAATACTGAGTAATTGAACAATCACGAGCCCCCAAAAACAATTTAAAACGCTCGCCCAGATGGCCAATCTTAAATTAAGTTTTAACAAAAGGAAGAAACGGTTAGCCTGATGAGACATTTAAATATGCTTTTCTGCATGATAAGAACTCCTTACCAATGCACCCGATTCTACATATTTGAAGCCTTTACTTAAACCAGCTTCTTTGTAGAAAGTAAATTGCTCAGGTGTGATAAATTCCTCTACATTCAAATGCATTTTAGTAGGCTGCAAATATTGGCCTAACGTTAATACATCGCAACCATTTGCAACCAAATCATCCATAATTTCCAATACTTCTTGTTCTGTTTCACCTAATCCCAACATGATACCACTTTTTGTTCTTCTGCCTCTTGCTTTGGTTAAACGAATTTGTTCTAAACTGCGTTCATATTTGGCTTGAGGCCTAACCTTACGGTAAAGCCTTTTTACAGTTTCCATATTATGAGAAACAACCTCGGGCTTTTCATCAATTACTTGATAAAGTAAATCCCATTTGGTCATAAAATCAGGTATCAATGTTTCCATTGTTGTGCCAGGACATTCTTGCTTGATTAACCTAATGGTATCGGCCCATACTTTAGCTCCTTTATCAGGTAATTCATCGCGGTTCACTGAAGTAATTACGGCATGCTTCACCTTCATTAATTTAACTGCTTCTGCTACTCTTTTAGGCTCTTCCGTATCATATCCCATAGCTCTTCCAGTTGCAACAGCGCAAAATGAACATGAGCGGGTGCAAGTATTTCCTAAAATCATGAAGGTTGCGGTTCCTTCCCCCCAACATTCTCCCATGTTTGGGCAATTCCCACTTTCACAAATGGTATGTAATTGGTAATGGTCTACGAGTTGTCTTACCTTTTTATAATTTTCTCCAGTTGGTAATTTTACTTTAAGCCATGCTGGTTTTTTTGTTTTTTCTTCTCCTAAAACTGGTAATGCTATCATTGTTAATTTTTAATTCCCCAATTAAATGCCAAATACAAACCTAAGAATTTTGATTCATATGGTAAACTTGCCATCATTGGAATTCCTGAAATAAACGTATCAAATGTAATACCTGCTTCGATGCTTTTAGTTTCGTCTGGAAACTGCCCCCACTCTACTTCTAGCCCTGCCCTGCCATAGCCACCTAGTTGTGCATCAATTGCAGACATGCCAGAAAAGAACGATGAATTCCCATAAATTCTATAAACATCTTTGTGTTTATTGGGGTCATACCTTTCAGAAACTAAATACCCACTTGGTGCAGCATTTGAATACGGATAAAAAATATCTAAATAAACAGGTTTTAAAAGTGCTAAACTCACTCCTGCTGCATAATTAAAACGCAAAGACAAAGCATTTTTATAAGGTCTTTCTGTGAGCATGATTGTTTGTCCTACTCCATTTCTTAAAAAGAAAACAGTGTTCAACCTACCAAATGAATATTGATTGGGCTGCTCTGTTATTGCACCGTTTCGTCTAATTTCTTTTGGGTGTTTAATTCTGCACAATTCAGCTTCATAAAAACTAGATTTCAATGCATTTTGATGCCAATTGTATCTAAACTGAATGCCTCCTAAACCAAAAGTATTCACATTCAAGCCAAACTGATAATGGTTATTGTAAACCATTTCAGGCTCATTGATTGGAACGTTTTGAGCGCCCAATAAGATTGCAGAGCAACTAAAATAAAGTAACAAAAATCGCTGTAAATGTGTCAATTTCTTAAATTTGTTTAAACTTAAAACGAATGTACACATCTGAGTTGATTTATCAAGGCAATTTAAGAGCAAATGCTACACATTTACAATCTGGAACCATTATTGAAACTGATGCCCCAACAGATAACAATGGAAAAGGTGAGCGTTTTTCACCAACAGATTTAATGGCAACATCTCTTGGAAGTTGTGCACTTACCGTAATGGGAATTGAAGCAAACAAGCTTGGGGTAAATATTGATGGGAGCACTGTTCAAGTAAAAAAAACAATGGGAATCAACCCAAGAAGGGTTATAAAAATTGAAGTGAAAATGAACATTGTGCACAAAGGATGTGACTCAAATCAAGAAGCAAAATTGATTGAGACTGGATTGAATTGTCCTGTATCTAAAAGCCTTCACCCTGAACTCATTCAGGATTTTCAGTTTAACTTTACAGAACTGAAACAAGGATAGCTTTTAAACTCAATTGAAATTTTGGGCATGAGCCTTTGCAAGCGCTGAGGCTCAATACAGCCATTAAACTTAATCCTAATACTATTTTTTTCATGTCAGTAACTATAAACGATGAACATTTTGACTTTGATGTACTCAGCAAATTTGACCTTGCATCCTTTATTCATGAAAACAAGTACCAAAAACCTGAAACCTTTTTATTACAAAGCAAATATAACACCAAGAAATTAAATTGGTTTTTAGCTGAGCAATTAAAGGCTTATCCAAAAGCCGTTCACAAATTACCAACTTTTACATCAACACATTGTTGGTTTACCAGTAAAAGTTATGAACAGTCGAGCAGTGAGTCGTCTGCTTTATTCAAATCTAGTTTATTCAATGGAGGCAAAATACTGGATTTATCTGGCGGATTGGGCGTTGATGATTGGGCTTTTGCTAAATCTTTTGAACAAGTCGTTTCATTAGATCCTGATTCGGAGTTAAATGCAATTGTTCGTTTAAATTGGCTCAAGTTAAACTTGCAGAACTGTAACCGATTAACCACTACAGCTGAAGCTTATTTGAAAACCCATTCTGGCAATCAGTTTGATTTAATTTATCTGGATGCAGATAGAAGATCAAATACAAACCGTCAATCAGGTATTGAAGGGGGGACACCCAATTTCTTTGAGATAAAAGAAGAATTGTTTAAAATGAGTGGCAAGATTCTTCTAAAACTATCGCCCTTAATTGACATCAATTATTGTATGAAAACACTGCCACATTTAAATACAATTTGGATTGTCAGTGTGCAACAAGAAGTAAAAGAAATACTTTGTTATTTAGAGAATAGCTCAAACAAAGCATCAGCTTCCATCCATGTCATTGAAATTGACAAAAAAGGAATTGTACACGAGTTGAAACAGATCAATTCAATTGAGAATTTAGCATCAAATGAAAAGCAAGGAATTACTGAAACTGTTTTTTTTGAACCATCTTCTGCATTGATTAAAAGTGGCTTAACCTTGGCTCATACTAAAAAATATCAACTGGCCCCAATCGGAATAAACACACTCTATTTTACAGGCAAAACACCCATCATTGAACTAAAAAATCATGGTAGATTTTTTAAACTAATACACCAAGAAACATACAATAAGCGTCAATTTTTAACCTACTTAATTGAGAACAAAATAGAGCTGATGACTATCAGCACAAGAAATTTTGGAATGGATGCTGAAGCATTGACAAAAGTTTTGAAAATAAAACCTGGAGGTGACGATTATTTTTTCTTTGGTAAAAACACCCAAGGCATTAGGTTATTTTTTCATTGTAAAAAACTACCTGCTTAAGCTCTGTCTGTTTTGATAACAATGGTTTGGCCCTTGTGCAACCTGTTGTGTCTGATTTTACCTCTGTTCCACTTCTTGATTTCAGCAATACTAACATCGTACTTCTTGGCCAATTGAGCTAAGTTTTCACCTGCTCTTACTTTGTGCCTCAGCTTACTTGTTTTAGAAACAGTAGCAGGTTCAATGATTTCATTGTTTAACTGAGCCAAAGCTTGTTGAGAAGATTCATTGAAAGTAGAATCATTGGTTAAATCAACCAACTTCACAACATGGTGGTATGGTAAATTCAAAACCACTTTGTTGGGCGAAAAAGGAATATACCCTTTCTTGAATGATGGATTCCATGCTTTTAATTCAGATGGCGAAACTTGCAATCCAATTGCCAATTGTTCTATTGACATTCTGTTGTCAACCATAATAGTATCTAAGAAAGGGTTGATTTCAGTATCTGCTGGATACAAATTGTGTTCAGCTGCATAGTTTAAAACATAAGCTGCCGCAATAAAAGCCGGCACATAGCCTCTGGTTTCTCTGGGTAAATATGGCATAATTTCCCAAAAGTTTCTTTTACCTCCTGAGCGTTTAATGGCTTTGTTTACATTTCCAGGACCGCAATTGTATGAAGCAATCACTAGTAACCAATCGCCATATATTTTGTATGAATTTTTGAAATACTTAACGGCAGCTTCAGTTGAACGAATCAAGTCTCTTCTTTCATCAATGGCATTGTCTGTTCTTAAGCCAAATATTCTACCAGTAGGAGCCATGAATTGCCACATGCCTGTTGCACCAACTGGAGAAACCGCATTTTGATTCAAAGCGGACTCTATGACTGCCAAATACTTCATTTCTAATGGTATATGCTCTCTGTCAAAAATTTCTTCAAAAACAGGGAAATAATGCCTGGACTGTGCCAAAACCTTACCGACCAATTTCCTACGCCTAAAAGCATACAGATCAATGTATGATTTTACATATTCGTTGTAATCTAGCGGTACTTCTGTTTCTAACAAAGAAAGTCTGTAAGCATAAGCACTGTCTGAAAACACAGGTACATCCTCTTCGTTGTATCCATAAATATTTAAATCTCCTTGGTTATAAACAGGAAACAATTTGTTGTTTCTTAACTTAACAGTTGCAGAATCTATTTGTGCAATACGGAAGCGCAATTCATTGTCTGATTTTGCTAGCAGCCCCTGACCTTTTAAGGTAGCAACACTAGACAAACAGCAAAAAAGAAGTATATATAAATATTTTAACATGTAAATTCTATTCGAGGTTAAAAACAAATATAGCAATATTTGGGCACAAAATCTTCACCAAACACCTATCCCAGGTGCGCTTATTCACACTTGACACAAAAATGACTAAAATAATATACAGTGCATTAAAAAATCTCCTTTTGAAGCTGAATCCACTTATTTTTGACAAACATGAAAATTCCCAAACTCATTCAACTCATTGGCACCCCGTTTTCAATCATTTATCAAGTGATTTTACGGTTCAGAAATTTCATGTTTACAATTGGTTTGCTCAAAGAAACCCAATTTGACATTCCAACCATTTCAGTAGGAAATTTGGCTTTTGGCGGAACAGGGAAAACACCCCATATTGAGTACCTGATTCGTATGTTACAAGACGAACATGCCACTGCTGTTCTAAGTAGAGGCTACAAAAGAAAAACAAAGGGTTATGTTTTTGCAGATGAAAATTGTAAAGCAGAATCTATCGGAGATGAACCCATGCAATTGAAATCTAAATTCCCGAATATAGCCTTGGCTGTTTGTGAGGACCGTGTTTTAGGATTGCCACAATTGTTGCATGACGCCCCTGAAACTTCGGTTATCTTGTTGGATGATTGCTACCAACACAGGTTTTTGAAGCCAGGTTTAAACATTTTATTGACTGCATACAACAAAAGCTATGCAGATGACTTTCTTTTTCCAATGGGCACCTTGAGAGAATATGCTGCAGCAGCCAAAAGAGCTGATATAATTGTGGTAACCAAATGTCCAAGAAGTTTGGACCAAGAAACTCAAAACAATTGTTTGTTAAAATTAAAGCCGCTTCCACATCAAACAGTTTATTTTTCTACATTCAAATACGCCCATCCAATATTGTATAACGGACAAACAGTGACTCCTAAATCTAAAGTTTTGCTTTTTGCAGGAATTGCAAACATTGAACCGGCAATTGAACATTTGAAAAATAACTACAAAGAAGTTGAATTTATTCACTTCAATGACCATCAGGCTTATTCAAAAAAGGCATTGGCTAAAATTTCTGAGCAACTTTCAAAGCTTGGAAACGATTGGCAATTGCTAACTACTGAAAAAGATTTTGCAAAGCTCAATATTTCGGAAAATAACGATTTCTTACGCTCAAACCAATTGGCATTGTTATCAATAGAAGTTGAAATGATTGGCACTGAAAACCATTTAAAATTCAAGCAACAAATACTCGATTATGTCAGAAAGCATGTATCATGAAAGCATCGATTTTTTAAAGCCTTACATCCAAACACAACCACTAATAGGTATTGTATTGGGAACAGGCTTGGGTGGTTTGGTAGCTGACATTCAAATCAAACATAAAATACCTTACACAAGCATTCCTCATTTTCCTGTAAGTACTGTTGAAAGCCACCAAGGATATTTGTTAATTGGAACACTTGCCAACAAAGAAGTAATTGTAATGCAAGGACGTTTTCATTATTACGAAGGTTATTCGATGGAGCAAGTAACATATCCAATAAGAATCATGGCTTTATTGGGCATTCAAAATTTAATGATAAGCAATGCGGCAGGTGGCTTGAACCCAGAATTTGAGATTGGGGAATTGATGTTGATCCATGACCACATCAATTTATTTCCTGAACACCCACTGAGAGGTAAAAATAACCCTCAATGGGGTCCTAGATTCCCTGACATGAGCGAACCCTATGCTTTTAATTACATTGAAATTGCAGAAAAATTTGCCCACTCAGCAAATTTTAAATTGCACAAAGGGGTGTATGCAGGGGTACAAGGCCCTTGTTTAGAAACTAGGGCTGAGTATAAATACCTGAGAACAATTGGTGCTGATGCTGTTGGTATGAGTTCAATACCTGAAAATATTGTAGCCAGACATATGGGCATCAAAGTTTTTGCAGTATCAGTCATTACTGACAAGTGCATTCCAGAATTGCTCAAAGTTTTGAGTTTAGAGGAAGTAATTGCTGCTGCTCAGAAAGCAGAACCCAATCTCAGAAAACTCATACATTACATGGTAAGTGTGCTTGATTAATTATTCGAAACGTAGATGTTTCACAGACTCTCCAGAATCTCTCAATTCTATGAGCGCATCAATGCCAATTTCTAAATGCTTTCTCACATAATTTAAAGTTACTGTTTGGTCGCTTTTTGATGTTTTCACACCTTCCGGTGTCATGGGATTGTCTGAAACTAATAGCAAAGCACCTTTTGGAATTTGATTTACAAAACCAACTATAAAAATGGTAGCAGTTTCCATGTCAATGCCCATAGCTCTGGTTTTCCTTAAATAAGATTTAAAATCCTCATCATGTTCCCAAACCCTTCTGTTTGTAGTGTAAACTGTGCCAGTCCAGTAATCCATATCGTGAGCAACAATGGCTGCTGAAACCGCTTTTTGTAACCTAAATGAAGGCAATGCAGGAATTTCTTGCATGATATAATCGTTACTGGTTCCCTCTCCTCTAATGGCAGCAATGGGTAGTATTAAATCGCCCAATTGGGTATTTTTTTTTAAACCGCCACATTTACCTAAAAACAAAGCTGCTTTAGGTGTTACCGCTGATAACAAATCCATACAAGTTGCAGCCATGGCACTGCCCATACCAAAATTAATGATGGTAATATTGTTAGCTGTTGCCGTTTGCATAGGCTTGTCTCTTCCCATAATTTCAACATTGAACCTTTCAGCAAATAGCTCAACATAATTGATAAAATTGGTCAACAAAATGTATTCACCAAATGTATCTAAACTTCTTCCTGTGTAGCGGGGTAACCAATCTTGTACAATCTCTTCTTTTGTTTTCATAACAACCAAAAATTTAATCAAACAAGGTAAGCAATTTAACTATTAAAAAAGTATCAACCCTATAAAAATAGAATGCATTAGGTTTTATAAGAAAATATCATTTTGTAAAAAAACCTAAACATTTACATTTGTTACAAACTAGCAAACCAATAAAAATGAAAGCAAGCAAACTATTACCTTTCTCAATGCTCATGACACTTCTTGGATGGAATATTTGCGCTGTCTATGCGCAAGAAAAACAAACTATCCAAATAGCTTTCTATAACATGGAAAACTTATTCGATACACTTGACACTCCCAATAAAATTGATGAAGAATATTTACCTGGTTCGAAAATAAATTGGAACACTGAAAAATACCAGAACAAATTGGCAAACATGTCAGCATCTATTCTAGCAATCAATGAGGGCAAAGGACCCGCAGTTTTAGGTATGTGTGAAGTTGAAACTGAAATTGCATTAAAAGATTTGTGTAAGCAATTGGCAAAATCAGGACAGGTATACAATTCTGTTTTTTTTGAGGGACAAGATGAACGTGGCATTGATGTAGCATTGATTTATAAACCCTCGTTTTTAAAACTGATTGGTAAACATTCATATAGCATAGACCCTTCAAGCATAGGAGGAGACCACACCCGCAATGTTTTATTAGCACAATTGCAAACAAAAAAAGGAGACAAAATGAACGTATTGGTAAATCATTTTCCGAGCAGAAGAGAAGGACAATTGGAATCTGAATTCAAAAGAATTGCTGTAGCCGCTAAACTCAAAAATTTATGTGACAGCATCGGCAAAACAACTACCAATGCAACCATCATTGTGATGGGTGATTTCAATGACCACCCCAATGACAAATCAATGGCAGAAATTCTTTCAGGCAAGTTAAACCTTGATGAAGTTGGCAATACTGATTTTTACAATCCATTTTGGAAACTGCACCTAGATGGTTTGGGTACACATAAATACAAAGGAGAATGGGGTGTACTTGACCAAATATTGGTTAATAGCAACGGCCTCAAAAACAAAAAAGGGATTGTTTACAAAATGCAGTCAGCCAAAATCATCAAAAATGATTTCTTGCTCGAAACTGAAGAAAAATACAAAGGCAATCCTAAGAGAACATTTGCAGGCAGCAAATACCTGAATGGTTACAGCGATCACCTTCCAGTAAGTATTGAATTGTTGTTGGAATAAAATGCAGATTCAAGCTACAAAGGATGGTTCTCATACCCTTTTCAATGCAACTTTGAATGAGACTTACCACTCTAAATTTGGGGCCATCGAGGAAAGCAAGTATGTTTTTTTAGAACAAGGTCTTCGGGCATTCATATCAAAAAAAGTAAACACACAACAAGAACCAATTACAGTTTTTGAAATTGGGTATGGAACAGGTTTGAACGCCTTATTGTTTGCAAATTTTGCTACTGAAAACAAGGTTCAAATTCAATACACTGGCATTGACATCTTGCCTTTATCTAAAGCATTGATGGAACAGTTGAATTATGTTCAATTGCTTCCGGCTATTTCAAAAAAACACTTTGAGCAATTGAACGAGGCGGCATGGGATGAGCATACACAAATCAATGATTGTTTTGAAATTAATAAATTTCATACCGATCTACACCAATTTGATTACACCCAATACATCCAAACATTTGACCTCATTTTAATGGATGCTTTTGCACCGGATAAACAACCCGATATGTGGCAAAACAAAGTATTCAAAGATTTTTATTTGCTTTGCAAACCGGAAGCAATTGTTGTTACCTATACCTCCAAAGGAACTGTGAAAAGAGGTTTGTTGGAAGCTGGATTTACCGTAGAAAAATTACCCGGACCACCCATGAAAAGACACATGTTAAGAGCCACGAAACCCCTGCAAAATGAAACAATTTGATTGTATTGTAGTTGGCCAAGGCATTGCGGGTTCAATACTTGCCTACCAATTGATGAGTCTGCAAAAAAAAGTACTCGTCATCAACAATCCCATCACAAACCATTCGAGTGTGGTTGCAGCCGGCATGTTCAATCCTGTATCAGGTAAAAGAATGGTATTGGCATGGAACTGGGAAAAGTTTTTAAAAGAGTTAACTGATACCTATCAATCTTTGGAAAGCATGTTTGGTGAACCTTTCTTGAATTTCTGCCCCACCATTCAGTATTTTGGAAATGTAAAAGAACAAAACGATTTCAGCATCAAAGCTGAAGATGCTTTATTCATGGGACATTTGAATGCAGACCCTAAAAAACACTTCGGTTTTAAAGATGAGTTAGGAGCCTTTGAAATTTTAACAACTGGCTGGTTGCAATCAGAGAAATTAATCAAACTACTCCGAAATAAATGGCATGCTGAAGGATTATACCTTGAAGAAGCTTTCGAGTACAAAATGCTAGAAACGCTTGACGAGGGTTTTCAATACAAAAATCATACTGCTTCAAAAATAATTTTTTGTGAAGGTATGGGTATCACAGAAAACCCCTATTTCAATTATGTACCAATGGTTCCAGCTAAGGGCGATGTCTTTGTGATTAAATGCGAAGGCATTCCACAAACCCGAATTTGGAAGAAAGGTATTTACTTAGTGCCTATTGGTAACGGGCAATTCAAAGCAGGCTCAACTTACAGATGGGGAAATTTAAGCCCAGCACCTGATGAAGCAGGCAGAAAAGAATTGTTAGAAAAATTACATTTACTGCTTGATGTACCTTTTGAAATAATTAAACATTTATCGGGCATCAGACCCGCCAGTAAAGACCGCATGCCAATTGTTGGTGAACATCCTCAATTACATAACATGTATCTTTTAAATGGATTAGGAACTAAAGGAATTATGTGGGCCCCTTATGTTTCAAAACAGTTGATTGGTAAAATGTATACAAATACTTCAATTGAAAAAGAAATTGCCCTGGAACGTTTTCATTCAGCATTCCAATTTTAAATACGTTTTGCAATAACTGGGGATTTCTTCTCGCCTATGAACAGTTGCAAATATGTATCTTAGCATGATGGAATGGCAGATTTTACCGCTCAAATTGGAACTCAAATACACCTGGAAAATCTCAAGAAACTCAAGTGTATACAAACAGAATTTTATCATTCATTGCAGTCAAGATGGTTTGATTGGTAAGGGGGAAATTGCACCCAATATTCGTTACAATGAAACTTCAGATAAGATACTTGCAGCTTTTAATGATTTTGTATTGAATGCACCAAAATTTGAATTGGACAATTGGGATGCATTTGAAACTTATTTATTTGAATCTAGTTTACCCAATGCCCTCAAATTTGGATTGGAAGCGGCTTTTGTTCATTTATTGGCACAATCTAAAAAACTAAGTTTACCTGCAATACTTGGTATAGAAAACAAAAAACAAATTGGCTCTTGCTATACCCTTCCCATTATGGAGACGAGTGAATTGGAAGTATTTTACAACACCTATCATTTGCATCGATTTCCTTATATCAAAGTAAAAGTAAACGCCGAAAAAGCAACAGAAATTGTAACTGCTGTTGCCAGCTTTTGCAAACAACCCATCATGATTGATGGCAATGAAGCTTGGCAAAAAGCTGCTGATGTGATTGCGTTTTTAGACACTGTAAAAAACTTACCCATTCAGTTCATAGAACAGCCTCTCCCCGCCCATTTGGATGAAGAGTATAAGGTATTGAAACAAGGGGCCATTTTCCCTGTTTTTGCTGACGAAAGCGTATTGAACAAACCCAATTTTGATGCATTGGAAACACAATTTCATGGGGTGAACATGAAGCTCATGAAAGCTGGTTCATTTGTGAATGGCATACGTATCATCAAAGAAGCCAAAAAACGTAATTTACAAACCATGGTGGGTTGCATGGTTGAAACTACATTGGGTATTCAGGGTGCATTCTATCTGGCTGCAATGACTGATTACGCCGATTTGGATGGTTGTTTGATTGTTGCCGATGAGCCTTATCATTTTTTAACAGAAAATGAAGGAATGTTTGAATTGAATGCTGTTACGCATTGAGTTTAGTATATATGGTACTTTCAAATGAGAGTGGGGATGAGATTTTTAGCTGCTTGTGTGAATGGTCATATGTGAGTTATTGGTTTGATAGCTATCGCTCATGAATTGTCACCCGATAATTATTTGTTTGTTCTCCCTTTTCAAAATAAAAAGGTTCAAATATTTGGTTTGCACCTATTGAACGATAATCAGTTAAAAGTCATGTTTTCGTACCTTTTTTCTTGATAAAAAAGGTACCCCAAAAATCAAGACCTCCGCCAATCGGCTTAAAATCTATCTGCGTCCTTGTTCTTCGCGCGTCTGACGCAGCA